>NZ_BDBV01000033.1 GCF_001613165.1 Nocardia mexicana NBRC 108244
CGCCGAACCGGAGTCGCGTGGCTGCCCGCCTACGGCGCCACCGAACTTCCGGTCATCGCCGCCAATCCGATCGAAGGCGCCCGGCTGGACAGCGTCGGCCGCGCGGCGCCGGGCGTGACCCTGCGGGTGGTGTCGCTGCGGACCGGGAAACCGGTCGGGCCCGGAGAGGTCGGCGAGTTGCAGGCCCGCTCGGATTCCCTGATGGCCGGGTACCTTCCGGACGAGGCGACCGCCTCCGCGTTCGATGACGGCTGGTACCGGACCGGCGACGTCGGCCGCATCGATGCCGACGGGTGGATCCGCCTCACCGACCGGGTCAAGGAAATGGTGAAGGTGCGGGGATTTCAGGTGGCGCCCGCCGAGATCGAGGCCGTCCTGCACGGGCATCCGGACGTGGTGGACTGCGCGGTCTTCGGAATCGCCGATCCGGACGACGGCGAGGCGCTGGTCGCCGCGGTGGTGGCGGACGGTCCCGTGGCCGGCGCGGAACTCATCGCCCTGGTCGGCGAGCGGCTGGCGAGCTACAAGCGGCCGCGCCGGGTGGTGTTCGTCCCGGAGATCCCGCGCCTGCCGTCCGGGAAGGTGCTGCGCCGGGTGCTCGCGGAGAGCCACGCGCGGTGAGTCCCGCCGCTGCGCCGGAACAGATCTCAGCTCAGGACGGGGACGACGGGCGGCAGCTCCACCGTGGTGCGGATGCCGGGTGTGGCGGCACAGACCACCGGCACGGCGTTCACGGCGCGGTTGGCGGTGTACGCGGGTGAGGATTCGGCCATGCGGGACAGGGGGATCGAGAATCGGATGTCGATGTCCAGCGGTGCGTCGCCGTCGACCGCGACATGCCAGCCGGTTTCGCGCAGCTCCCAGTCCGCGGACAGGCCGGTGGTGCAGTACCAGGTGGCGCGGAAGCTCAGCACCGCTCGGCCGTCGGATCGCGCCGATACCGTGATGCGTTGCGCGGCAACCGTTCCGGATTCGATCGTGCCGGCGGCGATGACGGTGGTGTCCCGTGCGGTGGCGACCTCGCCGCTCGCTGTCACCGCATCGATGCCGAGCCCGAGCGCGTCGGCGAGCTGGCGCAGCGACGGCCCGAAGCTCGCGCCGACGTGATCGGCCCGGCGCTGATCGAATTCCGCGGGCGGTCGCCCGAACCCCATGACATCGAACAGGATTCCCGGGGAATCGCGGTGCGAGAGGTCCGCGTACTCGTCGATCGCGAGCCGGTCGAGGCGGCGCTGGATCGACGACAGCGCCAGCGGGAGGGCCTCGGTGATGAAACCGGGACTGCTGCCGGTGCTGTGGATCGAGGTGCCGCCCCGCGCGCAGGCGGTCTCGATCCGTCGGCGCAGGGCCGAATCCATGCTCGGCGGATGGTGGAAGTGGCCGCAGGTGGTCACCACGTTCGCCCCCGACGCCAGCAGCCGGGTGACGGTGTCGGGGTCGAAGGCCCGCGGCATATAGAGCACGCAGTCCGCGCCCAGCTCGGCGATCTCGTCGACCGCGCAGGTGGCGAGGACTCCGGTCGCCGCCGTCCCGCACAGCTCACCGGCGTCGCGCCCGGCCTTGGCGGGCGAGTGGACGTAGAGCCCGGCGAGCGTCATATCCGGGTGTTCGATGATGCCGCGCAGTGCGCGGGCGCCGATATTCCCGGTCGCCCACTGCACCACCCGATAGGGCCGGTGCGGCCCACTCCGATCCATAATCGGAGTTTAATCGAACTCTCTCACCTAGAGAATAAGATTCTCACTTACCGGTGAATCCGCGCGCACAGAAGTCCCAGACTTCACCGGCGGTAAGCGGGTTCTGGGTCTGCTCGTCGGTGCTGCCGGTGGACTGGGCGGTGAACATGACGGTCTGCATCACCATCGCGGCCGCCCGGTGCGGATCGACGCCGGAGCGCAGCTGACCGGCCGCCGCCGCCTGCTCCATGAGCTCGGTGAACAGCGCGATCAGCGGCGTGTGCGCGACCTTCACCTGGGCCGGATGCGATACCAGCAGCTGCGGGGCGAAGTCGGTGAACAGCGGACGCTGCGCGGCCGGATCGGGCCGGCAGAGCTCGAACAGCAGCTCGACGGTGACCTGCAGCTTGTCCAGCGGCTTCTTCTTGCTGTCGGCCGCGGCGCGCAGTTGTTCGGCGGTGCGGCTGAGGGCATCCTCGAACAGTGCCAGCAGCAGCTCGTGCTTACCGTCGAACTGCAGGTAGAAGCTGCGCAACGACTGTCGCGAGCGGTCCACCACCTCCTGCACCGTGAAGTCGGTGGTGCCCTTCTCGGTGATGATGGCCTGCGCGGCGTCGAGGAATTTCTGTACCCGCTGCTCGGCGCGCCGCTTCGCGGTGCGCAGCGAACGCTCGACGGCCCGCTGCTTCCAGGCCGGCTCTTCGCTCGGGCTGGTCACGGGCGCCACGGTCCCCGGTCGCGTGAAGAGAACATGAATGCACTGTACCGGAGAATGACGTGATACCCGGTGTCCAGGTCGCGTGTCCACCAATATTCGAGAGAGCTGTATTATTAAATCCTGAGAATTACATTTCCTGCGGGCCTCTTCAGGAGGTGGGTTCGGTGATGCTCAGGTACTCGGCATCGCTCAGACACTCAGCATCGCTCAGATACTCAGCACGGACGCGGCGGCGGTGCCGGGCGCCCCGTACACCTGGGCGTAGCCCACCGTGGGTTTCCCGGGAACCTGCCGGTCGCCCGCCTGGCCGCGCAACTGCCGCACGAGCTCGTACACCTGCCGGATGCCGGAGGCTCCGATGGGCTCGCCGTTGGCGATCAGCCCGCCGTCGGTGTTGACCGGAATCCGGCCGCCGATCTCGGTCGCGCCCTCCGCGAGCAGCTTTTCCTGCTCGCCGTCGGCGCAGAATCCGTTCTCCGCCATATGGATCACCTCCGAGCCCGCATCGGTGTCCTGGAGCTGGGCCACGCCGACGTCCTCGGGCCCGATCCCGGCCGCCTCGTAGGCGGCGCGCGAGGCGTACACCGTCGGCGAGGCGTCCTCGTCGACCGCGGCCCAGGTGCTGTGCACCTCGTAGGCGCCGTAGCGGCGCGTGCGAATCGCGGTGGAGCGCAGGTAGACCGGCTTGGTGGTGTACCGGGCGGCGAGCTCCCCGCGGCACATGATCACGGCCGCGGCGCCCTCGTCGGGCGCGCAGAACATGTACTGCGTCAGCGGGTAGTTGAGCACCGTGGAGGCGAGGATGTCGTCCTCCGAGATCGGCTTGCGGCGGAACGCATTCGGGTTGAGCGCGCCGTTGCGGAAGTTCTTGGCGGCCACCTTGGCGAGCGTGCGCTGCGAGATATGGTGCTGGTGGATATAGCGATTCGCCTTGATCCCGAAGAATTTCGTGGTCACGAACTGGCCGTTCTCCGCATACCAGGCGGGCAGGCCGAGCTTGGCCGGATCGTCGGTGAACGCCCCGCGCGGGTGCTTGTCCATGCCGACGGCGATGCCGATGTCGTAGCGGCCCGACCGGATCGCCTCGGCGGTCTGCTCGATCGAACTCGCCGCCGTCGCACAGGCATTGAACACATTGGTGAACGGGATCCCGGTCAGGCCGACCAGCCGGGTGACGGCGTCCGGATTGCTCACCTCGTAGCTGCCGCCGAAGCCGAACTGGATGTCCTGCCATCGGACACCCGCGTCGGACAGCGCGAGCTGGATCGCCTCGGCGCCCATCTCGATGGCGGTCTTCGGGAACCGGCCGAACGGGTGCAGGCCCACGCCGATTATGGCAACGTCGTGCATCGGAAATCTCCTACGGCAGAATATTTTCAAGCGGCGCGAACGCGCACGTGAGGACTTCGTCCCCCGCGTCGTCCAGGTACAGCGGGACGAATGTCAGCTCGACATCCATACCGAAGCGCAGGACCTGCGGGTCCGCGGTGGTGAGACGGGTCTCGACGCGCACCTCGTCGCCGAGCTGGATCAGCCCGATCCCGAACGCCTCGAAACTGTCGGCGTTCTCCTTGCCCGCGTAGGGCAGTTTCGGGACGAATCCCTGTGTCGTCCAGGCCACCAGCGTGCCGCGCCGCGGCAGCAACAGGTCGGACATGTCGGCCTCGCTGCATCGCGGGCAGCGGGTCTGGCGGGGCCAGGTGGTCGCGGCGCAGGCGCCGCAGCGGCTGCCGATCAACTGCGGGTTCGCCGCGGGCCAGGTCGAGACCTCCGGCGCCAGTGCCTTCGCCATCGGGTGTCCTCCGTATTTCTGTGAATCGCTGAGTTCCTGCCGAGCCTATGTCCCGCGGCAGCGCTCGAGCCCCTGTCCCGCGGCAGCGCTCGAGCCCTTGGCCCGCGGCAGCGCTCGAGCCTTGTCCCGCGGCAACGCTTTTCAGCCGCGGGTGCGCTCGAAGGCGTGCGGGATGCCGGAGTCGTGGTCGCCGTTGCGGCGGATGAAGGTCATCCGCCGGGTCGCGATGCGCCAGCCGTCCGCGGTGCGGGCATAGGTGTCGGTGTAGTAGCCGATCCGCATGTCGTGGGTGGCGTGGTCGATGAAGCACAGCGGCTGGGTGCCGGTGGCGCTGTCGCCGTCGACGTCGAGAACCGGTGTGCCGGTGAGGAACAGGCCCTTGGGCGCGGCGGCGACCAGGTCCGGGAACAGGTCCAGGGTGTAGGTGTCGCCGAAGGCGCTGTAGGTGCCGTCGGGGGTGAACACCGCGACCACGCCGTCGATATCGCCCTTGGTGATGGTCACCGCGTACCGGGCGAGTAGCTGCTGGAGCTCGAGCAGGTCATCGCTGGCCGACATGGGCTGTTCCGCCTTTCACGACTTTGCCGCCTTTCATCACGAATCGCACGTCCTGCGTGACGGCGATGTCCCGCAGGGGATCTCCGGGCACCGCGATCACGTCGGCGAGCAGTCCCTCGGCCAGGCGGCCGCGATCGGGAGCGTCGATGAGGTCGGCCGCGTTGATCGTCGCCGCCCGCAGTACGTCGGCCGGTTCGAGTCCGCGTTCGACCAGCGCCACCAGCTCATCGGCGTTGCGGCCGTGTGGAATTGCCGGGGCATCGGTGCCCACGGCGATCCGCACCCCCGCCTCGTACGCCGCCCGGACCGAGGCGCGCGCCTTCGGGAACATCTCCGCCGCTTTGGCTTTCAGCGCCTCGTCGGCCTTGGACATGTCCATGGCGTCGGCCAGCCGGGTGGTCGGCACCAGCCAGGTGTTCGCCGCGACCATCAGCTCGATGGTCTCGTCGTCGATGAGGAAGCCGTGCTCGATGCAGTCGATGCCCGCGGCCACGGCGTGTTTCACCGCGTCGGCACCGTGCGTGTGCGCGGCGACCTTCAGCCCGCGCCGGTGCGCCTCGTCGACGATCGCGCGCAGCTCCTCGTCGGAATAGTGTTGCGCCCCAGGGGCTCCGGTGAGCGACATGACTCCTCCGGAGACGCAGATCTTGATCAGCTGGGCGCCGTGCTTGATCTGGTAGCGCACCGCCTTGCGCACCTCGTCGACGCCGTTGGCGATGCCCTCCTCGAGGGTCAGCTTCAGCACGTCGGGGGCGAAGGCGGAGAACATGGTCGGGTCCAGGTGACCGCCGGTCGGCGTGATGGCATGCCCCGCGGGGACGATGCGCGGGCCCTCGATCCAGCCCTGGTCGATCGCCTTGCCCAGCGCGACATCCAGGAGATAGCCGCCGGTCTTGACGAACAGGCCGAGATTGCGGACAGTGGTGAATCCGGCGCGCAGCGTGCGGCGGGCATTGCCGACCGCGCGCAGCACGCGCAATGCCGGATCGTCCTTCACGCTGGAGGGCAGGCCGGTTTCGCCGCGGCCGCCCATCAGGAGGTTGACCTCCATATCCATCAGGCCGGGCAGCAGGATCGCGTCGCCGAGATCGATGACCTCGTCGCCGGCCGCGCGGGCCGCGCCGCCGACACCCGCGATCCGGTCGCCGTCGATGCGCAGGACGCCGGGCCGGACGATCTCACCCGCGTCGACGTCCAGCAGCCCCGCCGCTCGAAGGGTCAGCATGGTTCACATCCATTGGGGGAGTGCATGATCGGCGACACCTGGTCAGCCCAGACCGGAAACGATCGCGGCATTCGTGTCGGCCGCCCTGTGTCGCAGCAGTTTGGCCGTCTCGTAGGCGTCGGAGTTGTACCAGTCGCGGGCGGCCTCGACCGAGTCGAACTCGAGGATGACGGTCTGATCGCCGTGCCAGTCACCCTCCAGGACCTCCGGGTGCGAGTCCACGGCGACCACGCGTACGCCGCGGATCGCCGGACCGGCGGCCTTCGCATAGGCCTTCATGCCCTCGGGGTCGGTGATGGCTTCGGTAAGGATGATGTAGCCCTTGGGCATTCAGACCACCTGCTCTCGGTCGGTGTGGGTGTCGTTCGCGGGCGCGGCCTCGTGCATGCCCGTCTTCGGCTGCACGCCGAAGGTGTTGAAGGCCATGGCCATCAGGCCGTAGCCGCCGATGGTGAAGATCAGATCCATGCGCTGCTGCTCGTCGAGCCGCTCGCCGAGCGCGGCCCACACCGGGTCCGACAGCTGCGAGTGCTCGCGCAGTTCGCGTACCGCGTCGAGCACCGTCTGCTCGAAGGGGTCGGCGAGGGTGCCGCGCCGCACGCCGTCGATATCGTCGTCGGTCAGTCCGGCCCGCGGCGCGATCTCGACGTGACTCGCCCACTCGTAGGCGCAGCCGCTGAGGTGCGCCACCCGCAGCACCGCCAGCTCCCGCACCCGCGGCGGCAGGCTGGATCGGAACAGCAGGTAGACACCGAAACTCAGGAACGCCTCGGTGAGATCCGGATGCCGGACGAGCGCCGACATCGCAGGTCCGGCGCCGTCCGGGTGCCGGCGTTCGCGGGGGAGCAGCGACCGCAGTGCCGCACGGGTCCGGTCGTCCCACTGATCGGCCGGAAGCGGGGGGACGCGCATCCGCCCTCCTCTCGAGAGAATCACATTCTCAATTTCTAACCACTAGATTTCCATGAGTGCGTGCCGGAGTCAAGAATCGTAATTGCAATCTGGAGAACGATACTTTCAGTTCGATCTAGTGCAGGGTAAGGGGTCATCCCGAGGCTTCAGCGGGGTCGCGGGCCCGCCCGATCGATCCGCTGCCGAGGGTGTTGCCGGGGCCGGAATTTTGCTAACGTCCTCCCGTGGCGAATGTATCATTCTCCGATAGCGAGAATGAAACTTTCCGACTCGACGAGGAGGCGGGGTGGTCGCATCACCCGCGTCCATCGGCATCACGGAGGTAGCGATGATCGACGCTGCGGAGCCTGTGGCGGGGGAGGCTGGTCGCTCCGCGGCCCGTGAGATCAAGAACTGGGCGGGCGGGTATCTGCGCCGCCACCCCGGTGCGTCGCTGGAAACCGTTGGGGGGCAATTCGTTCTGGGTGTTCGTGCCATCCAGTACCTGTTCGTCGACATCGCCCGGGGCCGGTTCCCGTTCCGCGAGTTCGTCCAGCAGGCCGTGTTCATGGCCAAGACCGCCTACATCCCGACCATCGCGGTGGCGCTGCCGATCAGCGCGACCATGTCGATCCAGTTCGGGCTGCTGGCCGGTCAGGTCGGGGCGACGTCGCTGGCCGGCGCCGCCGGCGGCCTGGCGGTGATCCGGCAGGCCGCACCGCTGGTCACGGCCATCCTGCTGGCGGCCGCCGTGGGCTCGGCCATCTGCTCGGATCTCGGCGCGCGCAAGATCCGCGAGGAGATCGACGCCATGGAGGTGATGGGCGTCTCGGCGCTGCGTGCGCTCGTGGTGCCGCGGCTGGCGGCCGGGGTCGTCGTCGCCATCGGGCTGACGGGCCTGAGCTCCTTCGTCGGCTTCCTCGCCGGATATCTGTTCAACGTCTACATCCAGGACGGCACGCCGGGCAGCTATCTGGCCACGTTCTCGTCGTTCGCCAGGGTGGGCGACCTGTACCTGGCGATGGTGAAGGCCGTGGTGTTCGGCGTGATCGTCACCGTCGTCTCGTGCGAGAAGGGGCTGAACGCCAAGGGCGGCCCGGGCGGCGTCGCCAACTCCGTCAACGCGGCCGTGGTCGCCTCGATCATCATGCTGATGCTGGTGAACGCGGGTTTCACCGAGCTGTACACGATCCTGTTCCCGAGGACGACGCTGTGATGGCCTCGCGCTACTACCCACCGGGGATCCGGCCGGTCGCGGTCGCCGCGGCCGCGGTGTCGAATCCCATTGCGCGCCTGGGGTATATGGCCACCTTCTTCCTTCGCGTGCTGGGCGGCATCCCCGTGGTGCTGCGGCACTATCGCGCCGAATTCCTGAAGATGCTGTCGAACGTCACGTGGGGAAACGGCTCCATCGTCGTCGGCGGCGGCACCGGGCAGGTCATCCTGGTGCTCGGCGCGGCGGCCGGCGCCATCGTCGGAATCGAGGGCTTCAGCGCGCTGAAACTGCTCGGCATGGCGCCCGCCACCGGCATGATCGCCTCCACGGCCGCCACCCGCGAACTGGCCCCGATCATGGCGTCGATCGCCTTCGCCGCGCAGGCGGGCTGCCGGTTCACCGCGCAGCTCGGTTCCATGCGCATCGCCGAGGAGATCGACGCGCTCGACGCGATCGCCATCCGCCCGATCCCGTACCTGGTCACCACGCGGATGCTGGCCTCGATCGTGGCGATGGTGCCGCTGTATCTGGCCTGCCTGGCGTTCAGCTACCTGGCGGTCGAGATCGTCGTCGGCCTGTCGGGCGGGCAGTCGCCGGGCACGTACGAGCACTACTTCCGGCTCGTGCTCAGCGGCACGGACATCCTCTATTCCCTGTCGAAGGCGGTCGTCTTCGTCATCCTCACCACGACGATCCAGTGCTACTTCGGTTTCTACGCCTCCGGCGGCCCCCAGGGCGTCGGCGTGGCGGCCGGGCGCGCGATGCGCGCCAGCATCACCGTGATGATCTTCGTGAACCTGCTCATGACGATGACCCTGTGGGGCTTCGATTCCGGCGCGAGAATCAGTGGGTGACAACAGATGTCGATTGCGTTCGAATCGGACGGCAAGGTGTTGCCCAACTGGAACCTGCTGCTGCGGGGGATAGTGTTCCTGGCGGTCGCAAGCGTCGTCGGCGGGCTGATGCTGGCCAGATCCCAGGGTGCGTTCCGCGAAACCGTGCGCGTCACGGCGGAACTGGTGAATGTGGGTGACGGCCTGCCCGCGAAATCGGATGTGAAGTATCAGGGCGTGCTGGTCGGCCAGGTCGACAGCGTCACCCCGTCCACCGACGGCGGGCCCAACCACGTACACATCGACCTGAAACCCGGTTACCTGCAGGGCATTCCGGCCACCGTGACCGCCCGCGTCGTCCCGAGCAATGTCTTCGCCGTGCCGTCGATCCAGCTGGTCTACAACGGCCGCGGGGCACCCCTGGCCGCGGGCGGGCGCATCGCCGAGGACCACAGCCAGGAGACGGTCCGGCTGCAGACCTCACTCACGGCACTGAGCCGGATCGCCGCCGCCGCGGGGCGTTCCGGCTCCGAACCGGCGCTGGGCATCCTGGCCGTCGTCGAGCGGGCCACGGCCGGGCACGGGGAGCAGGCGGTCCGGGCGGGCGCCGAACTGACCCGGATCTCCCAGGCGCTGAACGCCTCGATGGCTCCGGACGGGACGGGTTCGACGCTCGACGCGCTGTCGCAGGCCCTCGCCGGGCTGCGCACCTCGGCACCGGATCTGCTCGGCGCCGTGCACAACGCGGTCGCGCCGATGCGCGCGGTGGCGGAGCGCCGCGATCAGCTGGCCACGCTGCTGACCGGCGGGCTGACCACCTCCGCAACCGTGGCGACCGGGCTCGAGAATCGCACCGGGACCATCACCGACGTCACCGGCAAACTCGGCCCGGTGCTCGGCACCATCGCCGACGGGAGCCCGAACTTCACGCAGATGGCCACCTCGCAGACCCAGATGGCCTACACCTTCATCAAGCTCTGGGACGAGGGGGACCAGAACATGACGGCGAAGATCATCCTGGAACTCACGCCGCACCGGCAGTACACGCGCGCCGACTGCCCGCGCTACGGCGACCTGGAGGCGCCCAGCTGCCGCACCGGGCCGCCCGGCGACACCACCATCATCGGTCCCACTGCGGCGCCGGTGGACGCTCCTATGCTGATCGGCGGGAACGTCGGCGCCACCGGCAGCCCGCAGGAGCAGGCGCGGATCGCCGCGATCCTCGGCGGGCAGCCCAATGCCGCGGCCGACATCCTGTTCGGGCCGCTGCTGCGCGGTAACGACGCGAAAGTGTCTCCGGCACTGGGCGATCCACCGCCGCCGCCGGCCGTCGTGCCGCCTCCGGGACTGCCCGCACTGCCGGGGGTACCGCGATGAGCTACCGCAAGCCGCTGGCCGGGCTGATCCTTTTCCTGGTGGTCTCGATCGGGCTGACCTGGACGATGTATGTCACGCTGTCGCGCAGCGTGAGCGGCGAAACCGACAGCTACTCCGCGATATTCACCGATGTGTCCGGACTGCATGCGGGCGACGACGTGCGCATGGCCGGGGTTCGGGTGGGCCGGGTGGAATCCGTCGACCTCGACGGCGTCCGCGCGAGGGTGACCTTCGAGGTCCAGCGCGGACAGCCGCTGTACGGGAATACGGCGGCATCGGTCACCTATCAGAATCTCATCGGGCAGCGCTATCTCGGACTGTCGCTGCGCGACTTCGGCGATCCGCAGGCGCTGCGGCCGGGCGGCCGGATCCCGCTGGAGCACACCGAGCCCTCGTTCGATATCTCCAAGCTGCTCAACGGATTCGAGCCGCTGTTCAGCGTGCTCGACCCGCAGCAGGTCGACAACATCAGCACGGCGGTGGTCCGGGCGCTGCAGGGCGACGACGGCGCGATCACCACCCTGATCGCCGAAACCGCCTCGCTGGCACAGGCTTTCGCGGGTCCGGATCAGATCCTGGGGCAGGTCATCGACAATCTCAGCGGCGTGGTCGGGGACCTGATGCGGCAGAGCGGCAACCTGAGAACGGTGCTGCAGCAGACCCGCCGGATCTTCGACGGCCTGGCGCAGCAGCGCGATCAGCTGTTCGGGCAGATCGACGCGATCTCCGGAACGCTGGGCCGGGCCGCGGAGGTGGTGCGCGGCGCGAGCCCGGCGCTGAACCAGTTCGTCGATCGCGAACCGGGTTTCGCCCAGCACTTCATCGACAACAAGGACAAGTTCGGGACCGTGGGTTTCAACCTGCCGTACATGTTGAAGGGCCTGGCCCGCATCACCGGTAACGGCGCCTACCTCGACGCCTACGTGTGTGACGTCACGGTGAGCATGATCCCGGGGATCGACCCGTTGATGGCGGCGATCCTCGGGATGACAACGCCCAGCGGCCATTCCGAGAACTCGGGGATCTGCAGGTGAGGCGGCAATGGTGAAGCTACCCGGGCGAATTCGACCGCACGACCGTAGGCGGCCCCTCGAGGAGATGAGCAAACTACGGATCGGCCTTGTCGCGGTCACCGTGCTGGCGGTGGTCGTGGCGGTGACGGTGTTCGTCAACTCGCTGCACGTCGGCGACGAGACCTACCGGGCGGACTTCGCGCAGGCCGCCGGGCTGGGTGCGGGCGACGGCGTCACCCTCGCGGGCATCCAGGTCGGCACCGTTACCGGAACCAAGCTGGCCGGGGACCACGTCGTGGTGACCATGAAGCTGCAGCGCGACCTGCCGCTGGGTGCGGACACCGGGGCGGCGATCAAACTGACGACGCTGCTGGGTTCGCGCTACGTCGAACTCCGTCCCGCGGGTTCGGGCCGCCTGCACGACAATTCGATCGCCCTCGCGCGCACCGAGGTGCCCTACGACCTCGAGACCGCGCTGCAGAACGCGACGACGACCTTCAGCAGCATCGACGCCGACCGGGTCGCGCAGACGATGACCGCGCTGACCGATCAGCTGCGCGGCGCCCCGGCGCTGGTGCCCGAGACGCTGCGCGATATGAAGACGCTCGCGGCGGTGATCGGCGACCGCCGCGCGCAGCTCGGTCAGCTGCTGACCAGCACCGATCAGGTGACCACGCTGCTGCGCGAACAGCAGGACGAGTTGGCGGGGATGGTTGTCCAGGGCCGGAATGTGCTGCAGGAGCTCATCTCCCGGCAGCAGGCCGTGGTGGGACTGCTCGACGCCGCGACCGGCCTGGTGCAGCAGCTGCAGCCGATCGCGGTGGACGACCAGCCCGAAATACAGCAGCTGCTCGACAATCTGGCGCAGATGACGGGGATGATCGCCGGTCACGACGATCTGCTGCGCAACATCCTGCAGATCCTGCCGGTGCCGTGGCGGCTGTTCGCGAACGCCACCGGCACCGGCCAGGAGCTGGTCGGCAACGGGCCCGACGGCGCGTTCATCGACTCCTTCATGTGCGCGCTGAGCGGATACGCGCAGCAGGTGAACCGGCCCACGTACTTTCAGGACTGCAAATGAGTGGCGTGATCCGCGGGGTGAAGCTGGTGGCCCTCGCGCTGCTGGGCGCGGTCGTGGCCGGATGTTCCGGCGGCCCGCTCGGCGGCCTCACCGATACCACCCACACCGTGACCGCGCAGTTCCGGAACGCCAACGGCCTCTACGCCGGCAATCCGGTGTCGGTGCTGGGCATGCGGATCGGCAAGGTCACCGAGATCCGGCCGCGGGGCTCGCACGTGGACGTGACCATGGACGTCGACAAGTGGGTCGCGATTCCGGCCGACGCCCAGGCGGTCACGGTCTCGGATTCGGTGCTGACCGATCGGCACATCGAATTCACCCCGGTCTACCGCGGCGGCCCGGTGCTGCCCGATCACGCCGTCCTGGGCCTGGACCGCACCCGGACCCCGGTGGAGTTCGACAGCCTGCTCGCGATGGCCGACCAGCTCTCGAACTCGTTGGGCGCCACCGGCAACGGACAGGGGCCGGTCGCCGGACTGCTCGATGTGGGATCGCAGATCGCCGCCGGTAACGGCAACACCCTGCGCGAGGCGATGACCGAACTGTCGCGGGCGCTGCAACTCGGCCCGGACAACGGGGAGGCCACCCGCGCCGCCGTGACGAAGATCGTCGGGAATCTCGATGCCCTCACCGCCGCCGCGGCCCGCAACGATCAGGCGTTGCGCGACTTCGGTTCCGGCGTCCACACGCTCAGCGACATCCTGGCCGACCAGAACCTGGGCGGCGGTGACACCGGCGCGAAGCTCAACCAGATCGTCACGCAGATGACCGAGCTGCTGGAACGCAACCGGGGCACCCTGCAGCACCTGTCGGGCAATGCGAATACCATGACGAAGTCGATGGCGGACTACGACGACAATCTCGCCGAATTCCTCGACGTCTTCCCGCTCGTGACCGACAACGCCTACAACGCCATCGATCCGAACACCCGCGCACTGCGCGGCACCGTCAGCCTGGACAAGTTCCTGCTGGACGGGCAGATGCTGAAGTCGGTGTGCAATCTGCTGGGCCTGCGGGAACTCGGCTGCGCGACCGGGACCGCGCGCGATATGGGCCCGGATTTCGGAATCGGCCAGATGCTCGCCGTGATCGCGGGCGCACCGCCGAAATAGCAGGGATGACGAAGTATGAGAACGAGATTCGGATCACGGCATCTTCTCCTCGGAACCGTTGCGGCGGTGGCGGTATCGGCCACCGGATGCTCGGTGAGCCTGGACCGGCTGCCGTTGCCCGCGCCGGGCGTCGAGGGCTATTCGCTCACAGCCACTTTCGCCAACGCGCTCAACCTTCCGACCAAGGCGAAGGTCCGGCTCAACGGCGCCGATATCGGCCAGGTCGAATCGATGCGGGCCCGGGACTACACGGCCGTGGTGACCATGCGCATTCAGTCCGGCGTGCCGCTGCTCGCGGGCACCACCGCCGAACTGCGCTCCGCGACACCGATGGGCGACGTCTTCGTCGCGCTGACGCCACCTGCTCGCCCCGACCCCGCCGCCCCGAATCTCGGTGACGGCGCGAGCATTCCGCTGCAGTCGACCGCCGCGGCGGCGACCATCGAGGAGGTGCTCACCCGGGCCGCCCTGCTGGTCAACGGCGGCGCCATCGAGAACATGACGAGCCTGGCGAACAGCCTCGGCGAGGCGGTCGGGGGCCGCGGCGACCGGCTCGCCACCATGATCCGCGAGACCCGCGACCTCGTGCACAATCTCGCGGCCCGGTCCGACCGCATCCGCGAAATCCTCGTGAGCACAGGCGATCTGAGTACGACCCTGGCCGGACAGCGATCGGACGTGACCGATGCGATCGCCGCGGCCGGGCCCGCACTGCAGGCGATCGGCGACAACACCCGGAACATCGTGGATCTCGTCGGGCAGGTGCACCGGATCACCGGGCAGCTGGCGAAGTTTCCGTCGATTCAGGGCACCAACGACCGCAGCCTGATCGAGTCGGTGAACAAGGTGGCCGAGGGCCTGAACACCGCGTCGAACACCCCGTCGGCGAATCTCAACGGGCTACTGGCGCTGATTCCCCTGATCATGAAGGTGACGAACGCGTCGTCCGCGCACGTGAACGTCGATATCGCCAAGCTCGCTTTCGGCACGGTGCCCGATCCGAACACCCCCGTCGACTCCGGCGCCAGGCCACCGGACGCCACCGACTGGGTGAACTTCGTCGGATCGCTGTCGTACACCCTCAACCGTCTGAAGGACAGAGTCGAGCCGGGCCGATGAAGTCAGCCGTGGGAAACGTGATCCTGGAACCGCCCGCGCGGGCGCTGGTCTTCTCGGCGCGGCTGCTGTCGCGCCATCGCGTGCTGACCTCGTGCCTGGGCCTGCTGCTCGTGCTGGTCCTCGGGATCGGGTACCTGCTGCTGGGATCGTTGCAGGTCAACCCCCTCCAATCGCAGTATCGGGTGCGCGTCGAACTCGCGCAGTCCGGCGGCCTGCTGCCCGACCAGGACGTGACGCTGCGCGGCGTGCGGGTGGGCCGCGTGCGGTCGGTCGAGGTGGACGGCGACAAGGTGGTCGCCGTCGCCGCCATCGACTCCGGCGTGCGGATCCCGCGGAACGGGGACGTGCGGGTCTCGTCGCTGTCCGCGGTGGGGGAGCAGTTCCTGGACTTCCTCCCCGCCGGCGGCGGCGGCCCGTATCTGGCCAACGGCGCCGTCGTCACTCCCGACCGCACCTCGACGCCGGTCACCATGGCCCAGGCGCTCGGCAGTATGAGTGGCACCCTGACGCAGATCGACCCGGCCCAGATCGAGGCCATCGTGCGCGAGATCGGCGCGGGGTCCGACGGTCCGCAGAGGCTGGCCGCCCTCGTCGACGGTGGGATGTTCCTGCTGTCGACACTGGATTCGGTGCTGCCGCAGACGGTTTCGCTGCTGCACAACAGCAAGGCGGTGCTCACCACGCTGGGCGACGTGGCGCCGGGACTGCGGGAGACCGCCGGGAATCTGGCGCGGACGGCGGCCGGTGTCGGCTCGATGACGGGCGGTTACGGGGCACTGGTCGACAATGCGCCGGATGCGTTGGCCGCGGCCGACGCGATCATCGCCGACAACTCGCCGACCATGGTGCAGCTACTGGGCAATCTGACCACCACGGCGCAGATGGCCTACCTGCACATCCCGGCGCTGCGCGAATTCTTCTGGCCGCAGCAGCGCACCGGTTCGACGCTCGACGCCATCCATTCGGCCTTCCACGACGGGGCGGTGTGGGCGATCGTGAGCCCGTACCCGCGGTACGCGTGCGACTACGACCTGCCCCGCGATCCGGGGTCTGTTCCCGACTACCCGGAGCCGTTCCTGCACGCGCGCTGCACGAACCCGGATCCGTCGATCCTGCCGCGTGGCGCGGCCAACGCACCGCGCCCGCCCGGCGACAACACCGCCACCGCCCCGCCCGGTGCGGACCCGCTGCAGCGCGCGGACCCGACGCCGCCCGGGGCGTACACGATTCCCCCCGGCTACGGCGGCCCGTTCGTGCCGGGCGGCTAGCGCGCGGGAATCGACTGCGCGCGAGAGTGATTGGAGACGGCAATGAAGAAGACGTCGGTGGTGACACCGGATCAGGAAGGCGGCTCGGTGCCGCCCGATACCCGGGGGGAGGCCGCCGATGAAACGGTGGGCGACTCCGGCGAAGCGGCCGTGCGGACCGGTGCCGGGGGCGATGCGGAAACCGGCGGGGCGAGTGTCGGCGATCTGACGCCGGCCGGGAGTGATATCGCCGTGCGGCACGGCCGATCGTGGCGCCGGTGGCTGCCGCGGCCGTTGACGGCGGTGCTGACCATGCTGCTGGCGGTGGCAGTAGTACTCGCCGTGGTCTTCGGCTGGAAGCTGGAGGACCGCAACGATCGCAACGAGGCGGGTCGCGCGGCACTCGCCGCCGCCCAGGACTACGCCGTCGCGCTCACCAGCATCGACGCCTCCCGTATCGACGCCGATTTCGCGACGGTCCTGAACGGCGCGACGGGCCGATTCAAGGACATGTACAGCCAATCCTCCGGCCAGCTCAAACCGATGCTGCTGCAGGCGAAGTCGGTCAGCAAGGGCCGCGTCGTGGCCGCCGGCGTCCGGTCGGCGTCCGAAAACCAGGCCGTGGTCATGCTTTTCGTGGACGCCGAGATCACCAACGTCACCAACCCCGAGCCTCGCATAGACCGCAACCGCATCCTGATGACCATGGACCGCGTCGACGGTCGCTGGCTGGCCTCCGAGGTCGAATTGCCGTAGGTCATGTCCAGGGACGCCGTCAGCGTCGCACCTCTCGACCCGGACATTGATCGCCACGAGACCTCCGCCGCCACCAGATCACGCAGATCAGGCGCGGTCTCAATGACCCGTCTCGGCGAGAACGCCGACGAGGTAGAGGGCCAGGACGGCGAGCCAGAGTGCGGCCAGCCAGGCGTCGGTGGCGTGGCGCAGCCGGGCGGGGCCGGTCCGGACCTCCATGAAGTGACGGATTATCAAGCGGCACTTGAGGTATCCGAGGGCCACCACGGCGACGGTGATGGGGATGCTGGCCGCGGTGCTGCCGCCGGAGTGGCCGGGGCCCAGCCACCAGGAGCCTACGGTGATGGCGCACAGCCCGATCCAGACGTAGGTGACGGCGCGCGCGGCGGTCCCGGCTCGTTTCGTCGCGGTGACGGTCATCGGCTCACCTCATCAGGTAGAACAGGGCGAAGATCACGATCCAGAGCAGGTCGACCATGTGCCAGAAGACGGCGCCGGATTCGACCAGGACCATGCGGCGGCGGCGCGGGTTGCGGAGTTCGCGGACGACGATTCCCATGATCAGCAGGCCCAGCGCGACGTGCAGCAGGTGCACGCCGGTGAGCACGTAGTAGAAGCTGAAGAACAGGGTGGAGTTGGTGTCGCCGTGCGCGATACGCGTCGCCCATTCGTAGGCCTTGACCAGGATGAACAGCGCACCGCAGAGACCGGCGGCACAGGTCAGGCGGATCGCGCGCGGGTGCTCCCCGGTGCGCGCGGCGGCGACGCTGCGGGCGATGAACCAGGAACTGGTCAGCAGCACAACGGTATTGGCGACACCGGCGGTCAAGTCGAGGCGCTGCTGCGACAGCAGAAAGTCGTCCGGCGTCATGGCGCGGTAGATCATGAAGATGACGAAGTAACCGCCGAAGATGACCAGGTCACCGAACACCATCACCCACATGTGGCCGTCGGCCGGCATTCGGGGTGGCGGCGCCGTCGATGGTTCGGAGTTCGTCATTGAAGACCTCCGGGAGTCAGTCCAAGGGGGGAGCATCAGCGGGTTCGAGCGCGGTGGCGATCTTCAGAAGCACGATCAGACAACCCAGCCACACAGCGAATACGACCACCGCCAGCCAGAAGGCGATCGAGCCGTTCCAGGCGAACGGCCCCGCCGTCGATACGAACATCTGCGTGGCGATCACCTCGGTGACGATCTGCCAGATATTCACGTAGGCAAACCATTTGGGAAATATCTGATTCTTGTCGTAGAGGATGGCGACCGCGAGCGCGAAGTAGGCCGCGCTGAAGCAGCCCAGCGAGCCGTTGTAGGACAGCATGCCCAGGTCGTAGAGCATGGCCAGGATCTGCGGATCGCGATCGGCGCGGAAGGTTGCGGTCAGGAAGCAGGCGGCGACGAGCAGGCACCCCGGCAGGGCGCCGACGGCCATCCCCCCGAGATATCCGTAGGCGAGGACGGACCCGACCGACATGCGTTTCATGTGGTAGACGATGATCCCGTTGGTCACTGCCGCCCCGCCGACGATCACCAGCAGGACGCAGAATCCGAGCTGAATCGTGGTGGCATGGCCGTGAAAGAAGTCCGCCATCTGATCGGCGGTCACGTCCGGGCGTGGCGGCGGCGTCACCCTGGCCAGCAGGCAGAAGACCACGCCGAACGCGGCGTAGAACGCGGGGAAGATCCAATAGATGACCCAGACGTCCCGTTTCCCGGGGCGCTCGTTCTGTGTCTCACGACCGACCGTTGTGGAGGCGAGGGCGCTCACCGGCCCACCCCCTCCTCGACCGCTTGGCGGTGCAGTGCCTTGCGCAGGACGAAGAACATGACGACGAGGAACAGCCCGAAAGCTATGGTGCGCAACCAGAACGAGAGCACGCCGTCCCAGGCCAGTGGCCCGGACTTGACGACCGCCGCCCCGGCCGCGGGCACCATCGCCAGCGCGGTCGCCAGCGAATAATGCCCGACCCAGCGCGGGAACACGGGCGCGGGCCCGCTGTCGAAATAGACGGCCAGCGCCAGCAGGAGATTCTGGGCGACGACCATTCCGACCGGCGCGACGAACACTATCCAGGCCAGATCGTTGAGCACCATGATCAATGCCGGATCTCGGTCCGGCCGGAACGCCGCCACCAGGAAGAAGATGTCCGACAGCGCGAAGATCGTCGCCCCGCTGACCGCGGCCGTCAGATAGCAGTAGGCGAAGACGTGGCTCTGCGTCGCCATCCGCTTCATCTGCACGACGATCACCATGAAGAACGGCACCAGCATGATCCCGCACAGGTTGTAGGTGACCATGCTGAACCGGATCCACGCGGTGTTGTCCCGGTAGAACTCCGCGACCTGGCCGCCGGTGAGTTCGGGCGACAGCGGCGGCCGGAATCCCGGAAATGCCACGAACGCGATCAGCAGAATCACCGCGACCACCGGCGCCGTCCAGAGGCAGACCAACTGGGTGCGGACATGCGCCGCCGCGGGCAGGTCTTCGGCCTCGGCAAGAATCTGCATCGGTGTGCTCCTCCCGGCGGTCTGAATCAGTTCGTCGGGTGGAGGCCCCGGCGGACGCGGCCCGACACGGCAGCACCCCGTCCGCGGTCCCGCGGGTACGGCGCGCTGACCGCCGGGACCGCCACCCCGACCTCCAGCCGCACCCGGTCCTGGTAGAAGGCGATGTGGCCGCGCAGGAGCGCCACCTCCGGGTACGGTTCGGCGTATGCCCAGGCGATCGGGGCGGGGTTGTCGGATGCGCGCCAGTAGTGCGCTGTGCCCTTGAACGGGCACCGCGTGGTTGTCTCGTCGCGAACCAGAAGGCCCACTCGGACATCGGGTTCCGGCAGATAGAAGGCGATTCCGTGATCCTGTTCGGTGACGAGCAGCGCGGCGGTCGTTTCCGCGACGACGTGGCCGCCGTAGGTGACCCGGATCAGGTTGCGGACGCGGTGCACGTCGACCCGGTAGTCCGGCCGGTCGGCGTAGCCTGATGGCGGCATGGTCTCGTCTCCTCGGAGTCAGAGCGCGGTGGCCGAGGCCGCGGCGCCGGGTGTTCGGAATCCGCGCAGCATCGCGTGCACGGTGTAGGAGGCGGCCAATCTGCCGTCGCGGGTGTGCACGCGGCCCTCGCCCTGGGCGTGGCCGCGGCCGGTGTAGGTGGCCCGGGTGGCGTACAGCAACCAGTCCGTCACGTCGGCGTCGTCGTGAAAGGTGATGGTGGCCATGGTGATTCCGGTCGAGATCGACCGGTGCGCCATGGCCTCGCCGAAGCCCGGGTGCGGGCGCAGCGCGGCGGCGACCGTCCAGTGCGTGATCGACTGGGTGAGCAGCGCCGCGTGCAGGTGGTCGTGCTCGGGAGCATCCCGGAACCGGGTCCACACGTACAGTTCGGGCGGTCCGGTGCGCTGCGGGTCGGGGTCGTAGGCGTCGTCGACCACCCGGATGTCGCGTCCGTCCACCTCGGTGCCGGGAATCGCCATGGGCCGCAGCCGTTCCGGGGGAGTGACGTGCGGTATCGGCTCCGCCGCGCGGACCAGGTCGGCCGCTCCGGCATCGAGCAGAACCATTCCGGCGCAGCACATCTCGCCGTGCTGGCCGATTCGGATCTGCGCGGTCGTGAAGGTACGCCCCGACCGCAGCGTCTCGGTCGCGATCTCCAGCGGCGCCTCGTGTTCGGCGACGCGCGAGAAGATCATCGACGCCGAGGTGACCCGCTGTCCGGGCACCTCTTTCGCGGCGGCCGCCACGGCGGCCCCGAGCAACTGCCCGGCCTCGACCACGTTTCGCTCCGTCGGGCCGTGGGCGGGGGCGATGTAGCGCCCCGCGCCGTCCGGCCGGACATCCAGCAGGCGCTGCAGTTCCCGCTGGGTCCACGGCATCGGGGAGGCTGCGTCAGGGGTGTCCGGGCCGGTCATGCGAGGCGGGCCCGCGGCCTCTGGCCCCGCCGCCACCGTCAGCTCGCCCTCGCGGCGTAGGCCTCGGCGTACTGCTTGCGCGACGTCGTCGAGGTGTCGACATCCTTGGCCTGCTCGCGCAGCGCGCCGACCGTCGCCTGCTCCTTCGGGATGTGCGCGAACGGATCCCAATCCAGGAAGCGGCAGGCGTTCTGCCAGGTGATCTTGTCGATGTCGGAGTCGTCGGCCCCGGCGGCCTCGAGTTCCTCGAGGACGAATTCCGGCGCGTTCGGCCAGATCGAATCGGAGTGCGGGTAGTCGCACTCCCAGGCGATGTTCTCGATACCGATGTCGTGGCGCATCTTCAGCGAGGTCTTGTCGGTGACGTAGCAGGAGACCGTGTGCTCCCGGAACACCTCGCTGGGCAGCTTGCCGCCGAAGTCGCGGCGCAGCCACTTCTGGTTGGTGTAGTGCCGGTCGGAGCGGTCCAGGAAGAACGGGATCCAGCCGACGCCGCCCTCGGAGAACGCGACCTTGAGCTTCGGGTAGGTGCGAAATGCCGGTCCCCACAGCAGATCCTGGGCCGCGATCAGCGAAACGCTCGGGGCCAGCACCATCAGATTGTCGATCGGCGAGTTCGGCGCCAGGTTCAGCACTCGGAAGCCCTGTCCGATATGCAGATTCATCACCGTGCCGTGTTCGGACAGCGCGGCGAACACCGGCCCCCAGTACTCCATGTCGTGATAGCTGGGCAGCCCGTCGAGATGCGGCAGCTCCGGCATCGACACCGAATGGCAGCCCTTCGCCGCCACCCGCGCGATCTCGGCAATCGCCAGCTTCGGATCCCACAGCGGCAGGATCGACAGCGGAATGAACCGGCCCGGATAGGCGCCCGCCCAGTCCTCGATGTGCCAGTCGTTGTACGCCTGAATCATCGCGACGGTGATCTCGTCCTTGAAGTACGCCAGGTGCCCGGCGCTGAATCCGGCGAAGGTGGGGAAGCACATCGAGGCCAGGATGCCGTTGGCGTTCATATCGCGGATGCGCTCGTGCACGTCGTACACCCCGGGACGCATCTCCGCGTAGCCCGCGGGGTCGTAGCCCCACTCCTCCGGCGGCCAGGAGACGACGGCGTTGAGACCGGTGACGCCGGTGGGCCGGTCCCGGTACACCCACCGGTCGATGCCCTTGTCGTCGACGACGACCTTGGGCGCGAGGTCCGCCCACTTCTTCGGCACGTGGCCGTCGAACATGTGGATCGGCTCGACCACGTGGTCGTCGATGCTTACCAGGATCATGTCGTCGATGTTCACGGGACTCCTCGCTGCTCGTGCTAGTTCGGACGGGTCGACCCCGAGCGTGTGCGAGATCAATAATCTCCACTTGTGAGAATCATACTCTCGCCATTGGGGTAGACGATACACTCAGATTTCGGGCCCGGATGCGCTGTCGGGGAAACCGGCCGCGAACGCCCGCAGCGCGGCGTCGAGATATGTCGTCAGGTCGGCGTCGGCGCACTGCACCCAGCTGTCGTAGGCGGCGCGGCACACGGCCAGCGTCGCCCGCCCGACGGCGAGCGGATACAGCGAATCCGGGGCGGCGCCGGTGCGGCGCGCGGCGAATTCGCTGATTGCCCGCTCCCACGCGTCGTAGTGCACCGCGGCGCTGGCGATCAGGTCGGGAACGGTGCTGAGCAGGCTCATTCGCATGCGCAGTTCCGGGATGTCGGCCGCGCGGTAGTCGTTGGCCGCCAGCACCGCCCGGCGGATGCCGGGCATGGTGCCCAGCCCCGACGGGGTCTCGTCGAGCAGTGTGCGGATCGCGCGGACCTCGCCGTCGAACCGGTACCACAGCACCGCGGCCTTCGACTCGAAGTATCGGAAGAAGGTGCGCGCGCTGACCCCGGCGGTGGCGGCGATCTGCTCCACGGTCGTCTCCTCGAAGCCCTGGGCGGTGAACAGCTCCAGGGCGATGAGCTCGAGTTCGCGGCGGCTGGTGCCCCGGGGACGGCCCGCTCTTGTTTCTGGCACGAAGTGACATTACCGTACTAGGAGAACGATATTTCCATTTCGTCACACCGTGACGGAAGCTCGGCTCCCGGGAGTTCTCATGATGGACAACGACATCGAGTTCGTGGACGCGCTGATCGCGGACGAGACGCTGGTCGAAGAGGTGTCGATCGATGGCATGTGCGGTGTCTACTGATCCGCGGCCGTTCGATCTCGACGGCCGCTGGGCGCTGGCGGAGCAGGTCTCGGTGCGGCCCGAGCGGTTCGGGGCGCTGCTGTACCACTTCGGCACCCGGCGGCTGTCGTTTCTCAAGAGCCGCACGCTGTTTCACGTCGTGACCGGTCTGTCCGATGCCGGGTCGGCGCGGCGGGCCTGCCTCGCGGCGGGCGTGCCGGAGACCCAGTTGCCCGCCTACCGGACGGCCCTGGCCGCCCTGGCGGCCTCCGACATGATCCGGGAAAGGACCCCGTAATGAGCGCACCGCTGCCACTGGTCGAGCAGTTCCAGTACGGCCTGGACGCACCGATCTGCCTGACCTGGGAACTGACCTACGCCTGCAACCTGTCGTGCGTGCACTGCCTGTCCAGCTCGGGCCGCCGCGACCCGCGGGAGCTGACGACCGCCGAATGTCTGGGCCTGATCGACGAATTCGAGCGGATGCAGGTCTTCTACGTCAATATCGGCGGCGGCGAGCCGACCGTGCGCCCGGACTTCTGGGAGCTGGTCGACTACGCCACCGGCCACCACGTCGGAGTCAAGTTCTCCACCAACGGAATTCGAATCACCCCCGACGCCGCGCGCCGGATCGCGGCCAGCGGCTATGTGGACGTGCAGATATCGCTCGACGGCGCCACCGAGGCCGTGAACGACGCGGTGCGCGGCGCGGGGTCGTACCGGACCGCCGTCACCGCCATGGAGCGGCTGGCGTCGGCCGGCGTGTACGACTTCAAGCTGTCGGTCGTGGTGACCCGCCAGAACGCGGGCCAGCTGGACGCCTTCCGGGCGATCGCGGACCTGTTCGGCGCCCAGCTGCGGCTGACCCGGCTGCGCCCGTCCGGCCGCGGCGCCGATACCTGGGACGAGCTGCATCCGACCGCGCAACAGCAGCGGGACCTGTACGACTGGCTGCGCGACCACGGCGAATCGGTGCTCACCGGGGACTCGTTCTTCCACCTGTCCGGGTACGGCGAATCGCTGCCCGGCCTGAACCTGTGCGGCGCCGGTCGGGTGGTGTGCCTGATCGATCCGGTGGGCGACGTCTACGCGTGCCCGTTCGCGATCCACGATCGGTTCCGCGCCGGAAACGTCCGCACCGCAGGGGGATTCGAGACCGTATGGCGGGATTCGGAACTGTTCACCGAGCTGCGCCACCCGCAGACCGGCGGCGCCTGCACCGCCTGCGCTGCCTATGATGCCTGCCGCGGCGGCTGCATGGCGGCAAAGTTCTTCACCGGCCTGCCGTTGGACGGCCCGGACCCGGAATGCGTGCGCGGCTACGGCGATTCGGCACTGGCAACGGTCGACCGAACCGCGGTGCCCAAGCCATCGGAGGACCATTCACACCGCGTCCGCCGCGTCACGATCGGCATGCCGGGCATGCCGCAGCGGGCCTGTGACGAGAGTCCGCTGGCGGGCTTCGCCGGTCCGGGGCAGCGGGGTGCGCCGTGAGGCCGCCGTACCGGCTGGCCGATCTGGCATGGCCGGATATTCGTGACCGGGCGGCGGCGGGTGCGCTGCTCGCGGTCCCGGTCGGCGCCACCGAACAGCACGGGCCGCATCTGCCGCTGTCCACCGACACGGATATCGCGGTCACGCTGTGCGAGCGGCTGGCGCAGTCGCGGCCCGACGTGCTGGTCGCGCCGCCGGTGGCCTACGGATCCAGCGGCGAGCACGCGGGTTTCGCGGGCACCCTGTCGATCGGCCGGGCCGCCACCGAACTACTGCTCACCGAGCTGGGCCGCAGCGCCTGCGAAACCTTCGGGCGGCTGCTGTTCGTCTCGACCCACGGCGGCAATGCCGATCCGGTGACGAGGGCGGTCGACCGCCTGCGCGCGGAGTCACGCGACGTACGCGCCTTCGCCCCGTCCTGGAACGGCGACCCCCACGCGGGCCGCACCGAGACCGCTCTGATGCTGGCCATCCGCCCGCTGGCCGTCCGCTCCTACCGCGCGGTCGCCGGAAACACCCGCCCACTACGGGAACTGCTGCCGCAGCTCCGTACCTGCGGTGTCCGCGCCGTCAGCCCGACCGGCATCCTCGGCGACCCGGCGGGCGCGACGGCCACCGAAGGCGGCACCCTCATCGAAGTCCTTTCAAAAGCCTTGGCACGCCAGGTCGACCAATGGCACACGACGGAGGCCGCCTGATGCACCCGGCAAACAAGCCACTGTCCCGCGCCAAGCTGCCCGCCGCCCGCCCACCATCGCAACGTGCTTCACATCTGTGGCGCTGCGGTGCCTCTCGTCCGTCGCGCAGCGGGGCCTCCCATCTGTCGCTCTGCCGGTCCCCACATCCGTCATTCCGGCATGCTTTCGGCCGGAATCTCCAGCTGCCGGAGGCGGATCCCGGCCGAGAGCACGCCGGAAATTCGGTTGGGCTGCGGTGGGATTCGGGATCGGGGGGAGGAGGTGTGCTGTGGCGCGACCTCGAAACGTGGTGAGCGGCAGCGGGCATCGGCGGGTTGCGGTGGTTACCGGTGCGGCGCGGGGTATCGGCGCCGCGACCGTGCTGGCGCTGGCCGACCGTGGGTGGTCGGTACTGGCCGTCGATGTGGCCGACGACGATGCGGTGCTGCCGTATCCGATGGGCACGAAACAGGAGCTGCTCGCGGTCGCCACCGAGGCGGGCGGGCGGGTCAACCGGGTGGGCGCGGTGCGGCCGTTCGTGGCCGACGTCCGCGATCCCGGGGCGCTGCGGGCGGCGGTGGCCGAGGCGGTGGACACCTGGGGCGGCCTGGATGCCGCCATCGGCGCCGCGGGCGTGATCGCGGGCGGGGTTCCGCTGTGGGACATGCCGATCGAGCAGGAGCGGGCGGTGATGGACGTCTGCCTCGGCGGGGTGGTCAACCTGGCCCGCGCGGCCGTTCCCGCGCTCTTGGAGCGTCCCGAGCCGCGGTCCGGCCGCTTCCTGGCCATCGCCTCGGCCGCCGCGACGAAGGGCCTGCCGATGCTGGCGGCCTACTGCGCCGCGAAAGCCGGTGTGGCGGGGCTGATTCGGGCCCTGGGCGCGGAGCTCGGCGGCACCGGCGTCACCGCGAACGCGGTCAGCCCCGGCTCCACCGACACCGCGATCCTGGACGAGACGGCTCGGATCTACGGCCTCCCGGACGCCGCGCGCTTCGGCGGTCAGCAGCCGGTGGGCCGCCTGCTGCAGCCTGCCGAGATCGCCGCGGTGCTGGCCTTTTTGGCCGGAGCCGACAACAGCGCGATGACCGGTGCGGTCATCCCGGTGGACGGCGGGCTGGCGCTGTGACGGACGGGAAACGGACCGGGAGCGGCGACCCACCGGGCCCGAGTGCGCCGCTCCCCGAGGGCGTGCGGGTGACCCTGGATCCGGGCGTCCGCATGATCGAACCGCACCTGTGGTGGGGTGGTTCGCCCGCCCGCCTGCTACGGCTGACCCCGGCCGGATACGCTGCCTGGCAACAACTTCGGATCGCTCCCGTCCGGGGCGGCGCCGCGGCGGTATTGGCGCGGCGACTGACCGACTCGGGCTTCGCGCATCCCCGACCCCGTCCGAGGCGGTCGGCCGATCTCACCGTGGTCGTGCCGGTCCGGGATCGACCCGTGCCGCTGGCGCGGTGCCTGACCGCGCTCGGCGACCGCTATCCGGTGATCGTCGTGGACGACGGCTCGGCCGATCCCGCGAGCGTCGCCGCCGTGGCCGCACACCACGGGGCGACCCTGCTGCGGCACGACCGCAACCGCGGGCCCGCCGCGGCCCGCAATACCGCGCTGCGCCGGGTGCGGACCGAACTCGTCGCCTTCGTCGACAGCGACTGTGTGCCCGGCGGCGACTGGATCGCCCGGCTCGCAGGGCATTTCGACGATCCGCTGGTCGCCGCCGTCGCCCCGCGCATCACCGCCCTGGGCCCCGGCCCGTGCGGGCTGGATCTCGGTGACCGCGCGGCGCGGGTGGTCCCGAACACGCCGGTGGCATTCGTTCCCACCGCGGCACTGCTGGCCCGGCGCGGGGCACTGGTCGACATCGCCCGGCATACCGCGGTATTCGATCCCGGACTGCGGTTCGGTGAGGATGTCGACCTGGTGTGGCGGCTGCACGAGGCGGGCTGGCGGGTGCGCTACGACCCCGGCGCGGTGGTCGCGCACGAGGAACCGTCGTCGGTGGGCCGGGTGCTTGCCCGACGGTTCCGCTACGGGACGTCGGCCGCGCCGCTGGCCGAACGGCATCCGGATTCGCTGCCGCCGCTGGCGGTTCCGTTCTGGTCCGCGGCCACGGTGGTGGCCCTGCTCGGCGGGCGGCCGCTACCGGCGGCCGCCGCATTCACGGCATCCCTGCTGAGCAACGGTGCGACACTGCGTCGGCTGGGTGCACCGCCGCGGCAGGCAGTGCGATACGCGGTCGCGAGCCTCTGGCATACGGGGTTGGCGATCGGCCGCTACAGCACGAAATATTGTGGCCCGCTGCTGCTCGCGCTCGCCGTCACCGGCCGCGGGCCGCGAACCGGCCGCAGGCTCGCGATCGGTGCATTGCTGCTCGGTCCGGCCGTTGTCTCCGCCACCGATGGGCGGGTGCACAATCCGATGCGCGAGATCGCCGACGACATCGCCTACGGGTGCGGGGTGTGGGTCGGGTGCCTCCGGCATCGCACCGTCGTCCCGCTGCGTCCGCGACTGACCCTGGCCCGACGTTCCGGGCGCGAGGTATCCCCGAAAGACTGACAAGGAGTTTCCATGGCCGCGAGCTGGTTCGAGACCGTTGCCGAGGCGCAGCGGCGCGCCCGCAAACGCCTGCCGTCGTCGGTGTACAGCGCACTGCTGGCCGGATCGGAGAAGGGTGTGACCTTGCGCGACAACGTCGACGCCTTCGACGAGATCGCGCTGGCTCCGCGCACGGCCGGGATGTCGGAGAAGCGTGACCTCGCGACAACCGTGCTGGGACAGCATATTTCGCTGCCGGTGCTGATATCGCCCACCGGCGTGCAGGCGGTGCACCCCGACGGCGAGGTGGCCGTGGCCCGCGCCGCCGCGGCCCGCGGCACGGCGATGGGCCTGAGCTCGTTCGCGAGCAAGCCGGTGGAGCAGGTGGTGGCGGCGAACGACAAGACGTTCTTCCAGATCTACTGGATCGGCGGCCGCGACGACGTGCTGCGCCGCCTGGAACGGGCCCGGGCGGCCGGGGTCGCGGGCCTGATCCTCACTTTGGACTGGTCGTTCTCCTACGGCCGGGACTGGGGGAGCCCCCACATTCCGGAGCGGTTGACCCCGCGTGAGGCCCTGCGGTTCGCCCCGCAGACCGTGCGCAAGCCGCGCTGGCTGCTGGCCTACCTGCGTTCGCGCGGCCTGCCGGACCTCACCGTGCCGAATATGGCGGAGGACGGCGACATTCCGACCTTCTTCGGCGCATATGGGCAGTGGATGAACTCGCCGAAACCCACCTGGGACGATGTGCGCTGGCTGCGGGACCAGTGGGACGGACCGCTGCTGGTGAAGGGCGTGATACGGGTGGACGAGGCGCGGCGCGCCGTGGATGCGGGCGTCGACGCGATCTCGGTGTCCAATCACGGCGGCAACAACCTCGACGGCACCCCCGCCACCATCCGCGCCCTGCCCGCCATCGCCGACGCGGTCGGCGGCCAGATCGAGGTGCTGCTCGACGGGGGCATCCGGCGCGGCAGCGATGTCGTGAAGGCGGTGGCCCTGGGCGCCCGCGCGGTGATGATCGGCCGCGCGTACCTGTGGGGGCTGGCGGCCGAAGGGCAGGCCGGGGTCGAGAACGTGCTCGACATCCTGCGCGGCAGCATCGATTCGACGCTGACGGCGTTGGGGCACAGCTCGATTCACGACCTCGGGCGCGGCGACGTGGTCTTACCCCCCGGCTTTCAACGCGCACTCGGCGCCGACTCACGCTGAAGCCGCGGTCATGTCCGCGCCCCGCGACAGGGTCGACGGGCCGCCCCTGCTGCCCGGATTCGGTGAGCCGCTGCGCTATACGGCGCGGGAAGCGGCGGCCGCCGTGGGCATCTCACTGCTGCAGGCCCGGCAGTACTGGCGGGCACTCGGCTACCCGCCGACCGTCGAGGATGCGGTGGCGTTCGGCGCGTCGGACGTGCAGTTGCTCCGCACGATCAGCGGCTATGTGTCCGAAGGCGTGATGACCGAGGCGGATACCCTGCGCCTGACCCGCGTCCTCACGCGGGCGATCGCGCATCTGGCGCATCTGCAGGTGGAGATCCTGGCCAGCCAGCAGGCGCGGGCGCGGGCCGGGGGTATCGACGTGGTGCATCAGATGAGGCAGCGGATGCCGGAGGTGCAGCGGGTCCTGGGCCAGATCTGGGTGCGCCAATTGGCCGGGGCCATACGCGGTTTCGAGGAGAGTGCCGAGCCCGGCCCGGTGGCCGTCGGATTCGCCGATATCGTCGATTTCACGGAACTGAGCCGCCGGCGCTCGGAGGGTGAGCTGACTCGCATCGTCGGCCGCTTCGAATTCCGGTCGACGCAGGTGATTTTCGAATCCGGCGGCGGCGTGGTCAAGATGCTGGGCGACGAGGTGCTGTTCACCGCCGATGATCCCGCCGCCGTGGCGGATATCGCCACCCGGCTGATCGCCCAGTTCGGCGGGGACCCGGATATTCCCGGGCTGCGGGTCGGCGTGGCGTGGGGACCGGTGATCCGGTACCTGGGCGACATCTTCGGAAACACCGTCAATCTGGCCAGTCGCCTGACCGCGCTGGCCGAGCCCGGCACGGTGCTGGCGGCGCCCGCGGTGGCGGAGGCGCTGGCCTCGTATTCCGGGTTCCGCCTGATTCCGCTGCCGGACACCGAGATTCGCGGCATCGGAACGGTGCGGCCGACGCAAGTGGTTCGATACTGAGACGAGGCGCGAATGGTCGAGTTCTTTCTGTTTCTGCCCCAGGTGCGGATGCCGGTGGCCGATATCGTCGAGCGCGCGCAGGCGGCGGAGGCGGTCGGCTTCGACGGCATCGCGTTCATCGATCACCTGCAGGCGCCCGGCGCGGAACGCCAGCCCCTCTGGGAGGCGATGACCGTCGCGAGCTGGGTCGCGGCCCGGACGAACCGCCTGCGAATCGGCCACCTGGTGCTGTGCGACGCCTTCCGGCATCCCGCGGTGCTCGCGAAACAGGCTGTGACACTGCAGGAGGCGTCCGGCGGCCGGTTCGAACTGGGCCTCGGGTCGGGCTCGGTCCCTCGGGAGCTGGTCAGGTTCGGTGTGACCGAGGAGCGCGCGGCCGCGCGGCAGGACCGGCTCGGGCAGACACTGCGAGCGCTCGCCCGATACTGGAATCCGGACGACGCCGATGCTCTCGTGCCGCAACCGAGTACACCGATACCGCTGGTCATCGGTGGTGTCGGCCCGACGACGCTGGAGCTCGTCCGCGAGCACGCGACCTGGTGGAATCTCCCGGCCACGGAGGTCGCCCGTCTCCCGGAGTTGTCGCCGTCCACCGGCGGGGCTCGCGTCTCTGTCCAGCAGATGGTCGGTTTCGTCGGATCCGGCAGGTCGGCGGTGGAGGTGCGTGAGCGCAGCCTGCGCCGCTTCGGCTATCTCGGCGACGGTCTGCGCTGCGGGGATGCGGAGGAACTGATCGGGCATTTCACCGGCCTGGCCCGCCTCGGCGTGGAGCGTTTCTACGTCTGGTTCGCCGATTTCGCCCCGCCCACCACACTTGCCGAGTTCGGCGAGTCGGTAGTGCGAACGATGACAGAGCCGCCTGGCATGCACTGACTCCCTCACTCCTGCACCGATTTCCGGCGCGCTTCCGGCCGGAAGCCACTGGGCCTGTCTCGGCAATGCGGCGATGTGTCCCGGCGAGCGCCCGTCAGCATGACAAGGGTGGCTACCTCGCGACGTTGCCGGCGAATCAGGCGAGGTATGTGGCATTCCCATCCACGAAGGTGGCGGCTATCAGATCTGCCGGGGGAGTGGTGAGGACCTCGTTCGGGGGTGGGTGCAGCAAGGTGAGGTCGGCGGGTGCGCCGGGCTCGATAGCGCGGCGGTGTGCCGGGAGTTGCGGCTCGCCGCTGAACAGCGCGACGGCAGTGGTGAGCGAAACGGATTCGGGCCCAGGCGAATCGGTGGTCCGGTGCACCGCCGCCCGGACCACTCCCCAGGGATCGGCGTCGCCGAACGGGGCGTCGGTTCCCGCGGCCACACCGACGCCTCCGGCGAGCAGCGACCGTAGCCGCCACAGGTCGGGCTGCTCATCGGCGGGGACCTCGCGCGCGTACTGATCGGCGCGCTCCACCGGGAAGTGCGGCTGCGTGATCACCGGCACCCCGTGCTCGCGCAGCCACGGTATCGAGTCGGCCGGGATGATCGCACCGTGCTCGATGCGGTCGCCGCGCCGCACTCCCGCGGCGTCGAGGGCGGCCATGGTCAGGATCAGCTGGACCCGGGTAACGCAATGCACCGCAACCGATCTGCCCGCCGCGTGGGTGCTCTGTACGGCCGCGATGAATTCGTCGAGTGGCGGCAGCGCAGTGTCGTCGAGCAGGAACTTGGTGGGGCCCAGCGTGAATCGAGGCGTGCGCGGATCGGTGCGCCCCGGCGGGGCCATGCAGTGCACCCGCTGCAGAATGAGCCCGTCGGCGAGCCAGTCGGCGTACCGATCGATGTCCGATTGGCTCAATCCCGGTGTCGCATCGGTGAATCCGGTGATACCCAGCGCGGCCGCCGCGGCGCTCACCTGTGCCGGATCGGGTGCCGTACCGCCCACGTGCTCGGCCAGCCAGGAATCCATCCGCCACAGCCGCCCGGTGGCGCGCCCGTCCGCATCCCGTTCGACTCCGGGGAGGGGGCAGCGGTCCACATCCAGCATTTCGCACGCCCGGGAATTGAGAATCCACAGCGCCCCGGAGCGATGCTGGATCCGTACCGGACGATCGCGCAGTATTCGGTCCAGCGTCCGCCGGTCGAGTACCCCGGCAGTGTTGTCATCGAGCATCCCAGTCATGCCGTCGTGGTAGCCGACTCCACGAATCCACGCTCCTGCGGGCAAGTCCCGGTCGGCTTGCCGCAGCCGCTCGGTCAGCTGCTCCCCTGTCCGGACCGGGGGAGCATCGAGCCGGATCGATTCCGCGAGCGCCGCCGTGGCACGCAGATGCGTGTGATGATCGTGCAACCCGGGGATCAACCACCCACCGCCCGCATCGATCTCGTCCTCACCCACCTTGGCGCGCAGGCCGCGCCCACACTCGGCAATGCGCTCACCTACCCACCGCACGTCGGTGTCCGCCCTCCCGAAGACCTCCGCGTTCCGTATCAGCAACGCCGGTCACCGCCCAGCGCTGACGTGGATCCCGGCCAAAAGCGTGCCGGGAAAATGATGGGCCGGGATGCGTGCCGGGAAAGTGGTGGGCCGGGTGCGTGCCGGGAAAGTGGTGGGCCGGGTGCGTGCCGGGAAGGTGGTGGGCCGGGTGCGTGCCGGGAAGGTGGTGAGCCGGGTGTGTGCCGGGAAGGTGGTGGGCCGGATGCGAACCGGGAAGGTCGGGCGGTCATCGGGGGCCGCGCCTGGACGAGGCCGGTCGCAACGGAACCGGCTGGGGGAATACCTGTTGCGTGCGGCCGAGGTGGTCGCAGGTGACGAACCAGGTGTCGGGGTCGTGGCGGAAGACTCGGTGCGGTCCGTGTGAGAGGGCGGGTGCGGTCGCGAAGGCGGCCGCCGTATCACGCATCGACAGGTCCAGCAGCAGGCCGCCGCCCGCTTCGATTGCCGCGGCGGCGGCCAGGGCCGCGCACATTCCGGACAGCGGATCGGCGATGGCGTCGGCGCAGAAGACCGGTTCGCCCCGGTGATAGCCGACCAGTCCGCCCGCCACGGCGGCGTCGTCCCCGAACGCGACGCGCATGGGGTGCCTTCGGCCGTAACCGGTGATGCTCAACCACACCTGCCCGGGCCGGTGCGGGCGATCGTCGAGTCCCAGACCGAGCTGGTTCAGTGCCCTCGGCCGGGATGCCTCGAGGACGATGTCGGCCGCGTCGATCATTGCCCCCAGCTCGCGGCGGCCCTCGTCGGTGCGGAAGTCGACCGATACGAATTCGTGTCCGGCGTGCAGATAGTCGAAGAAATCCGGTACGGCGCGCGCCGCATCGGGCCGATGAACGCTCTCCACCTTGACTATTCGGGCCCCGGCCCGCCCCAGCAACTGCGCGCACAGCGGCCCCGCCCACAGCGACGACAGATCCACCACCACGCAGTCACCGAGGCCGCGTCCCGCCACCGGGTCGGCGATTCGTTCACTGCGCCAGGGCATCCCACGGCGCGGGCTGGTCGGCAGCGCGGCGGCCGGAACCCCCAGCAGCTGGGCGCGATCGGCCAGCTCCGCCGCCGGCCACCGTGCAGTCGCCGCCTCGAGCAGCGCCCACGGATCGCCGCCGCCCGCATCACCGGTGATGGCGGGCACGGCCTCCCTATCCTCGACCCGGCTCAGCGTCACAGCACACCAGCCGTCCACGCTCCGCAGCAGCCGACTGCTCCCACCCACGGACCGCTGGCCCCGACGCCCTCGCCGCTCGCCGGCTGTGTGCTGGTCGCCGTCCGTGCGGCGGGACAACACCTCGGCAGCATCCGGATCGACGCGTGCACCGATCCGCTCGGTCACGGCACCGAACTCCCGTGCGACCTCGGTCAACAGACCGAACGCGGGCGCGGGCGACAAGACGGGCGGGCCGTCCGCGAACCCGGTGATTTCCATGGCACCGGACGCGGCCCACCCTAGCGCGGCGCAACGGTTCTCTGATTCCATTGGGGCACAGAGAGTTCCAAGCGATCGCAGCCATCCCCGCGTAATGCCTGCGGCACAGTCGTTCCCGCCTCGCCCACTCATTCGACGGATTCCGATCGTTCTGCGAGGTCGTCCGCGGGTCTGTCGGCGAACGGATCACCGCCGACTCCGTTCGGCTGCTCTGTCTCACGCTTTGAACGGCACACGGTCTCCGGTCTTTCGGGCGGCGGCGCTCCGGGCGCCGCAGACGGATGCCGGGCATGGCTCCGCCTCGGGCGCGACCGCCCACGGCGGGCATCGGTGTGGTGTGCTTCGCTGCGCACCCATTCTCGTCGGCGCCGCGGATGATATTCGCGCACCTGCTCGTTACGGAGGTGGATACGAGCCACGACCTCCGCAAGTAGCTGGTCGGTGTGATGGCGGTGGTTCAGGCGCGGTACTCGCGCCGGATCGATATGCGCCGGTGCGATCCAGGCCGTGCGCCCCGCATGCGGTGAATCCGGCCCCTCGACAACGGTTTTCCATCCGTCCGGGCCGTCGTGGATGAGCGCGTGGCACGCATCGCACGCCAGGGTGAGATTGCCGAGGTCGCTGCGCCCGCCCTTGTGGTAGTCCAGCACATGGTGCGCCGCGCACAGGCTAGCGGGAGCATCACAGCCCGGTCGCGAACATCCGCGCAGGGCAGCGATCAGCGCCAGTCGTTGCGCGCGGGTCGCGAGGCGTTTCATCCGGCCCAGGTGCAGCGGCAGCCCCGCATGGTCGAACACCGCGAGAAACGGCTGCGACCGCTCCGCGAGCTTCAGGGCGTCGCCGAGCGGGACGGTTCCGCCGGTCGCCGTGGTCGCGACACCGGAATTCTGTTCGACGTCCTCCACTTTCATCGTCAGAATCGTCGTGACCGGTAGTCCGCGGTGAGTGCCCAGTTCGCTGGTGATAACCCCGGCGGACAGCAGCGTCTTCACTGCGTCGTGGTTGCGCTGGGCAGCCGACCGTAGATCCCGCCGGCCGGCCTCGGCCAGCACCCGGGGATCGGCGTGATCGAGATCCACCGACGGGCTGTCCGGGTCGTCGGGGTTACACACGCCGGGCCGGGCGTACTTGGCCAGCAACGGGTCCAGTAGCGCTCGCAGCACCGGGTCGATCTCACCGCGCACCGGACTCATCCCGTCCGGACGCTGGCGTCCCACCGTCAGTCCGCGTACGCGAGCGCGGTCTGTATCGGTGGTCAAGCGGCCGTCCGGATCCAGGTGCGCCAGAATCCGATCCCCGATCTTGCCGATGTCGTCGGGTGATCCGGAGCGCGCGAATTCGGCCAGGATCTGTTCGGCGGCCGCTCGGTCGTCAGCGGTGACACCGTGCGGGACGCGGTTCATGACGATCGCGATGCCCCGGGCATGGTCGGGTGAGATATCCCCAGCGCCGAGTGCTTTCGCGGTATGCGGGAGGAGCGGCTCGGTCTGTTCGCCGGTCATGTCGCGGAAGGTGCCGACCTGCGCTGCCTGGTGGACCCGGGCACCGGCATCGGCGCCCGCCAGTCGTAGCGTCTCCATCAGGAACTTCTTCAGCGATTTCGTCCCGAACCGGGCGGGCAGCGAGCGCTCCCCGGCCTCGATCAGCAGCCGGTGCCGCGCCGTTGCCAGCATGCGCGCGCAGCGCTCCACATCCCGCATCATCTCGACGACCTCGTCATCCGACAGGGGCGTCAAGGGGAGTTCGAGCAGGTCGGCTATAGCCGCATGCAGCGGTCCTGCAGCCCGCTCCCCGAGTACCGCCCCCATCGAACTCATGTGCGAATCCTATCGCATGCAGCGCCCGCCGGGCAGGTCCAGCAACATCTGATATCAGTATCTTCACACTGGGCAGTCGTCCGAAATATACTGTGTCGCAATCGTTTCAGGAGGACCTGATCACGGCGCAGATTATCTGCCTCCGCCCCCTCGCATCGACAGCTCCCGACGTGCAATCGCCGTCCACTCGGATTGCGAGGCTCGATACTTATGGCCCGAAGGCTCCCGGTTGGCACAGAGTCAGCCCCTCGGTGAACCTGCGGAGGAAGCAGCGACCTCGGCCGCCGAGTAGCTGCCCGGCGTTCGGCTGAGACGGTCGACCAGGCCCCACTTCAGGGCCTGGTGGGCGTCGAGCGGATCGCCCGTGAGCATCAGCCAGGCGGCGCGCCACCGGCCGATGCGCCGGGGCACGGCGACGGTGCCGCCCGCGCCGGGGACCAGCCCCATGCGCAGTTCCGGGAATCGGAAACTGGTGCCGGGGGCGGCGACCACTGTGCCCGCGAAGGCGGCGATCTCGGCGCCCGCCCCGATGCAGGGGCCGTGAACACGGGTGGTGAGCCGTCCTGCGAGGCGGTCCATGAGCGCCCACGGCGCGCGATCCAGTCGCACCAGGTAGGCGGCCACCAGGTCTGTGGCCGTGCCGAATTCGTCCAGATCACCACCGCTGCAGAACGCCGGACCGCTGCCGGTCAGCTCGATCGACTCGATGTCCGGATCCGCCTCCGCCAGCCGCAGCGCCGCCAGTAACTCCTCGCGCATCCGCGCACCGAGCGCATTCCGGCGGCCCGGCTGGTCCAATGTGATCGACAGCCGATTCCCGCTGCGTCGCAACAACACCGGATCGCGATCAGGCTCCGGGATCGCCCGGGCCGGGCCGCGCTCGGCGAGCCAGGCCGCGAACTCGTTGCCCCCCAGCAGCATCGAATAGACGGCGGCCTCGGCGGCCAGCGCGGGCGTGGTCGGCAGCCGGGAGGTCTCGCGCAGTAACTGACCGCAGGCCACCGCGGCCCGGGGAGCGTGTGCGACGGCGCGCCGCAGCGCATCGACCGCCGCGTCGACATCGGGTACCCGGACGATCTGCTGCCACCGATCCGGCACCGCATGTTCGGTGAGTGTCACGGTGGCGGCGCTGAGAACCGGCCGCACGTGCGGTGGCGGTGGCTCCCGCAGCACCGTAACCACCAGCGGGACGGCACGATCCATGGCCCCCGCCAGCCGGACGGCGTCCGTCGTGGACAGCTCGTGCGGCCGCGGCTCGAGGACGATCAGCGGTGTGCCGGGCCGCCCGTCGGAGCCGAGATCCAGGCCGGTGATATCGCTCATGCGGCTACTTTCTGTTCCGGACGACGGCGCCGGCACGGGATCCGGGTTGCGGGTGCCCGGATCCCGTGCGCGCCCTGTCGCGATGTCCCCCTGCTGCCGGACCGCCGGGTTTGCACGAGGCGGCCGACAGCGGATCAGGGGGACCACCGCAACGGGTCTTGTGTTGCCGCGGCCGCTTGCGCCGGCACTGACCGGGGCGCCACCGGCCACGGCGTCCGCGCGTGCATGGAACGCTCCTTTGTTCGCTACGAGAATGATATTCTCCTACTCGATAGGTGGCAATGCCCGGAGGGAAGGAGGCCGCCGATGCCGTCGGGAAGTACGCGCGCCGATCACGTGGCCGCACTGCGGGAGGAGCTGCGCGTGCAGGCCACTCGCACGGTGGTGTTCCACTCCGCGGTCGCCGGCCGCCTCGGCATTACCGTCACCGATCTGACCTGCCTGAACCTGTTACGCATGCGCGGACCGCTGACGCCCGGGCAACTGGCCGACCAGCTCGGGATCGCGCGCGGCGGCGCCGTCACGACCGTGGTCGACCGCCTGGAGCGCGCGGGTTACGTGCGCCGGAGCCGGGATTCGGCCGATCGGCGGCGGGTGCGGGTCGAACTGGTCGCGGTCCGCGCGGAGGTAGTGCTGGCGCCGCTGTTCGGCGAGCTCGCCGCCCTCGGTGACAGCCTCCCGCAGGACGACGAGACGCTGGCGGCTCTGGTCGGCTTCGTACGCGAGGTCAATGCCGCGCTCGCCCGCGCGACCGATCGGGTCGGCGATACCGACGCGGTCCGGGGCTGATCGGTCGAAAATATACTCTCCCTGTGAGAGAATTACATTCTCATACCGCCTCCCGCGAGGCGCGAAGGAAGGGAGGCCGCGATGCTCTTCGAGTTCGACGCCGACCAGCGAATGTTGCGCGATACGGTGCGCGAGGTGACCGCGCGCGCCTGTCCGCCGTCGCTGATCAGGGATGTCGTGGACAAGGACGCCGAACCCGGCGCGCTGTGGCAGACCTACGCCGACGTCGGCTGGACGGAACTGTCCGATCCGGCGCTGGCCGTCGAGCTGGCGATCGTGCTCGAGGGCCTGGGGCGCGCCACCGACCCCACCCCGTTCCTGGCGACCATGTCACAGTTCGCCCCGCTGGCAGGGGAGCGGGGTCGGCTCGAACTACCCGGCGCCGCAGTGTATTCCGGCGTCACGGCCACCGTGGACGGAGACGGCTGGCGGCTGGACGGCACCGCGCGGCACGTCCTCGACGGTGACCGGGCGCAGCGTCTGGCCGTGGTCACCGACGCCGGGGTGTTCGTGGTTCCCGCGGCGGCGGTCGCGGCAACGCGCAGTGCGGTGTTCGATCCGGCGCTGCACCTCGCCGAGGTCACCTTCGCCGGGGTGCGGGTCGGCACCGGGGACCGGCGCGAGACCGACCCGGAGCGCGCCCGCCAGCACGCGCTCACCGGCATCGCGCTCACCACCGTCGGTGCCTGTCAGCGCATCCTGGACCTGGCCCTCGACCATGTGCGCACCCGCCGCCAGTTCGACGCCCCGATCGGATCGTTCCAGGCGGTCAAGCACAAGGCGGCCGATATGCACATCGCGATCGAAAGAGCCCGCGCCCTGGGCTATTTCGCGGCGCTGTGCCTGGCGGCCGACGACCCGAGACGGCGGCGGGCGGCATCGATGGCCAAGGCGTCGGCGGGCGAGTGCCAATCGCTGGTGTTCCGCCACGGCCTGCAACTGTTCGGCGCCATGGGTTTCACCTGGGAGAACGACCTACAGTTCGCGCTCAAACGGGCCAAGGCCGGTGAGCTCCTGCTCGGCGGCGCGGCCCGGCACCGGGCGCTGATCGCGGAGGAGTACCGTGCAGCTCAGCTTTGATCCCGGCGTCGAGGCCTTCCGCGCCGAGTTCGTCGCCTTCCTCGACCAACACCTGCCCGCCGCCGCCGAGACGGCCGAGCGCTCACGGTCGAGTTCCGATGTGCCGCAATGGGCCCGGCGCTGGCAGCGCCTGCTGTTCGACAACGGCTGGCTGCTGCCCGCCAACCCGCCGGAGTTCGGCGGCCGCAACGCCTCGGTGCTGCAGCAGTACGTGCATCTGGAGGAGCTGTCCAAGCGGCGGATCTACCACAGCTTCAATCCGCAGGGCGTCGGGATCGTCGCCGCCTCGCTGCTGTCGTTCGGCACCGCGGAGCAGCAGCGGCGGTGGGCGGTGCCGATCCTGCGCGCCGAGATCACGGCGTCGCTCGGCATGAGCGAACCGGGCGCGGGCTCGGACCTGGCCTCGCTGCGCACCCGGGCGGTGCGCGACGGCGACGAATTCGTAGTCGACGGCCAGAAGGTCTGGACGTCCGGCGCCCACCACGCCGACGTCCTGCTGACCTTCGTCCGCACCGATCCGGACGCGCCGAAGCATCGCGGCATCAGCGTCCTGCTGATCCCGACCGATCTGCCCGGCGTGACCCGGCGGCCGTTCGCCTCCGTGTGCTCCCCGGACGACCTGGACTTCAACGAGGTCTATTTCGAGGGAGTCCGGGTTCCGGCCGAGAACCTGATCGGCGAGCTGAACAAGGGCTGGTCGGTGGCCAACGGGTCGCTCGGCCACGAGCGCACGATGCTGTGGCTGAGCTACGCCGATCGCCTGGACGACCTGCTGCGCGACTTCCGGCCGCGCGACACGATCGACAGCGATGCCTACGCCCGCCTCGTGATGGACACCGAGGCGCTGCGGCTGCTGGGTTCGGCGGCGCTGTCGCGGGAGGCGCGCGGCGAACAGGATGTCCCGGCGCTGTCCATCCTCAAGGTGCTGGGGTCGGAGGCGATCCAGTCGGCATCGGAGTCGGCGCTGGATTCCGTTGGGGCGGAAGGCTTCACACATCCGTCGAAGAGCTCCGACCCGAGCCCGTGGAATCTGGACCACTACTCGTCCGGCTGGTTCGAGCGCTATGTCCGCAGCTTCGCCGGCACCATCGCGGGCGGAACCTCGGAGATTCAGCGCACCATCATCGCCGAGCGGGTGCTCGGCCTGCCGCGGGGGTGAGCGCGTGAATACGGGGCCACGGCAGGGTGCGCCCGCGGCGATGGAATTCCACGCCGTGCACTCGACCTCCGGCTGGCGGGCGCACGCGCGCGAGCATCTGCTGCGGTACCGGCTCGCGATCGTCGCACCGAACGCGGTCGATGCGGTGCGGCGAGTGGGTGGCTGGCTGTGTGATCGCACGATGGCGGGCTGGGAGGTGACCGTGCTGCTCGCCGACGCCACCGAGGTGCGCCCGCTGCGGATCCTCGGCGCCACGGTGCTGGACCTGGAGGCGTCGCTGGCCACACCGGTGCACGACACCTGGCCGCACGTGGTGGCGGTGGCGCCGGAGTTGTTCGTCTCCGATCCGCGGGTGCGCCGCGGCGTGCTGGAGTGCCTGGACCACGATCTCATCGAGGTCGTGCTGTGGGGCGGGGAACTGCCCGGGGAGCTCGACGGCAGGCTCGGCACGGCCCGGCATCGGCTCAGCGTCGCGGCGCGGGCATTCAAGGGCGCCGCGCTGCGAGCGGCGGGCGCACCGGCGGGCGATATCGGCGAGGTGGAGACGTTCCGCTGTGGGGAGCTGCTGCTCACCGGGCCGTGGGGTGGCGCGGACCTGGTCCTGGCCGGATGATCGCCGGTATGAATATGATATTCTCGCTACTGGAGAATGGTGATATCACAAATATGCCGGGTAGCTCCGCGCACTGCGGGAGTGGGTCCGTGCGAGGCGACGGGCCGGTCGGCTGTCGCGGAGAGGGTGCCGATGAGCGAGCGGAATGACCGAATCGCGCGGGCGTGCGGAGCGCGGCGATGACCGTCTCGCTCCTGCTCGATATGGCGCTGTCCGGCGACCCCGATCGCACGGCGGTCGTCTGCGACGAGATTCGTTGGAGCACAAGCGAGTTGCATGCGATCGCGCGGGGCGGCGCGGGGGTGATCGCGGCCTCCGGCGCGCGCAGTGTGGCCTACATCGGCACCGGCGGGCACCTGCTGCCGCTGCTGATCTTCGCCTCGGCCGGTGCCGGTGTTCCCGTGACGCCGCTGAACTACCGGCTCAGCGCCGACGCCCTGCGCGACCTGGTCGCCAGGCTCGACGACCCGCTCTTGGTGTGTGACGACGAATATCTCGGCGTCGTAACGGGATTCGACGGTCGGGCTATGTCCTCGTCGGAGTTCCTCGCCGCGGCGGCGTCGGCCGATCCGGCGTCGGTGGATCCGGATCCGGACCAGCCCGCGGTCGTGCTGTTCACCTCGGGGACCACCTCGGCGCCGAAGGCGGTCGAGCTGTCGCATCAGAACCTGTTGAGCTACATCACCGGGACGGTCGAATTCGACTCCGCCGCACCCGCCGACGCCGCGCTCATCTGCGTGCCGCCCTACCATGTGGCCGGTGTCGGCGCGGCGCTGTCGAATCTGTACGCCGGGCGGCGCATGGTCTACCTGCCGGTCTTCGACGCCGCCCGCTGGGTCGCCCTGATCGGCAGCGAATCCGTGACGACGGCGACGGTGGTCCCGACCATGCTCGACCGGATCGTGACGGAACTGGAGCGTTCCGGCGCGACGCTGCCCACGCTGCGCAATCTGGCCTACGGCGGCTCGAAGGTCGCACTTCCGTTGCTGCGCAGGGCGATCGACCTGCTGCCCGAGGTCGGTTTCGTCAACGCCTACGGGCTGACCGAGACCAGTTCCACCATCGCGGTACTGGGTCCCGACGATCACCGTGCGGCGCGGGCGGCGACCGACCCCGCGGCGGCGCGGCGGCTCGGCTCGGTCGGGCGGCCCGTGCCCGGGATCGAGGTTCAGATCCGGGACGAGGGCGGACGCGTGCTGCCCGCGGGCGCGACGGGCGAACTGTATGTCCGCGGCCCGCAGGTTTCCGGGCGCTACACCGGGATCGGCTCGGTGCTCGACGCCGAGGGCTGGTTCCCGACCAGGGACGTGGCGATGCTCGACGCCGACGGCTACCTGTTCCTCGGCGGCCGCTCCGACGACACCATCATCCGCGGCGGTGAGAACATCGCACCGGCCGAGATCGAGGACGTGCTGGTGGAGCATCCGGCCGTGCGCGAGGTCGCGGTGATCGGCGTGGAGGACGCGCAGTGGGGGCAGATCATCGTGGCGGTGGTGGTGCCGGAGGACGGCGCGGAACCCGATTCCGCGGAGTTGCGGGACTACGTCCGCGCCGAACTGCGTGGCTCCCGCACACCGGACCGGGTCGTGTTCCGGGACGCGCTGCCGGTGACGCCGACCGGAAAGGTGTTGCGGCGCAACCTCGTCGAAGAGTACGGGCCCGCGATCGACGCGGCCTCGAACATGTAGTCGTGCGTCAGGGAAGGAATGACGATGGTCAACAACGGGACTCGGCTACGCAGCCAGGTGTGTGACACCGAGGTGATCGTGGTGAAGGCAACGGACAGCCTGGACGGGCTGTGCGCCGGCGGTGTGGCGATGATTCCGCTCGGGGAACACCCCGCCCCGGGCGCGGCACTGGACGCGAGCCTCGCCGAGGGGAACCAGCTGGGCAAGCGATACGTCGACGACTCGGGCGCGGAGATCCTGGTGACCAAGGCGGGCACCGGCACCCTCAGCATCGGCGCCACCCCGCTGGCACTGAAGGAAGCCAAGCCCCTCCCGGCCAGCGACTGACCCGACCGGCAGGGTCCGCCGGTTTCCGAGTCACCGGGACTCGGTGGGCGGGCTCATCGAGATGTGCCGGGCAGGCTGCCGGGGACGGTCATTGACCCGGCTCGTCATCGTCGGGGTCCTGCGTGATGGCGTGTGCCGGGCAGTCCAGGAGGGCGCGGAGCGCGGGGTCGCGGTCTTGCGGGGGGATGGTGCCGTCGCCCTCGAGGGTGGCGTAGCCCCAGTCGTCGAGGGAGAAGTGGGCGGGTGCGTGGCGGGCGCAGATGCCGAAGCCGTCGCAGAGCGTTCGGTCCAGTCGGATTCTCACGGGATCGTCACCGCCTGGGCGTCGAAGGGGCGGTCGGCCAGGTAGATACCGTCCGCGCAGGTCGCGCACCGGCCCGCGAGATGCGCGCGGACCTCGGCCTCGAATCGCGTGACCAGCGATGTCGCGACATTGGCCGCGCCGTCGAGGGTGCCGCAGGCCCCGCGCCCGCGCAGGACCACCGACCAGCGCCGCAGCCGGTCGACATCCGCCGTGGTGGCCCGGCCGTCACGCAGCGCCGAGGCGGCCGCGGCCATGGCGGCGGTGCCGTTGAAACAGGAGCCGCACTGCCCGGCGTTCTCGCGGTCGAAGTAACTCAGCACCGCCGCGGCGACAGCTACCGGGCATTCGCAGGTGAGCAGTGCGATCGCACCGCATCCGAGCCCGCTGCCGAGGGCGGCGAGTGATGTGTGATCCAAAGTGGCACCGAGTATTTCGCGGCCCGCCGGCCCGGCGAAGTAGCCGCCCATGAGCGCGCCGGACACCACCTCCGGCGAAACCCCGTGCAGGGCCAGCAGATCGGTGAACGGTATCCCGTGCGGCAGCTCGTACAGCGCCGGGGTTCGGCCCGCACCGGTGACCGTGGCCAGGAAGGTGCCGGGGGAGTCGGCCGTGCCGAGGGCGCGGAACTCCGCGCCGCCGTACCGGTGGACGAACGGCAGATGCGCGAGCGTCTCGACGTTGCTCACCGCCGTCGGTGCCCCGCCGACGCCCCGCTCGAACGGACGCGGTGGCTTGTCCGACGGTTTCGCCGGGCCGCCGTCGATCGCCCGAATCGCGGCCGTCTCCTCGCCGGCGACGTAACCCGGTGCGACAGTGACGAGTTCGATGGCGACCTCGGCGATGCCGGCCCCGTCGAGCTCGGTGAGCGCGGCGTCGATGCGCCGTGCGGACTCCTCGTCGGACACATACACGTACGCGCGACGGGCCCCGGCCACGGCGGCGGCCAACCGCAACCCGTCGAGCACCAGATGCGGCCGCTTACGCATCAGCCACTTGTCCTTGACCGAAGCCGGTTCTCCCTCTTCCCCGTTCGCCACGACGACCGTCGCGTCGCCGCGCAGGTGGGCATCGTGGACCGTGCGCAGCTTGACCGCGAGCGGAAACGCCGCACCACCGCGCCCGCGTAATCCGCTGCGCCGCACCGCGTCCAGCAAGGCGTCCGGGGAAGTCAGCGTTCGGTACCCGCCGTCGGCGCGGTATTCGGCGTAGTCCTCCGTGTCGACCGACCGCAGCAGCCGCGGTACATACCCCGGCAGCGCGGCCACGGTGAGCTCACCGACAGACGCGAAAGTCTCTGGCATGAAAACCTCTTCGGATAGGAACTCGGTCATCGGGAAGAGCCGGAGGGGGTTCCCGGCCAAGACCGTGCCGGGAATGAGAAACGCACACCGATATCGCCGCTCGTACCTGGCAAGCGTCGCCGCTCGTTTTCCCGGCATGCTTTTCGCCGGGAGCCGTGGTGATGGCCGGGGCTGCCGTGACGGCGTTAGGGTGGCGGGTATGAGAACTGCTGTGGTGCGGATCGATGTCGACCCGGCGGGGGAGCTCAGTACCGAGCAGGTCGCACACGGTGTGGGAGTGCTGCGGGGGGCGGCCGGAACGCTCGGGGCCGAGGTGCTCGACAATGATGTGACGGGGAAGGCGCCGCACCGGCGGGAGATTCAGGTGCTGGTCACCACCGCGGATGTCGATGCCGCCATCGGCGAGGCGGTTCGGTTGTGCGCCAAGGCATTCGGTACCGAGCCGGTTGCGGGGGTGGTGACGTTCGTCAGCCGGGGAACCGACGACGACGCCCACGGCGTGCTCGCCGGATTCGGGATGAGCGGGGACGTCGTGCGGGAGCCGGGGGAGGACGGCGTCGACGTCGTGTACGTGACGCTGCCCCGGGCCGACGTGGCGCGGGTGGGGGAGAGCCGCATTCACACCGCGCTGGAGGCGTCGCTGAACAGCGAGGTCCGGATCCGGACGCGGTGACCGGCGCGGACGGGCCTCGTGACCTGGTAGCGGATGACCGTCCATCAACTGTCCAGAAAAGACAGGATCGCCGGAGCCGCCTGGACCCAGGTGTCGAAGAGGTTGTAGTGCCGCACCTTTCCCGATCCGCGGTCCTCGACCGCGCGCTCCCAAGCGTCCTCGGGCCACGGCGGATCGATCAGCGTGCAACCCTCGATCAGGCAGCTCACCTCGAGCGACGTGCGCTTGGGATGGTCCAGATCGTGCGCGCCGCCGCGAATGATGAGGGTGGGCACGCGAATTCGGTCGAACATCTCGTCGTCGACCCCGGCGATGGTCTGCCCGGGCTTGGGGACGTAGGCGTTGAGCCACCGCAGCGACAGCTTGATGAACTCGTCCCGGTCCAGCTCCAGCAGGCGCTGCTTGTTGTCCGGATTCTGCTCGACGCGCTCGCGCCACTCCCGCATTCGCAGCAGCGCCTCGATCCCGCCGCCGCGCACGGCCTGCAGGCTCGGAAGTACGTAGTACGCACCGAGATTGAACAGCCCGTACACCCCGCCGACGATGTTCCACAGCGCCAACCCGGTGACCCGCTCGGGGTAGAGCATGGCGGTCAGCATCGAATCCCGCGCCCCGCCGGAGCCCCCGGCGAGCACGCACGGTCCGAGATCCAGCGCGGCCAGGAGGCCATCGAGGGTCTCTGCGCGCATATGTGATTCGGACTGCCCGTGGAACTGCACATCGGAAGCGCCGCAGTTGGGCCGATCCCACAGCAGTACCGAGTATCCGCCCGCGACGAGCGCCTCGGCCAGCGGGCGCAGCCCGGCCACGTCCATCCCGAACCGCCCGCCCGGCGTCAGCACCACGAGATCGCCTGAGTTGCCGAGGATTTCATAAACGACCTTGCCGCCGTTCACCACCACCGTGGGCATCCGACCTCCTGATCCTCGACTCGCTCTCTCCCGGTGCGCTTTCCGTGCCGCATGCTGATCTCTCAGCCCTGTCCCGGCACACAACCCGTGCTGCGGGTCCTCCGCTCGGCCCGTGCGTGCCCCGTACCGTCAGGCCAGCACGACCACCGAGTCGCCCACGACCCGTACCGGATACGTGCGAATACTCCACTCCGGCTTCACCGCGGTCGTCCCGGTCGCCAGCTCGAAACCCCACTGGTGCCACGGGCAGTAGATGAACTCCTGGTCCCGCACCATGACCTGATCGCCGGGAACGGATTCGTCCACGACGGTGCGGCCCCGGGCCCGCCCCGAACACAGCGGCCCGCCCTCGTGCGGACAGTAGTTCGCGATGGCGTAGAAGGTGCCGCGGACGTTGTAGACGCCCACACCGTGCCGCCCGATCGGCACCACCTTGGACGAGCCGGGCGGGATCTCGTCGACCGTCGCCACGACGTGCTCACGTCCCTGGGCGAGCGGCTGCTGCGGATCGGTCATCACAGCACCCGCCGCTGCCCGTCGACGGCGGGCACCGACTCCGGAAGGTGATAGGTCGCAATACCGTTGCGGTACATGACATTGTCGCGGGCCGACACCGGCAGGTGCTTCACGAGCCAGCGCGGATCGTCGAAGGTCCAGTGCGGGTAGTCCGAGGAGTACAGCAGGATCCGGTCGGCCGACATCCACTCGAAGGCGCGGGTCAGTTCGGTCTTGTCGTCCGGATAGTCCAGCGGCTGGGTGGTGAACTTGATGTGCTCCTTCACGTATTCCGAAGGCTTGCGCCGGATCCCGGTGAAGGACCCGCGCGCCGCGTAGATCGCGTCCATCCGCCACATGAGCGGCAGGATCCAGGTGAAGGCGTGCTCCACGAACACGATGCGCAATGCGGGGAAGCGGTCGAACACCCCGTCGAAGATGAGGCTCATGATCTGATTCGCTGCCAGCAGCGAGTAGGTGACCATGAAATCGTGGTTGTAGCTGGGGAATCCGACCGGCGGCATGGGCATCGTCTCGTACGCGCCGCGGCCGAGATGGCAGCTCACCACGAGGTCGTGCTTGGTGGCCGCCGCCCAGATCGGGTCGTACCTCGGATCACCCCACGACGGGCGTGGCTCGGCCTTGATAAGGATCTGCGCCATGTACGGATGCCCGGCCCAGTGCTCGATCTCCCGCACCGCACCCCGCGGATCATCGATCGCGGCGCAGATCGACCCGCGCCACCGCTGATGCCAGTTGTGCGTCGGGTCCAGCCAGTGGTTGGCCAGCCAGTGGTTGACGCCCGTCGCCATCGCCTGGGTGGCCTCCGGCAGCCGCGTCGCCTTGACCGTCGGTTCCAGGATCGCGATATCCGATCCGGCCTCGACGATGAGCTGCCGGAACGCGAGTTCCGGGTCGCTGCCGGGAAATTCGCCGCCCTCGGGGAAGGCGTCGGCCCGCATCGCGTAGGTGTGCGCGTAGTCGGGGGCGTCGTAGATGATCGTGTCACCGACCCGATGGCTCAGGAAGAAATCGGTCCGGAACGGTTCGGGGATGTACTCCACGAGTTCCCCGCGGCGCGGCACCGGGTGCACGTCCGAGTCGACCACGCGGACGGCGACCTGTTCGGGTGCGGGTGCGCGGTGCTGCCCGTGAGCCAGCGTCATGGTCGTCTCCCTAGTCCGGACCGGATGGACTCGGCGCGGCGGCGGCGCGGGGGACATCGATCCCGTAGAGCCGGGACGCATTGCGCCACAACACTTTTTCCCGCTGCTCGGCGGTGAGCGCGGACGGCAGCGCGGCGACGTCGCCGCAGTGCCGGTGCGGATAGCTGGAACCGAACATCACCATGTCCTCCTTGCCGGTGAATTCCAGCCACTCGGAGGCGAATTCGGTGTCGCCGGGCCCGTCGAGGCCGCCCTGCACGAAGTAGACGTGACCGGGCAGGTAGTCGCTGGGCATGCGCGGCGCCCACGGCGTCTGCTCCAGATGCGGCCGGCCGAAGGTGTCCATGCGCCAGATGAAGGGGGTGAGCATATCCGCCGCCCCGTCGGCCCAGACGAACTTCAGCTCCGGTATCCGCTCGAAGACGCCCTCGGCGATCATGTTCATCAGGTGATACACGTAGTTCAGCGACATGAAGCCGAGGTACTGCTCGTAGGTCCGGGGGTGTCCGGACGGCGTGGGCGGTAACCCGATGCTCTCCCCGGTCTCGATATGCGCGGCCACCGGCAGCCCGGCCGCGGCCGCCGCCTCCCACACCGGCCAGAACTGCGGTTTGCCGTACAGTTCGCGCGACTGCAGCGGGACGCCGACCTGCACCACGCCGGGATGCCCTGCCCACCTGTCGATTTCGCGCAGCGCGCCGGGAACGTCCTCCGGGTTGACGCGGATCGTGCCCCGGTACCGGGACGCGAACCGGTTCGACTCCAGCCACCGCGAGACCATCATCTCGTTGTGGGCGGCGAGCACGGCGGTGGTCAGATGCCGGTCCGGCAGGATGCCGCGGGTCATCGGATGCAGCACCGCCACGTCCACGCCGCGCTCGGAAAACAGCTGCTCGCCCACGAATTCGGGATCCGAGCCCGGATAGCCCCTGCCCGGCCCCCGCTTACTCGGCCCCCGCGTGCCCTCCGCGTACTCCCCGCCCGGCGCGCCGTACCAATCCATTTCGACGTCCGGGATGCCGCGGCTGGCGAACGGCTCGCGCAGGAAACCGCGCATATCGCGGTTCGAGCCGAAGAAGATGTGCACGCTGGCGTCGACGACGGGAACGGCACTGCCGCAGGGCTGCTGCCTCATTCGATGCGCGCCCGATCGGGCCGCTCCGTCACGGGTGCGGCGAGTTCCTGTGTGTCGCAGATCTTCTGCAACTTCTCCAAGGTCTCCTCGAGGCCGGGACCCAGCCGCGGCCCCGGCGTGAAGGTCGCGGGCAGTTTCCGCATGCCCTGGATGACGCCGATGGTCTCGTAGTGCACGGTCCCCTCGGGATCGCAGCGGTAGTCGGGCATCCGGTCCAGGACGGCGGTGAGCATCGACTTGAACACGGTGCGCGCCACGTTCGATCCGATGCAGCGGTGAATTCCGAGACCGAAGCTGAAGTGCCGGTTGCCCTTCCGGTCGAGGACGACCTCGTTCGGATCGGGGAAGACCTTCGGATCCCGGTTCGCCATCGCCCACGACAACCACAGGCGCTCACCCTCTTTGAACCGCGTGTTCTCGGCCTCGAAGTCGGCGGAGATGGTGCGGCCGTCGCCCGGGGCGGGGGTGAAGTAGCGCAGGAACTCCTCGGTCGCCGAATCGAGCAGGTGCTCGCGTTCGTCGCTGAGCATGCGGCGCTGATCCGGATGCTCCGACAGCCATTCCAGCGCATGCGCGGTGAGCGCGGTGGTGGTGTCGAAGCCGCCGCCGATGATCAGGCCCAGCATGCCGAGGATCTCGAGATCCGGCGCGGGCTCGCCGTCTATCCGCAGCTCGAGCAGGCCGTTCACCAATCCGGGGCGCGGATTCGCCTTGACGTCGATGAGGTTGTTCAGCAGATCCAGGCCCATGGCCCGGTGCATCTCCGCGACCCGCGGCATATCCGGTGAATCCTCGGGGGTGTACACCGCCGCATGGACCGGCTCGCTGTACATCGACCACTGCCGCAACGGGATTCCGAGCATGGCGAGGGTCAGCACGGCCGGGACCACATTGGCGAGGTCGTCGACGAAGTCGATGTGCCCGCTCTCGATCTTCTCGTCGAGGGCGGCCCGCACGATCTCGTCGACGACCGGCTCCCAGCGCTTGACCGCGGCGGGGGACAGGTACGGGTTGAGGGCCTGCCGGTAGGTCCGGTGCTCGGGATCGTCCATCTCCAGAATGCCGCCCCGCACCGCCTGCACACGCTGCGCGGTGGGGATCGAAATTCCCTTGTACCCCTTGCGTTCCCCGTTGAGATCGTGGTCGTTGGAGACGTGCGGGCAGCGGGCGAGTTCGAAGACCGCGGCGCTCCCGGCGGCCACCCAGTGCCCGTCGTAGGTCTCGCTCCAGGCGACCGGGCACCTGGCCTGCATGTCCTGGGTGATCTCCACGAACCGGTGCCGGTATTCGGGGGTGTGCCGGTCGAAGTGGTACCGGTTCCGCTTGCGGTCCGGGTCGGCGAGTGTCTCGTCGATGGTCACGATATCTTTCCCTCCGCTCCCCGCAGGTCAGATGTGGTAGTCGTACGACTTCAGATAGCCACCACCGTCGACGCGCATCTGCATTCCGGTGACGTACCGGGACTCCTCGGAGGCCAGGTAGACCACGGCGTTGCTGATGTCCTCGGGCTCGACGTACGGGATGCGCATCGCCTGCTGCACACCGAAGACCGGCTCGGCGTCCGCGCGGGTCGGATGTTCGAGGTCGGGGCGGAACGAGCGGTACATCGGCTCGCTCTGCAGCATCGGGGTGTTGCAGTTGGTGGGGTGCACGACATTCGCGCGGATGCCCCGCGGCGACAGCTGGCGGGCCAGCTCGTAGACATAGGCCGTCAGCGCGCGCTTGGAGTGCACGTACGCCATGCCGCCCGGGTCCTGGCCCGGGTTGTCGATCTTGGAGATATCGATCAGCGAGGCGGTGGAGCCGGTGGCGATGATCGAGGCGCCCTCGGAGAGATGTTCCAGCGACACCTGGATGGCGTTGATGGTGCCGATCAGATTGGTGTTGATGACATCGACCCACGCCTGCATCTGCGGCTGGCCCTTCATTCCGGCGACCCCGGCCTGGGCGACGACGATATCGAGCCGCCCCAGTTCGCGGATGCCGTCCTCCAGTGCCGTCCGCAGCTGTTCGGCGCTGCGCACGTCGGCCTTGGCGGTCACCGCGCGACGCCCGGTCTTGGCGACCAGGTTGGCGGTTTCCTCGAGGTCCTCGGGCCGCGCCAGCGGGTATCCGATGGTGGCGATGTCCTCGCACAGATCGATCGCGATGATGTCGGCGCCCTCCTCGGCGAGGCGGACCGCATGACTGCGGCCCTGCCCACGCGCGGCGCCGGTGATGAACGCGACCTTGCCCTCGACACGTCCCACAGCTGAGCCTTTCGTTCTCTCCGGTCGCGACGGCGGTGCCCCCGGTGGATCGCCGCCGCGCCCGAGGGTGCGGCGGCGGGTACGCACGACAGGGGTCACCGGGCCGTTCACTTGCAAGAATTTTCCTTGCAGTAGATGAGAACGTTACTCTTGCAGATCCTGTGCCGCAAGGTTTTCGGCACGTGACCGCCCGGGTGCCCGTCGCCGATTCGATTCCTATAAATCCACTGGACCACCGGAGACTCCGAAGGCCCTCGGTGAATCTGTGACTCTCTTTGAGTGAGAACGCTATTTTCGTCAGTGTCAGCTATGGGTGCATCCGGTGGTGAGTTCGGCCCGCCGACGGCGGGTGGTGCGGACGCGGAGAGCGCCCAGCTTCCGAAGCGAGGGAGAGCCCCGATGCGAACCGTCCCCGAACAATTGCGCGCCCGCTACGAGAGTGCGGGCTGGTGGCGCCGAGAAACGCTCGGCGACCTGCTGACCCGCGGGCTCGCCGCGGCCCCGGGCGCCGAATTCCGCGTCCATTCCAGGGTCCGGCCGTGGTCGGGCACCTTCGCCGAGGTGGAGCGGACGGCCCGCCGGCTGGCGGCGGGGCTGCGGGCGCGCGGCGTGGGCCCCGGCAGTGCCGTCGCCTTCCAGCTGCCGAACTGGATGGAGGCCGCCGCGACCTTCTGGGCGGCGTCGCTGCTCGGTGCGGTGGTGGTGCCGATCGTGCACTTCTACGGCCGCAAGGAGGTCGCGCACATCCTCGAGACCGTGCGGCCCGCGGTCTTCGTCACCGCCGAGCGTTTCGGCGCGATGGCCTTCGATCCCGGTGTGTGCCGGCAGGTTCCGATCGTCGGCCTGGTCGGCGTGAACTTCGGCGACCTGCTGGCGGACGATCCCCTGGATGCGGTGGTGCCCGCGGATCCGGCGGCCCCCGCGCTGATCGCGTTCACCTCGGGAACGACCAGCGTGCCGAAGGGCGTCGTGCACAGCCATCAGACGCTGGGCTGCGAGGCCCGCCAGCTCGCCGAGCAGAACGCACTCGACCGGGGGACGCATCTCACCGCCACCCCGGTCGGCCATTTCATCGGCATGATCGGCGCGTTCCTGCTACCGGTGCTGCGCGGCAAACCGGTGCACCTGCTGGACGTCTGGGATCCGGGCCGCGCGCTGGCGCTGATCGAGAGCGACGGGCTGTCGATCGGCGGTGGTCCGCCGTACTTCGTGACCAGCCTGCTCGATCACCCGGACTTCACCCCCGCGCACCTCGAACACTTCCGCTACGTCGGGCTCGGCGGTTCCGCGGTGTCCGTCGCGGTCACCCGGAGGCTCGCGGGCCTGGGCCTGATCCCGTTCCGGGCGTACGGGAGCACCGAACACCCCTCGATCACCGCGTCGCGGTACACCGCACCGGAATTCGAGCGCCTGTCGACCGACGGCAGGCCGCTGCCGGGTGTGGAGATCCGGCTGGCCGCCGACGGCGAAATCCTCAGCCGCGGACCGGATCTGTGCCTCGGCTACACCGACGAGGCGCTGACCGCGCGGGCCTTCGACGCCGACGGCTGGTATCACACCGGCGATATCGGCGTCCTGGACCCCGCGGGCTGCCTCACGGTCACGGATCGCAAGTCCGACATCATCATTCGCGGCGGGGAGAACGTCAGCGCGCTCGAGGTCGAGGAGGTCCTCGCGGGCATGCCCGAGGTGGCCGAGGCCGTCGTGGTGGCGGTGCCCGACGCGCGGCTGGGCGAGGCCGTCGGTGCGGTCCTGCGTCTGCGGCCCGGACACCGCCTGCCCTTGCTGGACACGGTGCGGGAGCGCTTCGCGGCCGCCGGTGTCGCGCGGCAGAAGTGGCCGGAGCGATTGTTCCAGGTCGAGGACTATCCGCGCACCGCCAGCGGCAAGGTCCGCAAACATCTGATCCGTGAGCGGATTGCCACATCCATCTGACAAGAATATGATTCTTGTCATTCGCGAATGGAGGTCTCATGAATGCTCGCGTACCGCACGCCGACTCGCGGGACGGCGAAGTCACCGTCGACGTCGTCGTCCTCGGCAGTGGTGCCGCGGGCCTGACTGCCGCGCTCACCGCGGCCGTGCGCGGCGCCTCCGTGGCCGTATTCGAGAAGGCCGCCACCGTCGGCGGCACCAGCGCGGTATCCGGTGGTATCGCGTGGATTCCGGCGCACGACAGGTCTCCGGACGGGCCGCTGACGGTCGCCGACGCGCTCGGTTATCTGCACGCCCAATCCCTGGATTCGATGGACGACGAACTGGTCGAGACGTTCGTGCGCACCGGCGCGGCGATGGTGGACTTCGTCGAGGCGCACAGTGCTACGCGATTCGAGATCGCGGACGGATTCCCGGATTACAAGCCGGAGCTGCCCGGCGGCCGCCCGGCCGGCGGCCGTTCGCTGAGCCCCGTCGCCTTCGACCTCGCCCGCCTCGGCGCATGGCGCGACCGGATCACCTCCTTCCCCGCGGATTGGAGCAACGTCGGCTTCGACGCCGAGACGCGCGCCCGGCTGCACGCGGGTACGGCGGACGATTCGGCCGATCTCTGTGTCGCCGGGACCGCGCTGATCGGGGGCCTGCTCGCCGGTGTCCTCGCGGCCGGTGTCACCCTGTACACCGGGTCGCGGGCGGTCGAGCTGCTCGCCGAGGATCGTTTGGTCACCGGTGTCCGGATCGTTTCTGGTACAAGCGAATTCACAGCCCGAGCCCGCAGCGGCGTCGTGCTCGCGACCGGCGGCTTCGAATGGGATCCGGTCCTGGTCCGCGCCTACCTGCGCGGCCCGATGCGCGGCCCGGTCTCGCCGCCGAACAACACCGGGGACGGCCTGCGCATGGCGATGGCGCGCGGGGCGGATCTCGGCACCATGAGCGAGGCGTGGTGGGTGCCGGTGGTGCGCATCCCGGGCGACACCATCGAGGGCGAACCCCGCAGCCGCAGCGTGCGATTGGAGCGGACCCGCCCGCGCAGCATCATGGTCAACCGGGCCGGGCGGCGGTTCGTCAACGAGGCGTCGGAGTACAACTCGATGGCGGGCGCCTTCCACTATCTCGACCCCAAGGGCGGTTACGTCAACGATCCCGGCTGGATCGTCTTCGATGCCGAGCACCTGCGGCGGTACGGATTCCTCGGCACGGCCCCGGGCGAGCCCGTGCCCGAATGGTTCTGTGAATCAGCGGATCTCGCGGAACTCGGTGCCAAGACAGGTATCGACCCGGCCGGTATCGCCGCAACGGTGAGCGCGTGGAACGGCTACGTAGCCTCGGGCGCCGACCCCGACTTCGGTCGCGGCTCGAGCGCCTACGACGGCTGGTGGGGCGACGAGCACGCGACCACCCCGGCGGGCCGCACCCTCGGCCCGATCGATACCGCTCCCTACTACGCGGTGCCGGTGACGGTCGGCGCCATGGGCACCAAGGGCGGCCCGCGCACCGACCGCGACGGTCGCGTGCTGCACGTGGACGGCGACGTGATCCCCGGCCTGTTCGCCGCGGGCAATGCGATGGCCGGTGTCACCGGCCGGGCCTACGGCGGCGCGGGCGGCACCATCGGCCCGGCCATGGTGTGGGGCTTCCGCGCCGGGCACACCGCCGCGACCGGCGAATCGGTGGATGCTCGGGCCGGTCGCCGACATCAAGGACGTGCTCCGCGAGATCTGGTCGGCACGGTCGGCGACCGAACGGGCCGAGGTGAGCGATACCCGCGCATATCCGGTGCGGATTCCTAGGCAGCAGTGGAGGTTACGAGTTGTCGGAGTACGAGAGCATCTGGAGCGATCTCCAGGGCGTTGCCTTCACCCAGGGCTATCTGGACGTCGGCGGCGTGCGCACCCGCTACCTGCACGCGGGCGATACGAACGCGCCGGCGCTGGTCCTGCTGCACGGGTCCGGCGGGCACGCCGAGGCGTATGTCCGCAATCTGGCGACGCACGCCGAGCACTTCTCCACGTGGGTGATCGACATGCTCGGTCACGGCTACACCGCCAGGCCGGGGCATCCGCTCGAGATCGAGCACTACGTCGCCCATCTCGCCGGATTCCTCGACGCGGTCGGTGTGCGGAAGGCGAGCATCAGCGGTGAATCGCTGGGCGGCTGGGTGGCCGCGCGGATGGCGATCGACCACCCGGACCGCGTCGATCGCCTGGTGCTCAACACCGCCGGCGGGTCGCAGGCCGATCCGGAGGTGATGCGGCGCATCGTCACGCTGTCCATGGCGGCGGTCACCGACCCCACCTGGGAAACGGTGCAGGCCCGCATCAAATGGCTGATGGCCGACAAGTCGAAGGGCTACGACGATATCGTGGCGAGCCGGCAGGCGATCTACCGCCAGCGCGGCTTCGTCGACGCCATGCGCGACATCATGGCCCTGCAGGATCCGCAGATCCGGCAGCGAAACCTGCTGGGGCCCACCGAGTACGGCAGCATCACCGCGCCGACGCTGGTGCTGTGGACCAGCGACGACCCGACCGCCGACGTCGTGGAGGGCCGCCGCATCGCCTCGATGATTCCGGGCGCGCGCTTCGAGGTGCTGTCCGGCTGCGGGCACTGGCCCCAGTACGAGGACCCGAAGACGTTCGACGCCCTGCACCTCGACTTCCTGCTGGGTGGCTGACATGTCGACGCAGAGCCCCTCCGCCGCACCACATCCCGTGACCGATGTCGACGTGCTCGTCGTCGGCGCGGGCCCGGTGGGGCTGACGCTGGCGAACGCGCTCGGCATGTACGGCGTGCGCACCCGGGTGGTCGAGGAGCGGCCGACGCTGATCGACTACCCGCGCGGGGTCGGCCTCGACGACGAGGCCCTGCGGACCTTCCAGGCCATCGGCCTGGCCGACCGGATCCTGCCGCACACCACGCCGAACCAGATCATGCGATTCGTCGACGCCGAGCGGCGGCTGCTCGCCGAGATCGCGCCCACCGACGCACAATTCGGCTGGCCGAAGCGCAACGGCTTCGTGCAGCCGCTCGTCGATGCCGAACTCCTCGCCGGGCTGGACCGGTTCCCGAGCGTCGAGGTGGTCTGGGACGCGGCCATGACCTCCTGCGCCGAGTCCGGGGACCGGGTATCGGTGGAGTTGACCTCCGCGACCGGAACATCCACGGCGACAGCGCGATACGTGGTCGGCTGCGACGGCGGGCGGAGCGCGACCCGGCGGCAGATGGGGGTGTCGTTCGACGGGACCACCTCGCCGACCCGCTGGCTGGTGGTCGATCTCGCCTCGGATCCGTTGGGGCACCCCAATATCGAGGTCGGCGCCGATCCGGCCCGGCCGAATGTCTCGGTGTCGATCGCGCACGGCATCCGGCGCTTCGAATTCATGATCCACGACCACGAGCCCGACGAGCTCGCCGAGGATCCGGAGTTCGTGGCGCGCATGGTGGCCCCGTTCGTCCCGCATCCCGACCGGCTCGAGGTCATCCGGCGGCGGGTCTACACCCACCACTCGCGGATCGCGGGCGCGTTCCGGCGCGGCCGCCTGCTGCTGGCCGGGGATGCCGCGCATCTGATGCCGGTGTGGCAGGGGCAGGGGTACAACAGCGGCATCCGGGACGCGGCGAACCTCGGCTGGAAGCTGGCCGCGGTGGTGCAGGGTCACGCCGGGGACGCGCTGCTCGACAGCTACGACACGGAGCGGCGCAAGCACGCCCAGGCCATGATCGACCTGTCGACGATGGTCGGCCGGGTGATCTCGCCGACCGATCGCACGGTCGCGGCGCTCCGGAACGCGCTGGTCCGGGCGGCGGCCGCGGTGCCGCCGGTGCGGCGCTACGTGCTCGGCATGCGATTCAAGCCGATGCCCCGCTACGAGCGCGGTGCGGTGGTGCACCGCTGGTCCCGCTCGCCGAACTCGTCGGTCGGCACGCTGTTCGTGCAGCCGCGGGTCGACACCCGCGAGCACGCGGACATCCTGCTCGACGATGTGCTCGGCCCTCGATTCGCCGTGCTGTGCTGGAACAACGAGCCCCGCCGCGTACTGGGGGAGACGGCGTTCGGGCAGTGGAAAGCGTTGGGGGCGAGGTTCTTCGAGCTACGCCCGCGCACGCAGCTGCGGTGGACCGGGCACGACGATCCCGACGTCGTGGTGATCGGGGACCGCACCGGCGCGCTCAAACGCTGGTTCGACGCCCAGCGCGATTCGGTCGTATTCCTGCGCCCGGACCGGTGTGTCGCGGGGGCGACCATCGCGCAGCTGGCCCCCGAGCTGAGCGCGGACCTGCTCGCCGCCCTCGCCCTGAAACCGGGAGGAGGTTCCGATGCCGCTGGCTCTGTGCTGCGTCTCGCACAGCCCTCTGCTTGATCTCCCCGGGCCGGATCCGGAGCTGCGCGACGATATCGAGGCCGCGCTCGACGCGGCGGCCGGTTTCGTGCGCGACTTCGACCCCGAACTGGTGGTGACGTTTTCGCCCGATCACTACAACGGGTTCTTCTACAACCTCATGCCGCCGTTCTGTATCGGCGCGGCGGCGACGGGGGTGGGCGACTACGGCACCCATAGCGGTGCCCTCGACGTTCCGGCCGATCTGGCGCGCGACCTGGCCGAGTCGGTGCTGGGCGCGGGCGTCGACGTATCCCTGTCGATGAGCATGGCGGTCGACCACGGCACCGTGCAGCCGATCCAGCGGCTGCTCGGCGCGGCCACGGCGCGGCCGGTGGTGCCGATCTTCGTCAACTCGGTGGCGGTCCCGCTCGGGCCGCTGCGCCGGGCGCGAGCGCTCGGCGCCGCCGTGGGCGCCCATCTCTGCACGCTCGGCAAGCGGGTGCTGGTGGTGGGATCCGGCGGGCTGTCGCACGATCCGCCCGTCCCGGCGCTCGCCACCGCGACCGGCCGGGTGCGCGAGCGGATCGTGCACGGCGGGGCGATGAGCGCCGAGCAGCGGCTCGCCAGGCAGGAGCAGGTGATCGCCGCCGCACGCGAATTCGCCTCCGGGAAGGGCGAATTGCGGCCGCTAGATCCGGACTGGGATCGCCGCTTCCTCGACATCGTGGACGAGGGACGGCTCGGCGAATTGGACGCCTGGGCGAATCAGTGGATCACCGAGACGGCGGGCAATTCCGCGCACGAGATCCGCACCTGGGTGGCGGCATTCGCGGCGCTCGCCACCCAGGGTTCGTACCGGACCACCGTGCGCTACTACCGGCCCGCGCCCGCGCTCATCGCCGGATTCGCTGTGCGCACGGCGGTCGCCGATATCGACCCGGCCGGCAGGAGGTAACCGTGACACCGGCTCCCGAAACCTTCGACGAGACCGTCGATGTCCTCGTCATCGGCTCGGGCGGCGGCGGACTCACCGCCGCACTCGCCGCCGATGCCGCGGGCCTGTCCACCCTCGTCGTCGAAAAAGCCTCGCACTACGGCGGATCCACCGCGCTGTCGGGCGGCGGCATCTGGGTGCCGAACGCACCGGCCCAGCGCCGCGACGGCTTCTCGCTCGATCCGGACGAGGTCGTCGAGTACCTGCGCAGGATCACCGAGGGTCTGGTCACGGACGCGCGGCTGCGGGCGTACGTCGACAAGGCCCCGGAGATGATGGCGTTCCTGGAGCGCAGCAGCTCCTGGCTGGAATTCGTGTGGAAGCCCGGCTATGCCGATTACTATCCGGAGCTTCCCGGAGGCTCCCCGCAGGGCAGCACCATCAACGTGCCGCCGATCGATCTGCGCGAACTCGGCCCGGACGAGGACCTGTTGCTGCGCCCGCTGGCGCTGGCGCCCAAGGGAATCTGGCTGGGGCCCAAGGATCTTCGCCTGTTCTACCAGGTTCGCCAGTCCTGGCGCGGCAAGGCCGTCATGGTGAAACTGATCTGGCGGATGTTCCGGGCCCGGGTATTCGGCGACCGCATCGCCGCCATCGGGCAGTCGCTGGTGGCCCGGTTGCGATTGGCGCTGCGGGAGCACGGCATTCCGCTCTGGCTGGATGCTCCCATGACCTCGCTGATCACCGGGTCGGACGGCACGGTGGTGGGCGCGGTGGTCGAGCGCGACGGCAAGACTTTACGCCTCCGCGCCGAGCACGGCGTGATCCTGGCGACCGGCGGCTTCGACCACGATATGGCCTGGCGCAAGGAGTATCAGCCGGTCATCGACCAGGACTGGAGCTTCGGCAATCCGGTCGCCACCGGCGACGGCATCCGCGCCGGGCAGCAGATCGGCGCCGCCGCGGACCTGCTGGACGAGGCGTGGTGGTTTCCCGCCATCCAATGGCCCGACGGCCGCATGCAGTTCATGCTCAACGAGCGCATGATGCCGTCGCAGTTCATCGTCAACGGCGCAGGGGAGCGGTACATCAACGAGGCCGCGCCCTATATGGACTTCGGTCACGCGATGATCGAGGGCCAGAAGTCGGGGGTCACGCACATCCCGAGCTGGCTGATCACCGACGCCCGGTCGTGGCGCAAATACGTGGTGGCCGGGCACCTTCCGCTGCCTCGTATCCCGTTCGCGCCCGTGCCGACCGGGTGGAAGATCCCGGCGGCGTGGCTGGAGTCCGGTGTCGTCGTGGCCGCGGACTCGTGGGAGGACCTGGCCACGAAGATCGGCGTGCCGCCGGATCGGTTGCGCGCCACCGCGGAACGCTTCGACGAACTCGCCCGCAGAGGGCACGACGACGACTTCCTGCGCGGCGACAGCGTCTATGACAACTACTACGGCGACCCGACGCTGCCCAACCCCAACCTGGCGCCGCTCGGAGGTCCGCCGTACTACGCGTTCCGGATGGTCCCGGGCGACCTGGGCACCTCGGGCGGGCTGCGCACCGACGAGCACGCCCGGGTGCTGCGCGAGGACGGCGCACCGATCCCCGGCCTGTACGCGACGGGCAATACGTCCGCGGCGGTCATGGGCCGCAGCTACGCCGGGGCGGGCGCGACCATCGGGCCCGCGATGACATTCGGATATCTGGCGGCCCAGCACATTTCGACCACACGTTCCAATGGAGGAAGTCGATGAAGATCTCACTGTTCTACGAATTCGCGCTGCCGCGGCCGTGGACCCACGACGACGAGCGGGAAATGTTCTCCGACGGCTTGGACGAGGTGGAGGCCGCCGACAAGGCCGGATTCTCCACCGTCTGGCTCACCGAACACCATTTCCTGGAGGAGTACTGCCACTCCACGGCGCCGGAGATGTTCCTCGCCGCGGCGAGCCAGCGCACCAGGGACATTCGGCTCGGCTTCGGCGTCATGCATCTGCCGCCCGCCATCAACCATCCCGCCCGCGTCGCCGAGCGCATCGCCACCCTGGACCGGATCTCCGGCGGCCGTGTGGAATTCGGCACGGGCGAGTCGTCGTCGGTGGGCGAGCTCGGCGGCTTCAACATCGACCCGGCGGACAAGCGCGGCCAGTGGGAGGAGGCCCTGGACGTCGCCATCCGCTGCATGATCGAGGAGCCGTTCACCGGATTCAAGGGCAATCACATCGAAATGCCCGCGCGCAACGTGATTCCCAAACCGCAGCAGCTGCCGCACCCGCCGGTCTGGGTGGCCTGTACCCGACCCTCGTCGGTGCAGATGGCCGCGCAGAAGGGAATCGGCGCGCTGAGCTTCGCCTACACCGGTCCCGGACCGCTCGCCGAGCGTGTTCGCGGTTACTACCAGGAATTCGAGGACAAGGCGGAACCCACTATCCCGCAGATGAATCCGAACATCCTGGCCATCGGCGGCGACCTGTCGATGATGGTCGCGCCCACCGACGAACAGGCCCTGCGGCGCCTCGATGTCGGCGGCGGGTTCTTCTCCTTCGGCATCATGCACTACTACATGACCGGCCAGCACACCCCCGGCCGCACCGGGGTGTGGGAGCGGTACCTGGACGCGGTGAAGGAGGACGAGACGCTCGCCTACGGTCCGGGCCGCGGCGCCATCGGATCGCCCGACACCGTGCGGGAATTCCTGCGCGGCTACGAGGAGAGCGGCGTGGACGAGATCATCCTGCTGCTCAATCCGCGCAGTCACGAGGGCACGATGGAATCCATCGAACTCATGGGCAAGCATGTGCTGCCGGAGTTCATCGAGCGGGACGAGAAGGCGGTCGCGGCCAAGGCCAAGCGGCTCGAGCCGATCCTCGAGAAGGCCGAGGCGCGGCGGAAACCGTTGGCGAGCCCCGTATTCGACGAAGACTATGCGTTCGGCGGCCTGCCGACCGGCCGTGGCGGCAAGTTCACCGCGAGCGAGATCCCCGAGGCGATGGCCGAGATCAACGAGGGCCGGGTGCAGGCGGCGCAGCGCGCCAAGGACGAGCAGTAGCCGCGGCCGGGGTGCCCGACGTGGGAGGTATCGAGGAGATGTGGCGGTACGACGGCCGCCGGGTCGCCGTGACCGGGTGCGCGTCCGGTATCGGCGCGTGTGTCGCGGAGCAGGTCCGCGGACTCGGCGGCGAGGTCGTGGGACTCGATATCGCTACGCCCACAGTCGAACTCGACGAGTTCCACCGGGTGGACATGTCGGAGGTTGCCGCCATCGACCGTGCCGTCGAGGCCGTCGGCACGGTCGATGCCCTGTTCAATGTCGCCGGGGTCTCCTCGGGCATCGGCGATCCGGTCCGGGTGGTCACGATCAACTTCCTGGGCCTGCGCCGGTTCACGGAGGCACTCGTGCCCGGGATGAGCCCGGGTTCGGCGATTGTGAGCGTCTCCTCGCTCGCGGCGGCCGGGTACCTCGACCATCGCGATCAGGCTCTCGGCCTGCTCGACGCCGTCGATATGGCGGACGGAATCGCCTGGTGCGGAGGTAATCCCGACGCCGTGGCCGATGGTGGCTACCGCCTGTCGAAGGAAGCGATCATCTATTACACGATGCGACAGGCGGTTCCGCTGGGAGCACGCGGTATCCGCATCAACTGCACGGGCCCGGGCGTCACCGAGACACCGATCCTGGACCAGCTGCGCTCCGCGTACGGGCCGCAGTATCTCGACACCATTCCCAAACCGCTGGGCCGCGTCAGCGATCCGGCCGAGCAGGCGGCCGTCCTGGTGTTCCTCAACAGCGGGGCAGCGAGCTACGTGACCGGGCAGGTGCTGTGGGTGGACGGCGGCAACGTGGCCGCGAGAATCGTTGAAGGAGAGGCATAGTGGCCGGTCTGACCGAATTCCGGCGCGTGGCCGAGCAGGTGCGCAACTGGGGCCGCTGGGGCGCCGCCGACGAACTCGGCACGCTCAACTTCATCACCCCGGACAAGGTCGCCCAGGCGGCGCGGCTGGTGCGGCACGGACGGGTGTTCCCGCTCGGCGTCGACTTCGACTCCTCCGGTCCACAGGGCGCGTTCAAGTTCCGGCAGAACCCGGTGCACGTGATGACCGTCGACGGCGGCGACGCGCGGACGATGGCCGAGTACGGGCTGAGGTGGGGCGGCAACGGGTTCGGACAGGAGTTCGGCGGCTTCTTCGCGGGTGCGGGCAATCCGTTCCGGTTCAACGACGACCTGATCATCATGCCGCTGCAGGCGGCCACGCAGTGGGACGCCCTGTCCCACGTGTACTACGACGACCGGCTCTACAACGGCTTCCCGGCGAGCTCGGTCACCAGCGCCGGCGCCTTCCACTGCGGTATCGACAAGGTCGACGGCAAGGGCATCACCACCCGCGGCGTGCTGCTGGACCTCGTCCGTCATCGCGGCGCCGACGTCTTCCTGGAGCCCGGCAACCCTGTCACCCCGGACGAATTGGACGAGGTCGCGCGGGTCCAGGGGGTCGAGGTGGGCCGCGGCGATATCGTGCTCGTCCGCACCGGCTGGTGGGCGCGGTTCCAGGAGACCGGCAACGGCGCGGAACCGTACTCGGGCCTGGACTGGCTGTGCGCCAAGTGGTTACACGAGCGCGAGGTCGCGGCGGTGGCGGCGGACAACCTCATGGTCGAGGACGTGGTGTCCGGGGTGGACGGCACCTTCCTGCCGATGCACATGCTCTGCCTGCGGGATATGGGCCTGATGCTCGGTGAGTACTGGGATTTCACCGCGCTGGCCGCCGACTGCGCCGCCGACGGGGTCTACGACTTCCAGCTGATCGCGCCGCCGCTGCGCGTGATCGGTGCGGTCGGCTCCCCGCTCAACCCGATCGCGATCAAGTAAGCAATGCAGGAGGTTCCGGCCATGACCGCAAGCACCACCAGTGTGTCCGACGCCGAAACGGCAAGCGGCGGACAGCCTTTCGTCGTCGGTATCGGCGGCACGCTGCGCGCGGGCTCGTCGACCGAGCGCGCCCTGCGGCACTGCCTGGCGGCGGTCGAGCGCCGGGGCGGGCGCACCACGCTGTTCTGCGGCGCGGACATCACGCTGCCCATGTACAACCCGCACGATCCGGACCGCACCCCGCGCGCGCTCGCGCTGATCGAGGCGCTGCGGCGCGCGGACGCCGTGATCATCGGCTCGCCCGGCTACCACGGCGGCATCTCTGGCCTGGTGAAGAACGCCCTGGACTACATCGAGGACCTGCGCGGCGACCCGACGGTCTACCTGGACAACAAGCCCTGGGGCTGCATCACCTGCGCCTACGGCTGGCAGGCGGCCGTCGGCACCCTGGGCCAATTGCGATCCATCGGCCACGCCCTGCGCGCCTGGCCGACCCCGCTGGGCGTGGCCATCAATTCCGCCGAGACGGTGTGGGATGCGAACGGCCGGTTGACAGATGACACCGTCGCCGCGCAACTCGACGTGCTCGCGACCCAGGTGCTCACCTTCGCCCCGGCCACTGGAGCGCGACCGTGAGGGGAGCGCTGCCCTCGAATCCTGTCGCCGCGGCGTCGGCCGCCCTGCGTGACGGGGGGATCGTCCTGGTCGTCGCGGACAGCGGCGCCGGGTACCGCGGCGATCTGATGGCGGCGGCCGAATGCGCTACGGCCGACACGATCAACGCGATGGCGACCCTCGGGTGTGGGCCGATTCGGGTAGCCATGCGCTCCGCGTCGCTCGATCGCCTCGAGATTCCGCCCGCCGATCCGACCGCCACCGGGCCGGGTCGCGAGCTGTTCCGGGTGTCGGTCGGGCTCGCGGGCGACGAGGGCCCCGGCGTCCGGGCCTCGCATCGGGCGAAAACCGTTCGCGCGCTGGCGGATCCCGGTAGTCAGCCGCATGACTTCACCCGCCCGGGACAGATCTTCCCGCTCGGGTGCGCGGCCGGGGGCGTGCTGTCGGTGCCCGCAACGCCCGAGGCCGCCGTCGACCTCGCCGAACAGGCGGGGTTGTGGCCCGCCGGTGTGCTGTGCGAGGTTTGCGGCGCCGACGGCGAACTGGCCCGGCTGCCCGAACTGTTCGAACTCGGCCGCCGCCACGGGATGCCGGTGCTGTCGGTCGATGATCTCGTGGCTCATCGCAGGCGCGACCTGTGCCGGGTACGGCAGTGCGGATCGGCGCGAATTCCCTTGCCGATGGGGGAGTTCCGGGCCGTCGGATTCACCGACGGGCTCGGCCGCGACCATATCGCGTTGGTGCACGGGGACCCGGCCGCGAGCGCCGCGCCGCTGGTGCGGGTGCAGACCGAATGCCTGTTCGGCGACGCACTCGGCTCCGCGCGCTGTGCCTGCCGGTCGCAGCTGCGGTGCGCGCTGAACCGGATCGTGCAGGCGGGCAGCGGTGTACTGGTCTACATCCGATCCCGCGACAGCGGCGTGCGCATGCTGACGCCCGCCCTCCCGGTCGGATGGCAAACCACCGCTGCCACAAGACATCCCGTGCAACACGGCGATCTGCTGTCCGCCTACGACATCGTGCAACAACTCGGCCTGCGCGAAATCCGGCTGCTGTCCGACGGCGGCGAGGAGCAGTTCGTCCCCGAGCAGGTCCGCATAGTGGAGCGAGTCTCGCTGAGCCCTGGCCGAGAAGGAGCCGGTGCGGCGGAAGTCAGCGCGGCGGGAAGAGGCAGCGCCGCCCGGCTGGGGAGCGCCTCGTGATCGCCCAGCGCCGGACCCTGGTCGTGGACGGGGCGGCGACCAGCTATCTCGAGGCTGGGACCGGTGAGCCTGTGGTACTGCTGCACGGCGGCGAATTCGGCGTCGGGGCCGAATTGGGCTGGGAGCACACCATAGACGCGCTGGCGCGGCACTACCGCGTGCTCGCCCCGGACATGCTGGGGTTCGGGGAATCGGCGAAGATGATCGACTTCACCGACGGCCGCGGCCTGCGGATCCGGCACATCGCACGGTTTCTCGACCTGCTCGGCGTCGAATCCGCGCATTTCGCAGGCAATTCGATGGGCGCGATCAACCTGCTCGCCGACGCCACCTCCGAGCAGCCGCGGCTGCCGATACGCAGCCTGGTGGCGATCTGCGGCGGCGGGGAGATCCAGCACAACGAGCACATGCGGGCGCTCTACGACTACGACGCGACTTTCGAGGGGATGCGACGCATCGTGACGGCCCTGTTCCATGCCGCCGCGTATCCGGCCGATGAAGCCTATGTGCGCAGACGGTACGAGGCGAGCATTGCGCCCGGCGCATGGGAGGCGTTGGCGGCGGCGCGATTCCGTCGTCCGGGCGCCACGTCACCGCCGGCACCGTCGAGTGACCGTGCGTACAAACGCATTTCGGTCCCCACCCTGGTCGTGGAGGGGGCCTGCGACAAGCTGCTGCCCGCCGGATGGGCCGCGCAGATCGCCTGCCGAATCGCCGAAGCAGAGCACGCGGTCGTGCCGCTGGCCGGGCACTGCCCGCAGATCGAGCGGCCGGACATCGTGAACGACCTGCTGCTCGGCTTCCTCGACGACGTCTCGAATCGAAAGGACACGGCATGAGCGGTCAGGCGTTCCGGCGGCGCGGCGTAACCACGCGGCGCCCCGCTCCTGCGAGGAAGGACAAGCATGGCTGACGAATTGGCCGGTAGGGTCGCCGTGGTCACCGGTGGTGCCTCCGGAATCGGCAGCGCAACGGTCGCGCGATTCGTCGCCGCGGGCGCCCAGGTGGTCGTCGGCGACCTCGATTCCGAGCGCGGCGCGGCGTCCGTGGACGGCTACGGCGGCGCGGCGGTCTTCCAGCAGACCGACGTCGCGGAACCCGACCAGCTCGAGCGGCTCGTCGACCGTGCGATACAGCACTTCGGCGGACTGCACGTCATGTGCAACAACGCGGGCATCCCGGGCACGATGCATCCCAGCCTGCTGGTCGACGACCTCGCTGATTTCCACCGGGTGCTCGGCGTGAACCTGCTCGGGGTGATGGCGGGCACCAAGTTCGCCGCGCGGCACATGGCGGACCACGGCGGCGGATCGATCGTCAACCTGTCCTCGATCGGCGGCGTCCAGGCGGGCGGGGGAGTGCAGACCTACCGGGCCTCCAAGGCCGCGGTGATCCACTTCACCAAGTCTGCGGCGATCGAATTGGCGCAGTACGGCATTCGCGTCAACTGCATAGCCCCCGGCAACGTCCCCACCCCGTTCCTCGCGGCGTCGGCCACCACGATGTCGGCCGAGCGCATCGAGCGCTTCACCCGGTCGGTCCGGGCGTCGATGAAGGAGGACCGGCCGCTGCCGCGCGAGGGCACGCCGGAGGACGTGGCGGAGGCGGTGCTGTATTTCGGCAGTGACCTGTCGGCGTATGTGACCGGCACGGTCCTGCCGGTCGACGGCGGCACGGTCGCGGGCAAGCCGCTGAGGCCCCGCGGGAAGGTGGAAAAGACCGAGGCGGGTGTGCGATGACCCGGCGGACGGACGTGCTCATCGTCGGCGCTTCGGTGTCGGGCCTGACGACCGCGGAAGCTCTGCGCCGCAACGGTTTCGACGGAAAGATCACGCTGCTCGGTGCGGAGCCGTATCTGCCGTACGACCGGCCGCCGCTGTCCAAACAGATCCTGTCCGGCGCCTGGCGGCCGGAACGGACGCTGCTGCGGCCGCCGCGCATGCTGGCGGACCTGAACCTCGAATTGCTGCTCGGGCAACCCGCGCTCGGGCTGGACGTGGCGACTCGCACCGTGCACACGGCGGTCGGGCCGGTCCGCGCCGATACCGTCGTGATCGCCACCGGGGCGACCCCGCGCAGGCTGCCCGCACCCCCGGGGCTGCGCGGCGTGCACGTGCTGCGCACCCTCGACGACGCCCTGGCATTGCGCGACGACCTCGCGAAGAGCTGGACGGTCGTCGTGGTCGGCGAGGGCGTGCTCGGTGCCGAGATCGCCGCGACCACACGGCAATCCGGGCACGAGGTCACGATGACCGGTCTGCTGCACGCGCCGATGGCGACGCAACTCGGCGACCTCGCCGCCGAACGCCTGGCCGACTTGCACACCGCCAACGGCGTGCGGCTGCGCCTGGGCGTTGGCGTCAGCGGCCTCGCTGATCGGGAGGGCGAGCCGACCGGCGCCCCCCATCGCGGCGAAGAAGCAAACCTCCCCGGTCGTGGTCACGAGGTGACCGGCCTGCCCGATCATGGCGGTGAGATCACCGGCCTCAGCGACCGTGTCGGCACGGTAACCGGCGTCTGCCTGGCGTCCGGTGAGACGCTGCCCGCCGATCTCGTCGTCGTGGCGATCGGCGCTGTCCCCGTGACGGACTGGCTCGCAGGCAGTGGGCTGACGCTGGACCGCGGAGTGGTCTGCGATGCGGAATGCCGTGCCGCAGAAGGCATCTACGCCGTCGGTGACGTGGCGCGCTGGCGCGATCCCGGAACGAACGCGACCACCAGGCTCGAGAATCGCACCCACGCGGCGGAACAGGCGGGCGTGGTGGCGGCCAATATTCTCGGCGCCGCGCGGCCCTACCGGCCGATTCCGTACTTCTGGACGGATCAGTACACGACCAAGATCCAGGTGCACGGGACGATCACGCCCGATGCCGAGGCTGTCGTCGTGGACGGCGACCCGGCCACCGACCGATTCGTAATCCGTTACGAGCGAGCAGGTTCCGTCACCGCGGTGCTCGGCTGGAACATGCCCAAACAGGCACGGATGCAGCGTCAGCACCTGGTGGACGCACACACGACCCCGGTGCACGCACCGTAGGAAGGAGGTTCCCGATGAAGGTGACCGTCGAGCAGGACAAATGCATCGCGGCCGGTCATTGCGTCATGCATGCGGCCGCCGTGTTCGACCAGCGCGACGAGGACGGTGTCGTCGAACTGCTCGAGGAGAATCCGCCGGCCGAACTCGCCGACGACGTCCGCCAGGCGGCGACCATGTGTCCCGCCATGGCCATTCACGTCGCGGAATGAACCGACACCCTGCGGTTCGCCCCGCAGCCGACCATCAGGAGTGACCGTGTCCGAAACACTGACCGATGCCACCGCCGCGACCGCGGGAGTTCCCGACTATCCGATGGTCCGCTCCGACGGCTGTCCGTTCGCCCCGCCGCCGGAGGCGATCCGGCTCGGCCGCGACAGGCCGCTGCACCGCGTGCGGATCTGGGACGGCAGCACGCCCTGGCTCGTCACCGGGTACGCCGAGTTCAAGACGCTGATGTCGGATCCGCGGGTGAGCGTGGACGACCACCGGCCCGGCTTCCCGCACTGGAACGAGGGCATGGCGGCCATCGTCGACAGCAGGCCCAAATCGCTGTTCACCACCGACGGCGAGGAGCACAGCCGGTACCGGCGCATGCTGACCAAGCCGTTCACGTTCAAGCGGACCGAGGCGCTGCGGCCGGTGATCCAGCAGATCACCGACGAGCATATCGACCGCATGCTGGCGGGCCCGAAACCCGCGGATCTCGTTGCCGGACTGGCCCTTCCGGTGCCGACGCTGATGATCAGCGAGATGCTGGGCGTGCCCTACGAGGACCATGAGTTCTTCCAGAAGCATGCCTCCCTCAACGTAGACCGCTTCGCGACCAAGGAACAGGCCGCCGAAGGCCGCTCGACGTTGGCGCGCTACCTGGTCGACCTGGTGAAGAAGAAGCTCGACGAGCCCGCCGAGGACGTGGTGTCCGATATCGCCGAACGGGTCCGGGCGGGTGAGATCGACATGCGCGAGGCCGCGCAGCTGGGCACCGGCGTGCTCATCGCGGGGCACGAGACGAGTGCGAACATGATCTCACTCGGATCCCTTGCGCTGCTGGAGAATCCGGAGCAGTTCACACTGCTGCGCGATACCGATGACCCGAAGATCGTCGCCAACGCGGTCGAGGAACTGCTGCGGTACCTCAGCATAATCCAGAACGGTCAGCGCCGGATTGCCGTGGCGGACATAGAGATCGGCGAGGAAACGATCCGCGCGGGCGACGGCCTGATCTTCGACCTGGCCCCGGCCAACTGGGACGAGCGGCAGTGGGAGCGGCCCGACGAACTGGATCTCCGCCGACCCGCGGGCCAGCACGTCGGATTCGGATTCGGCCCGCATCAGTGCGTCGGCCAGCAGCTGGCCCGGGCCGAGCTGCAGATCGTCTTCCACACCCTGGTGCGCCGCATTCCCACACTGCGCCTGGCGGTGCCGTTCGAGGATGTGGAGTTCAAGCATGACCGGCTCGCGTTCGGCGTCTACGAACTGCCTGTCACGTGGTAGAGGCGGCTCCCAGCATGACGACAAAACTCGAGAGAGGTATCTCTGTGACCACCAGTGCCACCAGCGACGTCTATTACGATCCGTACGATGTCGGGCTCAATGCCGACCCCTACCCCATGTTCAAGCGGCTGCGCGATCAGCTGCCGATCTACTACAACGAGCAGCACGATTTCTTCGCGCTCAGCCGCTTCGACGACGTCAACGCGGCGCTGCTCGACCACGGCACCTACAGCTCCGCCCGCGGCGCGATCCTCGAGCTGATCAAGGCCGACTTCCCGATGCCGCCCGGCGTGCTGATCTTCGAGGACCCGCCGGTCCACGATATTCACCGGAAGCTGTTGTCGCGCATGTTCACTCCGCGCAAGATCCGCGAGCTGGAGGACAAGATCCGCGAGTTCTGCGTGCGCAGCCTGGACCCGCACGTGGGCACCGGACGCCTGGACTTCATCGCCGATATCGGCGCGCAGATGCCGATGCGGACGATCGGCATGCTTCTGGGCATTCCCGAGGAGGACCAGGAGGCCATCCGGGACTTCGCCAACGAGCAGATGCGCACGGAGGAGGGCAAACCGATGAAGGCCGCCTCCGAGGGTATGGTCAGCGGCGACATCTTCGCCGCCTATATCGACTGGCGGGCCGAGCACCCGTCCGACGACATCATGACCGAGCTGCTCAACGTCGAATTCGAGGACGAGACCGGCACCGTGCGGCGGCTGACCCGCGACGAGCTGCTGACGTACGTGAATGTCGTGTCCGGCGCGGGCAACGAGACCACCACGCGGCTGATCGGCTGGGCCGGAAAGGTTCTCGCCGAACATCCCGACCAGCGCCGCGAACTGGCGGAGAACCCGCGGCTGATCCCGAACGCCGTGGAGGAACTGCTCCGATTCGAGCCTCCCGCACCGCATGTCGCGCGCTACGTCACCCGCGACGTCGAATGGCACGGCCGCACGGTCCCGCAGGGCAGCGTGATGATGCTGCTCGTCGGCGCCGCCAACCGCGACCACCGCCACTTCCCCCCGGACGGCGACGTGTTCGACATCCATCGCGACACCCGCCAGCACCTGACCTTCAGCGTCGGCACTCACTACTGCCTCGGCTCCGCCTTAGCCCGCCTGGAGGGCCGCATCGCCCTCGAGGAGATCCTGGCGCGATTCCCCGAGTGGGAGGTAGACCTCACCAACGCCAAACTCTCACCCACTTCCACGGTCCGAGGCTGGGAATCCCTGCCCGCCTTCACTTCCTGAGCCCGGCGGCCGGCAACGCTCGACACCGTGGATCACACGCCGAAGAGTTGTCGTTCTCCGAGGGGGTCGAGGTAGATGCGGGTCAGTTTGCTGCTGCTGATGAGCCATCGGTCCCCGACGAGGGCGTACCTCTCGTGGTAGTGCCCGAAACCGATGACTCTGATGTCGCCGGGGAAGATCAGCAGGTCCTGTAACGCCCAAACCCCCGTCGCGGCGGTCGGTGAGCTGATCTCGATCTCGGGCATGTGCCCGTGGTGGACGGTTCTGGCGGGTCCGATCGTCAGCCGAAGAAAGTCGATGAATTCGTCCGCGCCGGTCGTGATCGGCCCGAACGACGCGGACGTATCGACCTCGACATCGGTGGTGAGCTGTTGCCTGAGCATCGCCCAGTCCTTGCCGTCGATCGCCCGGAAGTACCGCGCCTTGAGTTGTTTGATCGCGTGGACTGCCGCGACGGCGGCAGCGGGCTCGAGGTCGTCGGGTGCCTGTTTGTCACCGGGGTTCGAGCGGGCCGCCGGTGAAGGCACGAAAGCGATTGCCGCGGAGAGGGTGACAGCTCCGGTACCGATCAGGAAGCTGCGGCGTGCATGCCTCGGCGGCGTCATGACCGATCCAGGTGCAGCCGAGTCGATTTCGTGGCCGTGAGCACCCATCGGCCGTTCCGGATGCCGTAGGTGTCGTAGTCGTGCCCGAATCCCAGCACACGGTGGCCGTCCGGTCGGACCACGAGCACCTGCATCGCCCAGGTTCCGGTGGCGGTGGTGGGGGAGGTGAGCTCGATCTCGGGCATGTGTGCGTGATGAACGGTCACGGCCCTGCCGTAGTTATTCTGGAGCGCAGCAACGTAATTCGCGGCGCCTGCGATGCGGTCACCGCCCAGCGCCGTCTGGTCGACTTCGATGTCGTCGGCCAGTACCGAGTCCAGCGCGGGCCATTCCTTGGTGTCGAGGCCGCGGCAGTACCTCGCCTCGAGAGACTCGATCGCGTTGAGCTGCCGCAAGGTATTCGGGTCCATCCGGTGTTCGCACCGAGCCTTTCGTCGGTCTGTGCGCGTGATCGGAGTCCGCGCGTGTCGGTGGCTACTCGGACTTCACCGGCGTGCGGACGACGGCGGGGGTGCCGCCGATGATTCCGTCGGCCTCGAACTGCCGGACGTCGGATTCGGAGAGTCCGAGAGCGGTGAGGATCTCGGTGTTGTGCTGGCCGAGTAGCGGGGCGGGGGAGCGGTGGAAACGCAAGGGCCCCATGGAGAAGCGGGCGGGGACCGTGCTGTGGCGGGCGGTGTCGGCTGCGGGGTGGTCCACCGGTTCGAAGAAGCGGCGGAACCGCAGTTGCGGGAGATCGCCCTGGCGGTGCGGCTGCATCACCTTGGCGACGGGGACGCCTGCGTCCCAGAGGATTCGGACGATCTCGTCGCTGTCCCGTTCGCCGCACCATTCCGCGAGCCGCTCATCGATCAGATCGTGGTGGCGGCGGCGGCCGGCGGCGGAGCAGAGGTCGGGGGTCAGGGCCCAGAACGGGTCGCCCAGCGCCGCGCGCAGCTTGCGCCACTGCGCGTCGGTGGCGACCGCAATCGCCACCCAGCAGTCCTGCCTGCCGAATTCGTCCGTGCCCGCGGCGCGATACAGGTTCTGCGGGGCGGCATCCGGTCCGCGATTGCCGTCGCGCTCCAGCAGCGCGCCGTAGGCGGAGTACTCGATGACCTGCTCGGCGGCCACATTGAGCGCGGCGTCGACCATCGCGGCTTCGACCAGTGCGCCGCGGCCGGTCCGGCGGCGGTGTTCCAGCGCCAGCAGCAGGCCGTTGAGTGCGTGCGCTCCCGCGTTGGGATCCCCGATCGAGTAGGGCTCCACGGGATTTCGATCCCGGTGGCCGGTGAGCCACGTCAGGCCCGAGGTGTCCTCGATGATGTAGGCGAACGCCGGATTGTCGCGCCAGGGCCCGTCCAACCCGAATCCCGGCATCCGGACCATGATCGTGTCCGGACGCTGTGACCGCACGACCGAATAGTCCAGGCCGATCTGTTCCAGCACCCGCGGCGTGTAGTTCTCGACGACGACATCGCACGTGGCGGCCAACCGCCGCAACAGATCTCGTCCGCGCTCCGACCGGAAGTCGAGGGTCAGGCCCTTCTTGTTGGTGTTGAGCCCGGAGAAGATCGGCGACTTCTCCCACCACTGCTCCTCCGACACGGGCACACCCGCGATCAGGCGGGTGCCGTCCGGCCGCCCGGCGGACTCCACATGGATGACCTCGGCGCCGAGCATGGCGAGGAAGTGGGTGCACGACGGCCCGGCCCAATAGGTGGTCAGGTCCAGTACGCGAAGTTCCCGGAACGGCAACGGATCCGGGGCAACCTTCGGCAGCGGATCCCGGCGCTTCGGCGGGGCGGCGCGATACAGCTCGGTGTGCTCGCCGAGCCGCGGCGCGGGCCGTGGCTCGCGCAGCAGGCCGGGCGTGGTGCGGTACGGCGGCCCGGGCTGCAGGAACCCCTCGCGCGGATTGACCGTGAAGGCCTTGCGCGCCACGTGCTGATCCATCTCGGTAGCGTTGGCGCCGTGGACAATCGGTCCGTTGGGGATGCGGAATGCCGTCGCGAGATCGCGGATCACCTCGGACGGCTGTCCGGCCAGCCACGCGAATATCTCGGAGGCATGGAGGTTGGCGCGCTCGGTGATCGACAGCTCGGTGTCCTCGTCGATCCATTCCGGATGCCCCACCATCGCGCACAGATCGAACCACTGCTGGGCCGTGCCGCAGCCCAGTGCCACCAGGCCGTCGGCGGCGGCCGCCACGCCCGGCACGGTGAGCCGCCGCTCGGTGCGGAACGGGCGGCCGAGGGCGTCGAAGAACGACACCGGGAAGTAGGTGAGGCCCAGGATCTGGGTCTCCAGCATCGACAGGTCGACCAGCTCGCCCGCACCGGTGCCGCGCGTGCGCAGCAGCGAGGCCATGGCCGCCGCCGACGCGTAGGCCCCCGCGAACCACTCACCGATCCGGCCCCCGACATGCACCGGCGCCCGGTCGGGTGCGCCGCGCCCGAGGCCGACTATGCCCCCGGACCACGCCTGCAGCGTGAATTCCGTTGCGGGAAGGTCCTTCCAGGGACCGTGGAGGCCGAACGGTGTGATCGTGACGACCACGGCGTGCCGGTGCCTGCGGCGGATCGCGGCGGGTGCGAGCCGGGGATGCTCGGTGAGCCGGGAACCCGGTGACCAGACCACGATGTCGGCCGACGCCAGCATCGCGTCGGCGAGTTCCAGATCGGCGTCGACGTCCGGATCGGCGGCCACACTCGCCTTCCCGTCGGCCAGGAACGTGAACAGTGCACCGTCGCGGTCGTTTTCGATCTCGGCGCCCGACGCCGACCACCGGCGCAGCGAATCACCCTCGGGCGGTTCGAGTTTGACCACCTCGGCGCCGCCGTCACCGAGTAGCTTGGTGCAGTAGGCGCCCGCGATCCCGGTGGACAGGTCGGCGACGGTGCACCCGCTCAGCGGCGGATCGACGGGGTGCCCGCCGTGTGTGGAGTTACTCGATGCCATGTGTCCCACCGGCTTTCGTTGCTCGCTACTCCTGCTTCTTCCGCCCCGACTTGCTCAGCCGGAACTCCGGGGGGAACTGCGCGTCGTTGTCCTTGACCGAATTGTTCAGCCCGCCGTCGAAGGCGTCGTCCAGCATGAGTTCGTCGTCGTCGGCGTGGATGTGGCCGCCCATGGACTCGAAGAAGCCGCTCAGCAGGCTGCCCATGTACTCGCCCTGGTGCTGCTTCATCACCTCGAAGAAGATCTTCTGCATGAAGACCGTATCCGTCGGCCGGTTGCGCGCGCAGGCCAGCGCGTACTTCTCGGTCTCGGCCTCCAGCTCGTCGCGCGAGACGACCTTGTTCAGGAAATTGCACTCGTACATCTCCTGCGCGCTGAACGCCCGGCCGGTGAAGACCATCTCCTGAAAGCGGCGCAGTCCCATCGTCTGCGCCCACGTCCACATGCGCGGCCCCCAGCCGTAATACCGGAACGACGGGTGCCCGAACAGAGCGTCGTCGGAGGAGATCACCAGGTCGGCGTCGGCGGCCTGGTAGAAGTGCCAGCCGTAGCAGTAGCCCTTCACCTCCACGATGCTGATCTTCTTGAACTCCTGCAGGCTGCGGCACCCCGCCTGCGCGTTGGCGTACCACTGGCTGATGGTGGCGCCGTGCCGGAAGGACTCCTTCGGCGGATAGCGCACCTCGTCCGGCCCGATCTTGTATTCGGCCAGCCGCGGTCCCTGCGAGGGCGACTTCTGGACCTCCATGAACTCGGGAAGGTCCGCGCCGCTGCCCAAATCGTCGCCCGCTCCTCGGACGACCAGCACCTTGACCTCGTCATCCACGCTCGCGCGGTGCAGCAGGTCGGCGTAGCGCAGCCGCGCCGCGATGGTGGGCGCGTTGAGCTGATCCGGCCGGTCGAAGGTGATGGTCGCGATGCGAGTCGCGGGATCCTTTGCGTAGCGGATGATTTCGTGCGCCGCAGGCTGCGACTGTTCGGGGTCCGCTGCCGATCTCGCGGTGCCCGCGGCCGGTCGTGTGGAACGGGACATGGGAAGCTCCTTTGCCGAGGGGTCGCCGCTCAGTGCGCCCAATGCGGTGCGTCGGTCAGCACCTCGCGGCCGTCGTCGGTGATCAGGACCGCGTCGCGGGTGAACACGGCGCCCACGCCGGACTCCCACACGTAGCCGGTGACCGACAGCACCATCCCCGGCTCCAGCCGCTCGGCGTCGGCGGTGGCTCGCAGCTGCGGCGAGACGACCGGCGGGTCGAAACCCATCCCCAGGCCCCGCGCGACCGGCATCGGCGGCAGCGATTCGCCCGCGATCTCGTAGGCGGTGAGCAGTTCGGTGGCCGCCGCTCCCGGGCGGCACGCGTCGATCAGCCTGGCCCACAAGGTATCCCGACGCCGGTACAGTTTCGCGGCATCATCGCTCGCGGCACCGACCGGATAGGTCCGCCCCACCTCGCCGATATACCCGTCGCCGAGCACACCGGCGGACACCGCCACCAGATCACCGGCCCGCACGAGCCGGTCGGACCCGGCCCGGCGCCACGGATGCTCCTCGGACGTGACCCAGACCGAATCCTGCGATGCCGGAGTACTGACACCGCCCGCGGTCATCGCCTCCAGCAGCACGCCGATCAGCACCTGCTCGCTGCGGCCGGGCGCCAGCTCCGCCACCGTCGTCGCAAGCCCGTCCTCGGCCACCCGCAACGTATTGCGCAGCACCGCGATCTCTTCCGCGGTCTTCACACGCCGCGCCGTGCGCATGGCCACCTCGCCGTCGACGAGTTCGGCGTTCGGGAATGCCAGCGGCAGCAACTTCGCGAAATTCGGTGACAGTGCGTCCGTGCCAACCCTTTTCGCGGTGGCGGCGCCCGCGATATCGCGCAGGACGGCGATGGTGGTCATCGGATTCCACGCCAGGCCGTAGAGGTGATCGTGCGGGATGTCCTCGGGTATCCCCTCGTCCCAGGTGCTGAGCAGGTGCACCGCGCCGGTCTCGCGCACCACCGTCGCCACCGGTCCGAACGGCCGGGTCCCCGCCACCCACAGCTGGGGCGCGCCCGCGAGATAGCGGGCATTGGCCTGGCGGCCGAGGACGAGGATGTCCAGGTCATGGGCTTGCATCTGTGCCAGTGCGCGATCGCGCCGCCCATGCCGCAGGGCGCGATCGTCGGGCATCACCTCAGTGGCCATAGGGCGCATAGGGGTAGTCGGTGAGGGCGATCGAGCCCTCCTCGGTGATCACGATGATCTCCTCGCTTCGATAGCCGCCGGTGCCGTCCTCCCAGACGACCGGCTCCAGCACCAGCACCATGTTCGGCTCGAACACGAAGTTCTCGTCGAACTCGGGACCGAGATCGGTGCCGATCATGGGCGTCTCGGCCGCGCTGACCCCGATGCCGTGTCCCAGGTAGAAATGCGGCAGCCAGGGTTTGACGCCGTCGTTGGCGGCCGTCGCGGCACGGGCCAGATCCGCCGCGGTGGCCCCGGCGCGGGCGACGTCCAGGACCGCGGTGAGGATCTCGTGCCAGCGCTCGAACTGCTTGTGCTGCCGCGCATTCGGCTGCTCGCCGACGATCCAGGTGCGGCCGAAATCGGAGCAGTACCCGCCGTAGGTGATGCTGACATCGGTCCACAGCACATCCCCGGCCCGCAGCTCGCGCTCGGTGGTCAGCAGCGGCAGCGCCAGATCGCCGTGGGTGGTCCACACGCCCTCGGCCCTGGTGTCCGGCATGACCTGCCAGATCGCCTCCAGCATGGTGGCCGTGGCGCCCAGTTCGAAGGCCCGGCGGATGAAGCGCGCGGACAGGTCGATCTGCCGCCGTCCGGGCGCCAGCGCCGCCTGCACCTCGACCATCGCCTGGTCGGTGATGCGAGCGGCGGTGCGGATGCAGGCGATCTCGTCGGGCGTCTTGATCAGCTTGGCCGGGGCGACCACGAGCGCGGCGTCGGACGGCGGCCCGCCGGGGAACAGCCCGGCCTGCGCCCGGCGCATGGCACCGGTGCATTCGTCGACCGCCACCGTGGAGCCCGAGGGGATCAGGTCGCCGAGCAGCCGCGCGAATTCCGCTACGCCCTCGTCGAATTCGAGATAGACCGGCCCGTGCAGGTGGTCGGCGGGCAGGTCGGATTCCTCGGAGATGCCCTCCCGGAACGGCAGGAACAGATGTGGCCACGGATCACCCGCGACCACGACCGCGACCGGGCGCTCGACATGCGACAGGCCCGCGTCGCCGAGCGGCCAGTTGGTGCCGGTGGCATACACGACATTGCTGTTGTTCAGCAGCACGAGCGCGTCGACGCCCTGCTGTGCCATGACCGAGCGCAGCCGCGCCCCGGTCTCGCGCCGGAGCCGCGCCCGATCGGGGACCTCGGGAATCACGAGGCCCGGGGCGCCGGTGGTGGAGGTCATGGCCGCAGATCCAGGAAGTCGGTGATATTGCCGCTGACGATCTTGGCGGCGTCCTCGGGGCCGACCGCCTGCACCACACCCGCGAGGGACTTCTCCGAGTAGCCCCAGGTGCTTTCGTTGTGCGGGTAGTCCGACGACCACATCACCCGGTCGCGGCCGATGTGGTCTATGAGCGCCAGCCCCAGCGGATCCACCATGAACGAGGCGCGCATGTGGTTGTCCCAGTAGTACCGCACGTCGTGGTCGATCGGGCGGTTGTACATGTGCTTGTACGACGCGTGCATGTGCTCGGCGTCCTGGATCGCCGACGGCACCCAGTTGATGCCGCCCTCGAACCAGCCGATGCTCAGGCCCGGATGCCGGTCGATGATGCCGCTGAACACGTACTTGGAGAACAACTCCCGGAACGGCGCGACATTGTGCATCATGCCGACCACGACGCTGTTGACCTCGCACGGCGCCGACAGCGGCGATTCGCCGATGTGGTGGGAGACCGGCACCCCGGACTCCTCGATCGCGTCCCACACCGGGATCATCGCGGTGCTGCCGTAGTCGATGACCTTGCCGTCGTCGTCCTTGCCCGCCGACAGGGGCAGCAGAAATGTCCTGAGCCCCAGCGACTTCAACTCTTCGAGCGTGCGGCGGGTACCGGCCGGATCCCACCAGTTGATCAGGCCGACCCCGTAGAAGGTGCCACCGGAGCGCTCCTGCAGATCCGCGATGTACTCGTTGTACACCCGGAACGCCAGCTCCCGGACCTCCTTGTCCGGATAGAACAGCAACGCCAGCAAGGCATTCGGGAATGCGAGCTCCTTGGCGATGCCGTCGGCGCGCAGATCCGCGGCGCGCGCCTCGACATTGCTGCTGCCGGAGCCGTCGAGCGGGTCGTACTGCATCAGCACGCTACTGAAATCGCCGGGCAGGAACGACTTTCCCTTCCGGCCGATCTGGTAGGCGCCGTCCTCGTACCAGATGCGCGGGGCGCGATCCTTCATGCTCTCCGGGAACCGCTCGAAGAAGATGTCCTCGGCCAGCGAGATGTGGTTGTCGGCGGAGAACACCTCGGTGCCCGCGGGCAGGCCCACGGATCCTCCCGCATGACCGCGCCGGTCCTTGGGCGGCCCGAAACCGCCGGGTGGGTACAACGAAGCGCTGCTGGTCGGAACCGACATCTTGACCCTCCACTTGGAGCTGTGCGTCTTGGTAATGACGTTATCACGGAGGGAGAGTGCCGTATACGTCAAATGTGGACGGCATCGCTGTCGCGCGTGATACATCAGCGAGAATGCGATTACCGAGAAAATCGATGACGGCCGATATTCGGTGCCGTGAGACCCTTGTCACAGCGAGGCAACCAACCTACTGTGTGTTCACTAGGTTTTGCCGAAGAGGGGTTCTCGTGACCACACCTCGTCCCTACGCCTCCCTGCTCGCCAAGGGCGAAGACCGCCGCCAGCGGATACTGGGCGTCGCTCAGCGGATGCTCACCCGGAACGGCTGGCGCAGTACCACTTTGGCGCAGATCGCCCGGGAGGCGGGCGTGAGCCCGGCCGGGCTGCTCCACCACTTCCAGTCCAAGGACCAACTGCTGCACGCGGTGCTGGACGCCCGGGACGCGGCCGATGCCGCGGGATCCGACCTGAACGGGGACCTGATCACGGAGATCCGCAAGGTGGCGGCCCGCATCGAACAATCACCCGAGCTGGTGGGCACGTTCGTGGTCATGCTCGTGGAGAACCTGCTGCCCGAGGCTCCGCTGCACGACCGGCTGCTCGACCGATGGAAGGTCGCAGTCGGCATCGTCGCCGACATCATCCGCCGCAACCAGGAGATCGGACGGTATCGGCCCGACGTCGATCCCGACCTCCGGGCCATCGAAATCGTCGCTTTCATCAATGGAATGGAGCTGTCATGGCTGCTCGATCACTCGATCCCGCTGACCGAGGTGTTCGACGAGTACACCCGGTCGCTGGCGCGCGACCTGCGTCCGGACGCGGAACGATGAGATACCGCCTGGACGTCGTCGCGACCAGCATCGTCGACGTCGTCGAGCACGCCGGGGGCTGGCTGTTCGACCGCGCCGTCGCCGGCTGGGACGTCACTGTCCTGCTCACGGACCTGTCGGACTCCCGCCCCCTGCGCATCCTGGGCGCGGAGGTGCTGGACCTGGAGACCGTGCTCGCGGCGGGCGGCCAGGGGCGGCGCCCGCATGCCCTGGCGGTCGCCTGCGAGGTCTGCGAACTCGATCCGCGCGCCCAGCGGGGGCTGCGAAAAGCCTTGGGAGACGGCGGAATCGAGGTGGTGCTCTGGGGCGAGGGCTGGACGGCTCCGCCGGAGCACCGGATCGACCCGGTGCTGCACCGGCTGAGCGTCGCCGCCCAGGCGTTCAAGGCCCAGGCCCTCACCGCCGCCGCGGTCCCCACCACCCCCGTGGGAGCGACGGAGATATTCCGCAGCGGCCTGACCGGATTCCCGTCCATCGGGGCCGACCTGAGCCCCGTGGGCTGAGCCGCACCGTCAGTCCCAGAGGGCGGCGCAGGGGAGCGGTGGCAGGTCCGGGCGGACATCGTCGTCGACGGTGACGACGATGCCCGCGTTCGCGCCGAGTTCGGCGACGATGTCGGCGATCTGCTCGGCGCAGGCCTGGTAATCCAGGGCGAAGGCGCCGGTCTCGATGCGGATGTGCCGGATGCGCCGCGGCGCGGCCGAGCCCGGTCCCCGGATGTCGCGGCCCGAGGTAACCCCGTTACTGAACGGCATGGCGTCTTCTCCGGCGGCCCTCACCGCGGCGGTCGGCCGGACCGCCTGCGTCGGAACAGCGCGAAAAGTAGTGCGACGAGCGCTAGTACGGCCGGTCCGGCGTAGCGCGCGGCACTGTTCGTCCCGGCGGCCGCGAGCAGGTCGATCGGCTCGGCGGGCTTGCCGGGCCGCCGCGCTGTCGAGACTGTGGCGGCGACAGGGGCAGGCGAGCCGGTGATGTCCGCACTCGGAAACGCGGAGACCCTCCCGGCCGGGGTTGTGCCGGTCGCCGATTGCGATGTGACAGCGGCGATCTCGTCGGCGAGGTTGTCGGCGAACCGGCCGATCAGCGTGCCCGCGACATCGGCCAGCGCGCCCCGCCCGAACTGCGCGGGCTTCCCGGTGATGGACAGGTCGGTATCGACGAAAACGTCGGTGGCGCCGTCGGATTCGACGAGTTTGCAGGTGATGGTGGCCTTCGCGGTGCCGTTTCCGCGGGTCTCGCGGCCGCGGCCCTCGAGCACCGCGATCCCGGCCCGCTCGTCCTGCGAGACGACCTTGATGATGCCGCTGTAGCTCAGCCCCACCGGCCCGAGCTTGACCTTGATCTTGCCGTGGAAGTCGTCGCCCTCGCGCGCGGTGATGGTGGCGCCGGGCACGCACGGCGCGATGCGCTCCAGGTCGAGCAGCACCGGCCAGGCCTGCGCGGCCGGGACGGGGATGGTGAACGTGTTGTCGAGTTTCATGAAACGTCCTTCGCGTGCTCACGCTGCTGCGTGGTGGACTGCGGGGGGTCGGCCGATGCGGCGTCGCGGATCGACTCGGCGGCGGTTCGCACCGCCCGGACGATGCCCTGGTAACCGGTGCAGCGGCACAGATTTCCGGAGACGGCCGTACGGATCTCGTCCTCCGTGGGATCGGGATTCTCGCGCAGGAACGCCGTGACGGACACGATGAATCCGGGCGTGCAGAAGCCGCACTGCAGCCCGTGCTCGTCGCGGAAGGCCGCCTGGACGGGCGACAGCGCACCGTCGGCCCCGGCCACGCCCTCGACGGTGGTCAGTTCGCAGCCGTCGGCCTGCACCGCGAACATCAGGCAGGCGCGGACGGCGGCGCCGTCGAGTTCGACCGTGCACGCGCCGCAGACCCCGTGTTCGCAGCCGAGGTGGGTGCCGGTGAGCCCGCACCGTTCGCGGAGATAGTCGGCCAGGGTGAGCCGCGGCGGCACCCGGTCCCGGCGCGGCGCACCGTTGATGCGCACCTCGATGTCGACGTCAGTCATCGCTCGCCTCCTGTACGGCGCGCCGCCACGCGCGCGCCACCATTGCCGCCCCGACCCGGCGCCGGTATTCGGCGGGCCCGTGGACATCGGATGTGATCGAGTCCAGTCCGGCGGTCGCGCTCCGCCCGACCTGCTCGGCCGCCACCGCGTCGACCGGGCGTCCGGTCATCTCGGCCTCGGTCTCCCGCGCCCGCACCGGGGTGGGCGCCAATCCGAAAAGACCGACGGCACAGCGCTCGACGCGCGAATCCGCGTCCAGCCGGACCGCGACGGTCGCGCCCGCCATGGCGAAATCGCCGCTGCGGCGGGCGAATTCCTCGACGGCGAAGCCGCAACGCCCGTGCCACACGGGAAATTCGATCGCGGTGATCATCTCGTCGTCGGCCAGGTCGGTGGTCCAGAGGCCGGTGAAGAAGTCCGCGGCGGGAATCGTGCGCCGCCCGCGCGCGGACAGCGCCTCGATCTCGGCGTCGAGAGTCAGCGCCACCACCGGATATTCGCCCGCGGCGTCGGCGTGCGCGATGGCGCCGCCGATCGTGCCGCGGTTGCGGATCTGGAAGTGCCCGATGAGCGGGGTCACCCGCGACAGCAGCGGTACGGCCCTGCGGATCTCATCGGACCCGCCGACGGCGGCGTGCGTCGTCCCGGCGCCGATCCGCACCGACTCGGGCCGAGTTTCGATGCCGCGCAAATCGTTCAGGCGGCGCACGTCGACGAGATGGTCGAAGGCCGCGAGCCGCAGCGCGAGCATGGGCACCAGGCTCTGTCCGCCCGCGATGAGCTTGGCCTCGTCGCCGTACTCGGCCAGCAATGCGACTGCCTCGCCGGGGGATTCGGGGGCGTGATATTCGAAGGCCGCGGGTTTCATTCGCCGGCTCCTGTTCCGCGGGACACCCGCGCCCGTTCGATCATGTCCACGATGCGGGAGGGCGACAGCGGCAGGTCGGAGATCTCCACGCCGAACGGCGAGAGGGCGTCGGCGACCGCGTTGAGCACCGCCGGGGTCGCCCCGATCGCGCCGCCCTCGCCGACACCCTTGAAATCCCCGGGACCCGGGCTCGGCGTCACCACGTGCCCGACCTCGATCGTCGGCACCTCCGAGGCCGTCGGCAGCAGATAGTCCAGGAACGTCGTCGCCACGGGATTGCCGTCCTCGTCGTAGGGCAGATGCTCGTAGAGCGCGCCGCCGATGCCCTGCACGGTCCCGCCGTAGATCTGTCCCTCCACCACGCTGGGGTTGATCATCGGGCCGCAGTCCTCGCTCACGATGTAGCGCAGCAGCGTCACTCGCCCGGTCTCGATATCGACCTCGCAGGTGCATGCGTGAGTTGCGTTGGCCCAGATGGCAATCTGGGGGGTCTTGTATCGCCCGGACGCCTCGAGGCCCGGCTGCATCCCGGGCGGCAGGGAGTCGGCCTGGAAGTAGGCGATATCGGCGATCTCCGCCAGGGTGAGAACGGAATCGGGGGTTCCGCGCACGGTGACCCTGCTGCCGGAGAACTCGATCTCCTCGGGACCGGTGTTCAGCCGATGCGCCGCGATCGCACGGATCTTCTCCCGCAGCACCGAGGCGGTCTGCTCGATCGCCCCCGCGGTCATCGAGCCGGACCGGCTGCCGCCGGTGCCGCCGCCGAACGGTGTGATCGCGGTGTCGCCCTGGATGGTTCGCACGTCGGACATGGTCGCGCCGAGCGCGTCGGCGGCCAGCTGCACGACGGTGGTCTCGAGGCTGTTGCCCGCCGAGCCACCGGCGACGTAGACATTGACCTTGCCCGACGGCTCGATCCGGATGGTGGCGCCCTCGGTGGCGAGGAACGGGCTGGCGCCGGTGGTCGGCTCCAGATAGGTGCAGGTGCCGACGCCGAGATAGCGTCCCTGGGCCCGCGCGACGCGCTGGTCCTCGCGAAAAGCGTTGTAGCCCAGCATCTCGACCGCCTGCTCCAGCGTCTCCAGCGGCGAGACATTGTCGTAGGTCATGCCGTTCGGGTTCGGATGCGGAAACTCGTCGCGGCGCAACATGTTCCGGCGCCGCAGGTCGATCGGGTCGATGCCGATCCGCCGCGCCGCCTGGTCCAGCAGCACCTCGCGGGCGACCGACTCGAACTGCCACGGCCCGCGATAGGCCACCCGCCCGACGGTGTTGGAGTACACGAACTTCGCGCTGAAGGAGGCCTCGGTGATCCGGTAGGGCCCCGGGAACAGGATCCCGACGGGAATGCCGCCGACGATCGGCGAGGGCGTCGGATAGGCCCCGACGTTCTGCACGTGCGCGATGGACGCGGCCAGGATCGTGCCGTCGGCATCGAACGCCATGCCGACCTCGGCGTGCTCGTGCCGGGACATGCCGGACGCCATCAGGTTCTCCTGGCGGTCCTCGATCCACTTCACGGCGGATCCGAGTGCGCGCGCGGCCAGCAGGACGCAGGTCTCCTCGCGCAGCGGCAGCTGCTTGAGCCCGAAGCCGCCGCCGGTATCGCGGGCGATGACACGCACCTGGTGCTCGTCGACGCCGACCAGCCGGGCGCAGAACGCGCGGATCTCGTGCGGTGACTGGGTGGAACTCCAGACCGTCATCTCCGCCGTCGGCGCCGACCACTCCGCGACGAGGCCGCGGGTCTCCATCGGCACCGGCAGGTAGGCCTGCTGAAAGATGCTCTGGCGCACCACATGTGCGGCCGAGTCGAAGATCGGCTGCAGATCCGAGGCGGGGCGGCCGCCCATCTCGCCCGCGGAGTTGCCCGCGAATCCGGCGTGTACCAGGTTCGGCGACGCGTGTGCCGTGGTGTAGTCGACCACCGGATCCAGCGGCTCGTAGTCGATGACGACCTGTTCGGCGGCGTCCTCGGCGATATAGCGGTCGGCGGCGACGACCAGGACCACGGGATCGCCGACGAACCGGACCTCCTCCTCGGCCAGCGGCGGCCGCGGCACCGGGGGCATACCGGCCATGTCCAGGTCGTAGGAGATCTCGTGCGCGCCGGGATTCAGGTCGGCGGCGGTGTAAACGGCCAGCACGCCGTCCATTTCGAGCGCGGCGGACACGTCGATGTCGCCGATCCGGGCCCGGGCGAGCGGGCTGCGGACGAAACAGGCGTGCGCCATACCGGGGCGCGTGACGTCGTCGACGAAGGTGCCCGCGCCGGTGACCAGGCGGGCGTCCTCGAGTCGCGGTACCCGCGTGCCGACGACGGTGGTGGCGGGGGCGGTCGCGGTCGAACTCATGAGCTGTGCCTACCTAGATGATGATGTATATCAAATATGAGTATGACGCTAGAATAGAAAGAGAATAACATTCTCGCCAAGGGTGGTGGGGAGTCGCACGATCTTTCGACTACCTCGAAGGACTACGGGCCCTCCACCGGGTGTAATCCGTCCCGGGGCGGGCGGCGAAGCGGGTCCGCCCGGCCCGCGGTCGATGATTGCGGAGGTCACCGTGCGTGAACTCGGTGCGGAGCTGCGGCGCTGGCACGCCGCGAATACCGCCTATGCGCTCGCTACCGTCGTGTCCGTGACCGGGAGTGCGCCGCGCCTGCCGGGGGCCGCGATGGCGGTCGACGAGTCCGGCAACGTCCGGGGCAGCCTGTCCGGCGGATGCGTCGAGGGGGCGGTGTACGAGCTGTGCCGGGAGGTGCTGGCCTCGGGGGAGCCGGTCCGCCGGAGGTTCGGTTTCAGCGATGCCGACGCCTTCGCCGTGGGCCTGACCTGCGGTGGTGAGCTCGAGGTCTTCGTGCAGCGGATCGCGGCGGAGGACTATCCCGTTGTCGAGACGGCGCTCGGGTCGGGTCCCGTTGCGATCGTACGCGATCTGGAGTCCGGGAGAATGGCCGCGCTGGGTCCCGGCGGCGTGGTCGGCGCCGCGTTCGACACCGCCGTGCTCCGGCGGGCGGCGGCGATGCTCGACGCCGGCGCCAGCGGAGTGCGCGTGGTCGGCTGCGCGGAGGAAGAGCGGTCGGTCTTCGTCGAATCCTTCGCTCCCGCGCCGCGCATGATCATCTGCGGTGCAACGGATTTCACCACCGCGCTGTGTCGCGTCGGCAACCTGCTGGGCTACCGGGTGACCGTCTGCGAGGCCCGTCCCGCCTTCGCCGACCACGCGCGGATGCCGGAGGCCGACGAGGTGGTCCGGCAGTGGCCGCACCGGTACCTGCGGCACGCGGAGGTCGATGCGCGCACGGTGATCTGCGTGCTGACGCACGACCCGAAGTTCGACATCCCGGTCCTCACCGAGGCTCTGCGCCTGCCCGTGGCCTACGTGGGTGCGATGGGTTCGCGCCGCGCCGACAGCGAACGCCGCCTCCGGCTGCGCGCGGCCGGTCTCACCGATGCCGAGCTGCTGCGCCTGCATTCGCCGATCGGCCTCGAACTGGGCGGGCAGACGCCGGAGGAGACGGCGGTGTCGATCGCCGCGGAAATCGTCGCTGTCCGACGCGGCGGCTCGGCCCGGTCGCTCTCCACCACGACTCGCCCCATCCATCCCGAATTCCCCGTGACCGAGGCGTCGGCCTGACCGGAAACGCCGCATCCGCGTCCTCAGTCGAGAAACAGGTCCGGCGTTGGGTTTTCGCCGCCGCCGTAGGGCGACAGATCATCGATCCCCGCGTAGTGCGACAGGGCGTCGGCGTCGAGGAAACAGTTGCCGGTGACCCGCCTGGCGGGCTGTGTCAGGATGGCCAGCGCGGCGTCGGCCATGATCTGGGGGCTGCGGGCCGCCGCGAGCTGCCGCTCGCCGTCGGGCAGGTGGGCCACCGCCGAGGTGGCGATGAAGGTCTGCGGCCACAGGCAGTTGAAAGCTATTCCGGCATCGGCGAATTCGATCGACCAGCCCTGGGACAGCAGGGTCATGCCGTACTTGGAGAGGGTGTAGGCGGGATGGGCGCCGAGCCACCGCGGGTTCATGTTCACCGGCGGCGAGATCGTCAGCACGTGCGGGTCGGCCGCCTCGCGCAGGTGCGGCAGGCACGCCCGGGTCAGCAGGAACGTGCCGCGAATGTTGATGTCCTGCATCAGGTCGAACTTCTTGGCCGACAGCTGCTCGGTCGGTTCGGTGACGATCGCGCCGGCATTGTTCACGCACAGGTCGACACCGCCGAACCGCTCCACCGCGGTGTCCACCACGCGCCGCACATCCGCCTCCTCGCGGACGTCACCGACGACCGCGGCCGCCCGGCCGCCCGCCGCCTCGACCTCGGCCGCCGCGGTGTGCACCGTGCCCGGCAGCCGCGGATGCGGGTCGGCGGTCTTGGCGAGCAGGACCACGTTGGCGCCCTGCCGTGCCGCGGCGACGGCGATCGCCAATCCGATGCCACGGCTCGCGCCGGATATCACCATCGTGCGGTCGGTCAACGGTCGATGCTGGTCGGACATGACACTCCTCGGGCCGGAACATGCGTGTGAGCAGGCGTTCACCATTAGCGGTATTGGCATTCTCCATTTTCGGAAGTAGCATATTCGATGATGAGCAATCAGGTGCACACCTCCTCCGGAATCCCGCTGGAGCCGGTCTACGGGCCGGACGACCGGCGTGGTGATCCGCCCCCGCCGGGTGCCTATCCGTTCACCCGCGGCAACTACTCGACCGGCTACCGGGGGCGGCTGTGGACGTTCCGGCAGTACTCCGGCTTCGGCACCGCCGAGGAGTCCAATCAGCGCTACCGCTACCTGCTGGAGCAGGGCGGTACCGGACTGTCGGTGGCGCTGGACCTGCCCACCCAATGTGGTTACGACTCAGACGATCCCGAGGTCGGTGAGGAGGTCGGCCGGGTCGGCGTCGCCGTGGACACGCTCGCAGACGCCGAGGTGCTGTTCGACGGCATCCCGCTGGACAGGATCAGTACCAGCTTCACCATCAACGGCACCGCGGCCATCCTGCTGGCGTTCTACGTCGCGGCGGCGGAGAAGAAGGGCGTGTCGCGCGAAAAGCTCACCGGCACAATCCAGAACGACATCCTCAAGGAGTACGCCTCGCGCGGCACCTGGATCTGGCCGCCGGAACCGTCGCTGCGGCTGATCGCCGACACCATCGAATTCTGCGCCGCCGAGGTGCCCCGGTTCAACGCGATCTCGGTGGCGGGCGCGCATTTTCGCGACGCCGGCGCGAATGCCGTGCAGGAGATGGCGTTCACGCTCGCCGACGGAGTCACCTACTGCGACACCGTGATCGCGCGCGGCCGCATGACCGTCGACCAGTTCGCGCCGCAGATCTCGTTCTTCTTCTACACCCACGGCGATTTCTTCGAGGAGGTCGCGAAATACCGTGCGGGACGGCGACGCTGGGCCACCATCGTGCGCGAGCGGTACGGCGCGACGACCGACAAGGCGTCGATGTTCCGGTTCGGGTGTGTGGCGGGCGGCGCGTCGCTGTACGCGCCGCAGGCGCAGAACAATCTGGTGCGGGTGGCCTACGAGTCGCTGGCCGCGGTGCTCGGCGGCGTGCAGTCGATGTTCACCGCCGCGTGGGACGAGCCGTTCGCACTGCCGAGCGAGGAGTCGGCGACGCTGGCGCTGCGCACGCAGCAGATCCTCGCCTACGAGACCGGGGTGACCCGGGTGGCCGATCCGCTCGGCGGCTCCTATTTCGTGGAGGCGCTCACCGACGCGACCGAGGCCCGGATCGTCGAGATCATGGACGATCTGGAGCGGCAGGGCGGCATGGTGCGGTGCATCGAGGACGGATACCTGCAGGGACTGATCGCCGACGAGGCGTATCGGGTGCACCAGGCGGTGGAGTCCGGCGAGCGTCCGGTGGTGGGGGTGAACCGGTTCGTGTCCGATGAGCCCGCACCCGATATCGGCACCTACGAACTGGATGCCGACGGCCGCGAACGGCAATTGAAGCGGCTGGCCCGGGTGAAGGCCGAACGCGACTCCGCGGCGGTGCGTGACACCCTCACCGCGCTGTCGTTCGCCGCGGAGGGAGACGAGAATCTGATGCACCGCCTGATCGATTGCGCCAACGCCTACTGCACCGTCGGCGAGATCACCGCGACGCTGAAATCCGTGTGGGGCGAATTCCGGCAACCGGTGGTGTTCTGATGAGCACCCCGCCGCCCGCGCGCGTGCTGGTCGCCAAGCCCGGCCTCGACGGTCACGATCGCGGTGCCAAGATCGTGGCCCGCACGCTGCGCGATGCCGGATTCGAGGTGGTGTACACCGGAATTCGGCAGCGCGTGGAGGACATCGTGTCGATCGCGCTGCAAGAGGACGTGGCGGTGGTGGGCCTGAGCATCCTCTCGGGTGCGCATATCGCCCTCACCACGAGGGTGGTGGACGCCCTGCGCGCCGCCGACGCGGACGATATCGCGGTGGTCGTGGGCGGCACCATCCCGCAGGCCGACGTGCCGCGCCTGCTGGAAGCCGGTGCGGCCGCGGTCTTTCCGACGAGCACGCCGCTGGACACGCTCGTCGCGGAGATCCGCAAGCTGACCGGGGCCAGGGCTGTATGAAACACGCGCTCGACGACAGCGGACAGTGCTGTCGGTGCCGGGTCTCGAATTCACGCGGTTGGGAGAGACAGTGCGCATCGGAGTGATGATCGGGCCGGAGAAGGGTGACTCCGCGCGCAAGCTGGAGCGGATGCTGCGCGATATCGAGTGGGCCGAATCGGCCGGACTGGATATGGCGTGGATTCCGCAGGTGCCCAACGACTTCGACGCGTTGATCACGATCGCGGCGATGGGGTTGCGCACCTCGCGCATCGAACTGGGCACCGCGGTCGTGCCGTTGCAGGCGCAGCATCCCGTCGCGCTGGCGCGCCAGGCGCTGTCGGCGCAGGCGGCGGCCGGGGGGCGGCTGGCGCTGGGCGTCGGGCCGTCGCACCACTGGATCGTCCGCGACATGCTCGGCCTGCCCTACGACCGTCCCGCCGCCTACACCCGCGACTATCTCGATGTGCTGAATACGGCTCTGCGCGGCCCGGGGCCGGTCGACGTGGAGAACGAGACCTTCACGGTGCACAATCCGCTCGAGCTCGGCCCGGTCGCGCCGGTGCCGGTGCTGGTCGCCGCCCTCGGCCCGGTCATGCTGCGGATCGCGGGGGAGCGGACCGACGGCACCGTGCTGTGGATGGCCGACGAGCGCGCCATCGCCGAGCATATCGCGCCGAAGATCACCAAGGCGGCCGCCGACGCCGGTCGCCCCGCCCCGCGCATTGTCGCCGGGCTGCCCGTATGTCTGTGTGCCCGAAGCGAAATCGACGAGGCCAAGGCCCGGGCCAACCGCATCCTCGGCGAGGCCGAGGTATCCCCCAACTACCAGCGCCTGCTGGAGCAGGGCGACTCCCGCGACATCGGCGACCTCTGCCTCGCGGGCGACGAGGAGACCATCGCCGCGGGCCTGCGCCGCTACACCGAAGCAGGCGCCACCGACCTCTCGGTACGCCTGCTCCCCATCGGCGACACCCGCGACGAGCTGATCGCCTCCAAACGCCGAACCCGCGACACCATCGCCCGCCTGGCCACCGAATTACGTTGACCACCATGCCTACCCCCACCACCCCAGCGGTTCTTGCCGCGGCAGCCCCACTTGATTTCCCGGCATGCTTTTGGCCGCGAACCGCTAACGGCAGGGCGTCGCGGTGACAGCGAACAGGGCTGGGCCGCTGGCCGGGATTCGAATTCTCGAGGTCGGCACGATGCTGGCCGGGCCATACGCGACGATGATGTTGGCCGACCTCGGCGCCGAGGTCACCAAGCTGGAGCCTGCGGGTGGGGACATCTCCCGGCAGGTGAGTGACAGCTATTTCGCCAGCCTCAATCGCGGAAAGCGCAGTGTCCGAATCGATCTGGGGACGGATTCGGGCCGGGCACGGCTCGGTGAACTGGTCGCGCGGTCCCATGCGCTGCTGGTGAATCTGAAGCCGTCCGCGATCCGGCGGCTCGGGCTCACCTACGACGCGCTGCGGGAGTTCAACGAGAAGATCGTGTGCGTGGCGATCACCGGCTACGGCCTGCACGGTGGCGACGATCCGGCCTTCGACTACGTGATCCAGGCGGCGGCTGGGATCGCCGCTCTCACCGGCGATCCCACCGGGCCGCCGACCTTGCCGGGCTATTCCTCCGCGGACAATTCGACCGGACTGACCGCGGCGCTGGGCCTGCTGGCGCAGATCGTCTCCGGTCGCGGCGGGCAGATCGATGTCTCGCTCTACGAGGTCATGCTCTCCCAACTCAACTACCACGCCGCCGCCTACCTCAACGACGGCAAGCGACCGCGGCGCAGGCCGTTCGGCGCGCATTCGTATTACGTTCCCGCGCAGATCTTTCCGACCTCGCACGGCCACCTGGCCTTGTTCATCACCCACGACGGTTTCTGGAAGAGTTTCGCCGCCGAGGCCGGTGTCACCGGATTCGAGCGGATGGCCGACCGGGTCGCGCGCCGCGAGGAGGTCCTGGCGGCGGTCACCACGGCGCTGGCCGCCGATACCGCGTCCGGCTGGGAGGCCCGGCTGCGCCCGCTCGGCATTCCGGCGGCGGCGGTCCGCGAACTTCCGGAGGCCCTGGACACCAGCCCGGACGCTGTCGTCAGCGCGGGGGACCATCGGCTGGTCGGCAGCCCGATCCGGATCGCGGGGTACCGCCCCGAATACCGGCCGCCCCCGCGGCTCGGTGAGCATGGTGGCTGAAATGTCCTCGTAGCGACAAGGAGTCGGCAGTGGTTCGCGACGTTCTGGTAGTGATCGGCACCGGTGGGATGGGGCGCGCGATCGCCCGGCGGCAGGGCGGCGGCCGGCATGTGCTGCTCGCGGATTTCGACGAGGCCGCGCTGCGGGAGTTCGCGGGCACTATGGAGGACGAGGGGCACCTCGTCACGACCGCGCCCGTGGACGTCGGCTCCCGCGAGTCGGTGGCGGAGCTGGCGGCGAAGGCGGCCTCCCTCGGGTCGGTCACGCAGATCGTGCACACCGCCGGGCTCTCCCCGTCGCAGGCGCCGGTGGCGGCGATTCTGCGGGTGGATCTCGTCGGCGTCGGCCTGGTGCTGGAGGAGTTCGGCCGCATCGTCGCGCGCGGCGGGGCGGGCGTCGTGATCGCGAGCATGGGCGGCTACCTCGGCGTCCTGTCCGCCGAGCACGAAACGGCCTTGGCGACAACCGCGGTCGACGATCTGCTGGGCCTGCCCTTCCTGGCATCGGACGCGGTGACCGACCCGGGGTTCGCCTACGCCCTCGCCAAACGCGCGAATCATCTGCAGGTTCGCGCGGCCAGCGGGGCCTGGGGCGCGCGGGGCGCCCGGATCAACTCGATCAGCCCCGGCATCATCTCCACCCCGATGGGACGCCAGGAGCTGGCCTCGGAGTCCGGGGCGGGCATGCGCGCCATGATCGACATGTCGGCGACGGGACGGGCGGGCACGCCGGACGATATCGCCGCCGCGGCGGCCTACCTGCTCGGCCCGGACGCGTCGTTCGTCACCGGCACCGACCTCCTGGTCGACGGCGGGGTGGTCGCGGCCGTCGCCGCCGCGGCGGTGCGGGCGGCGGCTCACTCGTAGTCGACGCTGATCGACGCCGTATCCGGCACGGCCTGGCAGGTCAGGACGTAGCCGTCCGCCAGCTCGTCGTCGGTCAGGGCATTGTTCTGCCGCAGCGAAGCGCTGCCCTCGGTCACCTTGGCGATGCAGGTCGCGCAGTTGCCCTGCTCGCAAGAGAACGGCGGCGTGAGCCCCGCCCGCCGCGCACTCTCCAACAGCGTCTCGCCCTCCTTACGCGGCACCGTCTTCTTCTTGCGATTCAGAATGATGGTGACCGTCCCCGGCGCCGCCTCCGGAGTGTCTCCCAGCCCATCCTGGTCGGACCGCGGCGCCGCCGGAGCGCCGAACCGCTCGCTGAACACCAGTCCCGGGCCCGGCACCGCCAGCTCCACCATCTCCATGAAAGCCTCTGGGCCACAGACATAGTGGTCGGCATGGCCGTCGGCGCCGATGAACGCGCGCACGGCCGCGGCATCGAGGAAGCCCCCGTCGGAATCCAGGTGCCGCACCACCTCCAGCCGGTCCGGATGGTCCCGGACCAGCTCATCCAGCACCGCCCCGAAAATCACGGCATCGGCGTCGCGGTCCGCGCACAGCAGCCGGATCCGCCGCCCCGTGGTGGCGAGCGCGCACTTGGTGAGCGAGAGGATGGGGGTGATGCCGCTGCCGCCGCTGAACATGAGCAGCGGCACCTCGGCCTCCCGCAGGCAGAACCGGCCCGCCGCGCCGGACATCTGCACCTCGTCGCCCTCGGCGAGGTTGTCCAGCAGCCAGTTCGAGACCTTGCCTCCCGGAACGCGTTTGACGGTCGTCATCAGCTCGTCGTCGGTCTCCGGCGCGCTGGACATCGAGTAGGAGCGGAACAGCGCGGTGCCGTCCACCGGCACCCGGAACGTGCAGAACTGCCCGGCCCGGTAGGCGATCGGACCGTCGTGCGGCGCGAGCACGAACGTGCGGGCGTCGACGCTCTCCTTCACGATCCGGGTCACGGTCGCCCGCTGGAAAAACGAGGGTCTCGCCATGAACCGCATCCTCCTGGTAGACAGATTCTAGTAAGATGAGAATTACATTCTCACTCACGAGACGGGATCTCTCAATATGTTCTGGAGCACCGGTTCGCCGAGCCCGCGAGGAGCGCTATGGATGTCCGCCTGAGCAGCGAACAGCGGCAACTGCGCGATGCCGCGGCCAAACTGGCCGACGACCTGGGCCCCGGCTCGGTCGCCGACCTGGACGACGAGGTCCGTCGCGCCCGGCTGGAGCGCGCGGTGGACACCGCGGGCTGGCGCACATTGCGCACCGACGGCGCCTCCGGCGTCGAAGTCGCGATCGTGGCCGAGGAATTCGGCCGCGGACTGGTCGATATCGCATTCCTCGGCCCGGTGCTGGCCGACGGCCTGCGGGTACGGCCCGAGGGCGGCGGCTGGACGATCGGGATCGGCGACCGCGCCATCGATGCCCGTGGCAGCAGTCGCGCGCTGATCGTCGACGGCGCGCGCATCCGGGCGGCGGCCCTCGGCTGGGTCGTGCCCGGCGCCGATCTGACTCGCCAAACAGCCGCGCTGACAGGCGAATTCGAGCCGGTGGGGGAGCTGTCGCCGGACGAGGCCGGGCGCTGGCGTGCCCTCGCCGTCACCGTGACCACCGCCGATCTGCTCGGAACTGCCCGCGGCGCACAGGATCTCGCTGTCGACTACGCCAAGATGCGCGAACAGTACGGCAGCACCATCGGGTCCTATCAGGCCGTGGCGCATCTGCTGGCGGAGAATCAGGCGCTGATCGAGGGCGCGATCAGCGTGCTCCGGCACGCCGCCTGGGCGGTCGACGAACTGCCGACCGCCGCGGCGCTGGAGGCGGCGCGCATCGCCAAGGTCTACACCGCCCGCGTGGCCCGCACCGTCTGCGAGGCGTCGATTCAGGTCCACGGCGGTATCGGCAACACCTGGGACTGCCTGGCGCACGTCTTTCTGCGCCGGGCGCTGGTCTCGGCCGAACTGTTCCCCGTCGCGTTGCAGGAGATCGATCTTGGACTTTCGTGATTCCCCGCAGGAGGCCGAGTTCCGGGCGCGTCTGCGCGACTGGCTGGCCGAGAACGCGGACCGGTTCCCGACCTCCGGCGACGAATACTGGGCACGACAGGGCGACTGGCATCAGGCGCTGTACGCGGCCGGATTCTTCGGATCGTCCTGGCCGAAGGAATTCGGCGGCCACGAACTGCCCCCGGTCTACGACGTGATCGTGGACGAGGAGCTGGCTCGCGCCGGTGCCCCGCCCAGGCCCAGCCTGGGCTACTTGGTGCAGGGCCTGGGCCGCCACGGCGGCAGGGAACTGCAGCAACGGTTCCTGCCGGGCATGATCAACGGCACCGAACGCTGGTGTCAGGGGTTCAGCGAACCGGGCGCCGGTTCGGATCTGGCCTCGCTGACGACCACCGCGACCCGCGACGGCGACGACTACGTCGTGCACGGCCACAAGATCTGGACCAGCTACTCCGATGTCGCCGACTGGTGTCTGCTGCTGGCCCGGACCGATCCGGATGTGCCTCGGCACAAAGGTATTTCGGCGTTCGTCATCGCGATGAAGCAGCCCGGTGTCGAGCAGCGGCCGCTGCGGATGATCAGCGGCGTCACCCGCGAATTCGGGCAGGTGCGCTTCGACGGGGCGAGGGTGCCCGCGGCGCAGCTGGTGGGCGCGCCCGGCGACGGCTGGAAGCTGGCCATGACGGTCGTCGGGCACGAACGTGAGCCCGCCACACTGGGTTACGCGGCCCGGTACGCAAAGCTGGTGCGGCAGTTGGCCTCCCGGCTCGACGGCCCGGCTCCGGACGACCTCGCCTGGGCCGCGGTGCAGACCGAGATGCTGCGATTGCACGTGCGCCGCAGGCTGTCCGAACAGCTCGACGGTGTGGTGCACGGACCCGACGGATCGTTGGACAAACTGCTCATGACCTGGGTTGACCAGGCCGTCGGGCATGCGGCGCTCGCCGTTACCGGCACGGGCGATCCCGAACTGCTGGGCAGCTACTTCTACAGCCGCGCACAGAGCGTCATGGGCGGCACCTCGCAGATCCAGAAGAACATCATCGCCTCCCGCATCCTCGGACTAGGAGTCTGACCATGTACGACCTGCCGGACGAGATCCAGGTCCGCTCCGACGGACCGATTCGCATCATCACGCTCAACCGCCCGGACGCGCTGAATGCCGTCGACGACAACCTGCACACCGGCCTCGCCCGGCTCTGGCCGCGGCTCTCGGAGGACCGGTCGGCCCGCGTCGCCGTGCTCACCGGCGCGGGGAAGGCCTTCTCCGCCGGAGGCGATTTCGCGTATCTCGCGGAACTCGGGCGGGATGCGGAGCTGCGGGCGAAGACGATCGCCCACGGCCGCGACATCGTGCTCGGGATGGCGCGCTGCCGGGTGCCGGTGATCGCGGCGGTGAACGGTCCCGCCGTCGGCCTCGGCTGCAGCCTGGTCGCGCTGAGCGATATCGCCTATATCGCCGAGACGGCCTATCTGAAGGACCCGCACGTCCAGGTGGGGCTCGTCGCCGCCGACGGCGGCCCGCTGACCTGGCCGTTGCACACCAGCCTGCTGCTGGCCAAGGAGTACGCACTCACCGGAGCGAAGATCCCGGCCGCCCGGGCGCGCGAGATGGGCCTGGTCAACCACGTGGTCGACGATCCGGTGACCGAGGCGCTGGCCTGCGCGAAACGCCTGCTGGAACTGCCGCGCCAGGCGGTCGAGAGCACCAAGCGGCTGTTGAACTTGTCGCTGGAGAGAGCGGTGCTGGCGACGCTGGACTTCGCGACGACCGCGGAGGACCTGACGTTTCAGAGCGACGATTTCCGCGCGGTGATCACCAAGCTCGCCGACCGGGGCTGACATCGGCGCGAACGCCGCGCGTGGTCACGCGGGGGCAACGTGGCCACGCGCGGCGCGTCGCCTACTTCGGTGGGAAGCGCAGCGCTCCGTCGAGCCGGATCACCTCGCCGTTGAGGTAGTCGTTCTCGATGATCGACGTGGCCAGCTGGGCGTACTCGTGGGACCGGCCCATGCGCTTGGGGAAGGGCACCTGCGGGCCCCAGTGCTGTTCGAGCTGATCGGCGGCCTGGCCGTAGGCGGGCGTGTTCACCGTGCCCGGAGCGATCGTCACTACGCGGATGCCCAGCGGCGAGAGATCCCGCGCGGCGACCAGGGTCATCCCGACCACGCCGCCCTTGGCCGCCGCGTAGGGGATCTGCCCGGTCTGTCCCTCGAACGCGGCGATCGAGGCGGTGTTCACGATGACGCCGCGGGCGCCCTCGTCCAGCGGTTCGGACTTCGCGATCGCGGCCGCCGACAGCCGCAGCACGTTGAACACCGCGGTCAGATAGAACTCGATCGTCGTGCGGAACCCGTCGAGCGGCAGCGGCGAGCCGTCCTTGCCGACCAGCCGGCCGCCCTTCGCGGGCCCGCCGTGCGTATCGACCGAAATCCGCAGCGGGCCCATCGATTCCGCCACCGCGAGGGCGGCCAGCACCGAATCCTCGTCGGTGGCGTCGGTGTGCTGGTACCGGATGCCCAGCTCGGCCTCCAGCTGTTTGCCCTTGTCGTCCGCGACATCGGCGACCACGACCTGCGCGCCCGCGGCGTGCAGGCGGCGCACCGTGGCCTCGCCCAATCCGCCGGTACCGCCGACCACCACTGCGGAACTTCCCTTGATATCCATGCGGTATCCAATCTTGCAACTGTGACTCTCCTATTGAGAAAATAACATTCTCGCGGTGTTCCGGACGAGCGCCCGAGTGTCCGCGCCGAGAACCCGTCGCCGAACTGGAGGCCACCACATGCCTGAAGCCGTCATCGTGTCCGCGCTGCGCACCCCCATCGGCACCGCCCGGAAGGGGACGCTGCGCGATACCAATGCCTTCGACCTCGCCCGTCACGTGGTCGGTGCGGCCGCCGAGGGGCTGGGCGCCACGACCGTCGACGATGTCCTCCTGGGCGAGGGGCGCTATGGCGGCGGTGTGGTTGCCCGCCACGCGGCCGTCACCGCCGGTCTGACGGCCGTCCCCGGGATGGCGCTGAACCGGCACTGCGCGGCGGGGATGTCCGCGGTGCAGACCGCCGCGGCCGGAATCCGTGCCGGGATGGACGAACTCGTGATCGCGGGCGGGGTGAACTCCGACTCCACGGCGCCGCGGGCCCGGTTCAGGGTGGGGGAGGACGAGTGGATCGATCCGTGGGTGTCGCCCAGTCACCCCGACCGGCCGGATGCGCCGGCGATGGACATGTCGATCACCGTCGGCTGGAACGCCGCGGTGCGCGCGGGCCTGTCGCGCGAGGAGCTCGACGCCTGGGCGCTGCGCTCGCACCGCAACGCGATCGCCGCCATCGACGAGGGCCGGTTCAAGGAGGAGATCGTGCCCGTCGAGACGCCGCACGGGTTGTTCGACACCGACGAACATCCGCGCCGCGAAACGAGTTTGGAGAAGCTGGGCGCGCTGAAGGTGCTGCATCCGGAGATCGAGGGCTTCTCCATCACCGCGGGCAACGCGTGCGGCGCCAACGACGGCGCGGCCGCCCTCGCCGTCGCCAGCGAACGGCTGGGGCTGCCCGCGCTGGCCTACATCCGGTCGTGGGCGACGGTCGGCGTCGATCCGGCCGAGACCGGGCTGGCGCCGATCGAGGCGATCACCAAAGCCGCACGGCGGGCGGGGATCTCGCTGTCCTCGGCGCGCGTGATCGAGATCAACGAGGCCTTCGCCTCGGTGCCGATCGCGGCCATCCGCGCCCTCGACCTCGACCCGGACCTCGTCAACGTGAACGGCAGCGGCTGCTCGCTCGGCCACCCGGTGGCGGCGACCGGCGCTCGCATGATCGTCACCCTGGTGCACGAACTACGCCGCCGCGGAGGCGGTTTCGGCATCGCCGCCATGTGCGCGGGCGGCGGCATGGGCTCGGCCACCGTCATCGAGGTCCCGGCTGCGTGAGTAGCTCGTTGCGCGCGGGGGCGGACACATCGGCCGATGCTGGGTGTGTGGTGGTTCGGGTGCGGCAGTGGGTGCTGGATCGGGTGCGGGTCGGCTAGAGCAGGGCAGGTGCGGTGATGAGTGGCGAGTCGGGTTCGATGTGGCCGGTAGCCGAATCCGGTGGTGCGCAGTCGGATCCGCGTGGGTCCGAGGCTGCCGCGTCCGGGGATGGCGGGCCGGTCGGTCGTACCGCGTCTGTCGGTGGGTTGCTCGAGCAGGCGCGGTCGGGATCGGTCCGGGCGGTGGGGCGGCTGCTGAGCCTGATCGAGGGGGAGCGGCGGGACGAGGTCGGGGCAGCGTTGGGGGAGCAGCCTCCCGTGCGGGTGGTCGGGGTGACCGGGCCGCCGGGTGCCGGGAAGTCGACGACCATCGCGGCGCTCGTGCGCGTCTACCGGGAGCGCGGGCTGCGGGTTGCGGTGCTCGCGGTCGATCCGTCGTCGCCCTATAGCGGTGGCGCGCTGCTGGGGGACCGGATCCGGATGGCCCAGCACATCGATGACCCCGGTGTGCTGATCCGCTCGCTGGCCACCCGCGGCCATCTGGGCGGGCTGTCGGCCGCGGTGCCCGCCGCGATCCGCCTGCTCGCTGCGCTCGGTTACGACGTCGTGCTGCTGGAGACGGTGGGCGTCGGGCAGTCCGAGATAGAGATCGCGGCCGTCGCGGATCCGACGCTCGTGATCCTCAATCCCGGTGCGGGAGACGCCGTTCAGGCCGCGAAGGCGGGCCTGCTCGAGGTGGCCGACCTTTTGGTGGTGAACAAGGCCGACCGCGAGGGCGCCGAACAGACCGTGCGCGACCTGCGCGCCGAATCCGACGTCCCGATCCTCACGCTGATCGCCTCCCGCGGCGAACGGGTCGCAGAATTGGTCGAGGCCATCGAGGCACATCACCGCGCGGACACCCCGGCGCGGCGATCGGCCCGGGCTCGCGCCCAAATCCTCTCCCTGGCGCAGACCCGGCTGCGCACCCACGCGGACCTGGACCGCCTGGCCGCCGCAGTCGCTGCCGGAGAATGCGACGCCTACGGCGCTGCCGCCACCCTCCTACGCGACACGCCATAACTACGACAGCACTGAAGTGCCGTTCTCGGTGAGGATGTCGCCACGACTGAAGCCGGGCAGCGGGCAGAGGCTTCCCCGCTTCAGTGGTGCCGGTGATTCCGATCCGCCATGGTACCGAAATGCCGTGTTGGACAGTTGATTTGGATCGTCCGTCCAGTGTGAAGAGGTGGATTTCAGTTCCGGATTGGGCTGTGGGCTGGATACGATTCGGGATAGAATTCGAACATGTCTTCGAATGGGGTGGGAGAGTCGGCGACCGAGCCGCTGCATTCCGCGGTGGCCGCCCTGTTGGAGCTGCCGCTTACCCCGCTGTCCGATGACGAGGTCGTCGGGGTGATGCGGGAGGTGGAGCGGTCGGTGCGGGTGTTGACGGCTGTGCGGCATCGGTTGCTGGTGGAGTCGAGTGAGCGGTCGTTGCCTGCTCGGTTCGGGTCGAAGTCGTTGAAGAAGTTTTTGATGGAGACGCTGCGGCTGGCGAGTGCGGATGCCGGGTCGCGGGTGCATCAGGCGCTGTGGGTGGGCACGTTCCACGATATGGGCGGCGACGCGTTGGATCCGCAGTTGCCGTGGACGGCGAAGGTCTTGGCGGCGGGCGAGGTTTCGGCGGATCATGTGCGGGCGGTGGCGGCGGTGATGAACCGGGTGCCGCGTGGGGTGTCGGGGGAGGATCGGGAGGCGGCCGAGCAGATCTT
>NZ_BDBV01000034.1 GCF_001613165.1 Nocardia mexicana NBRC 108244
CTCGGCCGGTGGGATCGTCGCACAGTGGCAGCCCGCGCCGGACGGCAGCCTGAACTGCACTCCGAAGGCCCAGATCGTCGAGCACCGGGTCGGCGACGACTGCTCGCACGACGGCATCATCGCGCAGTGGGGACACGGCCCGGACGGCGGCTGGGTGTGCATTCCGCAGCCCCCGGCTGCCCCGATCGAGGAGCCCGCGCCCGCCCAGCCGTATGTGGCGCCCTACGTGCAGGAGGAAGCGCCGGCGCCCGAGCAGTCCGAGCCCGAGCCGGAGCCCGCTCCCGAGCCCGCGCCGCCGCCCCCGCCCCCGCCGCCCCCGCTCATCCCGCTGCCGCCGTTCCCGCCGTTCCCCGGGATCGGTTAGCCGCGGTGTCGGGGCCCTCGCCTAGGGTGCAGGAGTGCCTCGCGAGCTGACCGATCTGCCCTACGCCCGGTTCCTGGAGCCCTTCGATGCCGAGCCGGAATCCGATGTCGATTACGAGAGTGTGCACATCGACGGCGTCACCTTCGAGGGGCTCGACATCGGCGGCAGCAAGTTCGTCGAATCCGCGTTCACCGCAACCGAATTCACCGGCGGCATCATGCGGTACACCCGATTCGACGATGTGTGGCTGCGCCACGTGCGGTGGATCGGCACCAACCTCGGCCAGACCGGCTGGCTGAATACCGAACTCGTCGATTGTGCGCTGTCCGGGGTGGAGGCCGTCGGATCGCAGCTGCGCCGGATCCGGTTCGAGGGCTGCAAGTTCGACTCGGTGAACCTGCGCAACGCGCTGCTCCAGGACGTCACGTTCGCCGACTGCGTGCTGCGCGACACCGACTTCGGCGAGGCGGCACTGACCCGGGTGAAGTTCCCGGGCACCCGGCTGGACGAGGTCGCATTGCACGGCGCGACGCTGCACGACGTCGATCTGCGCGGCGCGGTCACCCTGGAGATCACCGCCGGTATCGAGTCCCTGAAGGGCGCCACGATCAGCACCATACAGCTGCTGGACCTCGCCCCGGCCTTCGCGCGGGCGGCGGGAATCACCGTGCGCGACAAGTAGACCCGGGTCAGGCGTGGGCGGTCTTGCCGCCGTCGATGACCAGCTGCGCACCGGTGAGGTAGGGGTGCTCCGGGGAGGCGAGGGTGAGCGCGAACGCGGCGATCTCCTCCGCGGTGGCGAGGCGGCCGAGGCCGGGCACATTCGATTTGGCCCACTGCCGCATCGCCACCTGGTAGGCGTCGTCGGGCAGGCCGCCGATCGGGGTGAGGTTGCGGACCAGGTCGGTGTCGGTGGTGCCGGGGACGAGCGCGTTGACCCGGATGCCGTCGGCCGCGTAGTCGAGGGCCGCCGACTGGACCAGCCCGACCAGGGCTCGCTTGCTCGCCGTGTACGCGCTCCGTCCGGCCTCGGTGGCGAGCGCATTCGACGAGGAGGTCACCACGATGGTGCCGCCGCCGGACCGGATCATAGGGGGCACTTGATATTTCATGGCCAGAAAGGTGCCACGCAGATTGGTGCCGAGGACGCGGTCGAAGTCGTCGGCACTGTACTCGTGCAGCTTCTTCTGAATGGTGATTCCGGCGTTGTTGAACGCGACGTGCGGGCCGCCGTACTTCGCGACGGCCGCGTCGACGAACCCCCGAACCTCGTCCTCCACCAAGACATCGGCGCGGAAGTAGGTGGCTTCCCCTCCGGCGCCGCGAATCTCGCGCTCCACCATCTGCCCGCGCTCGGTTCGCCTGCCGCAGAACGCCACTCGTGCGCCTTCGGCCGCGAACAGCCGCGCCGCCGCGGCCCCGATGCCGGAGGTGGCGCCCGTGATCAGCACGGTCTTGTGCTCGAATCGCCGCTGGGTGGGCTGCAGGCGCGGCGGGTCGGAATCAGCCCCCAGCGCCACCCCGGCGGCCAGTCCCGCCACGCCCGCCGCCGCGCCCGAAGCGGCGATGGTACCGAGCAGTGCGCGCCTGCTGGGCCGGGACGGGCGGGCGGTGGCTGCGATGTCCTCATCGGTCATGTCACCACCGTGCTCGGCGGACCGCCGTGCGAGATCGGTCGGCGGGCCCGACCTGTGGCCGCCCGAACGAGCCGCCTCCTCCCGAGGTAGGAGACGCGCGAGGTCGCCGGGCGGCATGATGTGAGCGTGAAGGATGTTGCGGAGCGCACCACACATCCGGATTCGACCGGCGTGCTGCGCGGGATCGAGTGGGTGCTGTCGCCGCGGTCGGTGCCGGTGCGATTGGCCGTGCTGGTGGCGCTGGGCGCGGGATGCCTGTTCTGGCTGAGCGATTCCGCGGCGCCCGTCGATTGGGCGATCGGCCTGGCGGCGGTGGTCGCGACGGCGGGCGGGGTGCGGTGGCCGCTGGCCACGTCGCTGGCGACGACGGGGATCCTGGTGCTCGGATTCGAGCTCGGGCACACCGGCCCCGTCGTCGCGAAGGTGGCGGCCGCGGTGGCGCTCACCGAACTGGCTGCGCGGCGCGGAAATTGGCAGCCCTGGCTGGGAGCCGCGGCGCTCGCGGGCGCGTATCTGCTGCATCGGACGGGCGGCGCGGGCGCGACCGGATACCGGGCGGTGGTGATGGCCGGACTGCCGCTGCTGCTCGGCGGGCTGCTGCGGGGCGCACTCGACAGCGCGGCCCGGGCTCGGCGCGCGGCCGCGGAGATGGCGCAGCACCGGATCGCGGAGGTCGCCGCCGCGAGGGCTGCGGAGCGCACCGCGATCGCCCGGGAACTGCACGACCTCATCGCGCACCACGTCTCGTCGACGGTGCTGCGGGTGGGCGTGGCGCGGCACGCGCTGCCCGAGGCGCCGCCCGCCGTGCGCGAGGTGCTCGACGATATCCACGCCAGCGGCAAGGAAACCCTGGACGATCTGCGGAAACTGGTGACGATCCTGCGCGATCCGGACGGCGCGGGGGAGTCGTTCGTCGCGCCGGGCGATCTGCCCGCGGCGATCGAGGCGGCCGTGGCACGGACGCGGCGGCTCGGACCGCGGGTGGACACCGAGGTGGGCGATGTCGCCGCGGTGGACGCGCTGTCGGCACTCACGGTGCTGCGCCTGACCCAGGAGGGATTGGCCAACGTGGTCAAGCACGGCGGCCGTCATGCGGTGGCGCGGTTGGGCATCGCGGTCGACGACGGGGTGGACTTCCTGCTGACCAGCGAGGGTGCCCCGGCCACCGTCACGGCGGGCGGCGTCGGCCTCATCGGATTGTCCGAGCGGGTCCAACTGCTGGGCGGCACCCTGAACTCCGGGCCGACCGCCACCGGCTGGCGCCTGGCGGCACACCTGCCGGGACGGGCGTCGTGACCATCCGGGTGCTGCTGGTCGACGATCAGCAGCTGGTGCGGGCCGGGCTGCGCATGCTGTGTGAGAACGCCGGTGACCTGGAGGTGGTGGGGGAGGCGGCCACCGGAGCCGATGCGGTGCGGCTGGCCGAACGCGCCCGCCCGGACGTGGTGCTGATGGATCTGCGCATGCCGGGCATGGACGGAATCCGAGCCACCGCAACCATTCTCGCGTCTCGTCCGGCCATCCGGGTGCTGGTGTTGACCACCTTCGACGACGACGAGCACCTGTATCCGGCGCTGCGGGCCGGGGCATGCGGATTCCTCGTCAAGGACGCGTCGCCGACCGACCTGCTCGACGGCATCCGTCGCGCGGCCGCGGGCGATCGACCGTTCTCGCCGGATGTGCTGGTGCGCGTGGTCGATTCGGCGGTGAACGCACATGGCACCCGCGGAAACCCGCCCCCTGCACCAGTATCGGGCCTGACTGCGCGGGAAGCCGAAGTGCTGGCACTGGTTTCGCAGGGGTTGTCCAATGCGGAGATCGCCGATCGGCTGCATGTGGGCATCACCACGGTGAAGACCCATGTCGCCAATCTGATGGCGAAAACCGGTGCCACCAACCGGGTTCGGCTCGCGGTACTGGGCCTGCGTCCGCGCTGACAGCAAGGCTCGCGACGACGACCGCACCGCTCAGGCGGGCACCGGCTCGGGCTCGCGACGGGTGTCGTGGAATCCGGGAAGCCAGCGGTCGGCCAGCGGGATCATCAGATGGATCAGCGGGCCGATGCCGAAGGCGTAGACGAGGGTGCCGATGCCGACGCTCCCGCCGAGCAGCCACCCGGTCACCAGGACCGTCGCCTCGATACCCGTGCGGATCGCCCACACGGGGCGGCCGGTGCGCTGCACCAGACCCGTCATCAGACCGTCGCGCGGCCCCGGGCCCATCCCGGCGCCGATATAGAGCACGGTGGCCATCGCATTCAGCACCACGGCCGCGGCCATCGCACCGACCCGCACGGGCAGCGCCTCCACCTGCGGGAGCAACCACAGGCCGACATCCACCGAGATCGCGATCACCACGACATTGCTCACCGTGCCGAGGCCCGGCTTCTGCCGGAGCGGAATCCAGGCCAGCAGCACCGCCACCCCGGTGATGGCGGTCACGGTCCCGAAGCTCATCGGAACGTGCCGCACCACGCCCTGGTGGAAGACGTCCCAGGGGTCCAGTCCGAGCGCCGCGCGAATCATGACGGCCATCGAGAATCCGTACAACCACAGTCCGACGTAGAGGGCACACAGGCGGCGGAGCAACATTCGGCCAGCATGCAGCACTACTGGACCCTTGATACAGGGCCAGTGGTCGATTGCTGGACCCTGCACGACCGTTCCAGCGCAGATATTCCGTGGTGCTCCGGTCGCGGCCGATGCTAACGTCGGCGTATGCGGATCAGCGTTCATCTCGCGTGGTGGCTGCCCTAGGGCGGCCCGCATTTCCGCATGTTCTCGTTCAGCGGCCGCCCCATCGGGCGGCCGTCTGCTGTTCACGCCGGGCGGTGGCCCGAGGGGTGGCATCGACTCCCCGAAAGGACCCACCATGCCACGCAGGCTCACCGCCTTCACGCCCTCGGGCGACCTTCATCTCGGCAACTACTTCGGCGCCGTCGCACCGCTGACCGAGCGGCAGACGTCGTCGAGCGACACCGTCGTATTCGTCTCCGACCTGCACGCCCTGACCCTGGACCACGACCCCGCCGAAGTGCGCAGGCGGACACTGGAATTCGCCACGCTACTGCTGGCCGCCGGTGTCGATCCGGAACGCTGCCTGTTCCTGGTCCAGTCGCACGTGCCCGAGCACACCGAACTGCACTACCTGCTGGAATGCGTCGCCGGATACGGTCAGGCGCAGCGGATGATCCAGTTCAAGGAGAAGTCCCGGCGCCTGCGGCAGGTGCGGACATCGCTGCTGACCTATCCGATTCTGATGGCCGCCGACATCCTGCTCTACGACGCCGACGAGGTGCCGGTCGGCGCGGATCAGCGCCAGCACGTCGAACTGGCCCGCGATGTCGCGGACCGGTTCAACACGTCCTACGGGGCGGTTTTCACGGTCCCGCGCGCGGTGAACCCACCGATAGCGGGGCGCATCATGGACCTGGCCGATCCCGCCCGCAAGATGAGTAAATCGGTATCGGCCGCGGGTTCTCTCCGCCTGCTCGATCCACCGGACGTGCTGCGCCGCAAGGTGATGCGCGCGGTGACCGACGGCGGCACCGAGGTGGTCTACGACCCCGACGGCAAGCCGGGTATCGCCAACCTGCTGACCATCCTGGCCGCCTGCACCGGCGCCCCGCCCGATCTGCTGGCCGAGAAGCTGGATGGCTACGGCGATCTGAAGTACGCGGTCGCCGATGCCGTTGTGGCGGTGACGGAACCGATCCGGCAGCGGTACGAGGAACTCTCCGGTGATCCCGACCATGTGCGGGAGCTGCTGCGCCGCGGTGCGAGTGTCGCCCGCGGGCCCGCCCGCAGGAAGGTCGACCGGGTCAAGGAGGCCATCGGGCTGCTGCCCGCGGTCGAGGACTTTGGTCCCTAATCTGTCCCCGGCACTGGCGCAAGATCGGCCCGCACCGTCAATATGACTTTGCGCGACGGTCTTCGAATCGGGGGAAGCCGCTCACTCGAGCCGTCATCGGGTCGCGCCGATTCTCGGTGTCCTGCAGGGGGTTACCTCATGGATAGAAGGCTCACTGTGGCCTTGGTCGCGACGGCCGGTGTGCTGGTCTTCGCGTTCGGTGTCGGGTTCGCGCTACCCGCGGCGGCGTCGACCGGAGTGCTGAACCTCGTCGTGGGAATCGTCTCCAGCGCGCTGGTCGGTGCCGGACTCGGAACGGTCCTGCACATCAAGAGTTCCGAAGTCGCGGAGCGGCGTGTCAATGCTCTACGCCGGGGATCTGGCCGATGGCGAAGGTGATGGCCATTGCCAGCGCCCCGCCGATCACGACCCGGGCGGTGGCGCGGCGCGGGTTGCTGCCGCCGAGGCGGGCGCTGATCGAGCCGGTCACGGCCAGCGCGAGCAGCACGGCGGCGAACGTCACCGGGATCCGCCAGGAGACCGGCGGCAGCAGGATCGCCAGCAGCGGCAGCAGGGCGCCGCAGGTGAACGACACCGCCGAGGAGAACGCGGCCTGCCACGGGTTGGTGAGATCGTTCGGGTTCAGGCCCAATTCGGCCTCGGCGTGCGCGGCGAAGGCGTCGTGCGCGGACAGCTCCTCCGCGACCTTTCGAGCGGTCTCCGGCGACAGCCCCTTGCGCTGATAGATCTCGGCGAGTTCGGTCAACTCGAAGTCCGGCGCTTCGGCGAGCTCGCGCCGCTCCTTCGACAGCAGCGCCCGCTCCGAATCGCGCTGGGTGCTGACCGAGACGTACTCCCCGGCGGCCATCGAGATCGCCCCGGCCACGAGTCCGGCCACGCCCGCGGTGAGGATCGGGGTGGTGCTGGTGGTCGCCGCCGCCACACCCACCACCAGACCGGCGGTCGACACGATGCCGTCGTTGGCGCCGAGCACGCCCGCACGCAGCCAGTTCAGCTTGGCGGCCAGGCCCTCGGCATGCGGTTCGTGCGGATGTGTTCCGGTGGTGTCGTCCACGATCAGCAGACTATGCCCGGATCACCGCGGGGCCCGGGATCTGTCGGCGGTCAGTTGCCGGGTTCGTGGCTGGTCAGGGCGCGCAGCAGCGGACCGCTCCGCTGCTCGGGATCGCCGACGAGGGGCAGCGCACGCGCCAGCAGGTCGCGGAAGTTCGGGCAGGTCCGCATATCGGCGGCCCCGCAGTCCATCGCGTGTCCGAGGGCCGTCAGCGCCGCCTGCGCCTGCGCAATCTGTTCCTGCAGCCGAGCCTGGTGGGCGCGCAGCAACTCGCGGCGGGCGCCGCGGTCGGGCGCGGCGATGAACAGGGTGCGGATCTCGTCCAGCGACAGGCCGATGCCCTTGGCGACCAGGATCAGCGTGGCGGTCTCGACATCGGCCTCGCGGTAGCGGCGGCGCCCCGCCGGATCCCGGTGCGGCGCGAGCAGTCCCATATCCTCCCAGTGCCGCAGCACGTGCGTGGCCAGCCCGAAGCGGGCGGCGAGATCGCCGATCGACAGGTCCGCCGTCTCTCGGACCCGGGGGGCACTGCTCATGCCACCAGTGTGCAAGTTCAGGCCGACCTGAAGTCAAGACCGGTAGCATGCGTGGGGTGAATCCCGTTGCCGCACGCCTGATGTCCACCCTCGCCGGTCAGCTCGGCAATCCGCACGGACTGCTGGGCAAGGGCGTGGCGGCCATGCTGAACCGCTCCAACCGATTCGCGATCGAGGGCGCCGCCGAGGCCGCCGCGGTCGCCCCGGGCGAGGCCGCCGCCGATATCGGCTTCGGTGGCGGCGTGGGGCTCTCGCTGCTGTTGGACCGGGTCGGTGCGGACGGCACGGTGCACGGCGTGGAGATCTCGCCGGATATGCTGGCGCGGGCCAAGTCTCGGTTCGCCCGCGATATCGGTGCGGGCAGGCTGCGGGTGCTGCAGGGCTCGCTCACGGAACTGCCGCTGGCCGAGTCGAGCCTGGACGCCGCGATCACGGTCAACACGGTCTACTTCGTGCCCGAACTCGACCGTGCCTGTGCGGAATTGGCGCGGGTGCTTCGCCCGACGGGCCGGGTCGTGGTGGGCATCGGCGACCCGGACGCGATGGCCAAGATGCCGTTCACCGCCTACGGATTCCGGCTGCGCCCGGTGGCGGAGGTGATCGGTGCGCTGGAGCAGGCGGGCCTGACCGTCGAGGACCGTGTCATCGACCATCAGCCGATCCCGGCGCACCTGCTCGTCGCCCGCCCGGCCTGAGCAGGACGCGACAACCTCGGATCCCGTGCGCGCTGCCGCGGGAGCCGGTGCATCCGAGCCGGTTTCAGCGACCCGGATTCGGCAGGTCGGTCCGTCCGAGCACCGCACGCAGGGTTGCCGCCACCGCGTTCAGTTCGCCGGGGTCGACCCCCGCGAACCGTCGCTCGATTCCGGCCAGGTAGTGCGGCGCCGCCTCCCGGAGCCGCCGCCGCCCGGCGTCGGTGATGCTGACGAAGGCCGAGCGTCCATCGTCCGGGTTGGTGTCGCGGCGCAGAAGTCCGTGTGTCTCGAGTTCGGTGACGAGGCGGCTCACCCGCGTGCGGCTCAGTACGACCCGCTCCCCGAGGTCGCTCATGCGCAATCGGTCCGGGCCGTCCAGCTCCAGTAGGACGTCGTACCAGCTCAGCGGCAGCCCGGTGGTCCGGCGCAGCTCGGCGTCGAGCTCGGGGACCAGCTTCGCGTGCACCTGAAGCAGCGCCGACCAGGCGCCCACGGCCGGGCGAATGCGGTTCTCGGAGTTCGGCACGGCACCGATCCTAGCCACTTGCGTGCGCGCGCACATTTTTAGTAGCGTGCACACGCACATAAATTGTGCCGACGAAAGGCATTGCCATGACCGAACTGATCACCCGTGACGACCTCCGTGCGGAGATCGAGGCCGGGTCCGTGATCGTCATCGACGCGCTCGGTGGGGAGTACTACGCCAAGGCGCACTTGCCCGGCGCCCTCGAGCTTGTCGAGACCGACGTGGAACTCAAAGCGCCGCAACTTCTTCCGGACAAGAGTGCCGCGATCGTGACCTATTGCTCGAATGCGGCCTGTGCGAACAGTCAGCACGTGGCCACCAAGCTGACGGCACTGGGCTACACGAACGTGCGCAAATACCGTGAGGGCATTGCGGATTGGCAGGAGGCGGGCCTGCCCGTCGAGAGCTGAGGACCTCGGTGACCTCGTCCGCCCGGCGATTCTCCGCGATCCCGCGGCGGCGGCCCGGCGGGCGGGGTGCGGCGTCATCGTGTCGGCGGCGGCAGGCTGTGCTGGCGTTGCTGCATCGACCGTGGTCGGAGCGCTCCCGCCGATCCGTACGATATTTGCCGTGGACATGAGCGCGAGTGTGCGGTTGCCGGACGACTGGGAGGCGCGGGTTCGCGATGCGCTTGCCGTGTCACCGCGCCCGGAGCTGGCTGCGGGTGCGCTCCGCAGGCTCGGTGCCGGGATGGACAGCGTGGCGCTGCTGCTCGAGCGGCCGGAGGGGTCGTATGTGCTCCGGCTGCCGCAGGATCCGCACGGCGCCGAGGGGATCGCGCACGAGGCCGTATTGCTGCCGGAGCTGGCCGAACGGCTCTCGGTCCCGATTCCGCGGTTCCTGTTCACGGCGCCGAACCCGTTGGGGCCCGGCGAATTCTGTGTGTACCCGGCGGTCCCCGGTGAGTCACTGTCGGACGAGCAGTGGAAGGCGCGGGGTCTGCTGGACCTGCCGGGGACGGCCCGCCGGATCGCGGAGCTGATCGAGGGCGTTCATGCCTTTCCCGTGGCCCGCGCCCGCGAGCTCGGGATCGAAACCTGGGATCTGCGAGCGGATTTCACCGACGACCTGAAAGCCGTTCGCGCCGAGGTACTTCCGCTGCTTCCCGAGTCGGAGGCGTCGGTGCTGCTGCGGGCGTGGGAGAACTACCTCGGCGACGACGCCAACTTCGACTACCGCCCGGCCCTGACGCACGCCGATGTGAGCCTGGATCACCTGCTGGTGACGGGCACGGAGATCACCGGCCTGATCGATTTCGGGGACGTCGAGATCGGCGATCCCGACTACGACCTGTGCTATCTGTACCCCGATGCCGGCCCGGAATTCGTTCGGCGGGTACAGCATTGCCGCGGAACGGAGCTCGATCCGCGGCAGGAGGCGAAGCTGCGATTCTGGGCGTGCGCGGATCCGGCGCTGGACGTGCTGCACGCACTGGAGAACGAGATGCCGGAGTTCCGGGAGGGGCGGCTGCGGGTGCTGAGCGAGTCTCTGGCTCGCTTCCAGCACGGGTAGGCCGATCAGGCCGTCGCGACTTCCCGCACCACGTCGACGCTCAGGAAGTCCGGCGCCTGGATCACGTAGCGCAGCATGAACCGTATGAATGCGGGCATATCGCTGGCGTCCTCATCGCGATAGACCCTGGGATTTCCGACTTCGTAACGGTGCCTTCGGCTTTCGAGCTCGCATCCCTCGGCCGCGAGCACATTGCGCACCCAATCCGATTGCGGCCCGTAGGTCAGCGCGATCACGTACCCGCCGCGCCGGCGGAAGGCCCACAGCGGAGTCCGGAATGTCTTGCCGGACTTGCGTCCCCGGTGGACGACCACCGCCCAACCCGGCGCCCAAGGGGCGATGAACCTGGTGAGCCTGTTCAGCCCGAACTTATTGGCCCGGGCAACCCATCGCGGAGCAGGCATCGGGAACTCCTCACTTGTTGAGTTTCTGATGTCAGGCTAGCCCCGCGCCGGGAGGAAAGTCAACGACTGTAGAATTTCCGGCATCATGCCCCCGATCGGACGACGCCCAGGAAAGACCGATACCCGGCAGGTGCTGCTGGACACCGCGCGCGGAAAGTTCGCCGACGCGGGGTACGAGCAGACCTCCGTGCGCGAAATCGCGGCCGCGGCGGGCGTCGATCCCGCGCTGATCAGGCACTATTTCGGAAGTAAGGCCGAGCTGTTCCGGGCCACCATGGGCTGGCCGTTCGATCCGGCCGATATCGCCGGTCGCGTCATCGACGGCGACCGCGACGAGCTGGGGGAGCGGCTGACGCGGGTGTTCTTCGAGGCATGGGATCGGCCGCAGTCTCGCGCCCCGCTGCTGGCGATCCTCCGGGGGGCGGCGACGCACGAGGACTCCGCAGCCCTGGTCCGCGAGTTCATCCAGCAGCAGCTGTATCCCCAGCTCGCGGCGGCCCTGCCGGGTCCGGACGCCGAACTGCGGATCGACCTGTCGATGGCGCAGCTGCTGGGCATCGCCTATCTGCGCTACATCCTGCAGGTGGAGCCGATCGCCTCCGAGTCGCTGGACGAACTCGTGACCCGGGTCGCGCCGGTGATCGACACCCACTTGGCAAAGCCCGGAGAGTAAACGATCGCTGGCCCGGACGAGCGATAGCGGAAGCGCCTGTCCGCCCGATCCACACCGAGTCGAGGCGAGAAAATCGGTTGCGCCGTCCCGCAGAATGATTCGGTGCGTGAACAGCGGGTGCGACTCGGCGATGCCGAGATTCCGGTCCTGGACTTCGGCGGCTCGGGGCGGCCGATAGTGGCGCTGCACGGGAGTTTCGGCCGGGGCGGCATCTTTGCCGGGCTGGCGCGCGAACTGTCCGGGCGGGCGCGGATCATCGCACCCGACCAGCGCGGGCACGGCCTTTCCAGGCGGGCCGAGAGTTATGCGAGCGACGACTTCGTATCCGACGCCGCCGCACTGATCGAGGCCCTCGGGCTCGCGCCGGCCGTGGTTCTCGGGCATTCGCACGGCGGGATCACCGCCTATCGTCTCGCCGCCCGGCGCCCGGACCTGGTGTCGGCGTTGATCATCGAGGATGTCGGCCCGGTGATGCGGTCACCGGAGATCGCGCGCCCGATGCTGGACGTGCGCGGCTGGCCCGCCGCCGCGGCCACGAAAGACGAACTGGCCGAGGCGATTCGCGCCCAGGGTATCCCCGACCCGGGCTACTTCATGCAGAGTGCGGTGCCGTCCGAGAACGGTTGGCGCCTGTTGTTCGACTGGGACGACATGATGGCGGTGCAGGCCGGAGGAATCGGGGACTGGTGGGCCGATTGGCTCGGGTCCTCATGTCCCGCACTGGTATTGCGTGGGGAACACACCTCGATGCTTCCTGTGGAGTCGGCCGCCGAGATGGTCGCCCGCCGCCCCGGCAGCCGTCTGGTGGAATTCGCGGGCGCCGGGCATTGGATCCACGACGACGATCCCGCCGGAGTCGCCCGCGCGGTAGGTGGTTTCCTGGACGAACTCGAGTGCGCCGATCCGGTCCCGTCGGAGCCGTAGTACGGCCGGTCGAGACCGGTAGCGCCGGAGATCTTCGAAATCCCTGTGGCTCAGCTCAACTCGTATCGCATGAACACGTCCGCGCGCTCGTAGGGCATCGGCCCGATCTGATCGCTCGGGACGTGCACGAATCCGACCGACTCGTAAAGGTGCACGGCGCTGCGCAATTTGGTGCTGCTGCCGAGGAACAGCGCGGTCGCGCCCTCCCGGCGGGCGAATTCGATCGCCTCGCGCAGGATGATCCGGCCCAGGCCGCGGCCGCGCAGACCGCGGGCGACGGCCATCTTCGACAGTTCGAATTCGCCGTGGTCGCCCTCGGGGACGAGCGCCACGCATCCGACGATCTCGTCCCCGTCGCGGGCGATCAGCACCTGCCCGCCCTTGGCGACGATCTCGCGCTCCGGATTGTCCAGCAGCACGCTGTCGGCGGGTTCGAGGGAGAAGATCTCGAGGATCCAGTCCAGGTTGAGCTCCTTGAACGCCCGCGCATCGGCCGGGCCCGACATGGGCTCGACGACGAGGGAATCGGTCTGTTCGGGGGCAACGGGTTCGGTCTGCTGTGTCACGTTGGTCAGCTTGCCCGGCAATGAATCATCACGTCCAATACTTGATTGGTCGGATTGATATCGTGAACTTATGGTTGACGGGGTCGAGCTGCGGCATCTGCGGTACTTCCTCGCGGTCGCCGAGGAACTGCATTTCGGTCGCGCGGCCGCCCGGCTGCATATCGCCCAGCCGGCGCTGACCCAGCAGATCCAGCGCTTGGAGACGATGCTGGGCACCCGGCTCTTCGACCGCACCTCGCGCAGCGTCGCCTGCACACCGGCGGGTGACGTGCTGCGGGAACGCGCGGCGGCGATCCTGGGCCATGCGACGCGCGACCTCGACGAGGTCGCGCGCATCGGCCAGGGTGGTCAGGGCCGCCTCTACCTCGGCTTCGTCCCGTCGGTTCTGCCGCTGAAACCGCTGCGGAGCGTCCGGCAGTTCCGCGACCGCTATCCGCTGGTTCAGATCGAACTCATCGAGGGTTACACCACCCATATGATGGCGCAGCTCGGCCATGGCGCGCTCGATATGGCGATCGTGCGCGACCCCGACGAGCAGCCCGGGACGGTGGTATTTCCGCTGGCCACCGAGCCGTTCATGGCGGTGCTGCCGGTCGATCACCCCCTGGCGGATCGCTCCGAGATCACCGGCGCCGAACTCGCCGACGATCCCCTGGTGTTCTTCCCCCGGGCGGCGGGCCCGCACGCCCACGACAAGAATCTGCGCCCGCTGGTGGAGTCCGGTCGCATGCCCCGCATCGTGCAGGAGGGCAACAACTGGACCACCATCCTCTACCTGGTCGGTGAGGGGCTGGGTATCACCGTCGCCCCGCGCAGTGCGACGTTCACCGCACCGCAGACCGTCCGCATCCTCCCCCTCGCCGAAACCGAGGCCACCACAACGGTTTACGCGGTTCACCGCACCGACGACGACCGCGCCCTGGTCCGCAACTTCCTGGCCCTGCTGCCGAGCGAACAGTCCGAGTAGGGGATCAGCACCCACCGTCGTTTCCGGCACGCTTTCGGCCAGAATCCACCGTCGCGAGGGTGTGGATCCCGGCCAAGAACGTGCCGGGAATATGGGTGGGGGCGTGCCGGGAATGTGGGTAGGCAATGTGCCGGGAATGTGGGTAGGCAATGTGCCGGGAATGTGGGTAGGCAATGTGCCGGGAACGTGGGTAGGCAACGTGCCGGGAACGTGGGTGGGCAACGTGCCGGGAATTTGGGTGGGGGACGCGCAGGAGCACGGGTGGGTAGTCGAGTGTCGGTGCGGTATCCGGGCTGGTGAATTCGGTTGCGGCGGGATTTATCCTGAGAACGTGGACCTACGCAGGCGATTTATGCACCCCCGGCCGACGTGCCGCGGGTGGATTCGCATGCGCTCATTCGCGTAGTTCCCGTGGTCGTCGGCCGGGGGTCGTCTCGATCCGACCGACCGCGAGGAGCCCTCCGATGTCCCCCTATCTCACTCCCACCGAGCTGTCCCGTGCCTTGTCCGTGCGGGATCTGACCGATCCGGCGCAGGGCTACCATGCCGCACAAGCCTTGCTGGACAGCGTGATTCGCAATCTTACCGCCGCCTGGCCGTCCACCACCGTGCGAATCGTTCGTACACCGCCGATCGTCGCGATCACCGACAATTACGATCTGCTCGGCTACGACCCCGAGGACGTGACCCGCGACGCGCGGTACACCCGGTACCTGAGCCCGACCACGATGTTGCGCAGTCACACGTCGGCCGATATCCCGGCCATGCTGCGAGGCTATTCTCAGGTGGCGGAAGACAATTCGAGGGACGAGCTGATCGTGCTGCCCGGCCTGGCCTATCGCCGCGATGTGGTCGACCGCATCCATGTCGGCGAACCTCAGCAGGTCGACCTGTGGCGGCTGTGGTCCGGACGGGCCTGTGGCGCCGAGGATCTGCGGATCGTGGTCGCCCGCCTGGTCGAATCGGTGCTTCCGGGCGCGCGATGGCGCATGGTGCCCGCACGGCATCCGTACACCCGGGACGGCCGTCAGGTCGACGTGTGGCATGCCGGGGAATGGCTCGAGCTCGCCGAGTGCGGTCTGATCGCCGAACGCGTCCTGCGTGGGGCCGGACTCGATCCGGCACGGTGGTCGGGTCTGGCCCTGGGCATGGGGGTGGATCGAGCCTTGATGCTGCGCAAGGGAATCCCCGACATCCGCTACCTGAGAGCCGGTGATGAGCGCATCGCGGAGCAGATGCGGGATCTGAGCCCGTGGCGACCGGTGTCCGCGATGCCGCCGATCCGCCGCGACCTGTCCGTGGTGGTCCCGGACGAGATCGACGACGAGACCCTCGGTGACATGGTGCGAGCCGCCCTCGACGAGCGGGCCGACGATATCGAGTCGATCCACGTGCTCGCCCGAACCCGCCACGGCGATCTTCCGGAGCCGGTGCGCATTCGCCTCGGCACAACCTCCGGTCAATCGAATGCCCTTGTGCGGCTTGTGATCCGGCCACTGACCCGCACCCTCACCAATACGGAAGCCAATGCCCTCCGCAACGAGGTCTACCGGGCGATCCACATCGGCCCCGTCTCGGAGCTGGCCTGAATCGCCCCGGCCAAAAGCGTGCCGGGGAATCGAGTGGGCCCGTCGGGAGTCGGTGCGCCCGCCGGGGAATTGAGTGGGCTCGCCGGGGGTCGGTAGGCCCGCCGGGAAATTGAGTAGGTCCGTCGGGGATCGGGTGGGCCCCGGAGGGACGTCGGAAACGGTAGGGTGCCGGGATGTTCAGCGGTGTGCCGGAGACCGGGAGGCGAGGCGGATTCCCGATGCCGGGCGTGGTGCTGCTTTGTGGTGCTCGGAGCACGGCAGACTGTGGCCATGCTGCACCTGCGAATCATGGCGCCGGCCGATCTCACCGAGGATGTGCTCGGGGCGCTGGACTGCGACGACAGCGTCAGCAGCCTGGCGGTGATGCGTGGCGCGGCGGTGCGGCCGCCGGGCGATGTCGTCACGGCGAACGTCGCCCGGGAGGCGGCCAACGATGTCGTCGAGCGGTTGCGGGGCCTCGGCGTCCACCAGTGCGGCAGCATCGAGATCGAGCCGGTGCCGACCTGGTTGTCGCGGCGCGGCTTCGAGGCCGAGACCCGCACGCCGGGCAGCGCCGCAGATTCTGTGGTCTGGGCCGACGTCGCGCAGCGCTCCTACGAATCCTCCGAACTCAACTGGACCTACCTGAGCTTCATGACGATGGCGACGGTGATCGCGAGCATCGCCATCATCGCCGATTCGCAGATCCTCGTCATCGGCGCGATGGTGCTCGGCCCCGAGTTCGGCGCCATCGCGGCCCTGGGGGTGGCGCTGGTGCGGCGGCGTCTCGTGCTCGGCATACTCGCCGTCCGAACCCTGGTGTTCGGCTTCGCCGCGGCCATCGTCGTCACCTTCGTGCTCGCCCTGATCGGCCGTGGGCTCGGCTGGATCACGCTCGACGATGTGATCGGGCCGCGCCCCGGGACGGCCTTCATCTACACGCCGGACAAGTGGTCGTTCATCGTCGCGGTGGTCGCGGGCGCCGCGGGTGTGCTGTCCCTGACCTCGTCGAAGGCGACCGCCATGGCGGGCGTGTTCATTTCCGTGACGACCGTTCCGGCCGCCGGAAATATCGCGCTCGGCATGGCCTTCGGCGTCGGCTCCGCGATCGGCGGGAGTTCGCTGCAGCTGCTGGTGAACGTGGCCGGAATGGCCGTCGCCGGCTGGGCCATGCTGGCGCTGCAGCAGGCCGTGTGGTCGCGGGTCGCGATCCGCCGCGCCAAGGCGATGGTGCATCCGCGCCGGATGCTGTGACCCCCCGCGAAGAGACGCACATGTCTCGTTCGTTCGGAATGCCCGCAATTCGCTGGGACGATGGAGATCATGGTGCGTGCGATCTCCCGATACTGGACGACCGTTGTTCCGCTGTTGGCCGCCGTGGTGCTGGCGATCGGCTGGGTAACTCACCCGTCCGGACCTGTGATGATCGTGTTGGTGCTGGCGCTCGTGGGCGCGGTGCTGTCGGCCGTGCAGCATGCGGAGGTGGTGGCGCACCGGGTCGGTGAGCCGTTCGGGTCGCTGGTGCTGGCGGTGGCCGTGACCGTCATCGAGGTCGGCCTCATCGTCACGCTGATGGCCTCGGGCGGCGACAATGCCTCGTCGCTGGCCCGCGATACCGTCTTCGCCGCGGTCATGATCACCTGCAATGGCATCTTCGGCCTGTCGCTGCTGGTCGGGGCGCTGCGGCGGCGGGTGGCGGTCTTCAATGCCGAGGGCACCGGCGGGGCGCTGGCGACCGTCGCGACGCTGGCCACCCTCAGCCTGGTGCTGCCCACGTTCACCACGAGCAAGCCCGGACCGGAGTTCTCCGGCGCCCAGCTGGTGTTCGCGGCGGTGGCGTCGCTGCTGCTGTACGGCCTGTTCGTGGTGGTGCAGACCGTGCGTCACCGCGAGGACTTCCTGCCGGTCGAGTTGGCCGCCGCGGAGGGCCAGCACGGCGAGAAGCCCTCGGTCCGGACGGCCGTACTCAGCCTGGTGCTGCTGGTGATCGCCCTGGTCGGCGTGGTGGGTCTGGCCAAGCTGGTGTCTCCGGCCATCGAGGACGGGGTCGAGGCCGCGGGCCTGCCCCGCTCGGCGGTCGGCGTGGTGATCGCGATGCTGGTGTTGCTGCCGGAGACGCTCGCCGCGGTCAACGCGGCCCGACGCCACCGGGTGCAGACCAGCCTCAACCTGGCCCTCGGCTCGGCGATGGCCAGTATCGGCCTGACCATTCCGGCCATCGCGCTGGCCTCGATCTGGATCTCCGGCCCGCTGACGCTCGGGCTGGGCGCCACCCAGATGGTGCTGCTGGCGCTGACCGTCGTGGTGGGTGTGCTGACCGTTGTCCCGGGCCGGGCAACCTTGCTGCAAGGCGGAGTTCACTTGGTGTTGTTCGCCGGATTCGTCTTCCTGGCGGTGAGTCCGTGAATGCGCTCTCAGTTAACTGATTATGTGGTGTGGGGCACATTGATAACAGATATGCGCTGATAACACGTTACAAGAATGCTTCTGTACGCAATATCTGTACAGCTGACCAGCAGGTCCGGCAAGTTGTGGGCGACCGGATTCGAGGTGATGCTCACACCGTGATCGGCTTTACTGTAACTAGTTGTAACGATTAGCTTCGTGTTGGCAGTGTTGCCGATCACGGAGAGAGCGATTGTGAAACTCGAGACACACAGGCCCCACCGGACCCCCGCATGGCGCCGGTGACTCGGGCTGCCTCGAGCGCGCTGTCCGAGAAGCGAGTTGCCGTTCGTATCGTCCGCAAGAACTTCTCCGACACGATCGTGTCGGCGCTGCGGACCTTCGGGCGGGCCGTGGATATCGCACGCGAATCGGTGGTCGGCACCGCGAGTGATGTCGCGCGGCGCGAATTCCAGTGGCGCGAGGCGATTCTGCAGGCCTGGCGGCTGGTGACCGTCACGGCCATCCCGGCCGTGCTCATCGCGATCCCGTTCGGCGTTATCGTCTCGGTGCAGGTCGGCAACCTCATCCACACCCTCGGCGCCGATTCGCTGCTGGGCGCCACCGGCGGCCTCGGCGTCATCAAGCAGGGCGCCCCGCTGGCCACCGGCTTCCTGCTGGGCGGCGCGGGCGCGGCCGCGATCGCCGCCGACCTGGGCGCGCGCACCATCCGCGAGGAGATCGACGCGCTCAACACCATGGGCATCAGCCCGATCCACCGGCTGGTGATCCCGCGGCTGGTCGCGATGATCTTCGTCGCGCCGCTGCTCAACATCCTGATCATCTTCGTCGGCGTGGTGGCCGGTTATGCGGTCGCCGTCGGCGGGCAGAACGTGACGCCCGGCAGCTACTGGGCGACGTTCGGGTCGTTCACCACCGCCGCCGACGTGTGGGTGTCGCTGCTCAAGGCGGTCATCTTCGGCTTCCTCGTGGTGGTCATCGCCTGCCAGCGCGGCCTCGAGGCCAAGGGGGGCCCGCGCGGCGTCGCCGACGCGGTCAACGCGGCCGTGGTGCTGTCGGTGGTATCGATCGCGGTCGTGAACCTCGGCATCACCCAGGTGGTCGAGATGTTCCTGCCCACGAGGCTGGTCTGAGATGGCGGTATCGCATTACGCCCCGAAGGGGCTGGGCTGGTTCGCGCGCTTCTACCGCCGCCGCGGCCTGATCCTCGCGCGCGTCGAGGGCGTCGGCTTCGTGCTCGCCTTCGTCTGGCAGGTGCTGTCGTCGATTCCGTTGACGCTCAAGCGGTATCGCGACGAGACCCTGCGGCTGATCTCGGATATGACCTGGGGCCGGGGCTCGGTGATCGTCGGCGGCGGCACCGTGCCGATGATGATCGTGCTCGGCCTGGTGATGGGCGCCTCGGTGGCCGTGGAGTCGTTCACCATGCTGAACATGCTGGGCATGGGCCCGGTGACCGGCATCGTCTCGGCCTACGCCACCACCCGCGAACTCGCGCCCATCGCGGCCGCCATCGGCTTCGCGGCGCAGGCCGGGTGCCGTATGACCGCCGAGATCGGTTCGATGCGCATCTCCGAGGAGATCGACGCGATCGAGGCGCTGGGCCTGCGCTCGGTGCCGTTCGTGGTGACCACGCGCGTGATCTCCGGCGCCATCTCGATCGTGCCGACCTTCCTGATCGGCCTGATCCTGTCGTATCTGGCCTGCCGCGGGCTGATCACGCTGGTGCACGGCCAGTCCGCCGGGGTGTACGACCACTACTTCTTCCAGTTCGTCTCCGGGTTCGACGTGATCGCCGCGGTGATCAAGGTGGCGATCTTCGCGACCGTGGTGATCCTCATCCACAGTTATTACGGCTTCTTCGCCACCGGCGGCCCCGAGGGCGTGGGCATCGCCTCCGGGCGCGCGGTGCGGGCCTCCTCGGTGGCGATCGTGGCCATCGATATGGTCCTCACCCTCGCGCTGTGGGGTTTCAACGCGACGATCAGTTTCACGGGGTAGCGCGATGCCGAAGTATGGAATGCCCGGGGTCGCCGTGGACCGCCGCCGCTCGCTGCTGATCGGGACGGTCGCGGTCGGCGTGATCGTCGCCGTGCTGGCGGGAGTGGGTTTGTATCGCGGTCTGCGCAGCGACGACGGGCTGCACATCGCGCTGCACACCGAGCAGATCGGGGACGGCGTCCTCGCGGGGACCCCGGTTCGAGTGGACGGCGTGCTGGTCGGCGAGGTGACCGGCATCTCGCCCGACGAGCGCGGCACGCAGCGAATCGCGTTGCAGCTGGACCGTTCCCAGCTGTTCGGGATCGACGACAGCCTGCAGGTCGACTACGCACCGGCAAACCTGTTCGGTATCAGCGAGATCGAGCTGCGCCGGGGTACGGGCGGCGCGCCGCTGCGGGAGAACAGCGTCCTCGATATGACCGGAAAGCGTTCCGCCGCAATCTTCGACGCCACCATGGGCAGCCTGCTGCGCAGCCTGTCGCAGACCGGCGAGGCGGTGCTGACCCCGCAGATGGCCACCGTGATCGCGCAGGTCTCCAACGATGTGGAGGCATTCACGCCGCTGGCGCAGGCGATGATCACCGTGGCGCAGACCATCACCGACAACCAGAAGATGCCCGCGTCGGAGCTGGTGGGGCGGCTCGGTCCCGCGTTCGACGGTGGCGGCCAATTCGCCGGTGCCACCATCCAGGTGCTCGACCTGATTCGCGATCTGCCACGGCTGCAGGACGATCGGGCGGCCTACGACGCCGGGGTGAAGGTCATGACCGACCAACTGCTGCCGGGTCTGGCGAATTTCGCAGGGGTGGCGGGTGATTCACTGTCCGGCACCACCAACATGCTGGCTCCCCTGCTCGCGATGCTCGGGCAGATGGTGCCGCGGCCGCAGCAGTCCGGGGCGGAGCTGGCCGAGCTGATGAACCGGCTGCGCACGGCGATGCCCGACACCCCGAACGGTCCGGTGCTCAATGCCGAGATCGATGTGCGCGGTGTGCCGGTGCTGGCGCCGCTGCTGGGAGGTGCGCGATGAAGGTCGGGGCAGCGGCGTGGCGGCTGGCGCTGTTCGCCGGGGTGATGATCCTCGTGCTGGCCGTGGTGTTCACCGCGATCAAGCGGCCGGTGTCCGGCGGCACCGAGGCGCACGACGCGCTGTTCACCGACGCCAACGGGCTCAAGGTCGGCGACGACGTGCGCATGTACGGCGTGCAGGTCGGCAAGATCGAGGGGCTCTCGCTCGACGGGGCGAAGGCACGAGTTCGGTTGTCGCTGAAGACCGATGCGCCGATCTACGACAACTCCAAGCTCGCCATCCGCTACCAGAACCTGACCGGTCAGCGCTACATCGACCTACAGCAGCAGCCGCAGCCGGGCGCTCGCATTCCGGCGGGGGCCACCGTCGGCACCGAGCGCACCGTGCCCTCGTTCGACGTCACGAGCATGTTCAACGGCCTGAAGCCGGTGCTGGCCACCATCTCGCCGGAGGCCGTCAACCAGTTCAGTGCCAGCATGGTCGCGCTCATCGAGGGTGACGGCAGCGGGGTCGGTCCGGCGCTGGACGCGATCGGCAAGTTCGCCTCCTACGTCGACAACCGGCAGCAGGTGATCGGCACCCTGATCCGCAACATGTCCGACCTCTCCGAGCGGGTCGGCGGCCGCGTGCACTACCTGGTGCCGCTGCTGGCCCGGCTCACCGACATCTTCCAGGGGCTGCAGACCAATATCGGCGGGCTCGCGCAGTTCGCGATGGCCGCGCCCTCGGTGCTGGGACCGCTGGACAACATGTTCAACGCCCTCGGCCTGCAGACCGGCACCGATGTGGATGCGTTGATCCGCAAGCTGTTTCCGGATCCGCAGCAGGCGCTGGAGGTGCTCGACCGGCTGCCCGGGCTGCTGGCCGGGCTCGACGCCGCCACGCCGAAGAACGTGGCGGGCTGGAAGCCGCAGTGCTCCAACGGAAACGCGGACGTGCCGCAGGTGTTCCAGGTGCTGATCGCGGGGCAGCAGGTGGCGATATGCAACGGATGAGCCTGGGGCGCCTGCTGCCCGCGGAACGCCGGGTCGCCGACGATGCGACCAAGCGCCGCCGCGAGATCCGCTACGGCATCGTCGGCGCCGCGCTGGTGGCGATCATCGCGATCGCGGCCGGGGTGCTGTACGTGGTGCCGTTCGGCAAGAAGACCTACACAGCGGAGCTGTCGGAGGCGCAGTCGGTGAAGTCCGGCGACGATATCCGGGTCGCGGGCATTCCGGTCGGCAGCGTGAAATCGCTGGAGCTGAAGCCGGATCGGGTGGTCATGCGCTTCACCGTCAACTCGGACGTGTTCGTCGGCGACCAGTCCTCGCTGGACGTGCGCATGCTCACCGTGGTCGGCGGCAACTATGTGGCGCTGTTCCCGGCCGGGAGTAAAGCGCTGGGCGACAAGCCGATTCCGGTGGACCGGGTGCGGCTGCCCTACAGCCTGGTGCAGACCTTCCAGGACGCCACCGAACCGCTGCGGCAGATCGACGGAGATACCTTGCGGCGCAACCTCGCCGCGCTGGACACCTCCCTCGACAAGGCCCCGGACTCGCTGCGGACCACCCTGGACACCCTGAGCACCTACGTCGACGCGCTCAACCGGCAGCGCACCCAGGTGTCGAACGCGGTCGCCGTGGCCGACGAGTACGTGACCATGTACGACGGCGCCAAGACCGACCTGGGCCGGTTGATGGACAACGTCAATCTGATGGAGACCCTGGTGATCGACAAGCGCGCCGAGCTGCGCGAGGGGGTGCGGCTGCTGAACGCCGTGGTCCAGCGCGTCGCGGCGCTGGCGCCGACCTGGGATTCGGCGCTGAAGCCCAAGCTGCAGCAACTCATCGATGCCGTCCCGCAGCTGCAGAACCTCGGTGACCAGCTCGAACCGGTGCTCGGGGCGGTGCAGAGCCTGCAACAGAAGCTCGGGCAGCTGTCGGGTGCCGACGGTGGCGTGACGGTCGACCGGTCCGGACAGACCATCACCGCCCCGGCGGGTGTGGATCCGCTGCCGGGTGCGGGCAAGGTGTGTGTGCCGGTGCCGGGGAAGGACTGCTGATGCTGCACCGGATGCTCGGATCCCGCTGGTTCATGTCGATCGGCGGCGCCGTCGTGATCGTGGTCCTGACTGCCGTCGGCTACTTCGTCGTCTTCGATCCCGCGAAGAAGACCGAAAGCTATTGCGCCATCATGCCCGACAGCGTCGGGCTGTACGCGGGCAATCAGGTGACCATGCGCGGCATCCCGGTCGGGACGGTCACCTCCATTGCGCCGCAGGGAAATTCGGTGAAGGTGGAGTTCGACGTCGAGGCCGACAAGCCGGTCTACGCCGACGCGGGGGCCACCACGCTCGCCGACAGCATCGTCGCGGCGCGGCAGCTGGCGGTGGTGTCGACCGGCAAGGACACCGCGCGGTGGGCCGCGGGGCAGTGCATCACGAAGACCGTCACGCCCAAGAGCATCTCCGAGACGCTGAACGCGCTGGCCCAGCTGTCCTCGGAAATCCAAGGGCCGGACCCGAATTCGCCGAATGCGCTGGCGGGTGGGCTGGATGCCCTGAATACCGCGACCACCGGCACCGGACCGCAGATCAACGCCGTCGTGCAGAAGCTGAGCGCGGCGCTGGCCTCGCCCGACGCCGACATCGCGCACCTGGTCGGGATCTTCGACGCCTTCGCCTCGGTGTCGAAGAAGGTGGAGGAGCACTGGGGCGACCTGAAAACCATGCTGACCCGGCTGGGCCCGGTCCTGGACCAGGCCACCACCGATCTGATCGGTCCGGGCGCGCAGCTGTTCGACGGGCTGGCGCAGGTGGTTCCGATGCTCAACGACCTCACGACCATCTTCGGCGATCCGATCATGAAGGCGCTCGATGTGACCGTGCCGCTGGTGAAGTTCCTGCGCGCGCACGTCGGTTCGCTGGCGCAGGTCATCGGGATGACACCGGTGATCGCCAATGCGTTCCGGTCGGTCGCGGGGGAGGGTATCGGCTACGCCCCGCCGAAGGTCGCTGTGCCACAGCAGAATGCGGACCAGGTGTGCGCGGCGGTGAATGCCGTGGCGCCCGGGAAGTGCGCGGCCGACGGTGGGATGGCGAAGATGGACGCCGCGACGCTGGTGTTCGGATTGGCAGGTGCGCGATGAGGATTCGAATGAAGCGACTCGCGACCTGCCTCGCCCTTGCGATGGCGGCCGTAGTTCCCGTGGCGGGCTGTTCGTTCGACCCGTCGTCCGTCCCGGTCCCCGGCACCACGGTCTCCGGCCCCACCTATCGCGTCAAGATCGAGTTCGCGAATGTGCTGAACCTGCCCGCCAAGGCGAAGATCATGGCCAACGGGGCGATGGTCGGCACGGTTTCCGGTGTGTCCGTGGTGAATCCGGCGCAGTCGGACGGGCGTGGCGGACTCGTCGTGGTGGATGCCGATATCTCGAAGTCGGTGCAGTTGCCCGCGACCACGATCGCCGAACTGCGGCAGAACACGGTGCTGGGCGACATCCACGTCGCGCTCACCACCCCGCCCGACGGTTTCGACAGGCTGCTGTCCGACGGCGCCACCATCCCGCTCGCGCAGACGAAGCCGCCGATCCAGCTGGAGGACACGATGGCGGCCGTCGCCACGTTCACCCAGGGCGGTGCGGTGTCGCAGCTGCAGGACATCATCACCAAGTTCAACGATGTGCTGCCGAAGGATCCCGCCCGCACCGCGCAGATCTCCAAGACCATGGCCGCCGATGCCGTCGACCTGGCCGCCAATCTCGATCAGGTTGACCTGCTGCTCAACGGGATCGGCACCAATGCCCAAGTGCTGCACGAGATTCAGCCCGAACTGGACAACATCCTCAGCGGGAAGTCGGTCGAGGAGATGAACGGCATCGTCGCGTCCATCGTCGGCGTGACGAAGATCTTCGGCGTGCTCGGGCCGGTCGGCACGTCGCTGACCTGGCTCGGGCCGGTGCTCTCCGGCGCCGACGGTGCCGCGCAGGCCTTCCTGCCGCTGCTGGCGTCGTCCCGGCCGCTGGACCTGAGCCAGCCGTCGAACCTGCAGACGCTGGTGTCGCTGCTGCGCGACAAGGTCATCCCGTTCGTGGAGCACGGCGCCAAGGTGAACATCACCGGGGTGAAAACCGATGCCGCCGCGCAGGTCTCGACCCAGGATCAGACGGACCGGATCGTCGGGACACTGCGCATGATCGGAGCGGTGCGATGAAGATCGGTGCACTGGCCTCGCTCGGCGGCATCGCCGCCATCACCCTGCTCGGCGCGAGCTACCTGACCTTCGGTGTGGTGCGGGTCGATCCGTTCGCCGACTACACCCGCGCCACCATGGTGCTGGCCAATTCCGGTGGGCTGGGCGTCGATTCGCCGGTGCTGCTGTCGGGCATCGAGGTCGGCCGGGTCACCGCGGTGAACAAGACCGCCGGTGGCGTCGAGGTCGGCCTCCGCGTCGACGCCGACCGCAACCTCCCCACCGACAGCGTGGTCACCATCGAACATCTGTCCGCGCTCGGCGAGCCCTACGTGGAATTCCGGCCGAAGACCGGCGCGGGACCGTACCTGCGCGACGGGCAGCGGCTGGAGAGCACGAATGTCCGTACGCCGCTGTCGATTCCGGAGGTCGCGCGGCTGGTCACCAAGACCATGAACCAGCTCGATCCGAACGTGGTCGGCTCCCTGATGAGCACGGCGGGCCAGATGCTCGACGGCACCGACGCCGCGATCCCCAACCTGGCGCGCTCGGGCGACCTGCTGGCCGCGGCCGTCATGAGCCGCAGCCCCCGAATCGCCGACCTGCTCAACAGCTTCCAGGCCGCGGCCGCCGATATCGACTGGGCGGGACCGGCAACCAGCGCGGCCGCACCCGAATTCGTGCGGTTCACCAACACGCTGAACGAACTGGTGGCCGCCATCGGCCGCCTCGTCGACAAGCAGCCGCCGGAGGCATTGACCGAGGGCAGCGGCCTGGTGCCGTTCCTGGACAAGCTGACCGACGCGCTGCGGGAGATCGGCCCGGAGCTGAAATCCCTGACCCCGGCGCTGCAGCCGCTGGCCGATGCGGCGACCTCCGCAGCGCCGCGCATAGACATTTCCAGTTTGATCACGCAGGCCCTCGACGACGTCGGCAGCGACGGCGCCGTGCGGGTGCGGGTCAACGTCAAGTAGAAGGATGAAGGAGGATCCATGTCGAACGACAGTGGTACCGAACCGAAGCGGGCAGTCGACGCGGAGGAGACCACCGGGTCCTCCGCTGCCCCGCGCACCGTATCGATCCGGCTGTCGACGGTGGCCGTGGCCGTCGCGGGGGTGGCGCTGATCGCGCTCACCGCCGTATTCGGCACGCTGTGGCTGTCGGCGCGCGGCTCGCTGGACGACCGTGACGCCCAGGCCGCCGACCAGCGGCACGCCGAGCAGGTCGCCACCGACTACGCCGTCGGCGCGTCGAATATCAACTTCCAGGATGTCGACGCCTGGGTGGCCAAGCTGAAGGCCAACACCAGCCCGCAGCTGGCCAACAAGTTCGACGCCACCGCGCCGAAGCTGCAGGAGATCCTGGTCCCGCTGAAGTGGACGTCCAGCGCCACGCCGATCACCGCCAAGGTGATGAACCACGACAACGGCCTGTACAAGGTCAACGTGTTCCTCAACGTCACCTCGACCAGCGCCCAGACCCCCGAGGGCGCCCAGAGCACCGTCACCTACACCGTCGACATCGACCCGAACAACGGCTGGAAGGTCACCGACGTCGGCGGCATGGGCGGAGCCCTGCCCAAGCAGTAACACCACTCCGCGCAACAGGACTCTCCGGCCAACGCCTCCATGGGGACGACGGTGGCGGTGAGCCGTTGCGGTATGCCGGGGTGCGTAGCCGGTAGGCTGGACGGCATGATTACCCGGATTCGAGTGGCGGCGCTGTTGGTGTGCGCGCTGGTCGTGTCCGCGGTGGCGGCGGTGGCCATGCCGGTCGGCGAGCCGAATTCGCTGGTAGCGGTGGGTGCAGCCGCCGTGGTGGCGTTGGCCGTGGTGGCGGCGCATACGGCGCGGGTCGCGCTGGTGCCCGTGGCGGTGCATGCGGGGCCGCCGGTTTCCGCGCAGCGCAGGCGGCGGGGGTCATTTCTGCGTCAGAGCAATCCGGATGCGGCGGGCCGGGCACGGCCGAGGGCACCGGGGTACGGGGTCTGACCGCGTTGTAGCGCGCGGTCGGCAATTTCGCTGACCCCCTTCCCTTTTCGCCCGTTCGCGGGTGCCTCACAGTGAGGTGCTTCCCCATGCTCGATTTCGTGTACTACCCCGTGTCCGCCGTGCTCTGGTTGTGGCACACCGGATTCGCCGCCGTTCTGGGCGCCGCCAGCGGCGCGGCCTGGGTGCTGGCCATCGTCTTGCTCGTGGTCACGCTGCGGGCGGCGCTGTACCGGCCGTTCCTGGCGCAGGTGCGGTTCTCCCGGACCATGGCCGCTCTGCAGCCCAAGATGCGGGAGCTGCAGACCAAGTTCGCCGACGACCGCGACAAACTGCTGGCCGAGACGCGAAAACTCCAGCAGGAGCACAACTTCAGCCTGGCGCGGGGTTGTCTGCCGGTGGTCGCGCAGCTGCTGCTGTTTCTGGGCCTGTTCCATGTGCTGCGGTCGTTCGACCGCACGGGCGCGAGCTCGAATCTGCCGTTCTTCGGCAGTTCCACGCCGATGACCGCCGCCGAGAACGCCGCCACCGGAAACTACGTGTTCTCGCCGGATCAGGTGCAGTCGTTCCTGCAGGCGAAGCTGTTCGCGGCGCCCCTGTCGAGCACGCTGGCCACCTCGGGCGAATCGCTGACGGCCGTTGCGCTGGTGGCGATTCCGCTGGTACTGGTCGCCGCCGTCGCCACTCATTTCACGGCCCGCGCGTCGATCGCCCGGCAGACGGAGACCACCCCGCAGACGCGATTGATCAACTGGATGACGCTGTGGGTGTTCCCGCTCGGCACCGTGGTCGCCGGCCTGGTGCTGCCGCTGGGCATTCTGGTGTACTTCGCGACCAGCAATACCTGGACCTACGTGCAGCAGCACGTGGTGCACCGGCGGCTGGATGCGGTGCCGGTCGGGCCCGCGCCGTCGATACCCGCACCGCGAAAACAGAAGTAGGCGAGCCGGTTTCACCCGCTGTCCGCGCTGTCGACATACGCATCCGGCACGGGCGGACCGATAGTCGTTGCGTATAGCGGCGTGCAGTCGCCGCTTCGGTACCCAGACGTGGCGGGGACACGGCGCCCGACGGCGGGACCGACCCGGGCGTGCACAAGTGGCGTGCACGCCCGGACCTGGTCCGGCACCGAGGCTCACCGATCCATGGTGGCCCGGCTGTGCGCCTGCCGGAACGGATCGTCACGACGCGGGCCCCGGGCGGGCGCCGCGCCCGGGAACTCGGGGTGGGAGATCACCACCGTCGCGACGGTGAGGATCTGGTCCACATCCACGCCGCCGGCCGCCAGCCGGGCGATGATGCCCAGCCGCCGCTCCTGGCCGTCCGGGCGAATCAGGATCTCCCGGCGACCGCGCTGCGCGACGAACCGCCTGCGCCGCGCGTCGTAGCGCAGCGGCACCCCGTCGCGCACGACCCGGTAGGCGTCCACGTCGAGGTCACGGTGCCGCTCGGGGTCGATCATCAGACCGTCCACGAGCCGCTCGGCCTGCTTCACCAGCAGGCGCTGCACCGCCGGCTCGGCGAACCGGAGCCGCATGTCCACCCGGCGCCAGTGCTCCGCGACGGCGCCTCGCAGCAGCTCCCGATGCCGGACGATCTCGGCTTCGAGCCGGTCGCCGGTGGTGTCGTCGGACGTCGAGGAGCAGAACTCGGCCATGAGTACACGCCTTTCCTAGGTTGCGGATTACCTTGCGTTGCAACCTGATCGGCGTCCGACGAGAACAGTATGCACCAGGGGTACGACAAGTTTGCTCGGCCGCCGCTCACGCGCGAGGACGGCCTCGCTGCAGCATGCTCCCTGCTGCTGCGAACCTCCCCGTCGTCATTTCCGGCGTGCTCTCGGCCGGAATCCATCGGCGATGTGTAGGTCCGGCCTCAGGAGGCGGCGGCCGGAGGTGCCGAAGTCGCTGTCCCCGACTTCAGCTGATCGGCCAGGCGCACCGCCAGGGCCAGGATCATGAGGGTGGGGTTGACGTGGCCGTTGGTGGGGAAGACCGAGCTGCCTGCCACGTAGAGGTTTTCGACCTCGTGGACGCGGCACTCGGGCGTGACCACGCCGTCGCGGGCATCCGTGGCCATGCGTGTGGTGCCGGTGGGGTGGGCCCAGTCGGTGAGCTGCAGGGGTGCCGCAGCGCCGGTCCGAGCCCAGTCGTGCAGGACCGGCGCGGCGTACCCGAGGCGGGCGAATTCGGTCTCCGCCAGCTCGGCCGCCCGGCGTACCGTCCGGTCCTCGAGTTCGCCCGTCTTCCAGTCGATCCGGGCGATCGGCAGCCCGAGCCGGTCGGTGCGCTCCGCGAGGGTGATGCGGCTGGCCGGATCGGGCTGCTGCTCGACCATGCAGCGCAACTCCACGCGGTCCAGGCGGTGAGGCAGGCCCGTGCGGTGGATCAACCGTCGGCGCGCACCCGAGAGCAGCAGCCCCGTGCTGCCCAGCATCAGGCGCATATCGTGGCGACTGCCGTGTCCGCGCAGCAGTCGCTTCACCGCATCCCAGGGGTCGTCGTCGGCGGGCACCTCCTGAATCCACAAGGCGCAGTTGAGCAGTCCTTCCTCGCGCTGGATCCGCTCGGACAGCGCCAGCCCGTGCAGGAAGGTGTGCGTGCCGTGCGGCGACCGGACCACGTACTTACCGAAGCGGTCCCGCGCGGCGGCCGAGGCGGCGGCGTCGAACGTCCCGACCGCGCCGCATCGGTGGTCCATCAGATAGCGCCCGACCAGATCGTTCCGGTTCCCGACACCGTGCGGCAGCACCCGGCGCGATGCCAGCAGTAGCCGCGCGTTCTCGATACCCCCGGCGGCCAGTACCACCCGGTCCGCCCTGACGGTCCGCCGTCGCAGGTCGGCGCCGGTGACCTCCAAGGATTCGACCCGGCTGCCCCGCGGGTCCGTGGTGATGTGGGTGACCGTCGCCTGCACCGCCACCCGCACATTCGGCGCGGGCGTGCCCGCGACGTGCGCGCCGAATCGCTTGGCGTCGAACGGATCCCCGGGATCCTTGCTGATCTGCCAGAAGTACGGTCGCAGCAGGCCGGGATCCACCGGATCGTCCGGCCTCGGGCGTCCGGCGAGCCCCCAGAACGCGTCGTCGTTGAACCCGGAACCGTAACCGATTCCGAGGTGGCGGGCCGCACGGCCGAGATAGGGGAGTATCTCGGCCGCGCCGATCGGCCATCCGGAGCCGGGAATCCAAGGGCGGCACGAGAAGTCGATCTCGTCGAAGTAGCCGCAGCGCCCGCTCCAGGTATCGGAGCTACCACCCAGTACCCGGTTGCGGGCGTCCCGATGCGGAACGGCACGCGCCGCGCCCACACTCTCGATGTCGTTGAGGCGATCGATCTCCGGATCGCGGGTGGCTCCACCGCTCTCCAGAACCAGTACCCGCCAGGGGCTTCCGGCCAGCTCCGTGGCGATGGTCAACCCGGCCGGGCCGGAGCCCACGATGCAGATGTCGGCATCGAGTTCGGAATCTGCCATCTCGCGCAGATCGTCGATGCGCATGCCAGCGTCCTCTCCGCCCTGCATCCACTCCGACCACAGGACGCTGCGAATTATCGTAGTCGCTGAACAGCCTGGTCGGAGTGGGTTTCGTGCCCCGAAAACAGTGGTCAGCACTCGTTGGAGAAAAAGGCGCGCACATAGCTCGCCGACTGCCGCACATACATCCACGCCCAATACCGCAGACCCGACTCGGCCGGGCTGGCGACCATGGTCAGCTCGCCGGGGAAGCACTTGCCGACGATGTAGCGGGCGCGCGACACGTGCGGAACATTGGTGATGACGATCAGGTGCCGCCAGCCGAAACGTTGTGCGCGGCGGGCGATCTCCTGCGCCTCGCCCTGCGTGGTCCACGGGTCGGGGACGAAACAGTCGACGTGGAACGGATATCCGCCGTCGCAGTAGCGGTCCATCACCGAGTCGTCGGCGCCGGTGGAGCGGGAGATCAGCAGCTCTGGGGCGAGCCCCCGGCGCGCCAGGTCGAGACCGATGTCGAAGCGTTCGTAGGCGGTTCCGCCGAGCACCACGATGGCATCGGCCGGGCGTAGCGGGTCCGTCTGCGGGTGCACATAGACCGGCAGGCCCGCCGCCGCGAGCGCCCCGATCAGGGCCGCGAGGGCGACGAGCGTGACCACGGCCCGTCGGAGTGCGCGCACACCTCGACGATACCGATCTGCACGGAACGGGCTGCGCGGCTGCGGTCCCTACTGCGTGGTCTCCTCGACTTCCGTCGACCGCGGCGGTGCGTGCGAACCCCAGCCGATGGATGCCTCGGCGCGCATCCGATCGACCATGTGCGGGTAGTGCAGTTCGAAGGCGGGCCGCTCGGAGCGGATCCGCGGCAGTTCGAAGAAGTTGTGCCGCGGCGGCGGGCAGGTGGTCGCCCATTCCAGCGAATTCCCGTACCCCCACGGATCGTCCACCGTCACCACCTCGCCGTAGCGGTAGCTCTTGAAGACGTTCCACGCGAAGGTGACCATCGAATACCCCAGCACGAACGACCCGATGGTGGAAATCGTATTGAGCATGGTGAATCCGTCGGTCTCCAGATAGTCGGCATACCGGCGCGGCATGCCCTCCGCACCGAGCCAGTGCTGCACCAGGAACGTCAGGTGGAAGCCGAAGAACGTGGACCAGAAGTGGATCTTGCCCAGCCGCTCGTCCAGGAAGCGTCCGGTCATCTTCGGGAACCAGAAGTAGATCCCGCCGAAGGTCGCGAACACGATGGTCCCGAACAGCACGTAGTGGAAGTGCGCCACCACGAAATAGGTATCGGAGACGTGGAAGTCCAGCGGCGGGCTGGCGAGGATCACCCCCGACAGGCCGCCGAACAGGAAGGTGGTGATGAACCCGATCGACCACAGCATGGGCGTCTCGAACGTCAACTGCCCCCGCCACATCGTGCCGATCCAGTTGAAGAACTTCACGCCCGTCGGCACCGCGATGAGGAACGTCATCAGCGAGAAGAACGGCAGCAGAACCGATCCCGTGACGAACATGTGGTGCGCCCATACCGCCATCGAGAGCGCCGCGATCGACAGCGTCGCGTAAACCAGTGTGGTGTAACCGAACAGCGGCTTGCGGCTGAACACCGGCACGATCTCGGTGATGATCCCGAAGAACGGCAGCGCCACGATGTAGACCTCGGGATGGCCGAAGAACCAGAACAGATGCTGGAACAGG
>NZ_BDBV01000035.1 GCF_001613165.1 Nocardia mexicana NBRC 108244
ATGGCTCCGCCGTTGGACGGATCGTAGATGTGGCCGCCCAGGTGCCGGTCCACCGCGAGCGCCATCAGCGCCGCGGTGAGGATCGGAAAGGCTAGCAGCGCAAGGACACTGGTGACCAGGATGTTCCAGGTGAAGATCGGCATCCGGAACATGGTCATGCCGGGGCAGCGCAGGCAGACCACGGTGGTGATCATATTGACGCCGCCGAGAATGGTGCCGAGACCCGACACCGCCACACCCATGATCCACAGGTCCGCGCCCACTCCCGGGGCGTAGGTGCTCAGGCTGAGCGATGTGTATGCGGTCCACCCGAAATCGGCCGCGCCGCCCGGGGTGATGAAACCGGCGGTCGCGATCGAGGCGCCGAACAGGTACAGCCAGTAGCTCAGCGCGTTCAATCGCGGGAATGCCACATCCGGCGCGCCGATCTGCAGCGGTAGCACGCAGTTGGCGAAGCCGAACACGATCGGGGTCGCATAGAACAGCAGCATGATCGTGCCGTGCATGGTGAACAGCTGGTTGAACTGCTCGGTCGACAGGAACTGCAGTCCCGGTCTGGCCAGTTCGCCGCGCATCAGCAGCGCCATCAGGCCGCCGATGAGGAAGAACGAGATCGAGGTGACGATGTACATGATCCCGAGCAGCTTGGGATCGGTGGTCGTCACCACGTTCCAGATGTAGGAACCCTTCGGGGCGACCCGCCGGGGAAACGGCCTGACGGCCTCGACCGTTCCCACGCTTCGCTCGGTCACAGATCCTCCTCGAGGCCAACCCCTTTCGAGTGTTGCACCGAAGCAAGATCGATTGGTGGGTATGCGATCTCTTGTTGTGGCACTGGGGTGGGTTGGTTGGTGGGTATGCGATCTCTCGTTGTGGCACTGGGGTGAGTTGGTTGGTGGGTATGCGAACTCCCGTTGTGGCACTCGAGCAGGTTGATTGGCCGGTGTGCGTTGTCCGGATGGTCGCTGTGTATTTGCCCGAATTGTGACGCGGGGCTGTTCGCGGCGGCCTCGGGCGGCTTGCGGGATGGAGTACGGTGGAATCCGACCGTTTCGGAACGGTCGGTATCACCTCGGCGGCGCGTCGAGCGGCCGTCGAGTCGCCGATGACGCGACGTAGCCGACGATTCGCCGGTCATCTGGCTGAGCACTACCCGCGACGGTGTTGACGCTCGGCGCAGCGCCGTCCATGCCCTGGCAGCGCGCCGCGGGCGCGGCGCAGACAGACGACGAGGTGTGGACATGACCGCAGCTTGGCCCGGTTCGTTCGGCTCGTTCGACGACATCTACAACCGCTTCTTCGGTTCGTCGGGTTTGACCTCGCAACCGCCGGTGCAGCGAATCGATCTGGGGCGGCTGCTGAGCGACAACGCCAAATCCCTGGTCGCCGAGGCCCGCGACGCCGCGCAGGACTGGGGGAACGCCGAGATCACCGCCGAGCATCTGCTGTACGCGGCCACCCGGGTGGAGCCGTCCCGCAGCGTCATATCCCAGCTCGATCTCGACCCCGACCAGGTCGGCGCGCAAATGCGCAGCGCGGCCGGGAGTGGGCAGGCGACGGCGACCACGACCGGCGGCGGCGTGGTGCTGAGCCCCGCGGCCAAGCTGGCCCTGCGCAACGCCCAGCGCAGCGCCGCCGAGGCCGGGTCCAGCTATATCGGCCCGGAACACATCCTGCTCGGCATCGCCTCGAACAGCGACAGCCCGGCCGCGCAGGCGCTGTCGGGCGCGAAGCTGCCACAGGTCGAGGGGCAGAAGCAGCCCAGTGACACCCCGACGCTGGACGAGTACGGCCGCGATCTCACCGCGGAGGCCCGCGCGGGCAAGGTCGACCCGGTGGTGGGCCGCGCCGAGGAGATCGAGCAGACCGTGGAGATCCTGTCGCGGCGGCGCAAGAACAATCCGGTGCTCATCGGCGATCCGGGCGTCGGCAAGACCGCCATCGTCGAGGGCCTGGCGCAGCGGATCGTGAACGGCGACGTCCCCAGCACCCTCGCCGACCGTCGCGTCATCGCGCTGGACGTGGGCTCGCTGGTGGCGGGCAGCAAGTACCGCGGCGAATTCGAGGAGCGGCTGACCAAGATCCTCGACGAGGTGCGCGAGCACTCCGACGAGCTCGTCCTGTTCATCGACGAGCTGCACACCATCGTCGGCGCCGGTTCCGGCGGCGAGGGCTCGATGGACGCGGGCAACCTGCTCAAACCGGCCCTGGCCCGCGGCGAACTGCACGCCATCGGCGCCACCACCATCGACGAATACCGCAAGCACATCGAGAAGGACGCCGCGCTGGAGCGCCGGTTCCAGCCGGTCATGGTGCCCGAGCCGTCCGTCGCCGACACCATCGAGATCCTGCGCGGGCTCGCCGACGTCTACGAGGAGCACCACCAGGTCCGCTACGACGACGAGGCGCTGGTCGCCGCGGCCGAGCTGTCCGACCGCTACATCACCGACCGTTTCATGCCCGACAAGGCCATCGACCTGGTCGATCAGGCCGGGGCCCGGGTCCGGTTGCGCACCCGCATGCCCGGACCGGATCTGCGCGACGCCGAGGAGGAGCTGGCGCGGCTGAAGCGGGAGAAGGACGCCGCCGTCGCCGCCGAGGACTATGCCCGCGCCGACTCGCTGAAGGAACAGATCACCGCCGCCGAGGAACGCGTCGACCACATCGAGAACGACGAGGACGACCTGCCGCGCGTCACCCTCGACGACGTCGCCGAGGTGGTGTCCAAGCAGACCGGAATCCCGGTCTCCGAACTCACCGTCGAGGAGCGCGAGCGGCTGCTGCAGCTGGAGGACGTGCTGCACAAGCGGGTGGTCGGGCAGGAGGAGGCGATCGTCGCCGTCGCCGAGGCGGTGCGCCGCGCCCGCGCCGGGATGAAGGATCCGAACCGGCCGATCGGCTCGTTCCTGTTCCTCGGGCCCACCGGCGTCGGCAAGACCGAGCTGGCAAAGGCGTTGGCGGAGGCGGTGTTCGGGGACGAGGACCGGATGATCCGGTTCGATATGAGCGAGTTCCAGGAGAAGCACACGGTGTCGCGGCTGGTCGGCGCCCCGCCCGGATACGTCGGCTACGACGACGCCGCCCAGCTCACCGACAAGGTGCGGCGCCAGCCGTATTCGGTGATCCTGTTCGACGAGGTGGAGAAGGCGCACCCGGACGTGTTCAACGTGCTGTTGCAGCTGCTCGACGACGGCCGCGTCACCGACTCCAAGGGACGCACCGTCGATTTCAAGAACACCATCGTGATCATGACCAGCAATATCGGCTCCGACCTGATCCTGAAAGCGCCTGCGGGCGACGTGGATTCGATCGAGCCGAAGCTGATGGAGCGACTGCAGCAGCACTTCCGGCCGGAATTCCTGAACCGCATCGACGAGACCATCATCTTCCACCGCCTGGACCGGGATCAGTTGCGGCACATCGTCGATCTGGTCCTCGACGGCCCGCGGCGCCGGCTGCGCGCCCAGGACATGGAGCTGGACGTCTCCGATGCGGCACGAGACTGGCTGGCGGACAACGGTTATCAGCCCGAGTTCGGCGCCCGCCCACTCAAGCGCACGGTCCAGAAGGAACTCGAGAACCGCGTCTCCACACTGGTCCTCGGCGGCGGCCTGAACCCCGGCGACACCGTCAGCGTCGACGCCGACGATTCCGGCCTGCTGGTCGGCGCCGTCGCCGACAAGGACGGCCGGGAACAATCCATCGCCGCTGTCTCATCCAACGGCAAGAAGCCCGCGAAGTCCGAAAAGAAAACCCCCACAGGCAAATCGGACGCCAAGAAGGGCGGGAAGAAGGCCACCACGGGCAGCTGATCCCGGCCAAAAGCATGCCGGGAATTAGGGGGGTCGGTGCATGCCGGGAATAGGGGAGTCGGTGCATCAGCGGATGTTGCCGGTGAGGTCGTGCATGCAGGTGGCTACCAGGTCGGCGGGGGAGCCCGCGCCGGTGGCGGGGGCGTCGGTGGTGGCCCACTGTTCGAGGGCGATGCGGATGGCGGTGGCGGCGGCCGCGGCGAGCAGGCGCAGGCGTAGGGGGTCGCTGTCCGGGGACAGGTCGGTGAGGGTGGTGAGCAGGGCTTGTTCGCCGGACGAATTGACCCGTTGCCACACGGTGTGGAGGGCCGGGTCGCCTGCCATCGCGCGCAGCAGGCCGCGCATGATGTCGAGTTCCTCGCCGATCTCGGCGTCGGGGGTCAGGGCCCGCACCGCGGCGTGCTCGAGTTCGGCGCGGGTCGGCAGGCGGCGGGGCCCGGCGGCGAGGGCGTCCAGCCAGCGGGACGCACCCGTCGACAGCATCGGTTCCACGGCATCCTCTTTGGTACGGCAATACCGATAGAACGTGCGCAGGCCGACCCCAGCCTCGGCGGCGATCTGCTCGGCGGTGACGGCCGCCGTCCCCTGCTCGGCGAACAACCGCGCCGCGGTGTGCGCGATCTCCAGCCGGGTCTCGGTCTTGCGGCGTGCGGCGAGGGACGGTTTCGATGCGGCCATGCTCGGGCGGCCTCCTTTCCCGGTCAATGGTACGCACACAATGCCATGGTGGCACGACGTGCCAATTAGGCGTAACGTGCCAAGTAGAAGAGTTTTCCCAGGTTAGGAGAGTTTCGTCATGGAGCGTTTTGCCGATCGCCGCGTCCTGATCACCGGTGCCGGGTCGGGTATCGGCCGGGCCACCGTGCATCGCATCCTGTCCGAGGGCGGCACCGTCGTCGGCGCCGATGTCAACGACGCCGGGCTGGCCGAGACCGCGAAGCAGGCCGCCGAGCGCGGCACCGCCGACCGGCTCACCACGCTCCGCATCGACATCTCCGACGAGGCGTCCGTACAGGCGGGCGTCGCCAAGGCCGTCGAAACCCTGGGCGGTCTGGACGCGCTGGTGAACGCCGCCGGGATCCTGCGGTCCGCCCACACCCACGAGATGCCCCTCGCCGACTGGAACCGGATCATCACCACGAACCTCACCGGCACCTTCCTGATGATTCGCGAATCGCTGCCCGCACTGCTCGAGTCGGGCCGCGGGGTGATCGTGAACTTCGCGTCGACGTCGACGTTCTTCGCCCACCCGTACATGTCGGCCTACGCGGCCTCCAAGGGCGGCATCATGTCCATGACCCATGCGCTGGCCTCGGAGTATTCCAAGCAGGGCCTGCGCGCGGTCGCGGTGGCGCCCGGCTCGATCTCCAGCGATATGACCGACGGCCGCGGCCCCGGCATCCCCGACGACGCCGATATGAGCCTGTTCATGAAGCTGATGCCCGCCATCGGCCAGGGCTTCGCGTCGCCCGATACGGTCGCCGGTGTGGTGGCCATGCTGGCCTCGGAGGACGGCGCGTTCATCACCGGTACCGAGGTCCGCATCGACGGCGGCACACACATGTGACAATCGAAATCCGCACGAAAAATGAGAACCTGTTCTATTGTGGTCGCGGGGTGACGCAAGGAGGTGGCCGCGGATGGATCTGGTTGCGCTGGAGGAGATTCGTGCGCTGAAGTATCGCTATCTGCGGTCGCTGGACCTCAAGCAGTGGGACGAGTTCGCCGAGACGCTGGCCGAGGACGCCACCGGCGACTACGGCTCCCCGTCGGGCGGGCGGCCACTGCAGTTCACGAGCGGCGCCGCGATCGTGGAGTTCATGCGTACGGCGCTGAGCAGCAATATCATCACCGTGCACGTGTGCACCCATCCCGTCATCGAGGTCGAGGGCGAAACCGCCACCGGCAGTTGGTGTCTGGAGGATACGGTGATCGTGCCGGACCACGGTGTCCAGATCCGCGGCGCCGCGTACTACCGAGATCGGTACAGAAAAGACAACGGGCAGTGGCGGATCACGCACACCGGCTACGAGCGCATCTACGAGTCGACGATGTCGCTGTCTGCCCTCCCGGGATTCCAGCTCACCGCCAACCGCTGGGCCCCCGCCGCCACGTGACCACCCCGGCCTGCGCCAGCGAGTTCACGCACCCCGTGGCTGTTCTCGCACTCGCTGCAGCAGGTTGTACGGGGTGCGTGGACGTGCGGGGGGTGCGCGAACGGGGCTATGTTGGATCGCCCGGGTGCCGAATGTTGTTGGTGCCGTTGGTGGGTGGCCGGGCGAGGCGTGGGGGCCGGGCGTTTGTCACGGACGTGCGCCGTAGCCTCGGAGTAGGGGTAGGTAGATCTTGTCGATGATGTCGATGAGGACCTCGTCGGGGGCGCTCGGATTGCCGTGGGTGGCGAATTCGTTGCGTAACAGGTCGATCGGGACCGTGGCCACCCTCTGATGACGTGCGTCGGCGGATACCTCGCCGCGGGCGACGGCGCGGTCGAGAATGGCGAGCCACGGGCGGGGGCCGGACTCGCCGGACTGCTCACGGATCTGGGCCAGCAGTTCCGGATCGTCGGCGGCGTGGGCGAGCAGCCCGCGCAGGACCTCGCCGAGCGGGGAAGTGAAATGCGAATTGGCGCGGCGGAGCAGCTCCAGGGCGTCCTCGCGCAGGGTTCCCGTGTCGGGTAGCCGCATTTCCGCGGAGGCGAGCTGGCGGTAGGCGGCGACGCCCAGCGCCGCGCGGTGGGGCCAGCGGCGATAGATGGCGTTCTTGTTGGTGCCCGCGCGCCGGGCGACGCTGTCCATGGTCATACCGGCGTAGCCGGATTCGAGCAGCTCGTCCACGGCGGCGCGCAGAATCGCCTGTTCGAGGGCCGCGCCGCGGCGTCGGGTCTGCCGGGGTTCATTCATATCGGTACGGATCGTACCTTGCTGCGTCCTGCTGACTCGGGCTATGGTCGATATTAGGGTACGCAACGTACCGTAGTGAGGAGAGATCATCATGCGAGGAACTGGCGTCTGCTACAACACCGGCTTCGTCAACCGCGGCAGCAGCACGCACGAACCGTTCGACGCCGAGTCCGTGCGGCGCGATATGCGCGCCATCCGGCACGACCTGCGGTGCACCGCCGTGCGCATCACCGGGGGGTACGCCGAGCGGCTGACAGCGGCGGCATCGCTGGCGGCCGAGGCGGGGCTCGAGGTGTGGTTGTGCCCGTTCGTCAACAACATCACCGGGGAGCAACTGCTCGACCTGCTCGCCGACTGTGCCGGGCACGCGGAACGGCTGCGGAATCGGGGCGCCACGGTGGTGCTGGCCGTCGGCTCCGAGCTGAGCCTGTTCCTCCCCGGCTATCTGCCCGGGGCCACGTTCGAGGAGCGGGCCGCGGCCTTGGCCGAGCCGGGCGGAAGGGCCTCGCTGGCGACGATTCCGGTGCGCCTCAACACTTTTCTGGCCCGCGCGGTGGATGTCGTGCGAGAGCGTTTCGGCGGCCGGGTGACCTATGCCGGCCTGCCTTTCGAGGGTGTCGACTGGACCCTGTTCGACATCCTCGCCACCGATGCCGGGTACCGGTCGATCGAGATGGGGGACCGATACCGCGACAGCATCCGGGGCTTCGTGGCTCAGGGGGCGTCGATGGGGAAGCCGGTGGCGCTCACCGAGTTCGGGTGCAGCACCTATCGCGGCGCACCCGACCGCGGGCCGCGTGGCGTCGACATCGTCGAATGGGATCCGCAGACGGCCCGGCCGGTGCGGCTGGACGGCGACTACGAGCGTGACGAGGAGGGACAGGCCGCCCACCTCGCCGAACTGCTCGACATATTCGACGCCGAGGGGGTCGACATCGCGTTCTGGTACTGCTTCGCGCGCTTCGACCTGCCCCACCGCACCGGCCCGCGTGCGGATCTCGATCTGGCGAGTGCCGGACTGGTCCGGGTGGCTGACGGTGGAGGGAACGCATGGGAGCCGAAGGAGTCCTTCGCGGTGCTCGCGGGGTACGGTCGGTTAGGCGCATGATCACCGGAACGAGGTCCGGCGTCACCGTGAATTCCCGTTCGCCGCTTGGTGTTTGCGCCGGAGGGCGGTGGGGGTGGTGCGGAACCATCGGTGACAGGTTCGGGTGAACGTGGCTTGTTCGGAAAACCCCAGGAGAGAGGCGATTTGGCTCATGGGCAGGTCGGTGGTGGTGAGATAGCGGCGGGCCTCGGTGCGGCGCACATCGTCGAGGATGGCTGCGAAGGAGGTATTCTCGGCCGCCAGCCGACGCTGGAGCGTGCGCGGATGAACGGTGAGAAGCCTTGCGACAGAAGTTATCTCGGGCGCCGTCGTGCCGAGCAGCTGCCGTACCGCGGCCCGCACCTTCGGCTCGTAGCTGGCTCCGGAGTCGGCGGACTGCTCGGCGAGGAACGCCAGCGCCAACCGGCGCAGCGTCTCGTCGCTGCCCGCCACCGCCCGCGCGGTCAGGCTGCTGGGCACCCGCAACATCGCGGCCGGGCGGTCGAATCGCACCGGGGCGCCGAAGAATTCCTCGTACACCGACCGCGCCGCCGGAGGGCGGTACGGCAGTTCGATGCTGCGCAGCCCGTACGGCCCGTCCACCAACCGCCGCACCGCCCGGTGCAGGAATCCCAGCCCGAGATCGGTGCCCTGGATCGTGATCGGCAGGCCGGGCTGCACGCCGTAGTGCAGCGCCGTCACGCCGCGATCCCCGTACGGGTCGGGCTCCAGCGTGAGTCGCAGCGACCGGGCGTGCACGAACAGGTAGCGGGAGGTGCATTCCAGCGCGTCGGCCAGGGTGGGGGAGCTGCGGATGGCCAGCGCGAGCGGGCCGAGCATGCCGAGGTCCTGGCGGGTGGCGATGCGCAGCCCGAGATCGGGGCAGCTCAGCCGGTCGGCCGCGAGTTCCAGCACCATGGCCATCGCCTGGTCGGGCACCAGTAGATCGTCGGCGTCGAGCGCGGCGATCGGCAGCCCGGCCGCGGCGGCGAACTCCTCGGCATCGCCGCCCAGCTCGGCCACCGTGGCGCGGAAGCCGCGCAGGCCCGCGGACCGGATCACCGACATGTCGTTCAGAATCAAATAGTTGTCGCGCGAAGTCAAGAAGCCGGGGCCCGCGCCCAGCACACTGGAGGCATGGAACATCTCGATGTCGTGATCGTGGGTGCGGGCCTGTCCGGGATCGGCGCCGCCTATCGGCTGCAGTCCGAACATCCCGGCCGCAGCTACGCGATCCTCGAGGCGCGCGAGTCGATGGGCGGCACCTGGGACCTGTTCCGGTACCCCGGCGTGCGCTCCGACTCCGATATGTTCACCCTCGGCTACCCGTTCAAGCCGTGGCGCGATGCCAAGTCGATCGCCGACGGGCCGTCGATCCTGCGCTACATCCGGGAGACCGCGGCCGAGAACGGGATCGAGAAGCGAATCCGTTACGGCACCAAGGTGATTGCGGCCTCGTGGTCCAGCGAGGAGGCGCGGTGGACGCTCACCCTCGAGCAGGGCGGCGAACAGCGCAGCCTGACCTGTGGGTTCCTGTACTGCTGCGCAGGCTATTACAACTACGAGCAGGGGCACGCACCGCAATTCCCCGGCGTCGAAACGTTCGCGGGGCAGCTGGTGCACCCGCAGTTCTGGCCCGAGGATCTGGACTACGCCGGTAAGCGGGTGGTCGTGATCGGCAGCGGGGCAACGGCCGTCACGCTGGTGCCCGCCATGGCCGACCAGGCCGAGCTGATCACCATGCTGCAGCGCTCGCCGACCTGGATCTCGGCGGTGCCCGGCCGCGACAAGCAGGCCGACCGGATCCGCGAACTACTGCCGCCGAAGCTGGCGCACCGGCTGATCCGCACCAAGAACATCCTGTTCAACGTGGGCTTCTACCAGTATTGCCGGCGCCGGCCGGAGGCGGCGCGCAAGCTGCTCACCGACCTGTCGACCCGCATCCTGAAGGACCGGGAGCTGGTCGCCGAGCACTTCACGCCCAGCTACAACCCGTGGGATCAGCGGCTGTGCGCCGTACCCGACGCCGACTTCTTCAAGGCGATGAAGAAGGGCAAGGCGGAGGTGGTCACCGATCACATCGAAACCTTTGTGCCCGAGGGGATCCGGCTGAAGTCGGGCCGGGTGCTCGAGGCGGATGTCGTGATCTCGGCGACGGGCCTGAAACTGCTGGCGTTCGGCGGACTTTCGCTGACGGTCGACGGCGAGCCGGTGAATCTCGCCGACCAGTTCGTCTGGCAGGGGGCCATGCTCACCGGCGTGCCCAACTTCGCCGTGTGCATCGGGTACACCAACGCGTCCTGGACGCTGCGCGCCGACCTCACCTCGCGGCTGGTCTGTAAAGTGCTGGCGCACATGGACCGTCGCGGCTACCGGGCGGTGGTGCCGGAGCCGCAGGGACATCTGGACGAGACTCCGCTGCTGGACCTCGCCTCGGGCTACATCCAGCGTTCGATCGGCGACTTCCCCCGGCAGGGCCACCGGCATCCGTGGAAGGTTCGCCAGAACTACCTGCTCGACTCGGCCACGACCATGCGAACCAGCCTGGACAAGACGCTGAAGCCGGTGCGCCGGGCGCCGGAGCTGCAGCGCGTCTGACCTACACGACCAGCACGCCCGCCCGGCTGGGCCGCAGGGTCTGACCCTGTCGGGTGCCCTGCACCGCCTCGACATAGGCGGCGGCCACGTTGCGTGCCGGGGTTCCGTCGGCGCCGTCGAGACCCATGGACTCCAGGGTCTCGGCGACCCAGCCCGGGCTGACGGTGTTGAGCCGGATTCCGCGCGACATCTCGGTGGCGGCGGCCCCGACGAAGGCCTCGAGCCCCGCATTGACCAGTGCGCCGAACGACATCCCCTTTTGCGCGCGCTCGAAGACACCCGAGGTGAGGGTGACCGAACCGCCGTCGCGGAGGTGCCGCAGGGCCGTGCGGGCCAGCTCGACCTGGCCGAAAAGCTTGCCCTGGATGCCGCGGTAGAAGTCGTCGTCGGAGTCCAGATCAGTGAGCTTTCCGCTTGCGGCGCAACAGATTACGGCGTCTACGTCGGGTACCGTGGCGAACAGCTTCTCGATGGAGGCCGGGTCGTCCATATCCACCGAAATCGGCCCGCGCCGGGATGCGCGAACGACTTCGTGGTCCCGCTCCAGCTGGGCGGCGACCGCCGAACCGATGGTCCCGGTGGCGCCGATGACGATGATCCGCATGGATCTCCTTGCTAGCGAGGTTGTTTGCAGTGGGGAGTAACGGCGAGGCGTCACCGCGGTATTCCGGAGTCTGTTCTCCCGCGGCGAACGGCGGACGCCGCGTTGCCGCAACCTCTGCGATGGAGCCGACACGGCGGCGCGCGGACCGTTCCGTCAACGCATCGCGTGTCGTTCGTTATACCTTCGGGGTTATGGACCGTACGGCTGTCGAGACGTGGGTGGACGGGTACGAGCGGGCCTGGCGGACGCGAGGGACCGACCAGCTCGCCGAGCTGTTCGCGCCCGACGCCGGGTACCTGGTTTCGCCGTGGGCGCGGCCGATCACCGATGCGGCGGCGCTGGCGGAATTCTGGGAGCAGGGCCGCGACGGGCCGGACGAACCTTTCACCATGGAGTATCGGGTCGTCGCGGTGGACGGGGACACCGCGGTCGTGCGGGTGGAGGTCGAATACGCTCGCGACGATCCGCCCCGCTGGCGCGACCTGTGGGTGTTGCGGTTCGACGCCGAGGGGCGCTGCGTCTGGTTCGAGGAATGGCCCTTCGCGCCCGGTCAGTCCGACGGGCACGAGGTCGACAGTCGATAGCTGACGGGTGATCCGGCTCTGTGCCGGGAGATGCGTCTGACCAGTAAAAACGCCTGTGACCGGCGATAGAACGACGTGTCTGATTTCCGCCGGTATCGCTTCTGTTGCTGCGGCAGATTGGGTAGTGCAACAGAACGAGACAGGCGAAAGGAACTTCGATGACCGTCTACACGACGATCGACAGCCCGCTCGGCGAGCTGCTGCTGGCCGGGGAACCGGCGGGCGACGGCGTGGTGCTCACCGCGCTGTCCATCGAGGGCGGTAAAAGCGTTGCGGTACAGAGCGATTGGATCGCCGATCCGGCCGCCTTCGAGACGGTGGTGGCACAGCTGCGCGACTACTTCGACGGCGAGCGAACCGGGTTCGATCTCGAATTCGGCGGTGCGGGAAGCGATTTCCAGCGCCGGGTGTGGAAGGAACTGGAGCAGATCCCGTACGGCAGCACCGTGACCTACGGGGAGATCGCCTCCCGGATCGGGGCGTCGCGGGCGGCGGTGCGTGCGGTCGGCACCGCGATCGGGGCGAATCCGCTGCTGATCGTGCGGCCGTGCCATCGCGTGATCGGCGCCGACGGGTCGCTCACCGGGTACGCCGGGGGAGTGGACCGCAAGCAGCGGCTGCTCGAGCTGGAGCAGGCGCGGGTGGCCGCGTGACGGCGGCCGCTCGGGTGCGCGCCGACCGTGTCGCCGATCAGGATTGGGCGGCGCTGGCCGCCGAACTCGACGAGCACGGGCACGCGCTCACCGGTCCGCTGCTGACCGCCGACGAATGCCGCGACGTGGCCGAGCTGTACGACCGGGCGGACCTGTTCCGCAGCACGATCGACATGGCGCGGCACCGCTTCGGCTCCGGGGAATACCGCTACTTCGCGCACGACCTGCCCGAGACCGTGCGCGAACTGCGGGCCGCGTTCTACCCGAAACTGCTACCCATAGCGCGGGATTGGGCCGAACGCCTCGACCGCCCGGGGTCGTGGCCGCAGCGGCTCGACGACTGGATCGCCCAGTGCCATCAGGCGGGGCAGTCCAAGTCGTCGCAGATCCTGCTGCGCTACGGCCCCGGCGACTGGAACGCCCTGCACCGGGATCTGTTCGGCGACATGATATTTCCGCTGCAGGTCGTCGTGGGGCTGGATGTTCCGGGCGTCGACTTCACCGGAGGTGAGTTCCTCATGGTGGAGCAGCGTCCGCGCGCCCAATCCCGCGGCGCCGCAGTGACATTGCCGCAGGGGCACGGGCTGATATTCACGACCCGCGAACGCCCGGTACGTGGTGCCCGGGGCTGGTCCGCGGCGCCCATGCGACACGGGGTGAGCGTCGTCCGCTCCGGTCAGCGGCGCACGCTCGGCCTGGTGTTCCACGACGCCTGAGCCGGACTGCTGCCGCGTAAGATTCTGCGCTGCAATACATTCGAACTCCGTATCGGTCCTAGATGCCTCACAGTTTCGATGAGTCGTGTCCTTGGTTCACGCATCGCTGACCACCGGGCTCGGCGATAGGACGAATCGCATGACCTACACGCTCATCGGCTCGGATGAAAAGTCCTATAGCAGTGCAGTTCCCGGATCTCTGGGTGGCTGTCGCCGCTTGCGAACCTATGACCACCCGGACGGACGCTCATGACCTACACGCTGACCGGTTCGGATGGAAAGCCCTACAGCAGTCCGGTTCCCGGAACCCTGGGCGGGCATCGCCGCCTGCGGATCTACGGCCGTCTCGACTGCCCGGCGGCGTTGCGCGCCCTTCCCCGTGGGCGCTACGTCGCCAACCGGGTCTTTTTCGCCGACGAGCAGACGGCGATCTCCGCGGGTTACCGCCCGTGCGCAGCCTGCCTGCGGGGCAAGTACCTCGCATGGAAGCAGCGCCGCTCCGCGCCTCGGAAATGATCCGACTGCCGCCGCGCCTACTCGGTGATGCTGTGACCCGCCTCCTTCAGTGCCGTCGCAGCATCTTCACGCCGCAGCTCGGGCACCAGAACCAGGTCGGCGTGGTAGGTCGAGGCCACGAACACCGGCACTCCCGCGTCGGCCAGCGGGGTCACCAGCGCGGCCAGCATGCCCGGGGTGTCGAGCCCGTGTGCGGTGGCTCCGGCGTAGAAGCCGATCCACACCTCGCCCTGCTCCCACGGCGGCGCCTCCCGGACCATGGTCAGCCCCTCGGGGGCCCGCACCAGCGCGATCCACTCGTCGTCCTCGGGAAAGGTCGCGTTGGGCAGGTGTTCCACCGCGAACCGGGACGGGACGATGTGCAGACGCTGGGCAGTGGTCATGGCGCCATGGTATTCAGCGGGTGCGACAGAGTGGTCCGGCGCCGACCCTCGCTTCATCGGGAGCGATCGCCGCTGCCCAGGGTCCGGTCGAGCAGGTGATCGACGAAGGTCTCCGGATCGACCGGCATGTCCGATACCAGGCCCTGCGTGAGCCCGGAGATGCTGACGGCGATGAGCTCGGCATCGCGTTCCACCGTATCGGCGGCGGCCCCCGCCTTCCGGAGCTGATCGGAGATCACCGTGACCAAAAGGTTTGGGGGGCCGAGTATTTGATCGTTGGATACCTCGGACCCCGTCAGTGAGGCGGCATGGAATGCCGCGAGGACGATCGTGTTCTCCCGCCGCCCCTTGTCCAGCGGCAGCAGCCCCAGCAGGATCGTGCGGAGCATGTCCCGCGGTCCCGCGTTCGCGCCCAGTTCCTCCACCCGCCGCATGAATTGCCTTGCGGCGTCGTCGATCACCGCCCGGAACGTCGCCCGGATCAGCTCCTTCTTGTTGCCGAAGTAGTACTGCACCAGCCGCACGGAGATCCCGGCCTCGGCGGCCACCGACTGAAAGGTGGCCGCCTCCAGCCCACCCCGCGCGATGACGCGCCGCATCGCGCCGGTGATCTCCCGGCGTCGCTGCTCGTGATCGACCAACCGCGGCACCACATCCTCCTGTTTCCCTGAGGCCGGATTTTGATGGTACGCGCATACCATTTATGTGGTACGTTCATACCACCAAAGCGGGATCGGGAGGGATCATGGCGAAGATCGGGCGGTTCAAGAACGACGCGGCTCGCGCGCAGTACATGCAGGCATACGAGAAGCTCTCGGCATTGTGGCCACTGCCGTCGACCGAGCACCACATAGAGACATCCTTCGGATCCACGCACGTCCGGGAGTCGGGCTCAGGCGAAGGGGCCCCGATCGTCCTGCTGCACCCGGTGGGCGGCACCGGGTCCTACTGGTACGCCTCGATCGAGGAGTTGGCGCGCGATCGGGTCGTGTACGCGCCGGACACCATCGGTACCGGGGGTTTGAGCGTGCAGACCGCCCCGTTGTCCGAGGAAGCCGACTTCGCCACATGGCTCGACGAGGTGCTGGCGAGTCTCGGGGTCGGGCGCGCGCATGTCGTCGGCTACTCGCACGGCGCCTGGCACGCCGCGCTTGCCGCGCTCCACGCCCCCTCGCGGCTGGCGAGCCTGACACTCATCGAGCCCGGTGGCGTGCTGGTCAAACCCAGCTGGCGCGTGTTGCTGAAGATCCTGCGGATCGGGTTGCGGCCGACCGAGGCGAACATGCGGAAGATGCGCGACTGGCTGACTCCGGGAATCGAGATGTCGCCGGACGAAGAGGCCTATGTCAACATCGCCTACAAGGCCTACCGGATGGGTGTCGGGTGGGCGCGTCCACTCGAAGATGAAGAATTGCAGTCTATTACGGTCCCGACCCTGGCCATCTTCGGTGCGAACTCGGTCGTCTCCGAACCGGAGTCGAGTGTCCGAAGGATCCGGACGAATCTGGCGCACAACGAGATCGAGATCTATCCGGACCGAGGGCATGCGGTGCTGGACGAGATCCGAGGGCAAGTCCTTCAGCGCATTATGGATTTCATCCGGAAGCACGAGTCGGTGTCGGTTGACTGAGCCGTCCGACTTTCAGCGCCGAGCGCGGGCGCGGCGGAGGACGGGGGCGGAGTGCGGTGCGAAGCGGCGGTGGAGGTACTGCAGGGCAGCCAGCAGGGTCACCGCGATCCCGGCAGCCACGTAGTCGCCGGTGACCACGCCGATCAGCGCGAGGCCGCCGAAGACCGGCAGTTCCAGCACCGAGCACCAGCCCACCAGCCGGAGCCGGGTGGAGTGGGCATCGAGCCAGGCCAGGCCGTCGTCGACGATGTCGGCGGCGGTATCGAACTCCACCATGCCGTCGCCGACCTGCACGAACCGGTGCACGGCCTGGTCGCGACTGATCCTCCCGAGCCACGCCTCGTCGATGAGCCGCTTGCCTTCTACGGCGACTTCCGTGATGACCGCTTGCATCTGCGGGTCCCTTTCGAGTCGGTCCCGGAGATTGTAAGCGGATCTGCGAGCAACCGTGCCGCTAACTTCCCAACACTGTTAAGGCGCGGTCGATATCGGCCTCGGTGTTGTAGAGGTGGCAACTGAGCCGCAGGCGACCGGCACGCACGGAGCCGATAACGTCCGCCTCTTTGAGCTGTTGCAATTTCTCCGGCGCGACCTCGATCGAGACGATTGCCGAGTTACCCTGCGGCAGGCCCAGTCCGGTCCGCAACCTGTCGGCCAACGCGAGGTTGTGCCGATGGATCGCGTCAATGCCTATGGACGACACCAGCTCCAGCGCACGCTGCTGCGCCATCGTGGATTCCCATACCGGGGAAAGATCGAATCGCCTGGCGTCGCTTGCCAATCGCAGTGACGTGTCGTAGCAGGTCTGCCACGGATCGAATCCGGCATACCACCCGGCCGCGAGCGGACGCAGCTGCGCCAGCGCCTCGTCGGTACCGGCGAGGAATGCGGTGCCCTTCGGGCCGAGCAGCCACTTGTAGCCGACGCTCACGACCCAGTCGGCGCCGAGATCGTGCACCGGGTACCAGCCGACCGCCTGGCTGAGATCGAAAAGCACTCGGGCGCCGTGGTTTCGGGCCGCCGCGACCACGGCGTCGGTGTCGGCCACGCGGCCGTCGGCCGATTGCACCACCGACGCGGCTACCAGATCGTCATCCGGCCGCACCGCCTCGGCGAGGCCGGTCAGCGGCACCGTGCGCACCCGCAGGTCGCCGCGGGCCAGGAACGGCCAGAGCACGGAGGTGAAGTCACCCTCCGGCAACACCACCGACGCGCCCGCGGGCAGGCCGCCCGCCACGATCGAGACCAACTGCGACACTTGGGAACCGACGGCGACCTGGCCGGGGGTGAACCCCGTCAGCCTGCCGAAGGACGCGCGGCACTCGTGCACCACCGCGTCGAGCGACGGGGAGCTGAAAGTGCCGTTCATGCGCTGGGTTTCGGCTTCGGCCATGGCCTCCGCGACGACCTTCGGCATCAGTCCGTAGTTGGCGGCGTTGAGGAAGGTGACGGTCGGCGCGAAGGCGTCCACGACGGTGGCGGGCAGCAGATCCGCTGCCGAGATGTGAGCGGTCATCGCCTCATCATGCGAAGCGTCCGGAGCGGTGGGCAAGATCCACTCAGCTTCCACTGGCCCGGAATGTCGCCGCATCGGCCGGTCCGGTCGTCGGTTCGACGAACTGACTGGACCCCGCCGCCGCGACCACTGCGCCTCCCTCGACGACCAGCCAGCGCCCGCACACGCATCGCAGGTAGCGCACCGAGCCGTGTGACGAGATCAGGGCCGGTGACGGCCAGGCGCAGGAGGGGCAGGTGGTGTTGCGCGCCGAGCCCCGTCGCCGCTCGGCGCCGCCCCGGCCGTCGATGATGCGGTGCCTGTCTTTCCGCTTGCTGCACTCACTCATGCTCTCAGCGTGGTGTAATAACCTAGTGCAGTTCAACCCTTACGGAGGCGCGGCGGCCGAACTCGCCGCCCTGCTCGTCAACGCGGACGAGGGCGCGGATCTCGTCCGCCTGCTCGACGAGTTCGGTTACCGCCCCGTCACCACACTGAACGCGCGCCAGGCCGCCGGGTTGCGTCGCTGGATCGCCCGCCTCGACGAGGTGTTCACGGATCCGACGGTCGACCGCCTCAACGCCCTGCTCGCCGAAACCACCAGCCGCCCATACATTTCCACCCACGACGGCCGCGCACCCCATCTGCACTACGCCGGGGAGTGCGATCCGATGGACGAGCGCGTGAAGGCATACACCGCCGCCGGGCTCGCCACGCTGTTCTGTGAGGACGCCGGTCGCATCGGGCGTTGCGCCCGCGAGGGCTGCCGCGTCGTCTTCATCGACACCTCCCGCAACGGACGCCGCCGCTTCTGCTCGACGAAGTGCTCCACGCGAGTGCACGTGGCGGAGCATCGACGCCGCACCGCCTGAATGCTCGCGGTTCGGCCGCACTTGACCTCGAGGTCGATTGAGGTTGTGTGGTAGAGCCATGGTTCCCGCACCCCCTCCACGTTCCCGCACTACGTGTGGCCCGATGGAAGCTGTGCGTGAACATGCGTGGGGTGCGGGAATGGTCGACCTGCGGTGTGTTCCTGCCCACAGCTGCGTGCTGGCGGGGGTTGCTCGGATGCGGGATGCACGGTCCGACCTGGGTGATCCGCACTGGTTGGCGCCCATTTCGGACAAAGCGGACGGCGCAAAATTTGGTTGCGGAGGAACCACCTCCGGTCTGTATAGTTGGCCTCAGCAACTAGTTGTAAGTGCTAACAAATGCGCTGCGGGGAAAAGGAAATCTGATCATGGTCGTTGCTGCCCGTGATCGCGGTGCTACGACAGCCGAACTCGACGTCGCCGACCAACTCGGCGCCCAGCTGGTCCGGCTCATGCGGGCGATCGGCAGAACTAAATCACAGCTGGCCAAGCACGGTCCGGACGGGCTGGAGCGCTTGGCCTACGCGGTGCTGTTCTGCCTGGTCCACGACGGCCCGCAGCGGACCGGGAAGCTCGCCGAGATGCTGCACGCCGAGACCTCCACCATCAGCCGGCAGACGCGCAGCCTGGTCTCGCACGGTCTGGTGGAACGGCGTGCCGATCCGGTCGACGGCCGCGCCTGCGTGCTGGTGCCCACCGCGGAGGGGGTGCGGGTGTTCGAGGAGAACCGCCGGGTCCGCAACCGCTGGATCGCCGAGCTGATCGCCGACTGGCCCGAGCACGACCGGGCGACGCTGACCGATCTGGTAGAGCGCCTCGTCGCGGGTATCGAAAAGACCACTGTCCCAGCCGATTCGAATAGAGCGGATAAATGACGACTACGACCACCCAGGCCCCGGCGGCGCAGCCGGACCTGGATGCGGGTGCCGGTCAGAGACTGTCGCACCGGCAGATCATGACCATTCTGTCCGGCCTGCTGCTCGGCATGTTCCTGGCCGCGCTGGACCAGAACATCGTGAGCGTGGCGATCGTGCGGATCGCCAACAGTCTGAACGGTTTCGACCAGCAGGCCTGGGCCACAACGGCTTACCTCATCACCGCCACGATCAGCACCCCGCTGTACGGCAAGCTGGCCGACATCTACGGCCGAAAGCCGTTCTACCTCACCGCTATCGCGTTGTTCGTCATCGGGTCGGCGGCGTGTACGTTCGCGACCTCGATGTACATGCTGGCGGGCTTCCGGGCGTTTCAGGGGCTGGGGGCCGGCGGCCTGATGTCGTTGGCGTTCACCATCATCGGTGACATCGTGCCGCCGCGTGAGCGCGTGAAGTATCAGGGCTACTTCATGATGGTGTTCGGCACGTCGACCGTGCTGGGGCCGGTGCTGGGCGGCCTGTTCTCCGACTACGACCACCTGTGGGGCCTGGAGGGCTGGCGCTGGGTGTTCCTGGTGAACGTGCCGATCGGCGTCTTCGCGCTCGCGGTGGTCGCCAAGGTGCTCAACGTCCCGCACCAGCGGCAGAAGCTCCGCGTCGACTGGTTCGGAGCGGTGGCGCTCGCGATCTGCGTGGTGCCCTTGCTGATCGTGGCCGAACAGGGCCGCAGCTGGGGCTGGGACTCGACCAAGGCACTGGTCTGCTACGGCATCGGCGCCGTCGGCCTGGTGCTGTTCATCGTCGTCGAATACCTGATGAAGGACTCGGCGCTGATTCCGCTGCGGCTGTTCAAGAATTCGACCTTCACCGTGACCATCATCGGCGGCTTCATCGTCGGCATCGCGATGTTCGGCGCGATCTCCATGGTGCCGCTGTATTTCCAAGTGGTGCGCGGATATTCGCCGACCGAGGCGGGTCTGCTGATGTTGCCGCTGGTGGCGGGGATCATGATCGGATCGCTGATCGCCGGTCAGGTCACCAAGCGGACCGGGCACTACAAGATCCTGCCCGTCATCGGCACCTTCGTCATCACCATCGGCGCGCTGCTGTACGCGCAGGTGCACTTCGACAGCGTGCTGTGGCAGCCGCTGGTCTTCGGCGGCATCATCGGCCTCGGCCTGGGCTGCTGCATGCAGACGCTGATCATCGCGGCCCAGAACGCCGGTCCGCGTACGGATATGGGTGTGTCGACGGCGTCGGCGACGTTCTTCCGGCAGGTGGGCGGCACGCTGGGTGTCGCGGTGTTCCTGACGATCCTGTTCAACCTGCTGCCGAACAAGATCGTCGACGCGTTCGGCGGGCATCTCCCGGCCGGATTCGACACCGACAAGCTCACTCAGATGCAGTCCGACACCGCGGGTATCGCGGCGCTGCCGGATCAGGTGCGGGAGCCGATCCTGATCGGCTTCACGAACTCGATGCACGGCGTGTTCTTCGCCGCCGCGGGCGTGGCGCTGGTGGCCTGCATCGTGCTGATGTTCATGAAAGAAATTCCGCTGCAGGATGGTCCGCCTCCCCAGGCGCAGCCGGAGCCGGACGCCGCGGTGGCGGATACGACCGAATCGACCCGGATCGCGTCGCACCGGGCCGTGCCGGCCTCGACGCAAGCGGAGGAAAAGTGGGCCGAGGACCAGGTCTGGGAGGGCGCCGCACAGGTGATCTCCGAGCCCGAACCGGTCCTCGCATCGACAGGAGGCAGACATGCGGCAGTCAACGGCCATGCGGCACAGCGGGTGTCGGCGATGACGGCGAGCCCGGTGGTCGCCTCGACGGGCGGCCGCGCGATCGGTGGGCGCATTCGTCGCGAGGACGGGAGCCCGGTGCCGGGTGCGGCACTGACCCTGATCGATCAACGCGGACACCAGGTTTCGCGAGCGGCCGGGGACGGTGGCGGCACCTTCACCATCGAGCCGCCCACGCCGGGGAGCTACGTGCTGATCGTGTCCGCGAGCGGGTATCAGCCGACGGCCGTGAACGTCACCGTCGGCAGCGGTTCGCAACAGGTCGATCTGACCCTGCAGGGCTCCGGCGAGCTGTCCGGACTGGTGCGCTCGGCCGGACGCGGGGAGCCGGTGGCCGGCGCGACGGTCACCGTGACCGATCTGCGCGGTGAGGTGGTCGGCTCGGCGGTGACCGCGGGCGACGGCGCCTACGTCTGCCACGGCGTGGTGGCGGGGACCTACACGCTCGTCGCGGTCGCCGCGCACATGCGGCCGACGGCGACCACGCTGACCGTGCCCGACAGCGGCCAGCTGCGTTTCGACGTCGAGCTCGCCTCGATGGCGGTCTTGAGCGGATCGGTCCGAGCCGACGGCCGCCCGGTGCCCGATGCCCAGGTCACGGTGCTCGATCAGGCCGGGACGACGGTCGGGACCGTCCGCACCGACGAGGACGGCCGCTACGTGCTCCAGGATCTGCCCGAGGGCGACTACACCATCGTCGCCCGCGGTTACCCGCCGGTGACCGGCCGGGTGAGCGTCGCCGGTGGCGAGACCGACCACGACATGCGGCTCGGTTACGACGTCGACGAGCAGGTGGAGCAGTCATGAGCGGGCTGACGGCGCAGATTCGCAATGCGGACGGCTGGCCCGTGCCCGCGGCGGTGCTGACGGTGACCAGCCTGGAGGGTCGCCAACTCGCTCGCGCCACGGCCGACGAGACGGGGGCCGCGGCGACCGAGGCGCTGCCGCCCGGGATGCACACCGCGGTCGTCACCGCGCCCGGGCACAAGCCGGTCGCCCAGGTCGCCCGGGTCTCGTCGGCGGGCAGCGGCACGCTCGGTGAGATTCGGCTGGAACCGGAGTCGAGCGCGGTCGAGATGCCTCCGGCCGGGCCGTGGACCATCGATCCGGTGCATTCGACGGTCGTCGCCACCGCGCGGCACCTCGGCATCGCGAGTATCAAGTCCCGCTTCGCCGATGTCGGTGGCCGGTTGGATGTGGCCGAGAACTTCGAGCTGACAACGGGTTACGCCGAGATCAAGGCCGCCAGCATCGACACCGGCGTCGGGATGCGCGACGAACATCTGCGCTCGGCGGAGTTCCTGGACGTCGAGCGGTTCCCGATCATCGGCTTCACCAGCACCGGGCTGCGGCGCACCGGTGCCGAAACCTGGGTGATGGCCGGGGAATTGGAGCTGCACGGGCAGCGCCGCCCGGTCGACCTCACGCTCACCTACGGCGGCTACGGGCCGGACCCGTGGGGTGGCGTGCGGGCGGCCTTCCACGCCGAAACCCTGCTTCGCCGTGACGATTTCGCCATCGACTACAACGCCGTGGTCCGGGCGGGAGTCGCGGCCGTCGGCACCACCGTGAAGATCGATCTCGACATGGAACTGGTACAGGGGGATCGGCTGCCGCAGATGTAGGCCGAGACTCCGTCGACCGCGGCCGTGACCCGACTACCTCGGGTCACGGCTGCGGCCCTTGTCCTCCAGGCGTCAGCCGCCGACCGATTGCAGCAGCATCGGGAGAGCGTTCTGCATCTGAGCCGTCCAGGCATCCCAGTTGTGGCCCTGGCCGGGTTCGTACTTCTCGTCGACCGAGGCACCCAGCTGCTGCAGGTGATCGGCGAAGCGGTAATTCTGTTCGTACACAGCCTGTTCCACCCCGTCACCCTTGCCGTAGGAGACGAACAGCGGGATGCCGGTGAGTTTGGGCGCCTGCACGTACGGGTCGTTGGCCTCCCAGATCTTGCGTTCCGCGGGCACGTTGTAGTCGCCCCACACGCGCTTCCAGTCCGCGGCACAACCCTGGCCCGGCTTATCGGGGTCGCCGGGCGCGCCCGAGGCGTGCAGCGGGTCGACATTCCCGCTGAACGACGCCGCCGACCGGTACATGCCCTGATGTGCGGCCGCGAGCTTCATCGAGCCCAGCCCGCCCATCGAGTTGCCCGCGATGGCGCGGGTGGTGTTGGCCTTGTAGGTGGTCTCCATGATGGTGCGCAGGTCTTCGGTCACATAGGTCTCCCACGCGGGCGCGCCGTACCTGCCGCCGTTGTACCAGTTGGAATACGCGCTGCACCAGCTGGTTTCGGGCATCACGAAGATGGCGTTGCTGTTCGCGGTGAGCTGTTCGAGGTTGCCCTTCTCCGTCCACGACTTGTGGTCGTCGAAGCCGCCGTGCAGCACCCAGACGGTCGGCCAGGTCTGGTTGGCGTTCTTCGACCAGCCCGGCGGGACGAGCAGCCGCACCACCTTGATGGGGGCATCGATGTTGGGGGAGGAGACGCCGAAGTCGAAAATGCGGTCGCTGATCTGCCTTTCCCACACCACCGTCCCCGCCGCGTGGGCCTGCGGTGCCGACAGGAACGGGACGATCAGGGAGGCGATGACGGTGAGGACCGCCAGCACGATCTTCGCAAGGGTGGGTATCGGTGAGTTTATTCGTAACGATCTATTGATCATTTGGCGGATAGTAGTCCACGAACAGGGTTGTTCGGGAGTAGTTGTGGAATGTCCCAATTGAGACGGATAATGCTGTGGGACAGGGGAATTGGCTGGCAAGAGCCCCCAGTTTCAGGGGCCTCGGAAGCAACTCTCGCGATTCTGGGGCCGCGGTGCCGCCCCGGGTGCTCGGGCGCTGCCTTGGTCTATGCCCGGGTCGTGAGCTTGCGCCGGGACTGTCGGTGGCACGCGCTAGGGTCGCGTGGATTGCGGATCGTCCGAGCAGCTGAATCCGACAGTGAGGCGAGATTCCATATGGGGAAATATGTGGTGGCGTATACCGGCCTGCCAGGCCAGGATGAGGATCCGGCCGCCGTGCGGGCGGCCTGGGAGCAGTGGTTCGAAGAACTGGGCGAGGCGGTGATCGACCCGGGTGATGTCTTCACCCACGGCAAGACCGTCGCGGCCGACGGATCCGCGAGCGACGGCGGCCGCCTGACCGGCTACACCATGCTGCGGGCCGACGATCTCGATGCTGCGGCGGCCATGGTCGCGAAGTGCCCGGGCCTGGCGAATGCGGAAATCCAGGTCTACGAATCGGTTTCGCTGGACGCGCTGTGATGCCGGGCGCTCCACCTCAGCCGCGGACCACCTCGTAGCGAGCGCAGGCGAATTCGCCGTTGGGGGCGAGTTCGGTGAGTTTCAGTTCGAGGGCGCGGGGGAGCAGGGGCGCGCCCGCGCCCAGGGTGACCGGGGCGATGGAGACGGACACCTCGTCGAGCAGGCCGTGGTCGGCGAACTGCCCGGCGAGATCGCCGCCGCCGACCACCCAGAGGTTCTTGTCGCCCGCGGCCTCCGCCATCTCCTTGTAGACGGTCGGGACCGGATCCTGGGTGAAGCGGATATCGGCGTCGGTGCGCGGCGGGAAGGTGCGGTGGGTGAAGACCCACGACGGCACCTCGTACGGCCACGGCTCCGCATGGCCGTTGTCGAGAACCCACTGATAAGTGCTGGCGCCCATGCAGATTGCGCCGATATCGGCGATGAAGGCGTTGTAACCCATCGGGCCGTCCTCGTCCGCCTTGCGGGACAGCAGCCAGTCCAGCGAATGGTCCGGGGTGGCGATGAATCCGTCGAGGCTGGTCGCGGTGTAGTAGACGGTACGGGTCATGGTTCAGCCTCGCTTCTGTAGCCAGAGGATCGGATCGCCCTGATCGATTTCCGTTGCATCATCGGTGATTTCGGAGCGTAGCCACTGCCGGGCGAGCAGCCGCCGGTGCGCGGAGAAGGTGAGGATGTGCGCGATGACACTGCCGATCACGAAGCTCTCCGGCGGATCGCACAGTGCGTCGATGAGGGTGTCGCCCCAGCCGCCGCGGCGGTCGATCTCCCGGACCGTATCCAGCCAGTGCGGCGCTATCTCGTCGAGGCGGCGCATCAGGGTCGGCAGGTCGTCGGGTTGCCGGGCGGGCTCGTCGGCGCCGTCGATCGCGGCCAGCCACACCTCCTTGGACCAGATCAGCAGGTCCAGCACCGTTGCGATGGAGTCGTCCGGGCCGTCCCAGCTGAGGGTCGTGTGGTCGCCGCGCTTGCGACGGTACTGCTCGTCGTTGAGACTCGTTGCCAGCTTGAGCAATTCGCGAGTGTCGTCGAGATCGTGGTGCAGCAGTAGCGATGTCGGGTCCATGTCGTGTCGGCCTTTCGGTTCGCTGGCCACCCACAACGACATCGGCGGATGAAAGTGGATGCCGTTCACCGCGGGCAGCCAGCGCTGTTTCTTCTCGGTGCGGGTCGCGCTGGGCGGATGGCCGTAGGCGCGGCTGAACGCCCTGCTGAACCCCTCCACCGAGTCGTATCCCGCCGCGAACGCCACATCGGTCACCGAGGCGCCGGTGCCCAGTTGCCACGCCGCCCGCTCCAGCAGCACCCGCCGGCGCAGTGCGACCGGGGATTCGCCGGTTCCGCGGGAGAACTGGCGGGCGAAGTGGTACGGGGAGGCGTAGGCGTCCTCGGCCATCGCGCCCAGGGTGGCGTTGTCGTCGTCGAGCACGACGTCGAGGAGTTCGCGGAGGCGGTCACGTCCGGTGGTCACGGGTTCAGTGTGGCCTGTGTGGTCCGGTCGCCGCTTGACCGTTCTTGCGCACTCGCCGGCGTGTCTCCCCGTGACCAGCGGGGTTGATCATGCCGCTGACTAACGGTACATTACTTAGGTCACTTACCGAATGGTCGCCCCGAGTGCCTGTTGCCGGTCGAATCGGGCTGCGGCCGCGGTTGTTTCGCAGCTGCGACAAGAGCGGGCGGTCCCATGGTGAATACGATTCCGATCGCGATCGGGTTGGTCTACCTGTTCATACTCGTCGGGGGAGGCCTGCGGTCGGTCGAGGCCGGCTGTCAGAACACCCTGATGAACCACATGAAGAACATGTGGTTGTGCGCGGTGATCTCGTATGCTGTTGCGCTGACCGGTTTTTCGATCTTTCTGGCGCTGTCGACCAAGTCGCCGTGGCCGACGCTCGACGACGTCCGCGCCATGCCGTGGTGGGCGCCCTTCGGTGGATTGATCGGCGGCGCGGCCGTGCTCGGCATGATCGCGGTCGCACGCTATGTGGGTGTGGCGACCTTCAGCGCGCTCGTGATCGTCGGTGAGATGGTGGTCGCGCTGGTCATGGACCACTTCGGGCTCATGGGGTTCGAACAGCACAGCGCCACCGTTCCCCGCTTCGTCGCGTGCGGGCTCATCACCATGGCGATCTACCTGATGTCCGATACCCGGGAGGCACGGTCATGACCACGACAACCCTCGAGCCTCCGCGAAAGCCCCTGTCGCGCAATGCCTTGACGCTCGTCGTCGTCTTCATCCTGGTCGGCGGCGCGCTGCGGTCGGTGGAGGCCGGTTGCCAGAACTCGCTGAAGCTCTCCCTGAAGAACGTATGGCTGTGCGGCGTGATCTCCTACGCGGTGGCCTTCACCGGATTCCTGGTGTTCATGCTGGTGGCGCGCATGGTCACCAAGCAGTGGCCGTGGCCGACGCGAGCCGATGTCCGGACCTTGCCGAGGTGGGCACCGTTCGGCGGATTGCTCGGCGGCGCAGCGATTCTCGCGATGATCGCCGTCGCCTCCGACGTCGGCGTGAGCACCTTCAACGCGCTGATCATCGCCGGGCAGATGTTCGCGGCACTGGCGATCGATCACTTCGGCGTGATGGGGTTCCCGCGCCATCGGGTGACCGGACGGCGGTTGGTCGCATGCGCCATGATCATTGTCGGTATCTATCTGATGGCGAAGTACTGAGCCGTGGCATCTCCCGCTGTCATGCCTGCCGTCGGGAAAACCGGTGTCGCCCAGCGGATGCTGGCGGAGCTCGTCGGCACCGCGATGCTGGTGACCGCCATCGTCGGCTCCGGGATCGCGGCGCAGCGACTCTCTCAGGACCCGGGGGCGCGGTTGTTCGCGAACTCGGCGGCGACGGCGCTCGGGTTGTCCGTGCTGATCATGGTGTTCGGGCCGGTCTCGGGCGCGCACCTCAATCCGGTTGTGTCGGTGGTCGATTGGGTCCGTGGTCGGCGGGCGGATACCGGGCTCTCGGCGGTCGAACTGGTGGGTTATCTGAATGCTCAGATCGTCGGGGGAGTCGCGGGCGCCGTCGTGGCCAACGTCATGTTCGGAATGCCCGCGGTCCAGCAGGCGTCCGAGATTCGCTCGGCCGCAGGGCTGTTCGTCGGTGAAATGGTGGCGACGGCCGGATTGATACTGGTGGTCTCCGCTCCACTCTGTAGCCGTCGTTTCGGAACCGCCGCCGTGGTGGTCGGTGCCTACATCGGTGCGGCCCAATGGTTCACCAGCTCCACCTCCTTCGCCAACCCCGCAGTCACCATCGCCCGCAGCTTGTCCGACACCTACACCGGTATAGCCGCGGGATCGGTGCCCGGTTTCATCCTGGCGCAATTCGTCGGTGCGGCAATCGGACTCGGGTTGGTTACGGTGTTCGAGCGGGGTGGGTAGCCTGCAGGAATCTCACGCACCGCTCGCAACGAGTCGACTGGGACTGCGGTTCCCGGCGCCTGCAGCGCGCATCTGCGGGAGATACGCGCTCGGCGAGCGGTTGCTATGGGATGGCGACGCGGACGCCGCCCGAGAACATCGAATCATGGAACTCGACGGCGGCCGGGACTGTTCCTTTGGGCACGTCGAAGGCGAGTACGACCGAGATCTTGTTGCCCGGATTGATCTCGGTAGCCACGCCCTTGTTCAGGTTCAATTCGGCCATGGTGTCGTTCGTGTACAGACGGCCTTGGCTGTCGACCAGTTTCTGGTTCTCACCGAAGTAGGTTTGCGGTACGTCGACCGTGTTGGTGACATCGACGTGCACGAGGACGTATTCGCCCTGTGCATCCTTCTTCAGGTACTCGTTGTCTCCCACGGATGCGACCGGCGGCTGGACGGTGGTGATGACGAAGCCGAACTTGCCATCACGAACCTCCTGTCCGGCGGGCTGGGCACTCGTGCGGACTTCCTGTTGATCGGCGACTTCATTGGCCGCGCCCATGATCAATAGGCTGCAACCGCCGAACAGAAGCACGAAGAACGCGAAGATGCCGCCCAACACCCACGGCCACTTGCGTCGCTTCGGCGCGGGAGGTCGAGGTGGGTACGGTCCATACGGCTGCGAACCATAGGGTGCGGGCGGGAGATTTTGAGGTGGCATATTCGACATCGAAACCACCCCTCCTGTTCGTATCGGTCCGATGAGTGTGTTCCCGCACTGCCACTCCCCGAATAGGCACTGCGAGTACTCGGTAGATCGACCATCCTGCACGCATGGGTTACTGCGAAATTGCCGATCGGGGCAAGATGGTGGCTTCCAGAACCGATTTGCGTGGCAGGCGTCCGATCGGTCTTGTGACGTTGGACCCTTGCCGTCCTTGATCGGCGGTGGGTTGTGAGAACTCCGGCGCCAGCCGAACCGCCCCCGGGCGGCAGTCGACCTTGCTACGCTTTCGCGGCCAGCAGTTTCGCCTCGGAATCGGGGGGTGGCAGGTGCGGATCAGGGTTCGATACGCGTGCGGGGGAGTGCTATGGCCATTCCGGTGATCGATCCTGCGGATGAGGCGACGCGGCAGTTGTCGGCCGCGGTGCATCTCGATGATGAGCTCGCGGACGTTCTCGTGGAGGAGTATCTGGCGGAGCCGAAGCGGGCGACACCGCCATCGCCCGGAGTACGGGCTGCGGCGGTGCTGCGGGAGGCGGTCGGGGCGCAGGCTCGCCGTCGTATTGCGAGCGCGATTCTCCTTCTGCTGCTGCTCATTACGGCGGCCGTGAGTCTGATCTTCGTGGTGGGCTGGACGGTGGCCGGGCTGGCCTGGCGGCTCAGCGGATTGTTGACCGATCGGCTGAGCAGATCGACCTACGGGCAGCTCGTGCGTCTGGCCCGCCCATGGCAGCGATGGTGGGTGACGGCCGCGCTGTGGGTGCTCGTCGACGCCGTGCTGTCGCTCATCGTCGCGGCGCCGATCGTGCTCCTCGCGTACGCGTTGGGCGACTCGTCGACGCGTGCACAGTTCGATGAAGGCGAGTTGGGTGAAACCGGTTCCGTAGGGTTTCCGATCGGTCCGATTCTGTTGGCGTTCATCATGTTTACGGTTCTGGTGGTCTACGGTCTGCTGCGCATACGCACGGCGGGCGCCTGGTTCACCTACGGCGTCTACGATCCGAAGATCCCGCCGCGGAAGTTCGTGGCGTGGGCGTGTGGCCCCTTCGCTGAGCGGTTGGAGCGGATAGCCGCCGATGATTCGCGGCGAACCCAGGCGGCCGGGTCGAGTGAGGTCGTGGTGTACCGCGGGCAGAACCCGTTTGTCGGCGCGGGTGTACGGGTGCAAACCTGGGCGATCCCTCTCGAACTGCACGCGGGAGATGGTGCGGCACAAGAGGATTCCGAGCCGCTGTTCACGCCCGCTGAGCTTCAGGACTACATCTCCACCGACATGCAGACCCTGTCGGCGAATCCGACACTTAGCCCGGGATTTCGGTTCAGCTCCCTCGAGACCGTGCACTGGGCAACGCTGTCGGCCGGTCACATGGTTCACTACCCGGCCGCCGCCCCGCTGTTGGAGCAACTCAACTCCGGCAGGAATCCGACTCTGTCGGTGAAGGATTGGGTCGGGCTGATCGACAGCTCGCCGGAATGGCTGCGGTATTTCCGCTGCTACCGGCTGGAGGCATGGGAACGCCAACTGGCCGTCGCCGGGTACCTGCACGTGGGCTGCGACCACCGGACGCTGTACCTGGAATGGATCGGTCACGTGCTACCCCCTGTAGCCGAGCGCTTCCGCACCATCGACGATCGGCCACGAGCACAGGAACTGCGGGCTTTCTGGAAGGCGCTGTGCGAGTTGACACTCCTGCCTATTACCGTTCCCGCCCGCATCGCCGACCTGGCACGCTGGGGCCGCGACCTCCGCGGCGTCGGCCGCCGCTGGCGCACTCCCGTCGAAGCGAGCCGAATCTTCGGCTCCGCCGCGAGTCTCCGTGAACTCGCCGCGGGCGACAGCCTCACCAACTTTCTCGAGGAATCCGACGCCGACCGCTACCTGAAGATCATGGAGCGCAGGGTGTTCGACGCGGTTCACCGGTTCCTGCGGTCCAAGGGCGTGGGCACGGATGCGTTCGACAGCATCGTGCAGCAGATCGACAACTCCACAGTTCTGAACAACTGCAACGTGATTGCGGGGAACGTGGGCGGGGCCGGAAATGTCGGAGTCGTGCGGGCAGGTACCGCAGCGGTGCAGAAGTGAGGTGTGATGCCTGAGAAGCGAACGGATGCAGGGGTTTCCATCAGCGGCGGGAATGTGGTCGCCGGGAACATCGGGGGTTCGGGGAACACCGGATCGGTGCAGGGGCCCGTGAACGTGGGCGGCGCCGATCAGGAACGGATTGTCGTTGCGCTGCAGGAACTTCTGACTGAGCTCGGTCGACTGCGGACCGAACTCGCGGAGAGCTCGGGAGCAGATGCCGAGCCCGGAGATGTGGACGATGTCATCGAGGCACTGGACAAGGACGAGCCTGACATAGAGCGTGCCGGTAGCCGTTGGGAGCGGTTGTATCGGAGGATCCCGGAGGGACTGCGAGATCTGGACACGATCACCCGGATCGTGCAGCTGATGGGGGAGGTGCGGGGGCTGGCGGGGTAGCCGATCCCGGGTCGAGGTGCGGCCGGTGCGATCGCTGTCGTGCTTCGTTCAGGTGACCAGCCCTAACAGTTCGATGGCGAGTGCTGGGGCGATCGCTATCGTGCTCGTGGAGTGGAAGCCATGCGGTGCTCCGGTGAGATCGACCACCACAGCGCCGCTTTCGCGCGCAATGGCGACTCCGCCGGCGGTATCCCAAGGCTTGTTGGACAGGCTTATGCATCCATCGGTTCGACCGTCGGCCACCCATACGAGGTCCAGCGCGGCGGAGCCGAACATTCGCACGCGCTCGACATCAGCCGCCAGCTGAGCAGTAATGGCAAGGCGGCGTTGGTTTTTGGCCTCCGCGTCGGCGCCGGTGGCGTAGTCACCGATAGAAACCACTGCCGTGCTGAGCTTTTCGTTCTTACTGGCGTGGATAGGGCGATCATTACAGAAGGCACCGCTATCAGTGGCAGCGAAGTACTCGAGGTCGAGGAATGGCGCGGCAATTACGCCGATCACCGGGACACCGTCACGCAGCAGTGCGAGCGACACAGCACAGAGCGGAAGTCCGTGAATGAAATTCGAGGTCCCGTCGATGGGATCCAGGGTCCACACCCGCCCGACCGTGGGGTCCGCAGGCTGATCCTCAGACTCCTCACCAAGAAAGCCGCACTCAGGTGTCTCCCGCCCCAGGAACTCCCGGACGTGATCCTCGATCCGCCGATCGAGATCGGTAACGAAATCCCGATCCGACTTCACATGCACAGCCCCACGCTCCGCCGTGGCGAGCAGTTCGCTCCCCTCCGCCACCGCGGCCCGCGCGACAGCGAGCAGGTCGGTGAGGTCGCTCGTCATCCGGTAGACACCTCCTTCTTCAGTCGAACAGGCGTTTCCGAAGATCTTGGCAAACGTATCGGACATACGCGGCAGGCTGCGGCGCAGGGTAATCCGTGGACACGGTCCGCGAGCATTCGAGGGAATGCGGCGAAACTGATCGCAAGGTGTATTACCACGGATGCGCGGCACCGGGACGGCAACAAATTCGGGGGCCGGGCCCCGGAACTCGAGGTCATGCCACGGCGACTTCCGTTGTGTACTTTGGAATTCCAGCACCACAGCGAACGATGAGAATTGCCGATGGCAGCTCGGGGGAGCGGCCGGTCCAGGGGCAGGCGACGGAGGCAGGCCCCATCGTCCCGCCGCCGAAAGTCGAAACAGCAGCGCCGCCCGCCCTCGCGACCGACGCCACTGACCACCGCACCTGCCGAGAAGCCGCATGTGCCGCCGCCGAAGATGAAGGTTGTCCGGTACCGCCCGCGCGGTGTAGCGGTCGATGGTCGCCGACGGTTGGTCGCCGGGCTGACGACACTGTTGGTCTCGTTACCCACGATTGCGTTGAGCGGCGTGATCATAGGCGCTCCCGGCGTATTTTTCGGCCCGTGGCCCGCAGCGATCCTGGTGGCGATCTGGCTGCTGACCGGTGTGGTCGTCACCCTGCCGTTCGACGAGAGCGCCGTGTCGCGGCTCGGCCTACGTGGCCGTCGCCCGGACCTCACCGAGGAGACCAAGCTCGCGGACGCGTGGACCGAGGTGACCGAGGCCGCCGGGGTGGACGGCTCCTCCTATTCACTGTGGGTGCAGGATGCCGAGGAGCTGAATGCCTTTGCGGCCCCGGGCCGCGTCGTCGGGATCACCGGGTGGGCGCTCGCCCGGCTCGAACCTCGACAGCTGGCCGCAGTACTCGCCCACGAACTCGGCCACCACCTGTCGGGCAGGCAGGGCGCGCGCATGCTCGCCGCCTGGTACTCGCTTCCGCGTGAATTGTCCGCCCGCGCACTGCGCTGGTCGGTATACGCCACGGTGATGCCGCTTATCGGATGGTTGTCGGACCAACTCCGCGACAGCGCACCGGATTTCGCATGCCGGCTACGCGAACTCACCGAGCTGATCCTGATGGTGACCTTCTTCGGCGCAGTAGTTTTCGGACTGACATTCGTTGTCGGATTGCCAGCCACCATCGGCCTGGGCGTGCTGATCGCCATCGAACCATTCGCGGAAGCAGCAATGTCCCGCCGCGGCGAATCCGAAGCCGACGCGGTCGCAGTCGACCTCGGCTACGGCGTCGCCCTCCGGGATGTCATGTGGCAGTGGATGTTCCAAGAAGACTCCGTCCTCCTGGACTACCACCCGATGCTGCACTCCCTCGCCTCCCACCCACCGATCTCGGCCCGCATGGCGGCCATCGAATCCCGGATGGGCGAGACGGAGGAACAGGCCGAAGACCAACTCGATCCGGGGCTTTGATCGGGCGATTCGGCGATGGCGGGCCGGTGTGCGCGACTCCGAGAATATGCTGGGCCCCCCTGTGGCTTCATGACCCGTCGTTGGGAGATCCGTGGCTGCTATCGAGGTCCGAGTACTTCACCGCGCGGCCGCGGACTGCCTCGGCGGGATAGCGCTGCGCATTCGTTTGCAGCTTCGACTCCGTTGCCGCGACCAGATCTATGTCCAACACATCTGCGAGCCGCAGCAGGTAGATGAACACGTCGGCGATCTCATCTGCTACTCGTGCGCGACGCTCGGGAGTATGGATCACCATGCTCTCCTCGGCGGTCAGCCACTGAAATAGTTCGGAAAGCTCGCCTACCTCGCCGGTCAGCGCCATTACGAGGTTCTTCGGTGTGTGGAACTTCTGCCACTCTCGTTGGGCTGCGAAATCCGCAATCAGGGCCTGGAGTCGGTCGATTTCCATGGCTTTCGTTGTAGCAGGTGCAAGCGCCGCTGTTCGTTGTCGATCGAGTTCGGCTTACTTCTCGCACGCAACCCCATCGTTATCGCCGTCCAGTCCTACTCGGTACCCCGGCTGGCCCTTGTGGAGTGGGGTTGCACCCGCGGCCTTGGCTTCCTTGCAGGACTTGTAGTAGACGTTCGGGGCGGATGTGGGGGCCGGTGCGGGTGGTTTGGGGGCGGGCGGTGCGGTGGTCTGCGGGGCAGGTGGGGCAGGGGGTGCGACCGGGGCAGGGGGAGGCGGTGGGGGCGGGCCTACCGCCTCTGCGTTGGTACTTACCGGTGCGTCGGCGGTTGGGGGTGCTTCGGTGGTGGGTGTGGGCGCGGCGGATGTGGGGGCGGCAGAGATCGCGTCGCTTGCGGGGAGGGCCTGGGGGCTGACGGTGTTGCTGCAGGCGGTGAGCAGGCCGATTCCGATGGTGGCGAGTATCAGGGCCGCGCGCGGGTAGGACAATGGGAGCTTCTTGCCGGGGGCTTGGAGGGGCGCCACTGGCCGGGGGGAATTTCGTCGAGGGTGGATCGAACGCACCCGCTGTTGGTACAGGGCGGTTGGACGTGGCGCAACAGCAGGACCCGGGCGACGGCAGCGGGAAGTACTCCCGATGGTGACTCGGCCCGGAGAGCATCCGATGGTGTCGGACTCGGACTGTCGGTAAGCTCGGCGCGCCCGGTGAGCTGTAATCCAAGGATCTTGATGACTGAACCGTCCCGTATCGCGCGTGATGACGTGGTTTCGCTGCCGGTGCGCCTTCGGGAGGATTTCGAGGGCACGGAATGCGGGGACGGGGGATTCGTGCTTCAGCTCGACGGCGAGCTGCCGGACGTTTGTGGCGTGCACGGATTGCCCGCGGTCGAGAGGCGTAGCCGGGATATCCAGTTCCGCCGAACGGATTACGGGTGGGTGCAGGAGACTGCGCGGAAGCAGGTGTGGTGGATGCTCAGGGGGATCACCGGGGCGGCGGCGCCGAAGGTGGTGGTGGAGGGGGAGTGGCCGATCTGTCGGCGGTGTGTGCGGAATTCCGAGTTGTTTCGGGGGCTTGGGAATCTCATTCTGATGGCGGGCGTCGGGTTGCTGTTCCTGCTGTTCGTGTCGATACAGTTGGGATATCGGCTGACCGGCCTGGTGATTGCGATCTTTCCCGGATGGTTTCCGTTTGCGACGGTGGTGGCGATGCTGGCGTACATCCGGGCCAAGACGGTGATCTATTTCGAGCCGATCGGCGATACGGCGGACGTACATGTCAGAGCGCACTCGGACTTCGTGGCCGCGGCCCGGGCTCGCGGCTGACTATTGCGAGAGATACAGCGCCAGCCCGCGCAGTGGGTTCCAGCTTCTCGCACCCCCTGCCCGTTCACGCACCCTCTACAAGCGTTGTAGCGGGTGCGGGAACAAGCCAGGGGTGCGGGAAGTCTTGGTGCTCGCTTGGTTACGGGTCTCGGACTGGCGGTGGGCGTACCGGCATGTGGTGATGCGACCGGAGCTTGGTTCGTCGGAATGGAGTGGGCGGCGGCATATCTCGGCCCCCGCTGTGGGATACGCCACAGCTCGAGTGCTGTGGACTGAGGTATGGAAACCCTTGGTGTGCAATGCATTACCTCACTTCGGGCAGCCTTGCATTGCTGGTCGCGCGGGTGAGAAATCGCTAGCGTGGCTATGTGCAGAGTGATGTGGGCAGTGTTGCGCTGGAGGAACACCCGGAGCCGCACGGGGCCGGGTTGGCTTCGCGGTTGAATTGGTTGCGGGCCGGGGTGCTGGGGGCCAATGACGGGATTGTGTCGGTGGCGGGGATCGTGGTCGGGGTGGCCGCGGCGACGACGAGTTCCGCGGCGATTCTGACTGCCGGTGTGGCGGGGCTGGCGGCGGGCGCGGTGTCTATGGCGCTGGGGGAGTACGTGTCGGTGAGTACGCAGCGGGACAGCGAGCGGGCGGTGCTGGCTGTGGAGCGGCGGGAGTTGGCCGAGATGCCGGAGGAGGAGTTGGCCGAGCTGGCGGCGATCTATGAGGCGAAGGGGTTGTCGGAGGAGACGGCGTGGAAGGTCGCGGTGGAGCTGACCGAAAAGGACGCCTTCACCGCGCATGCCGAGGCCGAATTGGGGATCGACCCGGCGGAGCTGACCAATCCGTGGCATGCGGCGTTCTCGTCGGCGCTGTCGTTCACGCTGGGGGCGATGCTGCCGCTGCTGGCGATCTTGACGCCGCCGAGCGTCCGCGTGCCGGTGACCGTGGCGGCCGTGCTGGTGGCACTGGCGATTACGGGCGCGGTGGGCGCGAAACTCGGGGATGCACCGGCCACGCGGGCGACGCTTCGGGTGCTGCTGGGCGGGGCGCTTGCTATGGCTACCACTTACGCGATCGGGCATCTGGTGGGGATCGCCGTGTAGGCGGGCGGGGCGTTGCGGGGGAATAGATCCCGGCCGTGAGCATGCCGGGATGGCGGGGGTGGGCCAGATCGGCACAGGATCCTGAGACCCCGGACAGAGACTCCTGAGAAAAGGATCCGGCCCGAACGCTTATGCGCCGGGCCGGTAGTAGATCAGGAGAGCGGGTATGTCAGCCCGCCACCGACCCGGATCCCGGTGGCCCGTAGCCTGTCCGGGAACCGAGTCTGCTCAGCGACGAGATGCGGGTGCCGACCGGGGTGAGTTCAGTGGCTTTCGAGCTGGATGCGCTCGAGGGCCTCTCGAACCTTCAGCTGGCGCTGGGGATCGGCGACGCGGAACTCGAAGTGCACAGTGTCCTTGGGTGCGCCGATCAGAGCCACGGAATCACCGGCCGTGGGATGAGTAGCGCGGGGTAAAGCAGTCATACGACAAGTGTGCACCGAACGGCTATTTCCTGGCAATGTGTTCTGCGGCGCTATTTGCGGCTGAGACCGTTTCGAAATGCTAGGAGGGGCAGTGGCTTACGCCGGTGCGCCGGTCCAACTGGCCCGGACAGCCGCGCGCGCCAGCTAACTCGAGCGTGTAATTCACCCTCGCGCTACCGCTTCGGAAGTGCGCCCAGGAGCAGGAAAAACGGGCCTCGAGCGGCGGAAATTCCAGGGGCACGGTCGATCCGGACGAGGGTTCAGCGAACGCCGGGAGGGGGCGCTGCGGATCAAGAGCGGAGGAGGTGAGTCCGGTTGTGAGCGCACACGTTTACGCTCACCCCTTGGCTCCCACCAACTCCCGCTTCTTCGCTTCCCGCGCCAGTGCCCGGTCGCGCTGCTCCTCGAACCGCACGCAGTCCCCCTGCAGCTTCTCCAGGAACTCCCCGAGCTCGTTGCGGATTCGGTCGCCCCGGGCGGTGAAGTCGTTGCGTTCGAACACATTCCACTTCCGCAACACGGGCATCAACACTTCCTCCAGGTGCTGGCGCAGATCGTAGATGCCGTGCTTGGCCATCAGCACGCCGTTGCGCCGCCAGTCGGGCATTCCGGCGCCGGGCATCTGGAAGTGCCGCACGATGCCGCTGATCGCCTCGAGCGCCTGATCCGGGACCAGGTCCAGGGCGGCGCCGCACAGGTTGCGGTAGAAGATCATGTGCAGGTTCTCGTCCAGCGCGATCCGCTGCAGCATGCGGTCGGCCACGGGATCGTTACAGACGCGGCCGGTATTGCGGTGTGAAACGCGGGTGGCCAACTCCTGGAAGGTCACATAGGCGACCGAGTGCAGCAATCCGGTGTCCGCCAGGTGTTCGGCGGTGCCGCCCGCCTCACGGACCAGTTTCATCGCGTTGTAGCCGTTGGTCATGTGCACCATCCGGGCGTTCTCCAGCGCCACCGGGTCCACGCTGCGGGTCACGACGAGATAGTCGCGGATGACGATTCCGTGCCGGTTCTCCTCCGCGGTCCAGCGGCCCACCCAGGTGCCCCAGGCGCCGTCCTGCGAGAAGTTCTCGGAGATTTCGCGGTGGTACGAGGGCAGGTTGTCCTCGGTGAGCAGATTGGTGATCATCGCCGCCCGTGCGACCTCGTTCAGCTGCGACTGGCCGGGCTCCCAATCCAGCCCGCCCATCGCCGCGAAATTCCGCCCGTCGTCCCACGGCACATAGTCGTGCGGATGCCAGGTCTTGGCCATCGAGAGGTGCCGATCGACGTTCTGCTCGGCGACCGGCTCGAGCTCGAGCAGCAGTTCGAGCTGGGTCAGGTTCCTGGCCACGATGATGCCCTTCCTTCGAAGTGGATCGGCGGGTGAGACGCTGCGGAGAGAAACCGGTACAGTTCAGTAGCGACCGGATTGCTGCGTGTCACGCGGCCCTTCCGGTCGGCTTCGCCTCGATAATCTAGACCCGCCTCGGCCGGGCACTCGAGGCAGGAGGGCGCGTCGCATTAAAGAGGATCGAACTCCTGCTGAAGAGATGTATGGTGGCTCGGCCGGCGGGGCGGAACCGGTTGGTGTACCGGCCGTTCCGCGCCGTGCTGTCATTTCCGCTTGTATTCGCCACAGCGTTGCTCCACCGCCGTGCCCCCGACCGCAGTGTTGTCACCGAAAGTGAGCCGAGAATGACGAGTTCCAGTCGCAGGTATCCCGACGTCGTCGTCACCAGCCTGGCCGCCACCACCTCGATCGCCGGCGATGTCGATTCGACCTGGAAGGGACTACTCAACGGGGAGAGCGGTATCGACGTCCTCGAGGACGAATTCATCGACCAGTTCGAGCTGCCGGTGCGCATCGGCGGGCACCTGAAGGTCAAGCCGGGCGAGAACCTCGCCCGCGACGAGACGCGTCGGCTGTCCTACGTCGAGCAGATGGCGCTGGTGCTGGGCCGCGAGGCGTGGCGCAATGCCGGGAGCCCGGAGGTCGACCGGGAGCGGCTCGGCGTGTCGATCGGTACGGGCCTCGGTGGCGCGGAAATCCTCATCGACTTCACCAAGAAGATGAACAACGCCGGCTACCGCCGGGTGTCGCCGCTGGCCATGCAGATGATCATGCCGAACGGGGCCGCCGCGGTCGTCGGCGTGGAACTCGGTGCGCAAGCCGGTGTTTCGACGCCGGTTTCGGCGTGTTCGTCCGGATCGGAGGCGATCGCGAACGCCTGGAAGATGATCGTGATGGGCGATGCCGACATGGTCGTGACCGGCGGTGTGGAGGGATCCATTCAGGCCGTGCCGATCGCCGCGTTCACCATGATGCGCGCGATGAGCACCCGCAACGACGATCCCAAGCGCGCCTCCCGCCCGTTCGACGTCGACCGCGACGGGTTCGTCTTCGGCGAGGCGGGCGCGATGATGGTGATCGAGACCGAGGAACACGCCAAGGCCCGCGGCGCCACCATCCACGCCCGGCTGATGGGCGCCGGTGTCACCTCCGACGCGTTCCACCTCGTGGCGCCCGATCTGGAGGGCAAGGGCGCGGCGCGGGCCATGGCGCGCGCGATAGAGACCGGGGGTTTGTCGAAAAGCGATGTGACACATGTGAATGCGCACGCGACCGCCACGCCGATCGGCGACACCGCCGAGGCGAAGGCGATCAACGCGGCGGTGGGCAATCACGCGTCCGTCTATGCCCCGAAATCCGCGCTGGGGCACTCGATCGGCGCGGTCGGTGCGCTGGAGTCGGTGCTCACGGTGCTGTCCATCCGCGACAGTGTCGTGCCGCCGACGCTCAACCTGGAAAAGCTCGACCCCGAGGTCGACCTCGACGTCGTCAGCGGTCAGGCCCGCTCGGGCCGTATCGACTACGCGGTGAAGAACTCCTTCGGCTTCGGCGGGCACAACGTGTCGCTGGCTTTCGGACGATACTGAGCTACCGTGGCCGAGGCGCCTGCTAACCTTCGTGCTTCGGTGTCGATCTCTGTGTGTTCGGTGTCATGGCACGGCCTCTGGTTCGTGCGTGAAAAGGATAGGGAATGATCGGCGAGACCTTCGATGACTATCTGGACGAGCAAGGCAACATCAAGATCCTGGGTGATGCGACCCTGATCGATTTCGTCGACAAGCACAGCGCGGCGAACGGGGACGAGCTCGCCTACCGCTATATCGACTACTCGCGCGAGCGCGACGGTGAGTATCACGAACTCACCTGGCGCCAGTTCGGTGTTCGGTTGCGTGCGGTGGCGGCGCGGTTGCAACAGGTGACCCGTCCGCACGATCGGGTGGCGATCCTGGCACCCCAGGGCCTGGACTATGTGGTCGGCATGTTCGCCGCCGTGTACGCGGGCAATATCGCTGTGCCGCTGTTCGATCCGGACGAACCGGGGCACACCGACCGCCTGCACGCGGTGCTCGGGGACTGTCAGCCCACGGCGATTCTCACGGCGAGTTCGGCGGCGGCCGGTGTGCGGGAGTTCTTCCGCGCGCTCCCGGCGGCGCAGCGGCCCCGTGTGATCGCCGTCGACGCGATCCCCGACAGTGTCGGCGCGGGCTGGAAAGAGCCCGACATCAATATCGATAGCGTGGCCTATCTGCAGTACACGTCCGGGTCCACCCGGACGCCGGCGGGCGTGGAGATCACCCACCGCGCCGTCGGCACCAACCTGCTGCAGATGATCGACGCGCTCGGTATCGAGTGGGACACGCGCGGGGTGACGTGGCTGCCGCTGTTCCACGACATGGGGCTGCTGTGCGTGATCCTGCCCGCGATCGGCGGCAAGTTCATCACCATCATGTCGCCGAGCGCGTTCGTGCGCCGGCCGTATCGGTGGATCAAGGAGCTTGCCGCGCACTCCGACGGTGCCGGAACCTATGCCGCCGCACCGAATTTCGCGTTCGAGCACGCGGCGGTGCGGGGTCGGCCGAAGGCGGGGGAGACCCTCGACCTGTCGAACGTGATCGGGCTGATCAACGGCAGCGAGCCGGTGTCGGTCACGTCGATGCAGAAGTTCAACGACGCGTTCACGCCGTACGGACTGCCGAAAACCGCGATCAAGCCCTGCTACGGGATGGCGGAGGCGACGCTGTTCGTCTCGGCCACCCGGCGCGACGACGAGGCGAAGGTGGTCTACGTCGACCGCGGCGAACTCAATGCCGGGCGCATGGTCGAGGTGGACGAGAACGCCGAAGACGCGGTGGCCCAGGTGTCGTGCGGCTATGTGGCGCGCTCGCAGTGGGCGGTGATCGTGGATCCGGAGACCGGCGCCGAGCGCCCCGACGGCGAAGTCGGCGAGATCTGGCTGCACGGGGAGAACATGGGCATCGGGTACTGGGGGCGCGCGGAGGAGACCGAGGCGACCTTCCAGAACCGGCTCACCGCCCGCCAGGCCGCCAGCCATGCGGAAGGCACTGCGCCGGAGGCGAAGTGGATGCGCACCGGTGATTTCGGGGTCTACTACGACGACGAGCTGTACATCACCGGGCGGGTGAAGGACCTGGTGATCGTCGACGGCCGCAACCACTACCCGCAGGATCTGGAGATGTCGGCGCAGGAGTCGTCGACCGCCCTGCGTCCCGGATTCGTCGCGGCGTTCTCGGTGGGCGCCAACGAAATACCGGAGCGGGCCGACGAAGGCGCTTCCGGCTCAGAGCATTTGGTGATCGTGGCCGAAAGGGGCAGCGGCGCGGCGAAGATCGAGCCCGAGCCGATCGCCGAGACCGTCCGCGCGGCCATCGCCAAGCGGCACGGCGTGACGGTGCGGGATCTGCTGCTGGTGCCCGCCGGATCGATTCCGCGCACATCCAGCGGGAAGATCGCCCGCCGGGCCTGCAAGGCGGCATATCTGGAGGGGACGCTGCGCGGCGGGCGGCGGCAGCAGGCATTCCCGGACGCGGTAGAGGAATAGGAGGCGACTGAGCAGACTGGACGGTCTGCCCAGCAAATGGTGTCCGGGCACCGGATTGTCCTGTGTATGTCCGGCGTGGCGGCGGTCGTGGTGGGCTACCGTGGAGCTACATCGTGGATCGTCTGGTGCACGCGAAGGGCCTTGCCATGGAGCGCACGATCGTCGAAATCATTGCGGTGACCGCACATTCGGTGCCGGTCGGCCCGCTGTCGGTGGAACTCGCACACCGGGTTATGCAGGTACACGCCGGATGTGCCACCGACTGCTGCCCGAACAAGAAGGCGGCCTACGACATTCTGGTAACCGCCGGGCATATCGTCCCCGACAGTTCCCGGAGCCGGGCGTACGGGATCGGTATGCTGCGGCGTCCGGCCCGCCGCCGAGCCACGAGATAGTTTGCCGTACTTCGAGAGTCGGCCGCGCTGCGCAGTCCGATTCTCGAGTTCCGGGCTCGCTGCGCCGTGGCCTGGGCCCCTACGCCCCGGGAGTGAGTCTCGATCTTCCCCTTGCTGGGTGGCGCGCGGTGGACGGCCGGATGGCGCGTGGGTAGCGTGCGTCCGCGTGACCCCGGGGACTATGCAATTTCTGGACGCTCTGACCGAATTCGAACGCGCCGTGCAGGACGAGGACATCTCGGCCATGGAGGAGGCGCACGCCGGCTTGTCCAGCGCCTACGGCGATGCGACCCGTGACGAACTGGCGCAGGGCGGCCCGCGGCTCGCCGACCTCCTCGACGACGTGCCGCTCGGTGGCCGGTCGAATATCGCCGTCCTGATCGGCGCGTGTGTGGAGCAGGGGGCGGACGCCGTCGCGTGCGGCTTCGCCGTCGTCCGCAATGTCGCCGAAAACCTCAGCAACGCAAAGATATTCGCCGAAACCTGGCGGGAGACCCTGGCCGAGGCGCTGGGCGACGAACTGCCCGACCCCGACGGCGAGGTCATCCGGGAACTGTTCGAGGTCTTCGGGCCGGAGATCACGCTGTCGTGGTGGGAGCTCGACAACTGGATGCGGGCAGGAGTGGCGGTGCTGCAGCATCCGCAGGTTCGCGGAGCCCTCAACCAGGAGCAGCGCGACTACCTGATCGAGCAGCTCGACGCCCTCCACGAGACTGCCGACAGGTGGGACAAATGCCTCGCCTACCTGCTGGTGGTCCTGGACGACGAACCGCTCGTCGTCCTGCACCGCGAATCGGCGACCGGCTACCGGGTGCGCACGACGGGTATCGGTGACAACTTCCAGCTCGACACCCTGCTCGGCAACGCACTCATCGGCGCCGGTCACATCCCCGGCGACCCGCCCTCGGCCGAGGCGGTGGCCGCGTGCCTGGATACGGAGGGGATGGTCCCGTCCGAGGGGATCTTCCTGTTCCATGCGCTGGACGGGAGCCGGGTCTGGTACGAGGGCAACCCGTCCGACATCCCCGTGGTCGACGGGCACCGCGTGCTGGTCCTCGACCCGCGGCCGTTCCCGCACCACTTCCCGGCCGGCCGGTTCTCCCCGCGCATGCCCGCCTCCCTCGATGTCGAGGACGTGCTGAGCGAGCAGGAGGTCGCGGCCTGGTTCGAGCGGGCGAAGCCGCTGGAGGCGGCCGTCGAGTAGCGAGCGAAACGGCAAGCTCTGATTGATGTTTCGACTTTAGATCGGGGTGCGAGGACCTCCCCTCCTGATGACCCTCGCATCCCCGTCGTCATCGATGCGGACCGCCCGCGACGATGAAGGTTCCGCCAGCTCCTGGTGGTGTCTCGCAGACTATGTCGCGCCGCCGCCGGGTCTCGACCGTTTTCTTGCCCATTCCCGGTCATTTTCCGCCCGCCGCCCGCTGCGAGTAATCTCGTGGCCGGTTTCATGGCTGTGCGGCCCGGGTGTGTGAAAGGGGGCGTCGGTGTGACCGATGCGGAATACCGGAACGAGACGTTCTCGACCGATGATGACGACCCGACCGCGTCGTGGGACGACTACCTCATGCGCAGGCAGGGGTCGGTCGGGTTGTCTTTCCGCGCCGAACAATTCCACTCGGGCGCGTTCGCTCAGAACGTCGGCCAGTTCCAGATCGTCGAATTCGAGTCCGCCGCACTCGATTACCGGCGCTCGCTCCGCAATGTGCGGGCCGACGGTGAACACAGCTATCGGGTCCTGGTCCCCTTGCAGGGGCGTTTCAAGTTCGAACAGGGTGATTACCGGGAGATATTTCAACCCGGAAGGATCGGCTTCTTTCATTGGGACCGACCGCTGTTCATGACGCACGACGAGACCATCAGGGCGCTGATCATGACCGTCCCCGAGCGAGCGATCGATCACGCCCGCGCCGCGGCTGCCCCGCTCGCACTGGACGAAAAGCGGCCCCTGGTGCGCGCGCTGGAGGCCCAGGTTCGACTACTCGTCGAGGCCGAGGGCTGGACGGCAGCAGATTTCAGCGTCGCATTCTCCAGTGCGCTCACGCTGCTCGACGGGGCGCTCAATCCGACCCCGGCCATCACATCAGGCAGGCGGGCATTGGACGCCGAACGCGCACGACTTCTCATCGAGGAGCACGCGCACGACCCCGGCGTGACGCCGGAAGCCATCGCCGCGATGTTGGGCATCGGCGGGCGGACACTCTACAAAGTGCTGCGGGGTGCCGGGTATCCCGCGCCCGGCGCGATGCTGCGCACGGTCCGCATCGAACGAGCGCATCGGCGCTTGTCCACAACGCTGCCCGTCGACATGGACAGAATTGCCTTCGAGGAAGGGTTCCCCAGCACGCGCAGATTCCGGGAAGCCTACCGGGAACACTACGGGCAGACCCCGGCACAAACGCGCGAAAAGCTGTTCGGCGCCAGCGCCTAGGGATGCGGGCTCAGGCGCGCCAGAGCTGATCCCCGGCGCGGGAGACCACGATGTTGGGCACCACCGCCCGGGCCGACAGGCGCGAAATGGCAAGCACCAGTTCGGCTATGTCGGCGGTCGGCAGCATCGCCGACGGGTCGAGTTCGCCGTGTTTCCAGGCGCTCATATCGGTGTCGACGTAACCGGGGGACAGGGCGGTGGCGCTGACGCCGCGGGCCGATTCCTCGAGCGAGACGGTCTCGCACAGCGAGATCAGCGCCGCCTTGGTGGCGCCGTAGGCCGAGAGGCCCGGTTCGCCCGCTACGCCCGTAATCGAGGAGATCGCAACGATTTTCGCGCCGCGCTGCGGATCGGCGGCGGCGCTGGCGCGCAGCAGCGGCAGCGCCGCCTGGATGAGGGTGAGCGGGGCGCGGAAGTTGACGTCGAGCATGCGCTCGCGGGCCTTGGGCGTCATGTCCGCGACGGGGCTCGCGGTGCCGGTGCCGGCGCTGAGCACCAGCAGATCCATTCCGCCGCACCGATCGGCGTGCGCGTCGACCAGCGCGGTGACCTGACCGGGGTCGGCCATGTTAGCCGCCACCGGATGGACCTCCGCGCCGGTCTCCGCCCGCAGCCGCTGCGCGGTCTGCTCGAGGGTCTCGGCGGTGCGGGCGGCGATGGTCACCGCGTATCCCTCACCGGCGAGTCGCCGCGCGATCTCCGCGCCGATCCCGCGCGAGCCGCCGGTGACCAGGGCGCTGCGTTTGCTGTCGCTCATGCGCTCAGAGCCGCTCGATGACGGTGGCGTTGGCCAGCCCGCCCGCCTCGCACATGGTCATCAGGCCGTAGCGACCGCCCGACTGCTCGAGGTGGTTGACCAGCGTGGCGAGGATGCGGGTGCCGGAGGCGCCCAGCGGATGGCCCAGGGCGATGGCGCCGCCGCGCGGGTTCAGCCTGGCCGGGTCGGCGCCGAGTTCGTGCGCCCACACCAGCGGCACCGGTGCGAAGGCCTCGTTCACCTCGTAGGCATCGATGTCGTCGATCGACAATCCACCGCGCGCCAACACCTTCCGAGTCGCGGGGATGACGGCGGTGAGCATCAGCAGCGGATCGTCACCGGTCACCGCGAACGAATGGAACCGTGCCCGCGGCCGCAGCCCGAGCAGGTTCGCCTTCTCCTCGCTCATGATCAACGCCGCGGAGGCGCCGTCGGTCAGCGGCGACGAATTGCCCGGGGTGATGGACCATTCGATCTCCGGGAAGCGGGCCTCGAACTCGGCGTCGGCGAAGGCGGGCCGCAGCCCGGCCAGCTTCTCGACGGTGGTGGACGATCGGATGGTCTCGTCGGCGGTCAATTCTCCCGCTGCCACAAGCTCTTTCGCGAAACCGCCCGCCGCCGCGGTCTCGGCGGCCAGCCGATGCGAGCGAGCAGCGAACTCGTCCAACGTGTTTCGATCCAGCTTCCAGCGCGCCGAGATGACCTCGGCCGCAATGCCCTGCTGGACAAGGCCATCGGGGTACCGGTGCGCGATCGGGCCCCGATTGGCGTCCGCGCCTTGGGCATTGGAGAACATCGGCACCCGGCTCATCGACTCCACGCCGCAGGCGATCGCGATGTCGTAGGCACCGGCGATCACGCCCTGGGCGGCGAAATGCGCTGCCTGCTGGCTGGATCCGCACTGCCGGTCGACGGTGGTCGCGGGCACCGACTCCGGGAATCCGGCGGCCAGCACCGCGGTGCGGCCGATGTTGAACGCCTGCTCCCCGCTCTGGGTGACGCAGCCGGTGACCACGTCGTCGACCAGCGCCGGGTCCAGATCGTTGCGCGACACCAGCTCGGCCAGCACCCCGGCCAGCAGCGTTGCCGGATGCACCTGCGACAGGCCGCCACCGGCCTTGCCCTTGCCGGACGGGGTCCGGACCACGTCGACGACGACTGCCGAGGTCATAGCCACTCCGATCAGATCAGTAATACGAGATACCCGATTAAGTTAACACGGATTCTCGCTCGATCGAAGGGCCGGGGCCACGACCACCTGCGATCACCTCGGCGGAGATGGGCTGAAATTCGCACCGAACCCGTACAGGATCGGGAGCACGACCGCACCGATCGGGCTGAACAGGCCCAGCTCCTCCGGCAGCGCGCCCAGCGAGTAGACCCAGATGACGTACGCCCCGAGCCCGAACCCGATGGGGAGCCAGCGATTCCGGTACAGCGCGGCCGGATACTGCTTCAGGAGTAGGGGAATCGTGCCCACCCCGAATGCGGTGAAGATCACCAGCAGCCATATCGTGCGTGCGGGTGTGTGTGCCTCGGTCATGCCGGTGATAGCCGCCGAGGCCGCCAGATAGGGCCCGCTGGTCTCCATCGGGAAGTACTTGAGCAGGCGCTCGCGATAGGAGTCGCCGCGCTGCGCCGGGGGCGAACCGGACGTCCGAGCGTACGGTTGCACCGCCCGGGCCCACTGCCGCTGCTCCACCCCGGGCGACGAGGCCGGTGCCTCGGTGCCTTCGGCATACCGGTTCGTGACGATTCTCGAAACCAGTGACATGTTCCCCCACACAATCTTTCGTCTTCCGAGACTACTTATATATCGACTACATGGCCGCCGGTGAAACTTCGCGAGACGCCCTGGGTTTCCGGGGCACGGTCGGAGGCGGCCCTTCTGTCCTGCGCTGTCCGCACGGTCGGCGCATATCGGACGACGATATGTGGCAGACTCGGCACGGCACGATGCGGCCGATCCACGACCGTGTGTGGAAGGTGACGCGGGAGTTGGGAATGCGATGGAGTTGACCACCATCGAGCAGCAGGTGGCCGACGACAGACGGACCGCCACTGCGGAGCGATCGGCCGAGGCCGAGCTGCGGCTGGCGGCCTCGCTGTGCGAGCTGTCCAGGGCTTTTCTGGCCACCAAGGAGCAGGGTGACGGGCGCGACCGCGCGCCCGCGGCGCTGGAGCCCGCGCAGGAGGCCGTGCTGATCCGGCTGCGCTGGCTGACCCAGGGGCACGTCAGCGCCCAGTTCGCCGGGCAGGTGCAGGAGGCGCTGCGGCTGTTCGAGCAGGCGGCCCGCACGATCGGGCACCGCGAACTCGCCACCTCCACCATTCGCCAGGCCTGCGACGCGTATCACCGGGTGGCGCAGCGCTATCCGATGGCGGCCGGGGTCTGCGCCGACGGGCTGTCCAAGTGCGGGGTGTGGCTGTGCCGGCTCGACCCGGAGTCGGCGGTCGCCGCGAGTTCGGAGGCGGTGCGCATCCGCGCCGGGCTGTTCGCCACCGAGCCCGACCAGGCCGGTCGCTATCTCGCCAGTCTGAACATGCTGCTGCGCACGCTGATGATAGGCCGCCCGCGCAAGCAGGCGCTGGCCATGTACCGCGAGCGCTACTCCGCTTGGACCACGCAGGCGATGACCACCCGCCTGCGCGAGACCCGCGTCGACGACGTCGACTTCACCAGCAAGACCCGCGCCGCGCTGACGAAACTGGAATGTCAGACGCTCGAGCGCGCGGGATATCTGACCCAGCAGCAGATCCTCTACCAGACCTCCGGCGACCTGACCACGATCGAGGAGATCAACTGGAAGCTGGGCCTGGTCGGGCTGAAGCCGCTGGCCGCGGGTGCGCTGGCGGACCCGCCGTCCAAGCCCGTGGAGATCGGGAGTGCGTTCGGTGCGCTGAGCGTGCGCTGCGCCGCCCCCGACGCCCTGGCCCAGGTGCGCGCGGCGGTGATCGCGGCCTACGAGGCCGACGGCGCCGTGGCCGTGGACAGCACCGTCTTCCAGGGCGTGCACGAAACCCATTGGCACATGCCCGATCCCGAGCTGAACCTGGCCGAACGGCTCGGTGACGACGTGGTGCTGGTCGAACGGGCCGGTGGCAGCTGGATTTCGGTGATGAGCCGGCACTGGGAGCTCACGCCGGTCGGCAGACACCCACTGGCGCTCGCTCTTTCGCAGCGCTGGCCGGTGATCGCGGTCAATACCACCGAGAACATGTCCTACGAGCTGTGCTGGTATGTCGACGGCGCCGCGACCCAGTACGCCGCGCTCGGCCGTCCCGTCGGACAGCCGCCCCTCGAGACCCCGCTGGCGCCACTGGATTTCGCGACCCTCGCCGACTACGGCGCCGACTACGCCTCCGAGACCCAGGTGCGTTCGGCCTTCGGCAACACCCCGATGTTCGCCAAGCTCACCCACCTGCCCGCCAGCGGTATCCGGCAGGCGGGCCAGGCGCGGCCGCTGGTCGACTACGGCGATCAGGTGCTGTTCTTCCAGCAGGGCTGAGCGGGTCACCAGCCCGGATCACCCCCGAGCGGGATGTTCACGTAGCTCGGTTCGGCGGGGTCCAGCTGCAGGTGCTGCGGTGCCAGGCGGCTGTCGTGCAGTACGGGCCCGAGCGGCAGCGCCTTGGGAAAGTTGCTGGCGTAGACGTCGACGCGCAACCGATGCCCGGGCCGCAGCACCGCGTCGATCGGGATCAGGCCGATCTCCAGCGGCGTCGGCTCGCCGGGCCGGACCGGGCGCCGGGCATCGACCGAGAGCACCGGGAACGGATCGCTGTAGTCGCCGTTGGCCGATCGCGTGCTCTTCTCCTCGTCGAGGGCGCGCAGCGAAGAGGTGAGCTGACCGGTGCTCAGCACGGTCGAACGGCCGTCGGGCGCAACGTCGTTGACGGTCGCGACCCAGAGCCCGTCCGCGGTGTCGTGCACCGTGTTCAGATGCACCGCGATCGGTCCGGATATCTGCGTGGGCCCGGCCACGGGTGGGCCGGTGAAGGTGAGCCCGTCGCGTTCGTGGATGCGGTCGTCCTCGGTGCATCCGACGAAGATCTCGAAGGGGTCGACCAGGCCGCCCTGCCCACCGTCGCGGGAGCAGAGACTCATCAGGCCGGGAGCCACGGTCAGGCGGGTGACATCCGGGGTCGGCTCCGCGGTGAGGCTGCCGTCGTGCACGCTGGTGCTCGTCGTCCCGCTGGGTGCCGCCGACAGGTACAGGCGCCGGTGTTCGGTTCCCGCCCTGGGGAATTGGTCGCTGGTGGTCCATCCGCCGCCCTGCTGCCACAGCGTGAGCGGTCCGTAGCCGTCGATACCGTTGTCGATATCCTTGAGCCAGCGGTCGAACCAGGCGCGCTGGAGTACGTCGACCCGGGGCGGTTCGCCCGCCTTGCCACGCATGTCGAATCCGACCGACAGATGCATGCTGTCGCCGTAGACCAGTTGTTTCTGCCCGGGCGGCAACGGAATCGAGTTGTAGATGCGCGGTCCGGCATTGGCGAAGGCGTCGTGCCAGCCGCCGACCACCATGGTGGGCACCGTGATTCGCTCCGGATGTCCGAACCACGCCTGGCGCAGCGGGCTTTCGGGGTCCAGGAGGGACCGCGCGTGAGTCGCGAGGTCCTGCTGTGTCGGCGCGGTCAGCGCGCTCCACCCCTCGGCGAGCATCGACATCGGGTCGGCGATCCGATCGGACAGCCACTTGGTGTCGAAACGCCCCTGCAGCAGCGACATCACATCCGGCAGCAGCTTGGCCATGTTGACGCCGAACAAATACGGCAGGAGCACCGAGATCGGTGCGCCGCCGGGCGCATAGGCGTCGCGGATCAGATCGTTGCCCGGCACGATCGGGAAGATCGCCTCGAGACCGGGCGGCCGCTGTGCGGCGCCCTGCAGTTGGTTGATGCCGGAGTAGGACACCCCGGTCATGCCGACCCTGCCGTTCGACCACGGCTGACGCGCCGCCCAGTCGATCACCTCGGGAGTGTCCAACTGCTCGCGTGGACCCCATGGCTCCCAAACCCCCTGGGAGAAACCGGTTCCGCGGACGTCGACCACGACTTGCGTGTACCCGGAGCGAATCAGGTTGCGGTCCACGCCCACTCCGCGCCCCGCGCCGCCGCCGACGACCCGGGTGATGTCGGTGATGCCCTCCAGCGGAGTGCCGGTCAGGTCCAGGTCGCGGAAGAAGCGGATCACCGCGTCGGAGAGCACCGGGATGGACTGCACCGAGTCCAGGATCATCGTGCCCAGCTTGGTGTAGGGCGTCAGGTTCAGGACGACCGGTGTGGGGGTGGTGATCGGGCCCCGGGCATCGGCGGGCCGGTAGACATTGGCCTTCAGCACCGTGCCGTCGCTCATCGTGATCGGCACGTCCCAGTCGATGTGCACATCCGGATACTGTTGCGGCCCATCGTGAATCGCGGTCCACCGCGCCGGGTCCGCACCGGATCCGGGTGTGGCCGATGCCGGGGCGGCAGGTAATGCCGCCGCCAGGACGGCGGGCACCACCAGCAGTCGGGTGGCGGCGCGGAACAGCGCGCGTCCGTCGAGAATCATTGCAACCCCTCCGTTTCGGCTCACGGCGGCACCGGCGCCAGACTATACATACAGCCGTGTATGTATGTTCCTTTCGCGAATCTTGGTCCGAGTGCACGGCCGGATCGCGTGATGGTTGGTCGAATGCACTGCGGTAGTGCGTGCGTTAGCGTCGAGCACATGCGGCTTCACGTGGGATGTGCGCAGTGGACGCACACGGCCTGGGCGGACCGGCAGCCGAATCCGCGGGAACGGCTGCGGTCCTATGCGGACTGGTGCAATGCGGTGGAGGGCAACACCACCTTCTACGCCACGCCCGCACCGCACACGGTCCGATCCTGGGCGGCGCAGACCGATCCCGGCTTCCGGTTCGTGGTGAAGCTGCCGAAAACTATTACCCACGAACGCCGGCTGGCGGGCGCCGAGCAGCAGCTGCGCGAATTCCTGTCTGCTATCGAGCCGCTCGGGCCGCGCGCCCATGCGCTGTGGGTGCAGCTGCCGCCCTCGTTCGGGCCGGCGGACCTCGGCGCGCTGGCCGGACTGCTGCGGCAGCTGCCGGACGAGTACCGCTACGCCGTGGAGGTGCGACACCGCGCGTTCTTCGAGGACGACCGGGCCACGGCGCAATTGGAGCACGTGCTGGCCCGTCCGGGCGCCGAGTGGATCCCGTTCGACACCGGCACCCTGTTCGCGGCCCGACCGACCAGTCCGGGCGAACGCGAGGCGTGGACGAAGAAGCCGCGCCTGCCGCGGCGGACCCGCGCCCTCACCGAATACCCGATCGTGCGGTACCACGGGCGCGACGACAGCGCCGCCACCGTCGCGGGCTGGCGGCCCTGGCTGGACATCGTCGCCGACTGGCTGCGCGAGGGCCGCTCGCCGACCGTTTTCATCCATACGCCCGACAACGCCGAATCACTGGTATTGGCTCGTCGGTTCCATGACGAGATCCGCGCGCGGCTACCGGAGGTCGAGCCGCTCCCGGAACCGGTGCCGACCGAGCCGATGACCTTGTTCTGAGAGTCAGTTGTATAGTTGGCCCCGGCAACTAGTTGTGCGTGCTAATCACGTCCGCTGGTGTGGGAGAAGGGGATCCCGGCCGCGTCTCGATCGTTCTGCTCCACCTGCTCGACCGCAGTATCGAAACACTCATTGCTCACTGCGAACCGAATTAGGGCTTGAACATGACGACTTCGACCACCCGGGAACCGGCGGTGCGGCCGGACCCGGCGGCGGGTGCGGGCGCGTCACTGTCGCACCGGCAGATACTCACGATTCTGTCCGGCATGCTCCTGGGCATATTCCTGGCCGCGTTGGATCAGAACATCGTGACCGTGGCGATCGTGCGGATCGCCAACAGTCTGAACGGTTTCGACCAGCAGGCCTGGGCGACGACGGCGTATCTGATCACCGCCACCATCAGCACGCCGCTGTACGGCAAGCTGGCCGACATCTACGGGCGCAAGCCGTTCTACCTCCTCGCGATCGGGCTGTTCGTGATCGGGTCGGCGGCGTGCACCTTCGCCACCTCGATGTATCAGCTGGCCGGGTTCCGCGCCTTCCAGGGGCTGGGAGCCGGTGGCCTGATGTCGTTGGCGTTCACCATCATCGGCGATATCGTGCCGCCGCGGCAGCAGGTGCGCTACCAGGGCTATTTCATGATGGTGTTCGGCATCTCGACGGTGCTCGGCCCGGTGCTCGGCGGATTCTTCTCCGACTACGACCACCTGTGGGGCCTGGAGGGCTGGCGCTGGGTGTTCCTGGTGAACGTGCCGATCGGGGTGGTCGCGCTGCTGGTGGTCGCGAAGGTGCTCAACGTGCCGCACGAGCGGCAGCGCCACCGCATCGACTGGCTGGGCACGATCGCGCTGGCGATCTGCGTGGTGCCGCTGCTGATCGTCGCCGAGCAGGGCCGCGGCTGGGGATGGCAATCGGATCGCGCGCTGCTGTGCTACGGCCTCTGCGGGATCGGGCTGGTGCTGTTCGTCGTCATCGAGTTCCTGATGAAGGACGCGGCGCTGATCCCGCTGCGGCTGTTCAGGAGTTCGACCTTCTCGATCACGATCGTCGGCGGGTTCATCGTGGGCATCGCGATGTTCGGCGCGATCTCGATGGTGCCGCTGTATCTGCAGGTGGTGCGCGAATATTCGCCGACCAAGTCCGGGCTGCTGATGCTGCCGCTGGTACTGGGCATCATGATCGGCTCCTCGATCGCGGGCGCGGTCACCAAGGCCACCGGCCGCTACAAGATCCTGCCGGTGGTGGGCACGTTCGTCATCGCGGGTGGTTCGGCGCTGTTCGCGCAGGTCCAGTTCGACAGCCCGCTGTGGCAGCCGCTGGCCTACAGCGGGGTGATCGGTATCGGCCTCGGCGGGTGCATGCAGACGCTGATCATCGCGGCGCAGGCCGCCGGGCCGCGGTCGGATATGGGGGTGTCCACGGCGTCGGCGACGTTCTTCCGGCAGATGGGCGGCACGCTGGGCGTCACGGTGTTCCTGACGATCCTGTTCAACCTGCTGCCGAACAAGATTCTCGACGCCTTCGGCGGGCAGTTGCCGCCCGGGTTCGATACCGGCGCGATGACCGAACTGCAGAGCAACACGGCCGGTATCGCCGCGCTGCCGCCGGAGCTGAGGGATCCGATCCTGGTCGGCTTCACCGACTCGCTGAGCGGGGTGTTCTACGTCGGAGCCGCGGTCTCGCTGCTGGCCTGCGTGGTGCTGATGTTCATGAAAGAGATTCCGCTGCAGGATCCTTCGGAGGTGGAAGCCGAGCCGCTCGAGGACGGCGCCTGGGATGAGGCGGAGCTGTGGGCGGGGTCCGCGCAGGCGCTGACCGAGCCGGAACCCGTGCTCGCGGCCGGGGGGAGTCACGTCCGGCACGCGCGGCCGGAACCTGTCAGGATGCCCGAAACCGTGGGCGGCGCAGCGTATTCGGCGGCGGCGACCGGCACCGCGGTGCTGCTGTCGGCGGAATACGGTGACGGCGAAGCGCATTCACTGGACGGGCGCATCCACCGTGAGGACGGCCATCCCGTCGCCGATGCCGCCCTGACGCTGATCGATCAACGCGGGCACCAGGTTTCGCGCGCCACCGGCGGCCCCGACGGCGGCTATCGCATCGATGCACCGAACCCCGGGGCCTATGTGCTCATCGTCTCGGCGACCGGTTACCAGCCCTCGGCGGTGAACGTCACGGTCGGGGAATGGCCGCAGGCACTGGATATCTCGCTGCTCGGGACCGGTGAGGTGTCCGGTGTGGTGCGGGTGGGCGGCCGCGGCGAACCCCTGCACGGCGTCACCGTCACGCTGACAGACTCGCACGGGGAGGTCGTCGGGTCGGCGGTCACCGACGCCGAGGGAGCCTACGCCTGTCACGGGGTGGTGCCGGGGACCTACACCCTGGTCGCCGTCTCCGACCACATGCGGCCTGCCGCAACGACTTTGACCGTCCCCGACAGCGGCCTGCTACGTCACGACATCGAACTCGGATCGACGGGCGTGCTGGCCGGTCTGGCGTGGGCCGACGGCCACGCCGTGCCGGACGCGCAGGTCCTGGTGCTCGACGGGCACGGCAACCCGGTTGCCTCCGCCCGCACCGACGCCCACGGCCAGTACGTGGTCACCGACCTGCCGGAGGGGGAGTACACGGTGGTCGCGCGGGGTTATCCACCGGCGACGAGCCGGGTCGTGGTGGACGGCGGGGAGCTGACGCACGATGTTCGGCTGGGTTATGAGGAGCCGACCGAGTTGTAGTGGGTCCGGGTAGATTAGTCGGCTTCGAATGCCTTCGCTACCACTGGACGGACCTGATCCATTGTCGCAGTACCGGTTTCGCGCCGCACCGAGGTCATGTCGACCGAGGGGAGTCCGCAGGCCACCGCCCAGTGCCAGGGCTCGAGGTCGCCGTCGACGTTGAGGGCGAAGCCGTGGCTGGTGATGCCGCGGCTCTGGCGCATGCCGATGGAGACGATCTTGCGCCCGGTCGCGGAAGTCCAGACGCCGGTGAGCAATTCGGAACCGGTCGGGGTGTCGCGGCGTTCGGCGGGGACGCCCAGCGTGGCGAGGGCCTCGACCAGGCGGTGCTCGACCTCACGGATGTAGTCGACCACGCCCTCGCCGGGCTGCAGCCGGACGATCAGATACCCGACGAGCTGGCCGGGACCGTGATAGGTGAGCTGGCCGCCCCGCGTGGTCTCGACGACCGGAATGTGGTGCGCGGGATCGGGCAGATGCTCGAGCGGTGTCCGGCGGCCGATGGTGTACACCTGCGGATGACTCAGCAGCCACAGCGTATCGGGACGCTCGTCGCGGTGCCGCTGCTCGACCATCTCGGCCATGCGCTCCATCGCCTTGTCGTACTCGACGAGCTCGTCCTGCATCAGCGTCAGCGGCCTGGACCTCATGATCCGACAATACCCACGCCCGGCCGGGTGTCGGCCGGGCGTGGGCGGTTGGGTTTCGTCCATGCTGCTCGCTACGCCGCCAGCTGCAGGACCAGCGTGGCGACCACCGGAACCAGGTACGCCAGCGGCCCCGCCACGGTCTTGTAGGAGCGGGCGCGCAGGGCCGTGGCGGTGGCGCCGAGGAAGTAGAGGACCAGGCAGACGGCGGCCGCCACCCCGATGACCGGGAGGACGAATCCGACGACAAGCCCGAGCGCGCCGGCGCCCTTGGCGATCCCGAGCGGGGTCCACCACGACCGGGGCACGCCGTAGTGCTCCAGCGGTTCGACGACGAACTGCTTCCTGGTGAGCAGCGCGTAGGAGGAGAAGGCGACCCACAGGGCGGCCAGGACGGTGACGATGTAGTAGGCGATGGTCATCGGAATGCCTCTTGTCTCAGCGGTTTCGGCGGCCGGTTCGTTCCGGTTCGCTCGACTGACGCCGCAGCGCCCGCGAGTGTGACATCGCCGCGCTCCCGGCGCCCGGAGGGTTGTCGGTGCCCGCGAGTACGGTCGGGCGAAAGGGTTCTGCGGGGAAGGGAGAAGTAGATGGCGACGAGTGCCGATGTGCTGATAGACGCATACGAGCGGATCCGAGAGGTGGTGCACGAGGCGGTCGACGGCCTGGACGATCAGGCGCTGACCCACCGCATCGAGCCCGCGGCGAACTCCATCGCCTGGCTGGTCTGGCACCTGACCCGAGTGCAGGACGACCATATCGCCGACGTGGCCGGGTCCGACCAGGTGTGGACGGCGCAGGGCTGGTACGACCGGTTCGCGCTACCGATCGGCAAGCGTGCCACCGGATACGGCGACAGCCCGTCCGACGTCGCACGCATCCAGGCCCCGGCCGAGTTGCTGACCGGCTACTACGACGCCGTCCACGAGCAGACGCTGCGATACGTGCGCGGGCTCACCGACGCCGACCTGGACCGCGTGGTCGATTCCGCGTGGGATCCGCCGGTCACCCTCGGTGTGCGGCTGGTCAGCGTGATCTCCGACGACCTGCAGCACGCGGGTCAGGCGGCCTACCTGCGCGGTGTCATCGAGCGGACGCGCTAGCGGTCGTCAGGTCGTCGTGCTCCTCCGCGTCGCCGTCGGTGCTGCGGTGGCGCCGGTTGTACACGACGCTGCTGATGAACGCGGCCGCGATGATCGTGACACCGATCATGCCGGTGACGACCTCGTTGAGGTGATGCCCGGTCGAGTACAGCAGCACGACGGCGAGCGCGCCGATGGCCCAGTGCGCGCCGTGCTCGAGGTACCGGTACTCCGACAGGGTGCCCTGGCGGACGAGATACACGGTGATCGAGCGGACGAACATCGACCCGATGAGGCCCAGCCCGAGCGCGATGATGATCGGGTCGGCGGTGATGGCGAAGGCGCCGATCACTCCGTCGAAGGAGAACGACGCGTCCAGAACCTCCAGATAGAGGAAGCCGAAGAATGCCGCGCGTCCGGTGGCGACCACCACCCGCCCCGGCCCGGGGCGCTCCATATCCGCGGCGTGTTCGCCGTCCAGGGCCTCGCTGAGCCCGTTGACGAGGATGTAGGTGACCATGCCGAGCACGCCCGCGACCATCACCACATCGGCCTTGTTGTCCGGCGCGACGATGCCCGCGATCAGGACCAGGGCCACCATCGAGACGACGGTCGGGAACATGGGGAACCGGCCGATGCGCGCCAGCGGCCGCTCCAGCCAGCTCAGCCAGGTGATCTCGCGGCGGGTGCAGACGAAGTCCAGGAACAGCATCAGCAGGAACATGCCGCCGAATGCCGCGATCTTCGGGTTGGCCTCGTTGAGCAGCGTCTCGTAACTGGGGCGGCCGTCGGGGAAGTAGGCCGCGCCGTCGGCCGGGGGATTCAGCGCCAGCTCGAACGCCTTCACCGGATCCAGGTGGGCCCCGATCGCGACGATCACCAGCGGAAATACCAGCCGCATCCCGAAGACGGCGATCAGCACGCCGATGGTGAGGAACATGCGCTGCCAGAACTGGCTCAGCCGCTGCAGCACGCTGGCATTGACCACCGCGTTGTCGAACGACAGGGACACCTCGAGCACACCGAGGATCGCCGCCAGGATCAGTGCCTCCGGTCCGCCGTAAATCAGCGCGACCACCAGCGATACCACCGTGACGATGAACGACAGGGCGAACACACGCACGAACATGCCGATGCCTTTCGCATTAGCCCGACACCCGCGGGGGGTTGAACTCCACGAGTAGCGGCAGTCAGAGTGCCCGCAACCCTGACTCGATTGTTGCAGCCATGTGGAAGAAACGGCAATCGGTGCAGGCTGCGGACGTCCGGGGCAAGCCTACCCGGTGTCTGCGAAGTTGCCGGTGTCACTCATGGGAGTAATACGCGGGCGATTTGCCCGAATTCAGTACCAGCCGTGGGACTGCCAGAACGCCCAGGCGCCGTCCGGGCCGCCGTAGCGCTGGTTCATGTAGTCATAGGTCCAGCGGATCTGGGTGAGCGGATTGCAGCACCAGTCCAGGCCGTGGGTGCCCATCTTGTGCGCGGGCAGGGCCTGGCCCAGGCCGTAAGCGCCGGACTCCTTGTTGACCGCGAAGGTGTTCCAGCCGCTCTCCCGGGTGATGACGTTGTCGAAGGCCGGGAACTGATGCGGCGGGACGATCAGCAGCGCCATCCCCTTCGGTGCCATCCGGAACGCCGTCGGCACCGCGCCCAGGCTCATGGCGACCAGGTCGGGGATCAGTGACGAGGCCACCGGGATCCGCGCGGCGCAGACGAAATCGGTTCCGGTGGCACGGGGTACGCCCGCGCGGACCGGGGTCGGTTTGTTGTTGTCGATGGTCGTGCCCGCGGCGCCGGGGCCCGCGGCGGAAGCGCGCGCACCGGCCTCGCACGGTCCGAGCGCCACCTCGTCGGCGGCGGCGATCGCGGCGCCCACCGTCAGCGCTCCCGCCAGCAGGACGGTGACTCCGGCCGTTGCGACCCAGCGCGCGGTACGCGATCTCGGCTGCGGCATGGAGGGCTCGCTCCCTTCGCGTCGGCGGGTGGATTCCCGGACACCGATGTGAGAGAGAGCAAACCATTAGTTATCGATAGGGTGGGTGAAGCGGACCGGTGTGTCTGTGACTCGATTCACAGGCCGTCCATGCCGAGCAGTGTCCGCAGATGCCGCGGCGCGGGCGAGCCGTGGGCCAGCATGGCGTCGTGCCACCCGCGCACCGAGACCGCGGCGGGCCGGGCGGCGGCGATCGCGGACATCTCGGCGTAGCCGACGAAATAGGTCGACAGCTGAGTGGAGCTCAGCTGGGCCCGCCGCCATTTTCCGGCCGCCTCGCCCTCCTCCTGGAAGCCGCGGCGCAGCATCAGGTCCATGGCCTCGGCCTCGGTCATCCCGTCGCAATGGACGCCCTGGTCGAGGATGGCGTTGATGGTCGCGCGCAGCTGCATCTTCAGCCGCTGCAGGCGCACCGGCAGGCCGCCGAACCCGTGCTCGGACATCAGCTCCTCGGCGTAGACGGCCCACCCCTCGATGAACGTCCCGCTGGCGCAGAGCGCGCGGGTGGCCGTCGAGCCGCGGAACCGGCGCGCGTGGGCGAGCTGCAGGTAGTGGCCCGGCATCGCCTCGTGCACGGTGAGATTGCGCAGCATGTGGTCGTTGTATTCGCGGTAGTACGAGGCCACTCGCTCCGGCGGCCAGTCGGCCGGCGTCGGTGCGATCGCGAAAAAGGTTGGCAGATCCGCGGTTTCGAGCGGGCCTACGGAATCGCAGTAGGCTCCCGCCACGCCCCGGGCGAACTCCGGCATCTCCTGCACGACCAGGGTGTCGTCGACCAGCGTCGCCAGGTCGTGCGCGGAGACGAAGGATTCGGCCTCGGTCAGTGCGGTCTCGGCGAGTCCGACGATGGTGTGGTCGTCCGGATGGTCGGCGGCGAGCGTGTCGAGGGCGGCGCGGACGGTATCGTCGTCCGGATCCGCCACACCGAGCAGTTCGCCTGCGGCGGAGCGGATCTCGTCGCGCAGCCGGTCCAGGTGGCGATGCGCGCGGTCGAGCAGCGCGGCCGCGCCCAGGTCGGTGTCGAGGGTGTGCCACAGCTTCGCCTCCCACACCCGGCGGCCCAGCCGCGGATCTCGGGTGGACCCGTCGAGCCGCGCACGCAGCCACCCGGTGAACTCGGTCAGCGCCGCCACGGCCGCGTCGGCCGAACCGTCCACGCCGGTGCCGGGTACCTGCGCGGCCAGCGCCGGGACCTGGTCGCGGATCAGCGTGGCCACGCCGCCGAACTGCCCGATGGCGGTCTCGACGTGGATGCGCGGGCAGTCTCCCAGCACGCTGCGCGCGGTGGCGAGCGCATCGGGCAGCGCCGCCAGCCGGGCGGCGAGTACCTCCGCTCGTTCGGCGGGCGGGGCGAACGGCCGGGCCAGGAGGTCGTACAGCAGCGGTCCGGGGTTGTGCAGCAACGGATTCCACTCGTGCTCGCGCAGTTCACCGAGTGCGAAGAGGCGGCTGTCGACCTCCTGCAGCAGCAGCGCGTGATCGACCCGATCCTCCGCGGGCAGCTCCAGGTCGTCCACCTCGGCCAGTGCGTGGGAGGCCTCGCGCAGCATCGCCGTCTGCTCCCGCACGGCGTCGCCGGACCAGTCGGGAAGCCGATCGTCGGCCCGGTGGTCGCCGACCGACGCCGCGGCGGCGGGATCCGCCTGCAGTATCGCGTCCACGATCCGTTCCGCCCGCTGCACGAAGCTCTCCGACATGGCGGCCACCGTACCTGCCGTACGATGATCATCGCCCGCCGTGGCGGGCCGCTCGTAACTCGAAATGCGCGGTACCGATCCGAAACCCACGCGAATGCGCCAAACTCGGAGTCGGAAACCGAACCGGACTATGCCAGGGAGTTTGCGATGTCCCAGTCTTCCGCTGCCTACCCGAGCGCGGTGCCGGTAGGGGTGGACACCACCCGAGCCAGCATCGCCCGCGTGTACGACGCCTTCCTCAACGGCAAGGACAATTTCGAGGTCGACCGCGAGGTTCTCGCCCGGGTGCAATCCGTGGCGCCGCAGGCCACCGATTTGGCTTGGGCCAACCGGGATTTCCTCATCCGGGTATGCCGTTTCCTGGCCAAGCAGACGGGTGTCGAGCAGTACCTGGATCTGGGCTCCGGGCTGCCGACCGCGGAGAACACGCACCAGGTGGTGCAGCGCATCCGCCCCGAATCCCGCGTCGTCTATGTCGACAACGATCCGATGGTGCTGGCACATGCGCGCGCATTGCTGGAGGAGAACCCGGATACCAGTATCGTCACCGCCGACATTTTCCAGCCGTTCGAGGTGCTCGAGAACAAGGTGGTGCGCAGCGAGCTGGATTTCGACCGTCCGATAGCGCTTTTCCAGATCGGCACCATCCATCACTATCTCGGTGAGGACGGGGCGGCGATGATGCAGACCTACATCGATGCGCTGCCGTCCGGCTCGTACGTGGCCATCGCGCACTTCCTCGATCCGCAGACGCCCGAGTTCACCGAGCTCGCGCAGAAGATGGAGGATAAGTTCGTGCACAGTCCGATGGGCAGCGGGCGATTCCGCACGTTCGATGAAATCCAGGCGTTCTTCGGCGATTTGGAAATGGTCGAGCCGGGGCTGGTGCTGTGCGACGACTGGTGGCCGGACGGTCCGCGCCTGGAGCCGCTGTCGCCGGTGCGCAACTGCATCGTGGGTGGCGTCGGCCGCAAGCGGTAGGCGGTCGCCGGAAACACCGCGGGAGATTCGCTGGAAATAAGCCCGGGGGTGGTTCCATGACGCCATGGACACTGCCGCCGCCGAGGCCGGGCATCGTCGCCGGTGGACATTCCCGTCCACCTACACCATTCTCGCCGGGGTCACGCTGCTGGTGTGGCTGGCGGCCTTCATCGTTCCGCCCGGTCGATACGACAGCGACGAGCAGGGGCGGCCGATCGCCGGGACGTACCACCGCATCGAGGACGCTCCGGGATTCGTTGCGCGACTGAAGGATCTGTTCCTCGCCCCGGTCGACGGGCTGTACGGCATCCAGGACGACAAGACCGGACTGGTCGGTCCCGACCTGTCCGGCAGCCTCTACGGCGCGGCGGCGGTATTCCTGTTCGTGCTGGCCGTCGGCGCCTTCATCACCGTCGCCTTCGCCACGGGCGCGCTCGAACGCGGCATCGGCAGGCTGGCGTATCGGCTGCGCGAGCGGTCGTACCTGTTGATCGTCGGCGTGATGGTGACCTTCGCGATCGCCGGTACCGTCGAGGGTTTCGCGGAGGAGACGCTCGGGTTCTACGCGCTGCTGGTGCCGCTGCTGCTGGCGCTGGGCTACGACCGCATGACCGCGGTCGGCGCGATCATCTGCGGCGCGGGTGTCGGCGTGCTGTGCGCCACCGTCGATCCGTTCGCCATCGGCACGGCCTCGGCCGCCGCCGGGATACCGATCGGCGACGGCATCGTGCTGCGCCTGATCATGCTGGTGGTGCTCACCGCCGTGACCGTCGCGTACGTGCTCTGGTACGCGCGCCGGGTGCGCAACGATCCGGACAGGTCCTGGTCGGGCTGGCAGCCCGGCGACCGCGACGCCAAAGCCGAAGACCACGAACCGGATCCGATGACCCGGCGGCACGTCGCGGTGCTGTGGCTGGTGGCGCTGCTGTTCGTGTTCATGATCTTCGCGATCATTCCCTGGAGCGAGGTGGTCAACGGGCTGGACGCGAAACCGTTTGCGTGGGAACTGGGTTGGTCGTTTCCGGAACTCACCGCACTGTTCCTGTTCGGCGCGGTGCTGGTCGGGCTCGTCGGTGGCCTGGGGGAGGGCCGCCTGACCGACGAGATCGGCAGGGGGTTCGGCGATTTCGTCGGGGCGGGCTTCGTGATAGTGCTGGCGCGCGGCGTGACGGTGGTCATGAACAACACCCAGATCACCGCCACCGTCCTGCACGCGCTCGAGGGCATCGTGACCGGGACCTCGTCGGGGGTGTTCGCGGTGGCGGTGTTCCTGGTGAACATTCCGCTGGCGTTTCTCATCCCGTCGACCTCCGGGCACGCCACGCTCGCCATGCCGATCATGGCCCCGCTGGCCGATTTCGCGCAGGTGCCGCGGTCGCTGGTGGTGACGGCCTGGGCGGCGGCCTCCGGATGGGCCAATCTGGTCACCCCGACCACGGCCGTGGTGACCGGTGGCATCGCGCTGGCGAAGGTGCGCTATGACCGCTACGTGCGGTTCGTGGTGCCGCTGATGGGGATGTTGTTCGTGTTGATCTGCATGTTCGTGGCCGTCGACGCCTGGGTCGGGTGAACTCGGCCTATATCGCAGTGCCCGGCAATACGATATGGCCGTGTGGAAGGCTGTTCCTGGTCGGTCGGGTGCCTTCAGCGCGTGCCGAGCAGCAGGGTCTGGGCGCTGCGGCCGATCGGGCCCTTCTCGTCGAACAGGCGGGCGTCGACCATGCCGATCCCGCTGCGTTCGGGATGGGTCACCGCGTCCAGGCACACCCATTCGCCGACCGGCTCGCGGGGCAGCGTCACGGTGAGGTCGGTGTTGATGAAAAAGTATCGGCCCCAAGGCAATACGGAGCTGACGCCGTTGCCGAAGTCGGCGGCGGCGAGGGTCCGTTCCAGCGGGCCGGGCGCGGTTCCGGCGACGACCGGACAGCGCAGCCGGATCCAGCACACGGCCGGGCCGGGGGTTTGGAAGGCGCCCGAAACGAAGCGGTAGTCGACGGCGGTGTGGAACCCGACCGGTTGATTGCTGGGGAAGGCGTGTTCGGGGCCGGGCGTGACGGTCTCGGGCCCGGGGTGGGTGCCGGTCGGCAGTAGTTCGCCGGGGACGTCCATTTCCGGATCGGCCCGGCCCAGCCGCCAGGCGCGCGCCGTCAGCACCGGGCCCCGGTCGGAACTCAGTGTGGCCTCGATCAATTCGGCACCGCGCCCGGGCTGGGCGACTCGCGCCTCCGCCGGGACTATGCGCACCTCGGCCCGCAGCGGCGCGATAGGTACCGGCCCCAGAATCTCCACTGCCACCCGCGCGACCCGATACCCCGGCCGCGGCCGGTACCGCTCGATCACGTGCCCCAGCAGGGCCGAGGGCGCCCCGGCATGCTGGGCGTCCGGCGACCACGGCCCCCGGGTCAGCTCGGTGGAGTGGAACAGGTCCGGGTCCGAGGGGTCGGGCGTATACAAGGCATCCATGACGTCCGGAGCCTAATCCCCGGTCCGCCTCTGGGAATGCGACCGAACGCGCGGTATTTCCGGCGTGCTCTCGGCCGGAATCAGAGGAGGCGGATGTTGTGGGTGGCGGTTTCGAGGACCTCGTCGAAATGGCCGTTGAGGGTTTGTTTGGCGAGGCTGAGGGTGAAGCCCGCGGCGGTTTCGGCGGGGACGTGGCCCGGGATCGCGAGGGCGTATTTGTCGACGAGGACGTCGAGCACGAACGGGCCGCCCTGGTGGGCCAGCGCGGTGCGCACCGCCGCCCGCAGGTCGCCCGGTTCCTCGACGCGAATTCCCGTCGCGCCCATGGCCTCCGCGACCTTGGCGAAGTCCGGGTTGTGGAAGTCGGTGCCGTAGGGGACCAGCCCCGCCTCCTGCTGTTCGATATTGACGAAGTCGAGCATGCTGTTGTTCAGCACGATGTGCACGACGGGCGTCCGGCGCTGCACCTCGGTGAGCAGGTCGCCGAGGCCGAGCATGGTGAAACCGCCGTCGCCGCAGAGCGCTATGGTCTGGCGGCCGGGGAAGGCCAGCTGCGCGCCGAAGGCATTGGGGGAGGCGTTGGCCATCGACGCCCACGAGAACGACCCGAACATGCGGCGTTTCGGCCCGTAGGTGATGTAGCGGGAGGCCCAGATCACCGCGGTGCCGGTGTCGGCGAAGAACAGCGCGTCGTCGGCGGCCTCCTCGTTCAGGATCGTCGCCAGATACTCCGGGCGGATCGGCTTCAGGTCCGGTCCCTTGGTGACGTAGTGCTGCATCTGCTTGTGGAAGTGCTCGGTGTGCTTGACGCACTTGTGCAGGAACCGGTCGTTGCTCTTCGGCTCGACCATAGGCAGCAGCTGGTCCACGGTGCCGCCGATGTCACCGACGATCCCGAGCTCGAGCGGCACCCGTCGGCCCAGATGCCTTGCCGCGCGGTCGACTTGGATCACCTTGACCTTCGAGTGCGGCAGGAAGTTCGAGAAGGGGAAGTCGGTGCCCAGCATGAGCAGCACATCGCACTTGTTGATCGCCTCCCAGCACCCGCCGTAGCCGACCAGCCCGGTCATGCCGACCGCGTTGGGATTGTCGTACTCCAGCCACTGCTTGCCCTTCATCGAATAGCCCACGGGGGCTTGTAGTTTCGCGGCCAGCTCGCGTACCTGGACACCGGCGTCGGCGCAGCCGTCGCCGCCGAAGATGGCGACCGTATCGGCCGCGTTGATCACGTCCGCCATGGCACTGATCTCGGGGTACGAGGCCGGGCCGATCCGGGTGGGCGGAACCGCCACGCGCAGCGCGACTTTCGGCGCGTCCGCGGAGGCCACATCGCCGGGCAGCGCGATCACGGTCGGGCCGTGCTCGGCCATCGCCACCGTGACCGCGCTGCTGACGACGTGATGCAGCTGCGCCGGATTGCCGATCCGGCCGATGTACAGCGCGGCGGTGTCGAAGAACTTGTAGGGATTGAGCTCCTCCACCGTATTGCTGTCCAGCACAACGGTTTCGCTGTCACCGGCGATGGCGATCACCGCCGCGCCCTCCTTGCGGGCATCGAGCAGTCCGTTGATCAGGTGGGCGACCCCGGGCCCGGCGGTGCCGCAGACCGCCACCGGCTGCCCCGTCAGGCAGGATTCGGCGACCGCGGCGAAGACGCCGTACTCCTCGTGCCGGACGTGCACGAAGTCGATGGACCCGTTGCGGTGCATCGCATCGATCACCGGGTTCAGCGCGTCGCCGACGATGCCGTAGCAGCGGCGCACCCCGGCCGACACGAGCATTTCCCACATACCGTCGGCGACACTCTTCCCCATGGCTGCTCTCCTTCGCGGGACGTGCGTGAGGTGAAGCCAGTGCAGGTAAAAGACCGATCGGTCGGGATGCTACCGCCTGTGCGGGCGTGGCGCAGCCGGTGTTATCGGAACGGAAGGGGCGGGCAAGATCCTGCCCCCGCGGCGCTGGGGCGCCGCGGGGGCAGGAAATGGTGGGCTGAGTTGCGGGTTGAGGTGGTGGGCTGAGTTGCGGGTTGAGGTGGTGGGCTGAGTCGCGGGGTAGAGGTGGCGAGGCCAAGTCGCCGGGCTGAGCGACGGGGTCGAGGTGGTGGGGCCAAACTGCGGGGCTGGCGTGGTGGGGCTGAGCGGCGGGACAGAGGTGGTGGGGCGGAATGGTCCTGCCCCGCGGCGCTGGGCGCCGCAGGGCAGGAATGACGGGGCTGAGCCGTGTGCGGTTGTGACGGGGCTGAGCCGTGGGCTAGTCCGCCTTCGGTTTGCCGGGTTCGGCTGGGGCGTCGGTGGGGGTTTCCTCCACCTCGACTATCTCGACTGCCTCGGTGACCAGGCCGAATTCGCTGTCGTGCTGTTCGGTGCCCTGGAGGACCGCGTTTTCGATCAGCAGCGCGCCGTGCTGTTCGCGCAGGATGATCGGGTCGGAGCGCACGTCCTTGTACAGCGCCACACACATCAGGCCCATGACGATCGCGAATGGTAGCGAGACCACCGTCGTCAGGGCCTGTAGCCCGTTCAAGGCGCCATCGAGGTCCTTCGGATCGGCGATGACGAGCATGATCGCGGCGACGGCGCCGGTGGCCGCACCCCAGAACGTCACGGTCACCTTGGACGGTTCCAGGCTGCCCTTCTCCGACAGCGTGCCCATCACGATCGATGCGGCATCGGCGCCGGAGACGAAGAAGATCGCGACCAGGATCATCACCAGCGCGGCGGTGAACGACGCGATCGGGTAGTGATCGAGCAGGCGGAACAGCGCGTTGTTGGAGTCGACCGAGCCGTTCGCCTCGGTCAGGTCGCCGGTCTCGCGCTGCTGGAAGATGCCGGCGCCGCCGAAGATCACGAACCACACCAGGCTCACCAGGCTGGGCACCAGCAGCACGCCGGTCACGAACTGCCGGATGGTGCGGCCGCGGCTGATGCGCGCGATGAACATGCCGACGAACGGGGTCCACGAGATCCACCACGCCCAGTAGAAGATCGTCCAGCTCGACAGCCACGCCTTCTCGGCCTCGCCGCCGCTGACCGCGGTGCGCGAGGCCATCGAGGGCAGCTTGGCGATGTAGTCGCCGAGCGCGGTCGGCAGGAAGTTGAGCATGAACAGCGTCGGGCCGAGCACGAACACGAACAGCGCGATGATCAGCGCGAGCACCATGTTGATGTTCGACAGCCACTGGATGCCGCGGTCGATGCCGGAGATCGCGGAGAAGATGAACGCGATGGTCAGGGCCGTGATGATGAGAACCAGGCTGACCTTGCCGACCGAGTCGACCCAGCCGTTGAACTCCATGCCCGCGCCGATCTGCAGCGCGCCCAGGCCCAGCGAGGCGGCCGACCCGAACAGCGTCGCGAAGATCGCCATCATGTCGATCGCTTTGCCGCCCCAACCCTGGGAGTAGCGGCCGAGGATCGGGCGGAACACCGCCGAGATCAGCTGCGAGCGGCCCTTGCGGAAGGTGCCGTACGCGATGGCCAGGCCGGCCACGGCGTAGATGGCCCACGGGTGCAGCGTCCAGTGGAACAGCGTCTGCGCCATCGCCGTCTCCGCGGCCTGATCGGTCTGCGGGTCGGCGGTGCCCGGCGGCGGCTTCACGAAGTGCGTCAGCGGTTCGGCGACGCCCCAGAACATCAGGCCGATGCCCATGCCCGCGCTGAACATCATCGCGATCCAGGAGACGGTCTTGAATTCCGGTACTTCGTCGTCGTGGCCGAGCGGGATCTTGCCGTAGCGGCTGGCCGCCATCCAGAGAACGAAGACGACGAAGGCCGACGCGATCAGGACGAATAGCCAACCGGTATTGGTAATGACCCAGGATTGCGCATCCGACGAGGCGGACGCGAGGCCCGTCTGGTTGAGGATGCCCCAGGCGACGAACGCCAATGAGCCGATCGCGGTGATGCCGAAAACCCACCGGTCCAAACCGAGTTTGGTCGGCGGTTTTCCGAGCGAATCCTCGGTGCTGTCATCTGATCCGTCGGATTTGCGGCCGGTGTCTATCGACATCAGATCCGAGTCCTTTCAGAGTATGGGCGCAGGCCTGCATGAAGCCCCCATTACTGGTTTGGGCAACCGTACAGCGTGCGGGGTGGTCATGCAGCCGGTACCACCGTTTCGGGTGGCCGCGCACCCCCACTACGCTGGTGGGATTCGGCTGTAGCTACCGTGCGCGCCGCAGTGTCGGGTGTGCCGCAATGGCCTGATCTACCAGTGCGAACCGGTATTCCGAGGATCATATTGCCGAGGTCTGCTGCGGCTTCCGCAACCCGCCGGTAGCGGACGGGGGAAGTTTCGACGCGTCGGAGTGTTTTCGGTGGCCGACGGGAGTGTTGGATGCGGTCAATCCTGGAATTGCCATCCGTGGCAAGGGCTTTGTGCGGAGGAATGCCGGATGTCGTTTGCCGCGGTCCGCTCCGGGGAATTTATCAGTTGGCGAGAAGGTTGGTATCTCAGTGTCTCGTGTTCTGGTCGATGTTATGTCACCATGATCATGAGCGCGGCCGGAAGGCGTTGCGACAGTTGAAGAGTGGGTTCGGTCGGCACGGTCGGCTACCCCGAGGTGGAAGGCGGGTCAACGGTGACCGCACATCTGAGCCAGGGGCCGATCGCGGCCATCGCCGACGCCCGGCCGGGCCGATTGCTGGAGGCCCGTCCCATGCGGGCGTATCTGCTTCCGGGACTGCGACTCCCGGCGCGCGCATGGTGGGTTCGCTACAGCACCACCACGGCCCACGGTGCACCGACGGAGGTGACCGGGACGGTCCTGGTGCCGTCGACGCCCTATTCCGACGGACCGCGTCCGCTGGTCGGCTATGCCGTCGGGACCCAGGGGCTCGCGAATATCTCGGCCGCCTCGTGGCAGTTCCGCCGCGGCCTCGAATACGAGTCGCTGTTCCTGACGCGGGCGCTGCGGCGAGGTTGGGCGGTCGCGGTCAGCGACTACCCCGGGCTGGGCACTCCCGGCTCGCATCCCTACGTGATGGGCCGCGCGCTGGGCCCCGCCGTGCTCGACAGCATGCGGGCCGCGCGGCAGCTGCCCGAGGCGGGCCTGGAACCCGATGGGCCACTGGGCATCTTCGGCTACTCCGAGGGCGGCTGCGCCGCGGGCTGGGCCCTGCAGCTGCAGCCCGGCTATGCCCCCGATCTCCCACTGGACGGCGGTGCGGTCGGCTCCGCGCCCGCCGACCTGGAGGGGATGTTCGAGCATCACGACGGCGGCCGCTTCGCCTTCCTGCTGTTCTACGCGGTGCTCGGCATCGATGCCGCCTACCCGGAGCTCGACGTGCTGTCACTGCTGAATCCCGTGGGCCGCGCGCTGGCCGGGATCCTGCGCCGCACCCACGTCGTTCCGGGCGCGGCGCTGGGCATCGGCGGCGGCATGCTGCTGCCGACAAGATCGGCCCGCTACGTGCGCCGCTCGCCCCTGGAGGTGCCGGAGGTGCTGGCGCGCCTGCGCGAGAACCGTTTGGGCGCAATGGCTCCCGTCACGCCGGTACTGCTGGCGGGCGGCACGAAGGAGCAGATCGTCCCGTTCGAGCAGATGACCCGGCTCTACCGCGATTGGCGCGCCCTCGGCGTCGACGCCACCTTCCTCACCATGCCGAACCGCGAACACGTCGGCGGCGCCTTCTCCTTCGCCCCCAGGGCCTTCGAGTTCCTCGGCGAACGCTTCGCCGAGCACTCGACGGTCCGGGAGCGGAGCGCCTGAGTCGGTGCCACGTCCGACGAGGCCGCGCATCCGGGACTGAATCACCTGCGCTGCTGGACGTTTCGCCGATAGGATGAGGTCGGCGCCGGGGGCTCGGCGTTCTCTGCTGGACTCGATATGAGACGAGGGTGGCAATGGAGATCGGCAATTTTCTGCGGCGCAAGCTCGAGCGACGTTTCCAGACTTTCGATTTCGACGGTGACGGCCGGATAGAGCGCGCGGATTTCGCGACATCGGCGACGGCGCTGGCCGACGAGTGCGGCTTGGGCGCCGACTCGCCCGACCGGAAGCGGCTGCTGGAGCTGAGCCTCGGCCTGTGGGAGCTGCTGGCGCAGGCGGCCGACACCACCGGCGACGGCACGATCGATCTGCACGAATACCAGCGGGCCTTCGCCGACGGCCTGCTGGTGACCGAGGAAACGTTCGAACAGGGATATCGCCCGTTCCTGGAGACGATCGTCGCGATCGCCGACACCGACGGCAGCGGCAGGCTCGACGCCGAAGAACACGTCCGCTGGACCGGCGCGCTGATGCATCTGCCCGAGGCCGACGCTCGCGAGATCCATCGCCGCCTCGACACCGACGGCGACGGCCAGATCGGCACCGACGACCTGCTGACCGCCATCCACGACTACTACTTCGACGACGATCCGGACGGCGTCGGCAGCTGGCTACTGGGCCGCCTGCCGAGCTGAGGCCCCGCTCAGTCGTTCCAGCCGCTGGTGGACAGGATCTGTTCCCAGGACGGCACCAGGTGCGGATGTCGTTGGCGGACGATCTCGGCGGCCAGCGAGCCCGGTACGGCCTTCTGCGGTTTGGCGACGGCCTGTGCCTCGACGTCGTTCGACAGTGCGCGGGCGCCGCCCAGGCGCGGGTAGGCCGCGTGTACGCGGTCGGCGTAGCCCGGCGGGAGGTCGTCGGGGCTTGCTCCGATGTCGATTCCGATGCCCTCCACCGCAATCCAGATCTCGGCGGGACGGCGCCGGCGGTATACCGGTGAGCTGCTGAGACCGGTGGTGTGCGCGGCGATGGCATCCCAGATCACGTCGACCCGGTCGTCGCGCACGCCGTGGTCCTCCAGGAACCGCGCCGCGTAGTCGGCGCCGTCGACCTCGAATCTCTGGTCTCCGTTGGCGGTTTCGGTCAAACCCATGTCGTGCAGGGCGCAGATGAGGAACATGTTTTCGTCGTCGAAATCCGTGCCCGGGCGCAGGCCCTGAGCGCCCGCGACGGCCAGGCCGAACAGGTAGCCGCGGATGGAGTGGTTGCGCAGGTACGGTTGCTGTTCGGCGGTGATCAGCCGATGTGCCTCGGCGGCAAGGGGAGTCGCGGGCAGGGCGAGCGGATCGCCGTCCGCTGCGGCCGGGAATCCGGTCAGCGCCAGGGCGCCCCCGGCGAGTCCGGCACCGACGATTGTGCGGCGGGATACAGACATTCGAGTCTCCTCGGATTTGTTCAGTGGGCGCCCGGGCGGACGATCATGAGGACCACGACCACCGCCCACAGCAGGTTGTAGATTCCGGCGAGCATGGTCAGGGTGCGCAGGCGGCCGCCGTCGTCGGGATGGTCGAGCGCCTCCCGTTGCATCGGGGCGATCTGGACGAGCAGGGCGCCCGCGACGGCCGTGAGGATCATGGCCGCGGAGATCCAGATTTCGCCCATCCGCCCCTGGACGGCCGCCAGGACGATGCCGACGGCGGGCACGATGAGTGCCGGGATCGCGTAGCCGCGAGTGATTCGGTGCAGTGCCGCGGCCACCGCCGGGCTGCGTTCCGCGCGTATCGGCTCCGGAGACGGGGCCGCATCGGCCGCGACGGCCACCGGGGCATAGCGCGGAAACAGGCTCGCGGCGACGGCGGAACCGCCGACGAAGACGATGCCCGCCAGCACGTGGATCGACAACAGCACAAGCTCCATGAACTCCTCCACCTTTCAGGGTGGCTGAAGCTTAGCATTGAGCTTCAATGAAGTTGAAGGTTGTGCGTAAGGTCACCCCGTCATCGAAAAGGAAAGGTCAGGAAGGGGTTTCTCCGGTGAACGCGTCGACCAGGGCCTTGCCTGCCCGCTGCAGAATCGGGTCGGATTCGGGCCCGAACAGCTTCGCGTCCACCTCGGCGATCGCCTCCCTGGCCGACCGCAGCAGCCGCGCGCCCTTCGGCGTGAGTTCGATCGTCGACGCCGATCCGGCCCGGGCCGTACGGTCGCGCACCAGTCCCGCGTTCACCAGCGCCTTCACCGCGGTGTGCACGCTCTGCACGCTGATGCTCGACATGCGCGCCAGATCGCTGAACGAGGCCCCGGGAACACCCGAGATATGGCCGAGCAGCCCGAGTCGGCTGACGGTGAGGTCCAGCGGCGCGAGGGCGGCGGCGAGCTCGGCCTCGACCTTTCGCGCGATCGTGAGCGCGAGGATCGAGGCGCTGGTCACGGGTGGATCTGAGCGGCCGTCGTCGGTGGACATCGTTCCAGTTTCCCGCATCGCGGGACCCCTCGGTTGCTCACGGGTAGGGCAGCGCGTCGGCGCCGCGGGCCGCGAGCAGGGCGGTCATGAGGCTGATCTCGCTGTTCTGCTGCCGGACGAATTCGATCGCGGCACGGCGGACGGCGCCGGTACGGCTGCGGTCGTAGGCCGCCTGCGCCATATCCACGCCGCCGCGGTGATGCCGAATCATCAACTGGAGAAACAGCCTCTCCGCATCGGTTCCGCGCAGCCCCGCCAGGCGGGCGAGCTCATCGGTGCTCGCCATGCCCGGCATCGGCGGCCCGCCGTGCGGATGCGCGCCGCCGTGCTGCCCGCCGTGCTGCATCCAGGCCATCGAGCCGTCGGAGGCCAGGGGCTCCTCGGCCAGCACCAGCCAGCCCCGCATCATGGCGATTTCGGCCGTCTGGGCGGCGGCGATCTGATCGGCCTGGGCGCGTATCTGCGGTATCACCTCGCGAGACAGCGTGTGCGACAGCAGGATTGCCTGATCGTGATGGGCGGACATGTCCTGGGCGAATCCGATGTCGACGGCCGACAGCCGGACGCCGGGCCCCTCCGGTGCGGGGCCCGTCCAGCGCCCGGCGCCGAAAGCGATCAGTGCGATCGCGACAACTGCTGCGGACCAGGCCGTTCCGCGAATGATGCGTGCCCTACGAGCCAACGGTCGAGTCCTGGTCCGCGGGTGGGGAATACACGTTGTCGCTCAGCTCCAGTGCCATGAACCCGTTGTCCGAGCACGAGGTCCAGATCTGGTTGCCGCGGAACTCCGGCGGCGACAGGCACCAGTCGGCCGACAGGTCGCCGAATGCCAGCTGCCCGAACCGCGGCCCGAACAGCGTGCCCGGGTCGACTCGGCCCGCGATGCTGTCGCGCAGCAGCGGGATCAGGCCGAAGACCGGCACGCCCAGGGTCGAGGCGACCGCATGCGGTGAATTCGGCAGTTGCAGAGCGTTTTTGCCGGTCTGTGCGGGCGGGTTGTAGTAGGCGATCTCGTGAATATCGTCGATATCGCGCACGTCGAACACCCTGATCCCGGCCTGCCCCCACGAGCAGGCCAGGGCGGTCGGATCGGTCTGCCGGTCGGCCGCGCAGTAGTGCGAATCGTAGGAGTACGCGGAACCGCCCATGGCCGAACGCCATTGGTCGTCGATATTGCCGGGCAGCTGCACCTCGAGCTTGAGCGTGCGCACGATCTCGGCCCGCCGCGGATCGGAGACGTCGATCAGTTTGACGCCGCCGGAGCTCGCCTCGTCGGGCGTGAAGATATAGGGCGTGCCGCCGTAACTCACCGGCACGCTGTGCTGATTGAACAGCCCGTCGGCCCACAGATAGGTGGCCAGCTGCGGCACCACCGGATACGGGTCGCGGCGTTGAATCGCGCCGATATCGAGGATATTGATGCCGGACTGGATCGACAGGTACATCCGATTGCCGTCCGGGCTGATGCCGAAGCCGTGGTCGGTCAGGGCCTGCAGGCTCTGCCAGATGATGCGCGGGTTGGCGGGATCGCGGATATCGATCGCGCTGAGCACGCCCGGCCCGACGCCGGAGGCCCAGTAGGTGTTGCCGTCCGGCGAGAAGCCGCCCTCGTGCGACAGGAACGGCAGCGGCATCGTCAGGTCGGTGCCCGGCCCGCGATTGAGCAGCCGCGGATGGGCGCAGTCGGAGATGTCGTACACCGAGAAGTAGGCGGTGCCCATGGCCACCGGAACCGCGGTGGCGGCCAGCAGCTTTCGCTCCTTGTTGACCTTCAGCGACTCCCACGTGCCGCCGAGCATCGCCGGCTCGTTCAGCGAGGCCGTGCGCACCGGGCGGGCGGGATCGGAGACGTCGAGCACGTGCACGCCCGGCGCCGCCGCGTCGAGCAGGTTCCCCGGGAAGAACGTGCTGGTGTAGGAGCAGTGCTCGAAGGTGACCGAGAGGACGCCGCCGCCCTGCTCCTGCAGGCCGCCAACCTGAAACATGTTGCACCGGTAGCCCTGCCTGCTGCGGCCGCTGCTGCGATCCTCGGCGGGGACGTCGCCCTGCAGGCCCGCCTCCGGCATCGAGCCTGGACCACATTCGGCGCGCGGCACCGAAACCGTGCCTATCTCGGTAAAAGTGGTCGTTCCGGCACTGGCTCCGGCGGGCGCCAGCACGGCGATCAGTACGGCTGCGAGCGCCGATCCAGCGGCGCGTGTCCACAGTGACACGTTCTCCACCCCCTTGCGGTTAGAACGTGTTGCAGCATATGTGCGCGCGGTGGTCGCTGTCCGGGAATCGGGGGATTCGATGCGGGCGGGGCGCTGTCTTGATTCATTGCCGTTGCTTGTGTCCCGAGCCACATTTCGCTAACCTCGCTCCATTGCGAGACTGACCCGTCTCACTTTTTTCTCGTGACGGGTCGCGGTACCGAGGGGAGACTCATCGATGAGGATGAGCACGACGCTGCGCGCGTTCGCGGTCGTAACGGCGACTGCGCTTGCGCTACTGGCGAATACGTCGACCGCGCCCACTGCGCGGGCCGACGACCTGATGCCCGGCGTCACCGCCCGGAGCGTCTTCGGCGAAACCGGACCGCATCCGGTGGCGACGGCGGTGCGCACCAACCCGTGCACGGAATCGGTGTTCGGCATGGTCATGCACATCGGCGCCCACATCCTGGGCAATCGCGACGATCCGACCTGCACCCAGGCGTTTCCGTACGGGTTGGAGTCGCCGATCGGGGTCAATACCTACTATCCGGCCGATATCGCCGATATGCCGGACGCGCCGTTGATCGTCATGATGCCCGGCGCCAATGCCAACGCGGGCATGTACGACGCGCTGGCCCGCCAGTGGGTCGGCCACGGGTTCGTGGTGGTGATCCCGTACGACCACGAGAACTCGCTGCTGCATGTGCCCGCGATGGGGCTGGCGGTCGCCGTGCTGGCCGATCGTGACCCGAATTCGGTGCTGCACAACAAGATCGACCTGGGTCGAACCATTTTCGCGGGCCATTCGGGCGGTGGGCAGGCGGCGCTGCAGGCGGCCTCCGTCGTGCCGGGAGTCGCCCAGGCCATAGACCCGGACCTTCGCGTGGCCGGGACCCTGGCCATCGAACCCGGCCCACTGGCGGCCGGGCCCGCGCTCACCGTTCCGACCCTGTTCCTCACCGGCTACAACGATTTCATCGTGCCGGACTTCGCCTGGGTGCGGTGGTGGCAGTACAACCTGACCCACAACGCCCCGGCCTGGATTGCCAACGCCCGCGGCGTGAGTCACGCCAGCCCGATCGACGGGGTCGACGCGTACCTGTCGTCCGGCACCGCGCTCGCCTGGCTGAAGTACGTGGCATTCGGTGACGAGACCGCGGCGCGATTCTTCGTCGGACCCGACTGGTTGCTGCGCTCGGACAAGACCTACTTCAGCGTCGAACGCAACGCGCTTGCCGACGCCCTGCCATGAATCCGACTGCAGCCCGGTGTTTTTCGATACCGAGACAGGAAGATCCCTGATGCCGATCCGCAACACCCTCCTGGCCGCCGCGGCGCTGTCCGTGCTGCCCTTCGCCGCACCGCTCGCGGCGGCCGATCCCGGACCCGAGGCCGCGTGCGCGGAACCCGCGGCCGGTGCGGCGTTCCGGGGCGCCGATCCCGCCGAGGTCGGAATGGACCCTGCCGCGACGCATGCCGCACTGGAATTCGGGACGCGCACAGGCGGTGTCGCGATCCAGGTCTATCGGCACGGCTGCCTCGTCGGCGATCGCACGCCGACCGGGAACGTGCCGCTGCCGCTGGCCAGTGCGACGAAGGGGGTGGCCTCCGCGGTGGTCGGCCGCGCGGTCACCCTGGGGTACTTCGGACTCGACGATCCGCTCGGAAAGTTCTTCCCCCAGGCGGATTCCGCCCATGCCGGGCTGACGGTCCGCCAGGTGCTGAACCAGACGACCGGCCTGCATTTCAGCTGGCCAGCCGACGTGTCGGGCCTCTACACCGATTCCGTGCTGCAGACCCTGGCCCAGCCCGCCGAGTACCCGCCGGGCACGACGTTCCAGTACGCCCAGAACGTCCTCGCCCTGCTGCCGAAGATCATCGAGCGCACCACCGGGACGGACTTCCCGGACTTCGCGCAGCGGGAACTGCTGCAGCCCTTGGGTATCGCGCGCGAGAACTGGATCTGGCTGCGGGATCGCAGCGGCAATACGGCCGTCAACGGCGGCCTCGCCATGCGGCCGGACGACCTGGGCCGACTGGGGCAGCTGATGTTGCACGAAGGTGCCTGGGGCGGAACGCAACTCATCGACCCCGACTACATCGGGCAGGCCCGCACGGGCAGCGATGCGAACCCCGGCTACGGATTCCTGACCTGGCTCAACTCGAGCGACACCTATATGGGTGTCGAGGCTCCCAGATCGCTGCGGCACGACAATCCACAGTTCCCCGGATCGCCGCGGGACATGTATTCGTTCGAGGGCGCGCTCGGCCAATTCGTGACCGTGGTGCCCAGCCGGGACATGGTCATCGTCCGCCTCGGCGTCCCCACGCGCCTCGACACCAAGAACCCGATCTCGATGGTCACCGGTTCCGGTAATCCGGACACGAAGGAGCTGTATCACCGAATCACCGCCGCGGTCACCGATTTACCTGCCGAGCCGTACGTGAATCCGTACACGCTCCCGAGCCCGCCCCTGTCGATCCGCAACCTCGACGATCTGGCGAAACTGGCCGACCCGCTCAACGCCGCGGCGATCCTGCTCGGTGTCGGTCCGTACGCCTCGACCGGCTGTAATGTGCTGTGGTGCAACGGAAAACCGGTACCCGTGGATGTGTTCCGGGCGATCCTCGACACCGGCGGCCAGGTTGCGGCGGCGGTCCTCGGTCTGCAACACGGGCCGCGATAGCCGGCGTTCGGCTCCGTGCCGGTGCGCGTCCGGTGTCGCGCGAGCGGCTACTCGGTGACGACCAGCGCGGCGGCGACGGGGCCGAGCGCCTGCATCAGATCGCTGATCGGCGGCCGGGGATCCGACAGCAGCCACTCGTGCGCCATGGCGTTGATGGCGCCGATGAGGGCGCTGGCTCCCCAGGTCGTACCGCCCGCGATGCGCGCCCCGGGCCCGGCGACCGAGGAGACGATGGTCTCCAGCGTGCGGGTCCACGTGCCCCGGCGCTCGCGGCGATGCTCCTCCATCCGGTCGCTGACGCCGACGACCTCGATGAACGCGACCTTGGCGCGATGGTGATCGGAGCCGACCGAGTCCAGGAACGCGGTCAGCACCACCTCGATCACGTCCTCGATGGTCGTGCCCGGCGGCACCGTGGCCAGCGCCTGGGTGATGGCCTCGCCCGCCTCGTCGTGGATGTGGTCGTAGGCGGCGACCAGCACGTCCTCGCGGGTCTGGAAGATCTCGTAGAACTGGCGCTTCGACAGTCCGGCGGCCGTGCAGACGTCGGCCAGCGAGCAGTTCGCGTAACCGCGTTCGGCGAAGATCCGTATCGCCGCGTCGACGAAGCGTTGCCGCCGTTCGGCTTTCCGCTCCGTGACGGCGCGGCCGCCGTACTGTCTCTCCGCTGTGGTCACCCGGCCACGGTATCTCAGCGGTCGGCGGCATCCGGGGTTCCGGCCGGTCATGGCCGGGATCGGGACACGCTCCCCGTACCCTCCCGGTCGATGTCGCGATGTGAGCCGGGCATCCCGTGGGGGAGGGTTGCGATGCAGATCACGCCTGTGTCATAGTCTCTTCATCTGTGAGACTCGGGGGTTTCACATTGTTGGAGAGGTGTCAGTGTTGACAGTGACGAGGAGGCGCACCGGCGCGGTGGCGGCCCTGCAGGTCGTGGTCGCGGCGACGGCCCTGTTGTTCGCATCGGGAACGGTGGCCGCCCAGCCGCCGGAGCCCGCGGCCGTTCCGGTGCAGCCCGCGGCCGCGCTGCCGATGCCGCCCGAGCTGGACCCCGCGTTCTATCACCCGCCCGCCGAGGTGGTGGCGGCGAAGGCGCCGGGGGAGATCATCGCGGCGCGGCAGGTGAATGTCGCCAATTTCGGGCTCATCCCGGTGAATGTCGACGCCTGGCAGCTGTCCTACCGCTCCAACAACAGCCGCGACGAGCCCATCGCCGCGGTGACGACCGTGCTGAAGCCGCGGGGCTCCGCGCCCGACAAGGTGCTGTCGATGCAGATCGCGGCGGACTCCCTGGCGCAGTACTGTTCTCCGTCGTACGCGGTGCAGCAGTGGTCGGTGGGTTCGTTCGTCGGGCAGGTCGTCGCACCGGCCGAATTCGTCATCGCCCAGGGCGCGGTGCAGCAGGGCTGGGGCGTGGTCATCCCCGACCACCAGGGCCCGAACCAGGCGTATGCCGCCGGGCCGCTGGCGGGCCGGATCACCCTCGACGGGGTCCGCGCCGCACGCAATTTCGACCCGATGCGGATCACGCAGGACGCGCGGATCGGCCTGTACGGGTACTCCGGCGGGGCGATCGCCACCGGACATGCGGCGGAGCTGAAACAGAGCTACGCGCCGGAGCTCGATATCGTCGGTGCCGCCGAGGGCGGGGTACCGGCGGATCTGGGTGTGACGCTGAACGTGGCCAACGGCCAGGCCACCGCCGGGCTGATACTGGGTGCCGTGCAGGGGATCTCACGCGAGTACCCGGATTTCGCCAAGTTCCTCGACGAGAACATGGACCTGCTCGGCAAGGCGGTGACGACCGTGCAGAGCGGGCTGTGCGTGCAGTACCTGTCGAGCTTCCCGTTCCTGAACCTGAAGGGCATGCTGCGGACCGCCGGGGATCCGATGCAGCACCCGGCGGTAGTCGACGTGCTCGACAAGACCCGGATGGGCAAGTCGGTGCCGGACATGCCGATGTACATCTGGCAGGGCAACCCGGATGAGGTCATCCCGGTCGGGCAGGTGAACACGCTGGTGGATACCTACTGCCAAAGCCCCTCTGCCACTGTGCAATACACGCGTGAGCATTTCGCCGAGCACGTGGCGACGGAGATCTCCGGTGTCGCCCCGGCGCTGCTGTGGATGCGCGATCGGCTCGACGGTGTTCCGGCCCAGCAGGGCTGCAGCACCGGTGACGCGGGCTGGCTTGCGTTGGACCCCAACGGCTTCCAACTGTTGGCCTCCACCTTCGGTGAGACCTTCGCGTCGTTCTTCGGCAAGCCGATCGGGGTGAAGTAGGTGCCGCGCCTCAGTGGTCGCCCACCAGCCCGAATTCCGTGAGCAGCTCCCCGATTTCGGTGGCGTCCAGCTTCTCGAGCAGCTTGCGTCGCAGGATCTCCGGGCCGGGGAGCCGCACCTCCTTGCCGTCGCGCAGCCGGCTCGTCGCCGCGAGCAGCTTGCGGATGTCGTAGGTCGAGTTGAAGACCTCCGGCACGCCGCGCTCGATGCCGAGCAGCCGGTAGGCGGCCTCCATGCCGGTGCGGACGGAGTACTCGGTGGTGAAGATGCAGTCGCGGGTGGTCTCGGCGAACTGGCCGATGAAGGCGAAGTTCACCCCGCCCCGGGGCACGATGTCGGGGCGGTCACCGGCCTGGCGCGGCATGAAGAATGCCGTGATGTAGGGCATCATGACCGGCACGCACTTGGCGGCGCTCGCGGCGAGCTCGGGGATGTCGGCCTCCGGAACGCCCAGGTGGTACAGCCATTCCTGAGTGATCTCCTCGCCGGTGCACTCCTGCATCGGCTTCCGGACGTAGTCCCCGGGCACGTCCACGAACAGCGAGTACACCCACACCACGATCTGATCCTTCGGCTGCTGCTTGAAATGCGGCTGCCGGTTCACCGTCCAGCTCATCAGCCATTTCGAATCGCGCACCGTCACGATGCCGCCGGTGACGACCTTGCCGCTGAACGGATCTCGCTTGCAGATCTTCTGAATGTATTCGGGGATACGCTGATCCAGCGTCGTGACCGTCGCCGATTCCCACTTGGTCTCGGGGATGTGCCCGCCGAACACGTCGGGTCGGCCGAACGCCGGATCCTTGGCCGCGATGCGCCGCCACAGATCCCATGCGGGCGCGGGGCCTTCGTTCAACTTCGCGGCGGTGTGGTGGTCACCCTCGTCGGAGTTCTCGGTGAGCGAGCCGATGGTGGTGAACACCAGATCGTCCGGGCCCAGGTCCACGCCGCCCTCCGCGCCGGTCGAGACCCAATGGATCCTGGTGGCCTGCTTGCGTTCCGGGGTGATCTCGAAATCGATATCGGTAACGGTGGTGTCGAACTTGAACTTCACGCCCTGGTCGAGCAGCCAGGTGTACAGCGGCAGCACCAGCGATTCGTACTGGTTGTACTTGGTGAACTTCAGCGCCGTGAAGTCGGGAAGTCCGCCGATGTGGTGGATGAAGCGGTGCAGGTACAGCTTCATCTCCAGCGCGCTGTGCCACTCCTCGAAGGCGAACATGGTCCGCCAGTACATCCAGAAGTTGCTGTCCAGGAAGTCTTTTCCGAAGACCTCGTTGATGCGCTTGTTCTCCATCTCCCCGCGGGTGGCGAGGAATACCTTGGTGATGTCCTTCTGCGCCCGGTCGGTCAGGGTGAACAGGCCGTCGGTGTGGGCGTCCTGCCCGCGCTTCACCGTGGCGCGCTGCAGCGACGAGTTCGGATCGTCCTTGTTGAGCCAATAGAATTCGTCCAGGACGCTGGCGTCGTCGATCTCCAGGGAGGGCACCGAGCGAAACAGGTCCCACAGGCATTCGAAATGGTTCTCCATCTCGCGGCCGCCGCGAATCACGAAGCCCTTCTTCGGTTCCCGGATCCCGTCCAGCGCACCGCCGGGGATCCGCAGCTCCTCCAGGATCGTGATCTTGTTGCCCGGCATCCGCCCGTCGCGGATGAGGAACGCCGCCCCCGACAGCGAGGCGAGACCCGCGCCGACGAACCAGGCCGTCTTGTCATCGACCCCCGCGGGCTTGCGGGGGCGGGCGAAGGCCTCGTAATTGCCACTGCTGTAGTACATGTGCTCCCTCTCTACGTTCGGGAATACGGGGTGGCTGCGCCTGTGGGGATCGGGAATACGGGGTGCTGCGCCTGTGGTGATCGGGAATACGGGTGGCTGCGCTTGTGGTGATCGGGAATTCGGGGTGGCTGCGCTTGTGGGGATCGGGAATTCGGGGTGGCTGCGCTTGTGGGGATCGGGAATTCGGGGTGGCTGCGCTTGTGGGGATCGGGAATTCGGGGTGGCTGCGCTTGTGGGGATCGGGAATTCGGGGTGGCTGCGCCTGTGGGGAACGGGAGTACGGGTGGCTGCGCTTGTGGGGAACGGATCGTCGATCAGCCGTGATCTGTGCTCGCGCAGCTCCAGCGCCGCGCGGAAGTCCTCGTTGTAGACCATCGGCAGCAGCTCGACCTTGTAGGCGGCGTAGCGGAACAGCATCACGACAGCAACATGTGCGGCCTGGGGATCTCGTGGGTCGAAACCTCGTTCGGCGAAGAGCGCAGCTGCGACGTCCAAGATGCAAGAATGCTTGTCCTGCATGGTATTTTCACGCCGAACGAGGTGGGATGCGCGAGGTGGCGCAGCCATCCGACACCTCCCGCTCTCGATTTGAGAATGAGCGCGCTCACTCAGGAGCGTACTCCTGGTTAACGAATGCGCAACTACAGTGGCCGGATGAATATCTGTGTCTTTCTGTCGGCCGCCGATCTCGACGAGCGCTACACCGGCCCCGCCCGCGAGTTCGCGGAACTGATCGGCAAGGGCGGGCACACGCTGATCTGGGGCGGCTCGGACGTCGGGCTGATGAAGGTGGTGGCCGACGCGGTGCAGGACAGTCGCGGCCGGTTGGTGGGGGTGTCCGTGGAATTCCTGGCCAACAAGGCTCGGGCGAACGCCGACGAGATGATCGTCGCGGCCGATCTGGCCGAGCGGAAGGCGCAGTTGCTGGCCCGGGCCGACGGGGTGGTCGTGATGGTCGGCGGCACGGGAACCCTGGACGAGGCCACCGACATTCTGGAGCTGAAAAAGCATGGGCTGCACCGCAAGCCGGTCGTTCTGCTGAACACCGCCGGGTTCTACGACGGGCTGCGGCAGCAATTCGAGCGGATGGACGCCGAGGGATTCCTGCCGATTCCCCTGGACGAGCTGGTGTACTTCGCCGACGACGGTGCCGCGGCAATGGCCTATCTGGAGAGTGTGGTCGGGGTGGAGTGAACCGGCCTGCGCGGACATGAATCGACAGCGCGTGGCAATAGCTGCCGTGACGACTCGATTTGTGACCGCACAGACCGGTCCTGGGCGCTGACTCGGCAGCATCGTGCCCGCAAGCTCGAAAACGCTTGTGGCAGAACGTGTACGTTACGATGCGGATGTGACCTGACCGTCGCGAGAGCGCCCGGGGTGTCGTATGCGAACTGTGATGGTGGCGGTGAGTGCCGATATCGCCGCTCCGCCGCCGAAGGTGTGGGAGCAGGTCGTGGACTGGGAACGACCGCGGGACTGGGTGCTGGAAGCGGCCGAGTTCCAGGTTGTCTCCACTCAGCACACGGGGGTCGGCGTGATCGTCGAGGCCACGGTCGGCGTGGGATGCGTGCGCACGGGGGACCGGTTCCGCACGGATGTCTGGCAGCCGCCGGACGGTTCGGGCAGCGGCCACCTCGGCCTCGCCCACCTGGGGTGGGTCGAGGGCCGCGGCGACATCCACCTGACATCACTGCCCGACGGGCGGACCAGGCTCACCTGGCGCGAACGCCTGCAGCCGCCGCTGGGATGGGTGGGCGAATTCGGCCTGCGCCTCGTTTCCCCATTGCTGGCCTGGACCTGTCGGCGCGAGCTGGCCCATCTGCGGGCATCGGTGGAAGCGTAGATTCCGGCCCAAAGCACGCCGGAAATGAGGTGAGCGCCAAGACATATTGGTCTCACCGGTCTCCAGCGTGCCGACCCTTGCATTTCCCGGCGTGCCGACCCTTACATTCCCCGGCGTGCTGACCTGTTCATTTCCCGGCATGCCGACCCTGTTCATTTCCCGGCATGCTTTTGGCCGGGATCACGCCGTCGCGACCGGCTCCCGGTCACTTCGCCGCGTACGGCGCCATACATAGCCCAGGAAGCCGACGAGCCCGACCAGGGGGAGTGCGCTGAGCGCCCAGCTCAGCGACAGTGGCGGGCCGGGCTGCTCGAGTACTGCGAGGTCGCGCAACTCGCCGACGCCGTGCCCCTGGGGGCCGTCGATCTCGAAGCGGAAGGTCCAATTGCCTTCCTGGTCGAGGGATCTGACGTCGAGGCCCCAGACCTCGCGCTTGCGGGGATGCCGGGACAGCGGCTCGGGCCGGTAGGTGCGCCCGTTGGGCTGGGTCTCCACGAGATTGCCGGACTTGCCGTCGATACCACCGTCGGGCAGGAAGGTGAAGTCCAGCGATTGCAGCGCGTGCAGCGGCCATTCGCTGAAACCGACGGTGATGCCGTAGGGCCCGGCCTGCACGCGTTCGGTGTGTGCGATGTTGACCGGTTCGTACGCGGCGGCGGTACCCGCGGGGATGGTCGTGAGGCCGAGGACGATGAGCAGCGTGGCGGCCGCGGACAGCGCTCTGGTGATCACGCGCGTGCTCCTTCCGGTGCGGCGAGGCGCAGCATGGCGCCGAACCGCCAACCCAGGAATCCACCGGCGGCGCCGAGCACGCCACCGGCGACGGCGGTGGCAACGATGACGGTCGCGGCGGGCAGGCCCCGGTCGTAGATGAGGACGCTCTGCCATGGCGCGCAGACCGCGATGATCAGGCCGCCGAGCCCCCCGGCCAGCGCGGGGACGAGCCGCGAGTCGCTGCCGGTACGCCGCAGCAGCAGGTCGACCACGACACCGACGGGGAGCAGGCACAGCGGGATCAGGGCCGGGGTGGACGGAATGATCTCGTTGTTCTCACGCATCGGCAGGCCCACCGCATCCGCGTAGGCCTGCGCGGCCCACGGTGCGAACCACCAGAACACCCCCTGCATCGCCGCCGCGGTAGCGGCCACGATCGTTGCGCCCCAACGCCGGAACCCGGCCCCGGTCAGCACCAGCATCACGACGATGAAGGCGGTGACCGCGGTGGTCCACCGGACGGTTCCGGTGGACAGCTGCTGAACGGCCAGCGCCGTGATCACGCTCGAGGTCACCAGGTGTCCGAGGCAGAGCAGGGCGCCGAGCCATCCCCACAGCTGGTCGCGCGCGGCGGCGAACACGATCACCGTGCCCACCGAGGTGACGGTGCTGGACAGGAACAGCCCGATGTGCGGCGGCGAGTCGATCACCGCGTCGAAGCCGTAGAGGGTGTGCCACCACAGATCCCACAGCCCGTACAGCAGGAACGATGCCGCGCCCAGGCTGGTGACCAGGTAGCCGAGCGGCGCCGTGAAGGTGCGGCCGAAGACGCCGATGCCCGGGCCGCCGAGCGCCGGATCCACGGCGTTGCCGCGCCGACCGGCGGAGGTGGTGGCGAGAATGACTGTGAGACCGGTGAATCCGGAGATGGCCGCGCTGGCGTAGATGAACAGGTGCGGCACGGTGAAGAAGGTGTCGGGGCCGACGTCGCTGTGCCACTGGATATCCCAGGTGGCGCCGACGGCCCAGGTCAAGGCGGCGAGCAACAGGATCGATGCGGGCACCCAGGGCCGGACGGCGCCGGTGCGGTCGGCCGTGGTGGCGGCGACGGCCGGTGGTGAGGCGGTCAAATCCATTGGGCTGCTCCTGATTTCTCTCGATGTTCAGGCCGTGCGGTGATCACGTCGCACCGACGGAGAAGGTGGCGGTGCCGGTTCCCGGCGGGCCCGACACATCGACGGTGATCTCCCACTGCCCGGACATGGGCAGGTCCACGGCGGCGCGATAGTGGCCCGGCGCGGTGGCCTCGGCCGGGGCCGGGGGTAGGGCATGACCCATCTGCGGCATGGCGGGCTCGACCAGCACCCGGGTCGGCGCGGCGGGATTCTCCTGGCGGTCGGTGATGTCGAACTCGATCGTGTTGGCGCCCACGCGCAGGGGGCCGGTGAGCTGAACGAGGTAGGGGCCGGCCGGGATTCGCGATGGCTGCTCGTCGCTGTCGTCCGGCCACCACAGCCATGCCGCGAGCGCGGCGATGACGGCGGCGAACGCCACGAAGACGAGCACATCGCGCCGGTTCATCGCGCGCCTCCGGTCCGGCGGCGCAACTTTGTGGGATGCGTTTCGCCGCCGTCGGGCGGGTTCGTCTGCGCGGCGATATCGGCCGCACGCGGAGCGCTTGTCATTGCGGCACCTCGGCTTTCACGTCGACGACGGCGGGGACGGTCATCACCGAGTAACCGCGCTCGGCCTGTGCCCAGACGAGATACCGGCCGGGCAGCGGGAAGGTGTAGGTGAACGCGACGTCCGGGCCGTAGGCCGCGACGGTCTCGTCGGGCGCCTGCGCACCCGGGCCCAGCATCGGCGGCATGGCGTGCGCGTGTGCCCAGACGGGCGCGGTGACGGCGGAGGTTCCGGCGGGCGGCCCCTCCGGCAGCGGGCCGACGGCGATGAGGTGGCCCGCCATGCCCAGCCACGGCTGCAGATCCGCCGGTCCGCCGTAGTGCGCGGTGAGGGTGCTCGGAGCACCCGCGATCAGTTCGGTTGCGGTGAGGGAGGGTGCGATGGGCACCGTGTAGCCAGGGGTCTGCGGCGCTGGGGAACTCGTGCCTTGCGCGGGAGGCGAGGTGGTCGTTATCGGCGACCCTCGAGGTTGTGTCGGCTGTCTGCGTGGGTAGCTGCGGGCCAGGAGCCTCTGTGCCAGAGGCGTTTTCGGCCGCAGAGGGTGCACCACCGACGCGAAGTGCCGAGCGCAGCAGTTGCACTCCGCCGCCGCGCCTGCCGATTTCGGCGGCGACCGCGTAGTCGCCGGGTTGGGGGAGGTGCAGGCGGAGCTGATACGTGCCGGGCGCCGTGCGGATCGGATGCCGGTGCCACAGTTGTCCGCCGGGCCCGACGATCATCAGGTGCATCAACGCGTCGTCGACCGCGAGCAGATCATCGACGGGCCGCCCGGTCGCACTGTCGATCAGCGACAGCGTCAGCTCGGTCGGACGGCTCGCATCCGCCGGCTCGGGCGTATGCAGCGCCAGGTTGGCCGGCGGGCGTGAGTAATTCGTGGTCGTGGGCAGATCGCGCTCCGGATACGGGTCGTCGATGCTGTCCGAGGTGGGATCGAGCAGGCTGCCCGCGGGCCGGGGCGCCGGGGCGCCGCCCGACAGCACGGCGCCGGTGACGCCGACCGCCAGCGCCGCGACCATCGCGCCCGCGGGCAGCAGCGTCGGCCACCCGCGTCGCGAGATCAGCGCCGTACCCACCGAGACCAGCAGCAGCGCGCCCGCGGCGACGAATCCGCCGTAGGCGGCCCGCTCCCACGGCGTGATCACCGGCGCCGCGACGAGGAACGGAATCCGCGCGACCCGCTCGCCGTCGCCGACGGTCAGCTCCCACGGTCCGGCGTGATCCACCCGCAGATTCGCCGGATGGGGACCGGCACGATCGGTGAGATCCACCGTGGCCGACGAGCCCGAACCGGCCCGGTCGACGGGAAACGCGTTGAGCGCGAGCGTGCCCGGGGCGGTCCCGGCGTGGGTGACGATATCGACGCGCAGCGGGCCGGGCACGGGTTCGGCCCGGCGCACGATCACGGTGAGCTCCCGGTCGCCGAGGGATTGTGCGACCGCGAGATCCGCACCCGCCGGACCGCCGTCGGCGCTTGCCGCCGCACCGCCGAGCAGCTGCGTGCCCAGCAGGCAAACGCAGATCGCCACCGCCGCACCGCGAATGCCCCGCATGTCAGAGAGGTCTGAGCGTGGTCGCCGCCGTCACCTGCCGGGCCGGTCCCGCGGGCTCGGGAGCACGGGAAACACGGTGGACAGCGGCGAGGCGAACAGTCGACGGCGGCAACACCACACCGATTATGCCGTGCATCCCAATGTGTTTCACCGTCCGAATTCCGCGACCCCGGCCAAAAGCATGCCGGGGATGACGGGGGCAGCGTGCCGGGATGCTTGGGGCAGCGTGCCGGGATGACGGGGGCAGCGTGCCGGGATGCTGGGGGTGGTGTGCCGGGATGCCGGGGGTGGTGTGCCGGGGATAGCGGGGTGGTGTGGGGATAACAGGGTGGCTCGGCCTTCTCGCACCCCCTGTCTATTCCCGCACTTCTTGCACGTGCTGCAGGGCGTGCGGGGGTCAGCCTGGGGTGCGAGAACCAGTTAGGAGGTGCGGGGGCGGGTTAGGGGTGCGGGGTGTCAGGGGTTTGGCGGGGTGGCCAGGCGGACCAGGGCGTCGGCGGTTCGTTGGCAGAATTGGTCTGCGTTCTCGTCGCCGCGGGTGAGGGCGCGGATCAGGGTTGCGCCGCGCAGGAATTCGAAGATCGTGTCGACGTCGCAGGCCGGGTCCGCCCGGCCGGCGCGGGCGGCCGCGGCGATGGTCTCGCGCAGTGCGCCGCGGGTGGGCTCCTCGCCGCGGTTGATCAGGCGGCGGTAGCTGTCGTGGTCGTCGTGGTACGCCGACAGCAGGCCGGGGATCGCCGAGCGCGCGGCGGGGTGGTTCGCGACGGAGACGAACAGCCGCGTCCAGGCCAGCAGGTCGGCGTGCAGGTCGCCCGTCGGGGGCGGGTTGGCGCCGGTCTCGAGGGCGAAGACCGCGTCCTCGACGAGCTCGCGCTTGCCGGGCCAGCGGCGATAGATCGACGTCGTGACCACGCCCGCGCGGCGGGCGACGCCCTGGATCGTGGTGGCCTGATAGCCCTGCTCGACGAGCAGTTCCTGGGTCGCGCGCAGCACCTGCTCGTCCAGTTGCGGGTCGCGCGGGCGCCCGGGGCGGGCGGTCCGTTCGGACCCGAGGGCCGGTTCGGTCACGAGTTCTCCGATGCTGTCGTGCGGGTGCGGGACCAGCTTAGCTGGCAGTTCTTTCAAATACGCAACACAGCGTATTCAAATAACCTACCTTGAAACGCGTTCCACCCGTACTTCGAGAGGACCGTCCATGTTGACGCCCCAGGACGAACTGCTCTGCCATCAGCTGCCCACCACGTTCGACCATGTGCTGCAGAGTGATCTGCGCTGGACCGAGCGAATAGTGCTGTACGGCTTCGACACCGCCGGATCGGTCAGCGTGATGACCGGCATGGCCCGCTACCCCAACCGCAACGTGACCGACGCCTACGCGATGGTGACCGTCGAGGGCAAGGCGCATGTGGTGCGGCTGTCGAGCGAGATCGCCGGTGGCCCCGCCGATCTGGGCGCCTGGCAGGTGGGCCCGTACCGCTACGAGATCGTCGAACCGCTGCGTCACGTGCGGGCCACGCTGGGCGACAACGACTTCGGGCCGCGGCTGGAACTGAACTTCCACGCCCGGTTCCCCGCCTACGAGCAGGAGCCCGCCTTCTTCCGCAGCCGCGGCAGGGTGCGCGAGGACGCGCGCCGCTACTACCAGAACGGGACCATCTCCGGATGGCTCGAGGTCGAGGGCGAGCGCATCGAGATCGACCCGGACACCTGGTGGTTCGGCCGTGACCACTCCTGGGGCACCCGCCACGGTGGTGGCGGCGGCAGCCTGCCGGAGGGGGAGGGGCTGCAGCCGCCGGACGTTCCGGACGGCGTCCTGTACTTCATGGGCATCTTCGAATTCGACGACGAGCTGGTGCATTTCGCGCAGCGCGAGACCGCCGACGGACAGCGGTGGCATTTCGAGGGCACCGTCGCGCCGCCGATCGATTCGGGGACGCCGCCGGTGCCGATCCACACCGTCGAGCACGATCTGCGCTTCCGCGACGACCTTCGCGTCGTATCCGGCGGTTCGTTCCGCGCCCACGCGGCGGACGGGACCACACGGCAGCTGACGATCACCCCGGTGTCGGACTTCTGGCCCGGCCTGGCGGGTTACGACCGCTACCGCGACTACGCGTCGGGGATGTGGAAGGGCCCGTCCTACGGCGACGGATTCACCGTCGATCTCGGCGATACCGAGGAACTGCGGCCGGTGAGCATGCTCAGCGAGACGTTCTGCCGGGTCGAGTGCGACGGCAAGGTCGGGCACGGATTGGTCGAGATGGTGTTCGTCGGGCGCAACGCCCGCTACGGGTACGCGGGGTATCGATGATCGCGCGACTGTCCGCGGAGCAGCTGCCGTCTGCCGTGGAACCCGTACTGCGGCAGCGGATTCCCGGTGCGGAACGGGCCACGATCCGGGACTGGTCGGCGAGCCCGCGCGGATTCGCCACCGAGACCTACCTGTTCGATCTGGAGTCGCCGGAATCGACGGTGCCGCTGGTGCTCCGGCGTCCGCCGGAGGTGGCGCTGTTCCCCGATTACGACCTGCTGCGGCAGGTGCTGGTGATGCGGCGGCTGGCCGGCACCACGATCCCGGTCCCCGCCGTGCGCTGGCTCGACCGGGTGGGTGAGACGACGGGCGGGCCGTACTACGTCATGGATCGCATGCCCGGCGAGGCGCCGAGCGACTACCCGTCGTATCACACCGCCGGGATCTATCACGCCGCCGAGCCCGAACAGCGTGCCCGCATGTGGTGGGGCTGCGTGGATGTGATCGCCGAGGTGCACCGGCTCGACTGGCGGGCAATGGATCTGGAGTTCCTCACGCTGCCCGGCGACGGCGCGGGCCCGGTGCGGCGGATCGCCGACTATCTCGCGGCCGCATTGTCCTGGGCCGCGCCGGAGCCGCCACCCGCGCTGCGCCGCGGCGTGGACTGGTTGCGCGCCAACGCCTACGAGCCCGACCACGTCACGCTGTGCTGGGGCGACGCGCGAATGTCGAACATCCTCTACGACAGCGACTTCCGCGTCACCGGCGTGCTGGACTGGGAGATCGCCTACCTCGGCGATCACGAGGCCGACCTGGCCTGGCTGCTGTTCCTGGACTGGGCGTGCAGCGAATTCGAAGGCCACGCACGGCTTCCCGGCACTCCCACCCGCGAGGAGACCGTCTCGTACTACGAGCGGCGCACGGGCCTGCCGGTCCGCAACCTGCGGTACAACGAGGTCCTGGCGGCCGTCCTACTCAGCATCCCGCTGCTGCGCATGGCCCACCGCCTGCGGCTACCGCCCGAAATGGATCTCACGGCATTCTGCGCCCGCCGGATCGAGGACCTGGTTCCCCATCCCGCCGGTGAATAGCCTCCCTCCGTCCCACGACAGCATCCCGTCGTGGGACGGGGTCTTCCGTTGTGGAGCTTGCCATCGGCGAGCGACTACCGCGAAAGCCGCTGGCGGAGAAGGTCCTTGCCCTGTTCGGCGCCCTTGCGGCTCTCGGCCTGTGCGCGGCGGAAGAACTCCGACAGCTCGCGGTCGCCGGAGCGTTCGGCGTCGGCGGCGTAGTTCTCCATCCGCAGCGCATTGCTCAGGCAGGCCTCGGTGAACCAGATCAGGTTGTAGTCCTTGTCCGGAGTGCCGGTGACATGGCCTGATTCGGTGGACTGTGTCATGACGCTGCTCCTTCGTGTCGCGTGCTGACTGTCGTGTCCTCGCGCTACCCGAGGCGCGGTGTCCGAAACGTCAGCGCCGGAAGGGGCCGGTGATCTCGTAGGTGATGCCGTCCGCGCTGTTTCCCGTGGTGCCGCGCTGTGAGGAGAAGTAGAGGCGGTTGCCCGCGGGATTGAAAGCGGGGCCGGTGATTTCGGAGGCGTCGGAGTCGGCCACCTGGAGGAACGGGGCGACGTTGCCGCCCGCGATGAGGCAGATCTGCATATCGCCGCCGTCCTCGGCGACGAAGAGGTCGCCGTTGGCGGCACCGGTCACGTTGTCCACGCCCGACAGTTCCGCATCGCCGTCGTAGGCGACCGAGAGCCGGTTGTTCGCGGCGTCGAGCGCCCAGACCCTGTTGTCGCCCTTGGTGGTGAACCAGCAGGTCCCGCCCGCGTAGTAGCAGCCCTCGCCGCCGTTGAAGGCCTTCGACTCCGGAACCTGGCGGCGGGTCGGCGCGGAAGCCCCTGCGCGGTCGGGGATCTCGCGCCAGCTGACGGCCCCGTCGTTCTCGACGAGCACCTCGAGCCGCCCGGCCACCAGCGCGGGCCACACGGCGGGGACGAATCGGTAGAAGCGGCCGTCGGGGCGGTCCTCCGTCATGTACACGACCCGGCGTTCCGGGTCCACGGCGCACGCCTCGTGGGTGAACAGGCCCATCTCGGGCATGCGGACCGCCGGGCGCAGGCCCCACGGGTCGGTCTCGAAGACCGCGCCGCCCTCCAGCTCCTCGCACGACAGCCAGGTGTTCCACGGTGTGGCGCCGCCCGCGCAGTTGAGATTGGTGTTCGACAGGGTGCGGTGGGCCCCGAGGATCGCGCCGTCCCCGCCGAATTTGATCGCGCCGACGCCGCCGGTGCCGCTGACCTCGCTGTTGGATACGTAGATCCAGCCCGGGCCGTCGGCGAAGCACGCGCCGCCGTCCGGTGCGGGGTGCCAGACGTAGTTCGTCCGCTCCACCGGCTGCCCCGACCGCGCGACGATCCGGCTGGTGAAGCCCGCGGGCAGCGACACCCCGTTGGCGTCGGGGCCCGACAGCGGGCCGTAGGGCGATTCGCCGGCCGCGGCTCCGGCCCGGAAGGCGTCCAGCCAGGACGCACCTCCGAACGCGGCGGCGGCCGCACCGCCGGCGACGCTGACTCGCAGGAAACTTCGACGATCCACCGGGCACCTCCGAAACGTGTCGACTTTGCCGCACCCGCCAGCAGACGCTGCGGACAGTAGTGCAGTCGCGCCGACGGCGCTACCCGGCGTGCGGGCGTTTTGTGCACTCGAACAAACCGGGTCCGGGGAAGTCGAATATCTGCCGATACTGCCCGGTGATCGGCGGCCGTACTGTGCATTCAGCGGCTACGGGGGTCGCGGCTGGACAAACTGCCCGAATGCGGGTGGCGAATGGAGAGTGTCTTCGATGATGACAACGTTGCGTCGTCGAGTGGTACCGCTGGCGGCGGCCGGGGCGGTCCTGATGAGCGTGGTCGGCGGTAGCGGGACCGCTTTCGCCGAGCCCGCATTCCCGCCGTCGTTTCCGCCGGATCAGAATCAGCTGCCGCAGCTGCCGCGCGAGCCCGATATCTATGACGCGCTGCCGATTCCGGCGCCGGACAACGACCCCTGGTACGACGATCCGGCGAATCTGGCGGATTTGCAGCCGGGCGACATCATCCGCAGTCGCGTGGTGCAGACGAGGCTGCTGGGCCTCCCGGTTCCGGTATTCAGCAAGCAGCTGCTGTTCCGGTCCAACGACGTGCACGGCAATCCCATCGCGACGGCCACCACGGTCATCGTTCCGGGCATCCCGTGGGTGGGCAGCCCGCGGCCGGTGATCTCTTTCCAGGAGGCGATCGACTCCACCGATTCCTCCTGCAATCCATCGCATACGCTGCAGGTCGGCACGTTCAAAGAGATTGCGCTGGCGCAGTATTGGATCGCGCAGGGTTTCGCATTCAACATTCCCGACTTCGACGGCAAGTACAACACCTTCGCCACCTATGACGAGGGCCAGATGGTGCTCGACAGCCTGCGCGCGATGAAGAACGACGCGTCGCTGGGCCTCACCGATTCCGGTATCGGCATGTACGGCTTCTCCGGCGGCGGTTCGGCCACGGCCCGCGCGGCCGAACTGCGCCAGAGTTACGCGCCCGACGTGAAGATTCTCGGCGCGGCATTCGGCGGCACGCCACCGGATCTCACCGCCATCGCCGATTACGCCACCGTGTCGCGGCCCGGCGTCACCGGAATGAGCAGCTTCACGATGTGGCTCGGCGCGGCCGCGCTGGCGCGCGAATTCCCGGAGGAGTTCGATCCGAAGCGGTTGCTGAATGCCGAGGGGCAGCAGATCATCGCGGACCTGAACAGCCGCTGCGTCTATTCCGCGGCGCTCACCGGCATGTACCGGCCGATCAGCGACTACTACGCGCCGGGCTCGCAGGGCCTGAACGATCCCGCGATTCAAGGCGTGTTGAAGAGCCAGAGCCTCGGCAAACACATTCCCGATATCCCGCTGCTGTGGTGGAACGGGGTGTGGGACCAGCTCATCCCGGCCTCGATCGTGACGCCGGGGGTGAACGACTACTGGCAGCGCGGCGCGGATCTGCGGTACTACACCATGCCGGTGCCCGAGCACATCACCAATGCGGTGGCGGGCTGGCCGCCGGCGGTTGCCTGGCTCAGCGCGATCCTGCGCGGCCTGCCGCCGGGGCCGAAGTTCAAGCTGGACTATCCGTCGCCGTTCCCGCCCGGATTCCCCGGCGCCTGAGGTCGTAGCCGCCCGCGGATCGTATCCGCGGGCGGTCGGCCGTTCCGCCCGAGTCGACGCAGTGGAAAGGCGAGGTTGACGTTGCGGAAACCGGGTCGTTGACGCTACGGCAACAATGCGGCCTTATCGTCAAAATGGTTTTGGCACAATGGCTTTCGAATGCATCCGATTGGTAGGGTCGGGTATCAGCGAACGACCTTAGGAGTGCCGTGTCTTTCCTGTCTCCCGACTACCCGGAGATCCTCTACGACTGTGACGAGGGCGAGGTCTCCGCGAGCTTCCGCGCCGCCGACAGCCCGCCGGACTACACCTCCGGCGACAGCACCTTCCACTACCTGTCCACCAGGTTGTCCACGAACGGGCTGTTCGGGCTCTACAAGAACCACATGGGACCGGCCGTGGGAGGCACCAGCACGCATTTCCACAAGACGATGTCCGAGTCGTTCTACGTGCTGTCGGGAGAGATCCACGTCTTCGACGGCGAACGCTGGTTCGACGCCGCCCAGGGCGACTACCTCTACATTCCGCCCGGCGGCGTGCATTCGTTCGGCAATATCTCCGGGGAGCCCGCGGATTTTCTGATGCTGTTCGCGCCCGGTGCCGCGCGTGAGGGCTACTTCGAGGGCCTCGAGCACGTGGCGGGGATGACCGACGAGGAGCGGGCGGCCTTCTTCGTCCGGCACGACAGCTTCTTCGCCGATATGGCCAAGGGCCCGGGCGCGGATTCCTGGGAAGACCGCGCCGCCCTCCGCAGGTCGTTCAAGACTCGCTGACCCTCACGGCCGACGGCCCACATAGGCGGCCAATCGCGTGTAGATGTCGGCGTCGCCGGAGATCCGCACGGCCGGGCCGAACTTGCCCGCCTCCTCGTCGCGGGCCTCGGACGGCACGTAGCGGCTGAACCAGGCGAGCGCCGCCGCGGCGAGATCCGGGTCCAGCCCGGCGAGCCGGGACGTCGCGTGGGCGAGATCCCAGGAGTGCACGGTGAATTCGTGGGTGTAGGCCGTGAGCGTGTCCCGGCCCGGCAGCGTCGCCCACGGCAGCGTGATCGTTCGGTCGAGTACCGCATCGTGCTGCCAGACGTGCTCGACCTCGGCACGGGCCCCTTCGAACGCTCCGGCGCAGTCGTCACCGATATCGGCGACATCGGGTAGCCCCGCGGCGCTCTGCCCGGCACCGAGGCGCGCGAGCTTGTGCAGGACGCCGGTCATATGACCGCACAACGCGCGAACGTCGTATTCGGTACAGGGGGTGGGCTCGGCGAGTTCCCCGGGCCGCACGGCGCGGACCAGCCGCCCGGCCTGGTCCAGGGCTCGCCCGAATTGCGGTCGCGGGTCGACGATTTCGGCATCCGTTCCATCCATACCGGGCACGCTATCGAGCCGGACCGACAACTTCCGACAGGTGCGGACTGCTCCACTTGCCGGTTATCGGCCGACGACGGGCTCGAGCGCAGTAGCGATGCGCTCGGCGCGGTCACACACCGGCTCGAGGAAGCTCTCGACGCCGACCATGAAGATGCCGCCGGTCGTCTTCAGCGCCACCCTGCATCCGCCCTCCATCTCGATGACGAGGGCCGGGCGGGTGTTGACGGTGGCGTCCCGCGCGACGCCCTTGGGTTCGACACGCACGGCGTCGAGGGTCGCGGCGCCGGAGAACAGGCCGGTGCCCGAATTCGGAAATTGGCAGATCGAGTAGAACTGCCCGTTCATGGTGCTGTCCGCGTGTTTCCGGGTGGAGGGGTCGATACCGGCGGCGCTCAGCGTCGCGTCGGGGATATCGCAGGGATGCGCGAACGCAGGTTGCTGCGATGCCGGGGAGCTTTCCGTGCTCACCGCGGGCGCCGAAGTCGGTGCGGGGACCGGGGAATCGGTCGTCTCGCTCGAACAACCGCTCACGAGTGCGGCGCCGAGCAGTACGGCACAGGCCGTAGTGAACCTCATCCTGTGCAGCGTAATCCCGGAACCATCCGTCGTCACGAGGATCGTGATCCATTCGGGCTCTTCGGGTTCCGGCTCAGCGGCGGCGGGCGCCGTCGAAGAACAGGGAGAGGGCGGCGCCCGCCGGGTCGCGATGCGCCGAGGGCGTACCGCTCATGCCGATGGCGTAGACGATCCACAGCAGCGTGTCGACGAGCCAGTCGGCGGGCTGGTCGGCACGCAGGTCGCCGCGGTCCTGCGCGGTGCGCACCAGGTCGATCAGCGGGCGTTTCCATCTCGTCCAGCGGCGGGCTATCCGGTGGTCGAAATAGTCCTGGTGGCTGGTCAGCAGTTGCAGCAGCCGCACCCGGTCGAAGCTCTCGCGGACGACGGCGGACAGTGCCTGGTCGACCGGCTCCCTCCTCTCGACCACGTCGCGCATCAGTTGCTCCGTGTCGTCCAGCACGCGGATGTGTGCCGCGCGCCGCAGGGCGTTGCGGTCGCTGAAGTGCCGGTAGAGCGTGCCGCGCGCCAAGCCCGCCGTCGTCGCGACATCGTCCATCCGCGGATCCGGATTCGCCGGGGCGACCAGCCGCAGGTAGGCCTCGATGATCCGTTCGCGGTTGTCCGCCGCATCCACGCGCACGCACCGAGGTTAGCGGTCACCGCGGTAAGTGAGACATGTGTGTCTCATTTTCCTCCTACGGTGATGGCAGCCGGGCCCCCGTCCGGCACCAGCGCCAAGAGGAGGAGAAGCCATGCCGCACAAGGTGAATCAACTCGCCGGGGGAGTCGGCTCCATCGACCCGGAGGAGGTGGACCGGCTGCTCGGCCGCCGCCACGCCCTGCCGTCGGCGTTCTACCACGACCCGGAACTGCATCGGCTGGAGAAGCGGCTGCTCCTGAACCGGGCCTGGCAGGCCGTCGGTATCGTGGGCGAACTGCGCGACCCGGGCGACTATCTGACGACCGATGTCGCGGGCGTCCCGGTGGTGGTGCTGCGCGGGCGGGACGACACGCTGCGGGCATTCGTCAACGTGTGCAGGCACCGCGCCAACGTGATCGCCACCGGCAGCGGCAACTGCCGCAGCCTGCAGTGCGCCTACCACGGATGGACCTATTCGCTGGACGGGTCGCTGAAGGGGATTCCGCACCGCGACCAGGGCGACCTGCCCCCCGCGGACACGCTGGGCCTGCGGCCCGTCGCGGTGGACGTGTTCGGCGGCATCGTCTTCGTCTGCCTCGAACCGCAGGAGTCGCTGCTCGACCAGCTCGGTGACATGCCGGACATGATGGCGCGCGCCGGATACGACTTTCCGTTCGCCGCTGCGGACGGCGGCCCGACGCCGCTGACGACCGGCACGGAGGACCGCGCCGACGTGCGTGCGAACTGGAAGCTCGTGGTGGACAACGCCAATGAGTGCTATCACTGCCCGACGATCCATCCGCAGACGATCTGCGCCGTCACCGGTGCCGATTTCGACTACGAACTCAATACCCGGGGAAAGTTCGGGATGGTCGTCGGCCAGCATCTGACGGCGAAGTGGCAGGCGAAGTTCCCCGCGGGCAAGTCCGGCAGCCAGTACGGGTATGCCCAGTACACGTTGTGGCCCAACACGATTGTCGTCAGCGGATACGTCGGCGAGCACATCCTCCGGCTCGAGCCCACCGGTCCCGGCACCACGCGTACCGTCGCCCGCACGTACCTGCGGCCGGACCTTCCGGCCGGACCGGTCGGCGAGATGAACGCCGTCCTGTTCGGGCAGGGCGTGGACGAGGACATCGAGGTGATGGAACGGGTGCAGCGCGGCCTGGAGTCCGGCTACTACGAGCCCGGCCCGCTCATGAACGGCCCCGAGGGCGTCATTCATGCCTTCCAGAAACAGGTTTGGGATGCTCTGCGCCCGGCATTCCGGGAGGACTAGTGTGCCGGATTACCGGTTTGCGGAATACTCGCGGGCGCGCTCGGGGTTCGGCTTCATATGAAGATCGGGATCAATACCTTCATCACCGACGAGGGCATCAGCGGGCCGAAATTGGGGCGTGCGCTGGAGGAACGCGGGTTCGAATCGCTGTTTCTGGCCGAGCATTCGCACATTCCCGTCAGCCGGGAGTCGCCGTATCCGGGCGGCGGGGAGCTGCCGCGGGTCTACTACCGCACCCTGGATCCGTTCGTCGTGCTCGGCGCCGTCGCGGCCGTCACCGAGCGATTGATCCTCGGCACGGGGGTCACGCTGCTGATCCAGCGCGACGTCATCCACACCGCGAAGGAGGTCGCGACCCTCGACCGGCTCTCGAACGGCCGCGCCGTCTTCGGCGTGGGCGTCGGCTGGAACCGCGAGGAGATGGCCGATCACGGGACCGACCCCCGCACCCGCGGCGCCCTGCTCGACGAGCAGCTCGAGGCCATCCGGGAGATCTGGGCGAAGGACGAGGCCGAGTACCACGGCCGCTTCGTGAACTTCGATCCGATGTACGCGTGGCCGAAACCCGTGCAGCAGCCGCACCCGCCGATCTACATCGGTGGCGGCGAGGCCGCGGCCGAGCGCGCGGTCCGCCACGGCGTCGGCTGGATCCCCAACGGGGTTCCCGATGCGGCGTCGGTGCCCGCGCAGCTCGCCCTGCTTCGCGCGGACCTGCCCGTCTCCGTGACACCCGTCGTCCCCGATCCGGCGGTCCTGGACGCCTACGCCGAGCGCGGCGTGGAGCGGGTGACCTTCGCGCTCCCGACCGTCCCGGAATCGGAATCGCTGCGCGCCCTGGACGATTTCGCGAAGCTGGCCGACCGCTACCTCACCTAGCCGATCCGGGCGAACGCTGGATGATTGCTGTGTATCTCCGCCATCGCCCTCGACATCGTGGTGATCCGGTCGATCGCCACCTGGAGCCCCGAGGAGTCCTGAACGCCACGGCCTACGCGGGCCATTCCGGCCAGCGTGGGTTCCGGTGTTCCAGTACGGGGTCGGTGATGCCGTTCCAGCAGGCGAGCTGGGCGGCATCCCAGCCGTCGAGTTCGGCGGCCGACGCGTAGACGGACTGGAAGAACGCCAGCGCCGCGCGGACCGGGTCCGGGGTCCGGCGGGCCTCGTCGTAGGCGTAGTAGGCCGAGTGCCCGGACCCCGCCGACACCCAGCGCGCGCCCTCGGGCAGCGGCCGGTCGGCGAGGCCGGGCGGCTCCGGTGCGGCGTAGGAGTAGAACGTCGGCTCGGGCACCTTGTCGTCGCCGAACCAGAATCCGGCGCTGATCTCCTCGCGCGAATACGACTCACGGGTGACCGAGTCGACGTCCGCCGACAGTTCGACGTGCCGCTCGGAGAATCGCTGCACCGCGAGATCGAAGGTGTGCCAGAACAATTGGACCGGGCTGATCTTGCCGGAATAGGTGGCGCTGAACTCCTCGAGGATGCGTCCCACCTGGCTGGTCACCCGGAACGCCGCGCGTGCCCGGGCCGGGTCGTAGTCCGCGTGCTCGGTATCGTCCTCGAACGGCCGGTGCGCATCCGGGAGATCGAACGGATGCGGGTGGGGGAGAACGACATTCACGCCCAGATCGGATAGGCTGCGCATCACGTCCCGGTAGAACGTGGCCACCGACTGCCGGGGCAGGTCGATCTCCGCCTCGGTCCCCCGGTCGGTGGCGATTCGCAGCACATCGTCGAAAAAGTCGAAGGCACAGGTGAATACGGGCCCGTCGTGCGCGGTGCCCAGCGGCACGGTGGTCCAGCCGCGTGCGGTGAGCCGGTAGGTCATATGCCACCAGTGATTGCGGCGGATGCCCGCGGCGAGGGCGACCTTGCCGACGATCTGCGCGTACCGATGCAGCGTCTCCTTGGTGGGCCGCCAGGACTGCAGCGGCAGCGCGGGCAACAACTCGGGAGAGTCGGTCATACCCAAACGGTACGGCCGGGCGCGTGTGATTGCTATGAAATTGCCCAGTGCATCGTCCGATGGGCGCAGATGGAGGATTCGAGCATTTATTAGAAGAGTATTGACTCGACGATTGCATGCTGGAATGGTGAGGGCATGCGCGAGGTCGAGTTCACCGTCGAGAGTCTGGCTGCCCGGGCCGGTGTTCCCACCAGCACCGTGCGGATGTATCAGACGAAGGGGCTGCTGCATGCCCCGCGCCGCGCAGGCCGCACGGCGCGCTACGACACCTCGCACCTGGAGCGCATGGAACTGGTGCAGCGCTTGCAGGACCGGGGGTTCTCGCTGGCCTCCATCGCCGCGCTGCTCGCCGCTCGCGCGCAGGGCGCGAGCGTGGCCGACCTGCTCGCGCTGCCCGGAGGGCCGGAGGACTGGGTGCCGCTGGGCTTGCGCGAGATCCGCACCGTCATCAAGGCCAAGGATCTGCGACCGGCGTTGCTGCGCAAGGCGACTCGGCTCGGGCTGATCCGCTGGCAGCGCGGCAGGCCGCAGGCCCGGCGGTGGGCGCTGGCCAGTGGGCTGCGGGTCGCGGAGCTCGACATCCCGGTGACCGATGTCCTGGATCAGTTCGCCCGGCTGCGTGCCCGCACGGACGAGATCGCGGCGGATTTCGCCGAGGTCTTCGAGCGAACGCTGTGGCCGCGGATCCAGCAGGGCAGCACCGAGGCCGATCAGCTCGACCAGGTCCGCGCGCTGCTGGAGGAACTGACGGGCATCGCCGAAGGGGTGGCGGTCGGCGCGCTGCGCGAGTCGATGCGCGACCTCGCGGAACGGTTCGCCGCGCGCCACGAACTGCTGCCCGCCGAGGGGGAGGCCCCCGCCTGGGCCGATCGCCCCGTCCCCGTTCTCAGCGAACGCCTGCTGGAGCCCAGCTCGGCCGACGACGACGCCGTCGACCGATATCTGAATGCCGAGGACAGATCGTGAACAATCTCTACATCGAGACCCGCGTCCACGCCGAGATGGACCTGCTGTGGGAACGCACCCAGAACCCGGAAGAACATCGCCGCTGGGATCTGCGCTTCACCGAGATCGACTATCTCCCAAGAGAACCCGGGCAGCCACAGCACTTCCGTTACGCGACCCGCCTGCTGCCGTTCCGTCCGATCGCGGGCACCGGGACCAGCGCGGGCGACCGCGAGCGGCCGGACGGCAGCCGCACCTCCGCCCTGCGGTTCGCCTCCGCCGACCGGCTCTCGCTCATCGAGGAGGGCAGCGGCTACTGGCGATATATCCCCACCCCCAACGGAATTCGCTTCTACACCGGGTACGGCTACCGCGTGCGCTGGGGTCGATTCGGTGCGGTCGCGGATCGGGTCTTCCGCCCGGTCATGGGCTGGGCCACCGCATGGTCCTTCGATCGGCTGCGGCTGTGGTGCGAACGCGGCGTCTCGCCGCGCCGCTCGCTGCTGTACGCCGTGTTCGAGTTGCTGATTCGCGGGGCGATTGTCGCGGCAGTCGTTGTGGCACTGTGTGTTTCCGATCCGTCCGTCCTGTGGTCGGCGGCGCTCGCGGGGTGTGCCGCCGCGGCTGTGCTGACGCCGCCCGGCCCCGCGACCCCCGCGGCGCGGCGCTGCCTGCGCACGCCACCGGCCCGGGTGACCGCCCCGGCGCTGCTGCACGAGTTGGAGGGTACGTCGTGACCTCGATGTTCCGGACGGTCCTCGGGGCCGATTTCGATCGCCTGCATCCGCAGTTGCGCCGTCGCTTCTCGGTCGGCCTCGACGGCAACGAGGGCTGCCTGGGCACCGGTGTGATGGAACACGTCTGGCACGGGCGGCGCCTGGTCCAGCCGTTCCTCGCGCTCGGCGCCACCCGCAACATCCTGCTGCCGCGGACCGGCACCGATATCCCCTTCACCATCGAAAACATCCCCTACCGGGACAGTTTCGGCCGGGAGACGGTGTCGTTCGTGCGCACCTTCGCGTTTCCCGGCGACATCCGGCGCTTCGACGCGCAGATGGTCCTGGACCCACGCCGCGACCGGATCGTCGACTACCTGGGCACCCATCAGCACCTCGCTTCCGAGTTGCACCTGTCGGCCGAGCCGGACGGTTCGCTGCTGATCCGCTCGGGCGATCTGCGATTGCGCAAGGGCCCGTGGGGATTACGGTTGCCCGCCGGTCTGCACGGCTGCGCCGAGGTCCGCGAATCCTTCGACGACACCCTGGGCCGGTTCCGCATCCGGGTGCGGGTGACCAACCCGATCATCGGCCCGATCTTCGGCTACCAGGGCACCTTCACCGCCGAATACGTCGACGCCCGCGCACACGGTGTGCGACCTGGTCTGCGACCCCGCCGGGAAGAGCCGAGGGAGCGGTCCCTCTTGCAGACCGGTCGGCAATGATGCTGCCCGAACTGCCTGATCTACCCGTCCGCGCGGTGCTCGACGAGGTCGTCGGCACGCTCGCCGAGCGGGGGACGGCCGTGCTGGTGGCGCCGCCGGGGACGGGCAAGACGACCCTGGTTCCGCTCGCGCTGGGTGCGGGTGGTCAGGGGCGGGTGCTGGTGGCGGAGCCGCGGCGGCTGGCCGCCCGTGCCGCCGCGGCCCGGATGGCCGCCCTGCTCGGGGAGCCCGTCGGGGCCACCGTCGGGTACTCGGTGCGCGGCGACCGGCGGGTGGGACGCGAAACCCGGATCGAGGTCGTCACCTCCGGCCTGCTGGTGCGCCGATTGCAGAGCGATCCGGAACTGGCCGGTGTCGATGCGGTCGTGCTCGACGAATGCCACGAGCGGCACCTCGATGCCGATCTGCTGCTCGCGCTGCTGCTCGATGCCCGCGCGGGCCTGCGTCCGGATCTGCGGGTGCTCGCGACATCGGCCACGGTCGCCGCGGACCGGCTCGCGGAACTACTCGGTCCCGAAGCGCCCGCACCCGTGTTGCGGGCGCGCGGTACGACCCATCCGGTGGAGATCGACTACGTCGCGCCGATCAAGGGGGAACGGCTCGAGGCCCACGTCACCCGTGCCGTCCGGGCCGCGCTCACCCGGACCGATGGTGACGTCCTGGTCTTTCTGCCGGGCGCGGCCGAAATCCGGCGTGTGGCACAACAACTCGGCGATCTCACCGCCGTGGACGTGCTCCCGCTGCACGGACGGCTGTCGGCCGCGGCGCAGGACGCGGCACTGCGTCCCGGCACGCGGCGCCGGATCGTCTTGTCCACGGCCGTCGCCGAATCCAGCCTGACCGTGCCCGGAGTGCGCGCCGTCGTGGACTCCGGAGTCGCCCGGGTGCCGCGCATGGATCACCGCCGGGGGATGTCGGGCCTGGCCACGGTGCGCGTGTCGGCGGCGGTGGCGGAGCAGCGTGCCGGGCGCGCGGGCCGGGAGGCGCCCGGCCGGGTGTGGCGGTGCTGGCCCGAGCACGAGCACAGCACGCTGCCCGCCTATCCGGAGCCGGAGATTCGCACCGCCGACTTGACCAGGCTCGCACTGGAATTGGCGTGCTGGGGCACGCCGGACGGAAGCGGGCTCGCGTGGTGGGACGCGCCCGCCCCGGGGGCGCTGGCGGCCGGACATGAGGTATTGACGGCGCTCGGAGCACTGGACGGCTCGGGCGGTATCACCGAGCGCGGGCGCAGGATGGCCGGGCTGGGGTTGCATCCGCGGCTGGCCCGCGCGCTGCTCGACGGTGCGGCCGAGGTGGGGGCGCGCGCGGCCGCCGAGGTGGTCGCGCTGCTCGACGACGAAGCGTCGGCACCGGCCACCGATCTGGTCGCCGCTCTGCGGGCACTGCGGTCGGAGCGGCCCCCGCGCTGGCGGCGGGAGGCCGACCGTCTCGCCCGGCTCGTCGGTGAAACAGCGGGCGCACCAGCAGATTCCGAGGATCCGGCGCTGATTGCCGCGCTGGCCTATCCCGAGCGGCTGGCGCGGCGACGGGCGCCGGGTTCCGCCAGTTACCTCACGGCGGGCGGGACCGCGGTGACACTCCCGCCGGGCGCCGGGCTGACCGACTCGCAGTGGCTGGCCGTGGCCGTGGCGACCCGCGACCCGGGCCGTTCCGAGGGGCGAATCCGCTTGGCCGCCACCGCCGATGAAGCGCTCGCCCGCCGTGCCGCGCCGGCGCTGCTCGTGCGTGCCGACGAGGTGGACTGGGTCGACGGCGATGTGGTCGCGCGCCGGGTGGAGCGGCTCGGCGCGATCGTGTTGTCGGAGCGGCCGTTACGCGATCCCGATCCGGCCCTGGTCGGCCGGGCCCTGCGCCGGGGTCTCGGCGCGGCCGGGCTCGACCTGCTCCGTTGGGACGACGAGGCCCGCGGGCTGCGTCAGAGGCTGGAATTCCTGCATCGCACCCTCGGCGCACCGTGGCCACCGGTGGACGATACGGCGCTGCTGGCGGATCTCGACGGCTGGCTGGCGCCCGAACTCGCCACCGCGCGCCGCCGCGCCGACCTGGAGCGCATCGACGCGGGGCTCGCCCTGCGGCGGCTGCTGCCGTGGCCCGCGGCCGCGCGGCTCGACGAGCTTGCGCCGGAACGCATTCCGGTGCCCTCCGGGAGCCGCGTCCGGGTCGACTACTCCGCGGACCAGCCCGTCCTCGCGGTGAAGGTGCAGGAGATCTTCGGCTGGACCGACCCGCCGCGCCTCGCCGACGGCCGCGTATCGCCCGTCCTGCACCTGCTGTCGCCCGCCCGGCGGCCCATCGCGGTGACCGCCGACCTGTCGTCGTTCTGGCGCACGGGCTGGCCGCAGGTTCGTGCGGAGCTGCGCGGCCGCTACCCGAAACACGCCTGGCCGGAGGACCCCACGACCGTTCCGGCGCATCGAGGAACCGCGCGCAATGCGACCTAGGCCCGCCGCGCGCAACGCGATCTAGGTCGGCCGCGTGTGACGCCACCGAGGTCGGCCGCGCGTGACGCCGCGTAGGGCCTGCGGCGCGTAACGCGATCTAGGTCCGCGGCGCGTAACGCGATCTAGGTCCGCCGCGCGCAATGCGACCGAGGTCGGCCGCGTGACGCCACCGGGGTCGGCCGTGTGACGCCACCGAGGTGCGCCGCGCGTAACGCACCCGAGGTCCGCGGGCAACGGCCGCCGAGATCCGCCGACGAAGTCGGGCGGACTCGATTAGGTTGCGACTATGAGATCGCGTTGGGCTGCCGCGCTGGCCATTGCCGTCCTGTCGTTATCGGGCTTGGTTGCGGGTGCCGCCACGGCCTCGGCCGGGCCGCCGGTGGTGTTGTGCTCCTATACGCCGACCCCTGGCAATCCGGCGGCCCGGCCGGTACTGCCACCGCCGCCGATCGCCCCGGCCGTCGGCACCGTGGATGTCACGTTCCACTTCGGTTCCGGCCCGGTCACCGTGCGCCTGGACCGGGCCGGGGCCGCGCCGTGCGCCGTGCAGAACATGGCGAGCCTGGTGCTGCAGCGCTTCTACGACCAGAGCCGGTGCTGGCGGCTGACCGACAACGCCCGGCTGGGCGTGCTCCAGTGCGGAGACCTCTACGAGGTCGAAAAGGGCGGCCCCGGTTACGGTTTCCCGGACGAGGTCGACGGCACCGAAACCTACGGCCGCGGCACGGTGGCCATGGGCAATCAGGGCCCGGGCACCAACGGCAGCGAATTCTTCATCGTCCATTCCTTCGCCAACATCCCGCCGAACTACTCGGTCCTGGGCCGGGTCGTGAGCGGTATGGAGGTGCTGGACGGAATCGTCGCCGCCGGAATAACTCCCAGCGACCGCGCCCCGGGCGATGGAGAGCCCACCGCGCCCGTCACCATCACGAGCGCGAACCTGGCCTGATCGGCCACGCACCCTCCCCGTAGTTCCGGCACGCTTTGGCCGGAATCCACACTGCGTGAATGGATCCCGGCCAAAAGCGTGCTGTTTCGCGCCTCAGTGGTGGTGGGTGAGGTGGACCGGCCGGCTCTCGAACGGCTCGGGGGTGATTACCCGGTCCAGCCACAGGGAGACCAGGGTCAGGACCAGGCCGCTGGCGGCTATGGTGCCGCCGACCCAGTTGACCGAGGTGACGCCCAGTCCGCCGTCGATGGCCGCGCCGCCGAGCCAGATGCCCAGGGCCGAGCCGAGGGTGAAGGCGGAGATATTGGACGCCGAGGCGATATCCGGTGCGTCCCCGGCCTTCTGCATGACCCGCAGCTGGAGCGGGGCGACCACCGAGAAGGCGGCCACGCCGTAGGCGAGGATCCCGATCACCGCGGTGAAGGGATTGCGGATCAGCAGGGTCATGGCGAACAGCACGGCCGCCAGGGATCCGATCGAAACAACCAGTGCCAGTGGAAGATTCCGGTCCGCCAGCTTGCCGCCCAGCTGGTTGCCCGCGAACAGGCCGATCCCGAAGAGCAGGAACATCGGGGTGACCCAGGCCGCGCTCACGCCGGTGGCCTCGGTGAGCTGCGGGGCGAGATACACGTAGCTGGTGAACACACCGCCGTAACCGAGCAGCGTGGTCAGCAGGCCGAGGAGGACGGCGGGACGGCGCAGCGCGCGCAACTGCTCGCGGAGCGGAGCGCTGCCGCCGGACGCCATATGCATTCGAGCATGGGCATCGAGATCGGCATCGTCGCGGGTGTGGCCGCTCGGGTCGTCGTGTAGAGCAGGGGAGTGCTCATGGTGGCCGCCGGTCTCCTGGACGACGGCGCGGGCCCTGCCGCGCCCGATTCCCTTGGGCAGCAGGAGCAGTAGGCCGATCGCGGCGATCACGCCGAACACCACCAGCGTGCCGAAGGTGGCCCTCCAGCCCAGTGCCCTGCCGACCACCGCGCCGATGGGTGCGCCGAGAATCGTGGCCGCCGTGGATCCGGCGAAGACCGTGGCGATGGCGCGGCCCTGTAGTCGCTGCGCGACGAGTTCGGCGGCGAACAGGGCGGCGATGCCGAAGAACGCGCCGTGTGCCAGCGCGGCGACGATGCGGCCGGCCAGGATCGTCTCGTAGTCGGGACCGAACAGCGACACGGCATTTCCGGCGAGGAAGACGCCGGTGGTCGCCAGCAGCATGAAGCGCCGGCTGACCCGGCTGCCGATGGCGGTGAACAGCGGGGCGCCGATGGCGACGCCCAGGGCGTAGGCGCTCTCGAATCTGCCTACGGCGCCGAGGGATACATCGAGGGAGCGGGCTATCTCCTCCACCACACCGGCGACGACGAACTCGTCGGCGCCCATGGCGAAGGCGGCTATGACCAGGGCCCAGATGGCCAGGGGGAGCTTGTGCATCGGAAACACGTCCTTGAAGGAGAAGGGGGTGGGTCACGGGTGCTGGGACAGCGGCACTCGCACATGGGTGCTCCTTTCGGTGCCGGGCGGGCGGATTGCCCGCTCGCTCAGTGGTTTTCAGTGCCCGCGGTGGTGGGCAGGGTGAAGGCGGCGGTGCGGACGGTGTCGCCGTGCTTGAAATCCAGGAACAGCCGATACGTTCCGGGACCGGGCACGACCGTGTGGAAGGTGATCTCCGGCCCGGGAGCCGTGACGCCGTCGCCCGGTTCGCCGTTCGGGTGCACGTGGACGTAGGCGAGGTCGCCGCCGCGCAGCACCACCAGGTGGCCGTAGGCGGCGAGGTAGGGCTGCAGGTCGGTGACCGGCTCGCCGTCCTTGCGGACCGTCAGCGTGAGCAGTTGCCCCGCACCGGGAACCAGGTCGCCGTCGAGGGTGACCTCGTACTCGTCGACGACGGCGGTCCGCGTCGTCGCCGGGATGGGCCGCGGGTCGTAGGCGCCCGCCACCGCGAGATCCGCACCGAGGGTGAGGGTCCGGCCGAGGGCCGTGGGCTGGATATCGGTGAACACCCGGTAGGCACCGGCCGCGGGCAGGTTCAGCCGCACCGCCCAGGTGCCGTCGGCGCCCAGTTCGGGGTGGACGTGCCAAAACCCGGTCAGCTCGCGCTGCACGACGATCAGGTGCAGGTCCCGGTCGTGCAGGCCGTCGTAGTCGGTGACGGGGCGGTTGTCCGGCCCCAGGATCCGGAACCGGAAGTCGATATCGCCAGGCTGCACGATCTGCTCAGCGAGCTGCAGCGTGTACCCGTCCTGAGTGATCTGCAGCCCGCCCGGCAGCCCGCCGCCGTGCCCGGCGTGAGCATCGTGCGCGCCGTGGGTTGGGTGCCCAGCGTGGGCCTCGTGCGCGCCATGGGCTGCGTGGTCACCCTGCGCTGCGTGGTCACCGTGGGCTGCGTGGTTGCCGTGGGTTGCGTGGTTGCCGTGGGTTGCGTGGTTGCCGTGGGTTGCGTGGTTGCCGTGGGTTGCGTGGTTGCCGTGGGTTGCGTGGTTGCCGTGGGCTGCGTGGTCGTCGCGGGTTGCGTGGTTGCCGTGGGCTCCTTGCTCGGTGTGGCCTGCGTGATCCGCGTGGGCGCCGTTGTGGGTGGTGTGGTTCTGGGTGGTCATCGCTCCGGCCTTTCGATCTTCGTTCTTCCGACGAAGAGAAAGTTATACCCCTGGGGGGTATATGACAAGGCTGGCGAATCGTGACCTGCCTCACCGGTTGGGCGGTGAGCGGAGGTCGGCGCGATGCGGGGTCCTAGCTCGGCGACGAAGTGCCTATGGCAGCCAGGCGACAAACAGAGCTGCGGACCGCGACCCGCAGAAGAGGCTCGGTCAGTGAGGGAGCGGCGCCAGGTGATTGAAGGTCTGCGAATGCCACACCAGCGGCCTGCCGCCGCAAGTTTCGGTGGCGACGATGTGCCCGGCCGCCCGCACATGCGTCAGTGCCGGGATGTCAGCCGCAGCCGCGACCCGCCGGGCTCTAGCGGTGCCTGTCGCCGCGGTCAGGCGCTCGTGGTCGACTTCGTTCCGTTGCAGAGGGGCGAGAGCAACGACGATGGGGGCCGCAGTCCGACATGGTGTATGTCGGACTGCGGCCCCCATGCCAGGGCTTCGGTCGAGGGGCCGCTGATCAGCGATGAATTGCTGCAGGGTGCAGGGTCAGGGAATGGCGACCGGACCGGCCACCGGCGCGGGGCCGTCGGCCCAGGTGTGGCCGGTCTCGCGCGGCGTGACGCCCTCTTCCGTCCAGACGGCCAGCAACTGCGCGACCTTGCTGTGCATGACGGTGCGGAGCCGGTCGAACGAGTTCTCCGGGTTGTCGTCGACCTCGCCGAGCAGCAGCCACCACGCCCAGGCCACGGCCCCGGCATTGGCGACGAAGTCCGGCAGCACCGGGACGCCGCGGGCGGCGAGCATGGCCTCCGCCTCCGGTGTGGTCGCGGCGTTCGCGGCCTCGACGATGACGCGGGCGCGGACGTCGTAGGAGTTGTCCGGCGTGATCGCGTACGAGATCGCCGCCGGGACCAGGATGTCGACGTCGGCGGACAGGACCGCGTTGCGCGGCAGCTGTTCGATGCCCTCCGGCAGCCGGGTGCGGTCGATCTCGCCGTAGCCGTCGCGCAGGTCCAGCAGCGCCGGGATGTCCAGACCCGCGGCGCAGTGCAGGGTGCCCGCCGCATCGGCGACCGTCGTGACCTTCATCCCGGCCTCGTGCAGGTAGTAGGCGGCCGCCCCGCCCATGGTGCCGACACCCTGAATCGCGGCGGTCGTCTCGGCGGGCGGCCGGCCCCAGGAGACCGCGGCGGCGAGGCAGGCGTGCGCGACACCGTAGCCGCCGATCACGTCGCCCAGCAGGAATCCGCCCTCGACCGCGGCGTTCAGCCCGTTTCGGACGCGTTCCAGCGTCGCGGCCGGGTCGTCGGCACGGCGGATCGCGGCGTGGTAGCTCTGGCCCAGGCCGAGCTTCTCGAAGACCTCGTCGATCAGGTGCTGCGGGACACCGAGGTCCTCCGCGGTCACCCAGTGCGCGTCGAGCCACGGGCGCATCGCCTCGCAGAAGCGCTGCAGCACGTCGACGGCGCGCGGGTCCTTGGGATCGAAGTCGATGCCGCCCTTCGCGCCGCCGATCGGCAGGTCGAACGTGGCGGTCTTGTTGGCCATGCCGCGGGCGAGGTCCTCGACCTCGGTCAGGGTGCAGCCCGCGCGCATCCGGGTGCCGCCGGTGGCCAGTCCGGCGCGCAACGTGTGGACGACGAGATAGCCGACGGCGCCGGTCTGTGAGTCGTTCCACTGCAGCCGCATGTACGGCTCGGAACGGCGGATCGCGGGGGGAGCGGCAACGGCCGCGGGGATGGTCGGAACGGTCTGCGCGGTCACCTGCGGGGTGCCCCCAGCCGGGTTCTGCATCGTCGTCACGGCGATCTACCTCCTCTGCGTCGTCGTTCCGGCCACCACCGATCACAGGGAATCGCCTCCGGTCGCGCGATCCCGTCCGGTCCCTGTCGTTTCCGGTCGGTGGCTCGCGTCCGGTGCCACCAGCCTGCGGTTAAACCTGTCTTCCCGTCTATTTACGGTTCTTTCACGGACGTGTTCACCGATCCTGAACAACGCCGCGTCCGCCCCGCCCCGGCTCCGCAAGCTTCGCCTTGCATACCCCAATTAGGCTCGGTGCCATGGATCTGTCGCTCCCCCGCCTTCGAATGCTGCGTGAGCTGCGTCGGCGCGGCACGATCACGGCGGCCGCGAGCGCGCTGCACTACACCGCCTCGGCAGTCTCCCAGCAACTCGCGCAGCTGGAACGCGATGTCGGCACCCGGCTGTTCGAGCGACGGGGGCGCCGGGTCCAGCTCACCGACGTCGGGGTGCTGCTCGCCGAGCATGCGGAGGAGATTCTCGCCTCGGTCGAGCGCGCGACCCAGGCCCTCGAGGAGGCGGGCGAGTCGGTGACGGCGAAGCTCACCGCGGGGGTGTGGGCCTCGGTGGCATCCGGCCTGCTACCGGACGCGCTGACCGCCCTCGCGCGCACCCATCCGGGCATTCTGGTGCGGACGCGGGAACTCCCGCCGGAGGCGACGGCCGCGGCGGTCCGCGACGGTGCGCTGGACCTGTCGTTCGTGATCGACTACTCGAACTATCCGACGACCTGGGACCGCGGCCTGGAGCGCGCGGTCATCGCCGTCGAACGGATCTACGCGGCCGTCCCGGCCGGTGCGGTACCGGCGGCCAGCGTGACGCTGGCCGAACTGGCCGAGCACCCGTGGATCGTCGCGCCCGCCCATTCGCACTTCGGGCATTCGGCGCGACTGGCGTTCCAATCCGTCGGGCTCGCACCGCGGATCCACCACGAGGTGGAGGAACAGGCGACCGCGATGGCGATGGTCGCGGCCGGACTGGGCGTGACGCTGGTGTCCGACCTCGGGCTGGCGTTGCGCCCGGCGGGGGTGGACATCGTCGTACTCGGCGACGTGCTCACCCGGACCGTGTCGCTGGCCTACCGCACGAATACGGCGCGGCGCGCCGCGCTGCTGATCGTCGTGGACGCGATCCGCACCGCCGCTGCGGAGAAGGGGCTGGGCGCCGACACCGCCTTATCCGCCCCGGCCGATGTCGAGACCGTGCCGTCCCCGCCGGACCCGCTCGGGGTGGCCGACGGGGGGCTCGGTCTCGGCTGACAGTTTCCCTTGGGGCGCAGCCTATTTCTGCGCGGTGAGGTACGCGGTCGCCGCGGACATGTGCTCGGCTTCCGCGGGCAGTTCGGGGACCGGCTGGTGGTAGTGCGTGGCCAGGTCCGCCACGCTGTCGGCCCGGACCGACCAGCCGTGCTCGGACAGCCACTGCGCCGGATCCGCGCGATCGTCGTCGTAGAACAGCTCGGAGACGTCGAGGTCGCCGAACGGATTCCTGTCGAACTGGGCCTGTTCGATCGCCGAGAACCGCGCGAGGTCGGGCCGCCCGGTGAAGCACTCCACCGATACCCGGCTGCCCGGCGCCGACAGGGCATCGATGCGTTCGAACAGCGAATCCTGCGCCGCACCAGGCAGATACGGCAGCAGCCCTTCGGCCGACCACGCCGTAGGCAGGTCGGGATCGAAGCCCGCGGCGGCGAGCGCGCCAGGCCAGTCGTCGCGCAGATCGACCGGTACCGAACGCAATTCGACTCCGGGGGCGATGCCGTGGTCGGCCAGTACGCGCTGCTTGAACTCCAGCACCTTGGGCTGATCGATCTCGTACAGCGTGCCGCCCGCGGGCCACTGCAGGCGATACGCCCGCGCGTCCAGCCCGGAGGCCACGATCACCGCCTGCCGGATCCCGGCATCCGTTGCCGCGCCGAAGAATTCGTCGAAGAACGTGGTCCGGAGACCGATCATCCGGAGCACCGGCCCGTCGGTCGGCGGATCGTCGATCGTCTCGATGAAGTGCGGATCACCGGCGGCCTCGACGAACAGCCGGGCGCAGTCGTCGCGGATCATGGCGTCGGTCCGGGCGGTTTCGATCGCCCGGAAGGTCGCCACCCCCAGTGCCGTCGCGCCCACGCTGCTGACGATGTCCCAGGTGTCTCCGTCGGTTCGCACTTCGGTTCCCTCGATTCCGGTGTCGGGCTCGATAGTTCGGCGGCGACCGGTCGGTTCGCGCCACAATCCAGCGTAGGCGTCCCGATGATCTAGGTACAGGGTCTTCCGGTGGGCAAATCCGTTGCAGCTAAAAGGGATTCGCACAAATAGAACAAATGGGACGACAGTGTTTCGGATGGCTGAAAGTCGCCAGTGCAGCCTCGGTCCGAGTGCGGCGACGGGTGCGGGCGTAGCGTTCGCGGGCGTACCGGCGATGTACCGGGAAGATCATCGTGGCTTGCGGCAGTCCGCGCGGCCATCGTGACCTGCGTATCCGCGTGAGGTCGGGAACCGAGGCGAAGGGTTGCAGTATGTCGAAGAGGAAGCTCGGCACGGCGTCGGCCGTCGTCGCCGTCGCGATCGCGGCACTGGTCGGCGCGAGTGCGCCCGCCACGGCGTCGAACTACATTCCGGTCAGCCTGCCGATGACCTCCACCGGCGTGCACGGGCTCGGGTGCGCGGGCGAGGTGTGGGGTCAGGGCAATGTCTATCCGGACGGTGACGTTCCGGGAACGGTCGATCTGCAGCTGAAGGGCTGGCTGAAGGTGTTCGGCGTGCCTGCCCCGTGGTGTTCGGTCACCGCGGTGGTGAACTGGCACAACCTCGACACCGGGGCCTCCGGTTCGGGTTCGGTCTTCCTCGGCAGCGGCAACGGTTTCCCGTTCTGGTGGGGCGGACCGCAACTCGGCAACGTGCGGCTGGTCACCGGGCCCGGCCAGGTGACCTTCACCCTCGACACCGATCTTCCGCACAGCCAGAGTGTGACGACTTTCGCCGTATATTGAGCGGCGAGACAGCCAGAGTGTGACGACGTTCGCCGTATATTGAGCGGCGAGACAGCCCGAGCGTGACGACGTTCGCCGTGTACTGAGCGGCGAGTCCCCCTTCGTCCGAGCACGGATCCCGGCCGGTATCTTTCTCCGGTATGGCACCACCGTCGGAGTTCGTCGACCTCGCCGCGAGCGTGAACAACTGGGGGCGTTGGGGTTCCGAGGACGAGATCGGGACGCTCAATCTCGTCACCGACGACGTGGTGCGGGCCGCGGCGGCCTGCGTGCGGAGCGGGCGCCGGGTGCCACTGGCGGTCCCGCTGAGTCACAAGGGTATTCAGACCGGCATGATCAAGGGCCGGGTGAATCCGCTGCACAGCATGGTCGCGGTGAACCGGGAGCTGTTCGGGCCGGGAACCGTGGCCGTGAGCGACGACGTGGTGACCCTCGGCCTGCAGGCCGGAACCCACTGGGACGCGTGGACGCACGTCTCGTACGAGGGACGGATCTACAACGGGCGGCCCGCCGACAGCATCACCGCGCACGACGGGGCCGCCTTCAGCGGGATGGAGAAGGCGCTGCACGTGGTGTCGCGCGGTGTGCTGCTCGATGTGGCGGCCGCGCGCGGCGTGGACCGGCTCGCGGGGGATCACGCGGTGACACCGGACGATCTGGCCGCGGCGGAGGAATTCGGACGGGTGCGGGTGCGGGCCGGTGACGTGGTGCTGGTCCGGACCGGGCAGATGCGGCTGTTCCTCGCGGGCGACCGCACCGGGTACGCGATGCCGTCGCCGGGCCTTTCGGTGCGCTGCCCGCGATGGTTCCACGCCCGCGATGTCGCGGCCGTCGCCAACGACACCTTGACGTTCGAGATCATGCCGCCGGAGATCGAGAACCTCTGGCTGGCCGTGCACGCGCTGCACCTGGTGGAGATGGGAATGCTGCAGGGGCAGAACTGGAATCTGGAGGAGCTGTCCGCGACATGCGCGGAGGAGGGACGATACGAATTCTTCCTGTCCGCGATGCCGGAACCGTTCGTGGGTGCCACCGGGACACCCGTTGCGCCCGTGGCGATCCTGTAGCGCCTAGGCTCCCCGGCGATCGGTATTGCGGTAGGTGCGCGCGACCAGCGCGGCGCGCAGGTACCACAGCCCGTACACCTCCGCCGGATCGAGGCCGGTCAGCTGGCCGATCCGCCGGAGCCGATAGTCGACCGTATTCGTGTGCACATGCATGGCGCGCGCCGTGCGCCGCCGGTTGAAGTTGTTGCCGATGTGCCGCTGCAGCGTTTCGAGCATCTCGGGATGCCGGTCGAGCGGATCCAGCAGCCGCGCAAGGCTTTCGCGGCCGGGGCCGGGCCGGGTCAGCTGGAACTCGAGCGCCAGATCGTTGAACCGGTACAGCCCGGGGGCGCACTGCAGCCGCTGCACCATGTCCAGGAGTTCGTGAGCCTGATTGGCGGCGTGCGGAATTCGCTCGGGATCGGATTGCGCGACGGTCACGGTGACCGGGGCATCGGCCGCGCGGGACAGCTGACCCACCAACTCGTCGAGATCGCACCCGTGCGCGGTGACCGGCAGCAGCACCGTCCCACCGTCGATCGAGAGCAGCGACAGCGCCGTCTCGTCGCAGCGGGTCGCGAGCTCGGCCTGCAGCCGCCGGAGCTTGCGGCGGGCGACGACCCGGGCGTTCAACCGGAGATTCTGCTCGTCCGCGTGCTTGCCGATCGCCACCGCGAGCACGTGATACGAATTCGCGATCTCGACGCCGCACTCGCGGGCCATGACCGTGGTGGAGCGGCCGCTCAGCAGCGCGGTGGTGAGCGTGTGCACGGCGGTGTGGTGTTCACCGGCCACGGCGCGCAGTTCGTGGAAGTAGGCCGTCGACACCGTCGAGGTCATGGTGTCCAGCATGTCGACGACGAGCCGGGCGCCGTTCATGAGGCTGTCGAAATCCGCTGTGGTGAGCGCGAGTGTCGATTCGTCCGCCGCGCTGCCGGGCGGGCGGAACTTCGACGCCGCCGCGGTGACGACCATATCGAAGCCGATCTTGAATCCCTCGTGGATGGCGTGGTGAATGGTGTGGATCGGGATGCCCTCCCGCGCCCACTGCCTCGCCGCCTCCTGCAGATATTCGATCTTCTCGGGGATATTTCGCCCGTCGAGCATGCTGGTCGCCAGCTCCAGGCAGGTGCGGGTGATCGCGGTGACATCACCGCGCAGGGCGTCGCCGGGCAGCGTCCCGCACGGCGCGACATTGTCGATGAAATGCCGGACCATCTGCCGCGACAGCTTGGGCACGTCCCGCAGTGCCGACGACATCGGACTGCCCGAGATCGTCAGGCTCGATCGAACCTGGGGATAGACTCTCATAGCGTTTCCTTCCACCCCCGCTTTCCTCCAGCTATCGAACGTTAACCGCGGCGATCGATGCCGCGAGGCGCTCTCGGGGCTTGCTGGAATCTCGGTCGGGTAGCGCGATGAGCATTGGTGTTCACCACAATTCAGCAGCGGGTCGGCGGCGGCTCGTTCCGGAAGCGGGCCTCGATGAAGTTCCACGCCTCGGGTAATCCGGCGACCGCGGTGGTCATATGTTCGGCGATGTCGTAGCGGGAGAACGACAACGGCACGCCCTCGCGGCAATATCGGGCCGCGACGTCGGCAACGGCGTCGAACGGAGTCAGTTCGTCGTAGACGCCCTGCCAGATGAAGGTGGGCGCCTGCGGCAGGCCCGGATATCTGCGCAGGCTGTTCTCGTGCAGGACGGCTCGCGCATCGGGGCTGTCCATGAGGCTCTTGGTCGCCGCGAGTTGCTCCGCATTGCGGAATGCGCCGTGGAACAGCAGGAAACGACGGCATTCGTCATGGGTGAAGTCGCGGAACCACAGGCCGGTGTCGTTGAGCTGGTCGGAGATCGGCAGGCGTTCGGGGTACTCGCGTTCGAGCCCCATCGCGGCGGCCCAGGCCAGGCCGAATCCGGGGTGCGGGCCGAATCCGATTCCCAGCGCCATCTGCTCGAGATCCGCCGGAATGCCGCCGGCCGCCACCGCGGCCAGCTTCAGGTCCGGGGCATACGTGGGCTGCAGCGCCGCCGCCCACGCGCTGGCCATGCCGCCGCCGGAATATCCGGCGAGCGCGATCGGGGATTGTCCGAGCCCGAGTTCCGGCGCGCGTTGCAGGGCCTTGACGCTGTCGAGTGTCACCATGCCGCTCAGCCGCGCCGCGCCGTAGGCGACATTGGGGCCGAGATAATCCGGGAGCGCGATCGCCCAGCCGCGGCCGAGCGGAAGGACGGCTCCCAGCGAATCCAGAGTTTCCTCGTTGAGCAGCGAATGCGACGGATTGCACTTGGTGCCCAGCGAATTGATCAATGCCTGATACGACACCAGCGGCGGATTCGGCACTCCGGCGGGGATCAGGGCCGTGGTCACCGCCATGATGGGATCGCCCGCGGAATTGGTGGAACGGAATGCGACGTGCCAGATCGCGGTACCGGCATACGGGCCGGTGTCGAGCTTCCGCATTCGGACGACATCCCCGGGAGCGAGGTCGGCCAGATTACCCGGGGGAGCGAAGAACGGGTCCGGATCGGGGGTGGGATACAGCGGCTGGGTTGTCGCCGACGGTGCGAGCGCGCTGACCGACAGGGCGCACAGCAGCAACGCCAGGACGGTCGTCAACATCCGACGCATGGGTCATCCTTCGGTGGTGTGGGGGTGCGGATCAGCAGGTGCTGGGCGCGGGCTCGCCGCGGAATCGGGCGTCGAGCCAGGCCACGGCGGCGGGGAAGCCCATCACCGCCGCGGCGAGATGGTCTGGGCTCGAATACAATTCGGACTGCACCGGCACGCCGGCGCGGCAGTACCGCTCCGTCGTCCGATCGATCGCGTCGACGGGGATGAGCGGGTCGATCGGGGTGTGCCACTCGAAGATCGGCGCCGACGGTATGCCGTCGAAGATCTCCAGGCTGTTCTCCTCGCCGACCTGCCACACCCGCGGGTCGTCGATCAAAGATGTGGTCGCGGCCAGCTCGGCGGCGCTGTGCATGGCGCCGTGCGCGATGAGTTCGACCGTGCAGCCGTTGGCCATGGCGTCGCGCACCGCCAGTCCGGTGGCGTTCAGTTGGTCGCTGATCGGCAGCCGGTCGGGATATTCCCGCTCCAGTCCGAGCGCCGCGGCCATGGCCAGCCCGAACATGGGGTGCGGGGCGAGGCCCAGCCCGCGCGCCATCGTCGCGATATTCATCGGCACGCCGCCCGCCGCGGATCCGGCGATGCGGAGGTCCGGCGCGTAGCTCGGGGCGAGCGCGGCGGCCCACGCGGTGGCCATGCCGCCGCCGGAGTAGCCGAGCATCGCGGCCGGGCTGTCCGCGAGTCCCAGTGCGGAAACCCGTTGCGCGGCACGGATTCCGTCGAGGGTGATCTGACCGCCGAGCCGGGCCGCGCCGTAGGCGACCCGCGGGCCGAGATGGTCGGGGAGAGCGACGCTCCACCCCCGCAGCAGCATCGTATTGAGCAGGGGCACGGCCCGATAGAGCAGATTCGGGTCGTAGGCGTAGAGGGCCCGCGAGACCGCGCACTGGGTGCCCAGGCCGTTGATGATGTGCTGATACGACAGCAGCGGCGCCCCGGGCCGGTGGTTGGCCGGGGTGAGGACCGTGGTCGTCGCGGCGATCGGTCCACCGCGCGAGTCGGATGACCGGAACTTCACCAAAGTGACTGTGGCCGTGGGGAAGTAGGGCAGGTTCGGCTGCTCCCGGACATCCAGGACCTCGCCGGGGCCGCGGGACGCGATATCCGCGGGCGCGGCATAGAACGGATCCGGGTCGGGCGCCGGGTATATCGGCTGGGCGCCGGAGATCGCGGGGGTGCCGGACGCCGCGAGGAGGGCGGCGAGCACCGTGCAGGCGAGGAGCCGGAGACTACTGATCTTCACGGACGGCCTCCCGAGTGCTCGTCCGGTATCGGACGCCGGTCGCCCGCTCGGACATGCCCCAGAGCCGGAGCCCGTGTGCCCGGTCGCGGGACAACCGGCTCGACGGTGACGGCCCGACCGGCCCGCGTGTGTTGAACATCCGGGTCGGACCCCAGTAGATCTCGGGATCCGCATCCGTCGCGGCGGCCGCGAACAGAATGGATTGCGCCGCGGCGGAACGTGATTGGCCGATCAGCCGGATGAACGGCTCGGCCACGAGGTCCAGCGGCGTCTCGGTCCTGGCGACCAGCTTCGTCGGTGCGATGCCGGGATGCGCCGTGAAGGACTTCAGCGGCGCGGACGATTCGCGAAAACGATGCTGCAGTTCGCGGCCGAACATCAGTGTGGCGAGCTTGGATTCGGCGTAGGCCAGCGGCCGCACGAACCGGCGGTGTTCGAAGCCCGGATCGTCGGTGCGGAGCGAGCGCGTCCAGCCGTGGGCGATGCTGGAGACCGAGACGACGCGGTCGCGGAGGCGATCGAGCAGCAGCCCGGTCAATGCGAAGTGGCCGAGGTGGTTGACGGCGAGGTGCCGCTCGAACCCGTCGGCCGTCCGCGCGAACGGGACGTTCATCAGCCCGGCATTGTTGATCAGCACGTCGATGTCTCCGCAGTGCCGCGCGAAGCGACGGACCGAGGACAGATCGGCCAGATCCAGTGGCGCCACCGAGATGTCGCCGCCGAGACGGTCGGCGATCCGCTGTGCCGCCGTGGTGTCGCGGCACGCCATGACCACCGTGGCACCGCGGGCGGCCAGGGCACGCGTCAGTTCCGTACCCAGGCCGCCGTTCGCCCCGGTGATGACGAATGTCCGGCCGTGCTGGTCCGGTATGAGATCGGAGGTCCACGCCATGGCGACCGACCCTAACGAGCCCCGCAATCGCACGGCAATGTGTTTGGAGATTGTCAGACACCACTGCGGGATCGTTGGTCATTTCCCAAAGTCTCACTGTGACAGCAGACTTCGGTCACGCGGTGTCGTAGCGTGGCGCTGGTCAGTGTTCCGAGCAAGTCGCTGGCCGATCGCCCGCGGCCGTATGAGCGCGGGGTCTCGATGGGATGCCGGTCGCTGAGCTGCTCCCTCTCCGAAACCCACTGATGCAGGAGATGTTTGCGCAATGGCGAGTGAGAACGAGCTTCGCTCGTACGTGAAGAAGGCCGTCCGGGAGCTGCAGACCACCCGGAAACGCCTGGAGGACGTGGAGTCGCGGGCGAGTGAACCCATCGCGATCGTCGGGATGGCCTGCCGCTACCCGGGCGGTGTGGCTACCCCCGAGCAGCTGTGGCAGGCGGTTGTCGAGGGCACCGACCTGGTATCGGAGTGGCCCGCGGATCGCGGGTGGGATATCGATGGCGTCTTCGATCCGGAGCCCGGGCGGCCGGGCCGGTCGTATGTGAAGACCGGCGGATTCGTCGGTGGCGCCACCGAATTCGATGCCGACTTCTTCGGGATCAGCCCGCGCGAGGCGCTGGCCATGGATCCGCAGCAGCGGCTGGTGCTGGAGACGGCATGGGAGGCCATCGAGCGGGCCGGGATCGACCCGGTGACCATGCGCGGCAGCGAGACCGGGGTGTTCATCGGCATGATGTCCGACTCCCAGGGCCCGACCGCCCGGGACATGGATGATCGTGCGCGCGAGGGGATTCAGCAGTTCCTGATGACCGGCCAGGCCGCCAGCATCGCCTCGGGCCGGGTGGCGTATGTGCTGGGGCTGGAGGGCCCGGCGGTCACCGTCGACACCGCGTGCTCGTCGTCGCTGGTCGCGATCCACCAGGCCATGCGCTCGCTGCGCTCCGGGGAGTCGTCGATGGCGCTGGCGGGCGGCGTGACGGTCATGACCACACCGGCCGCGTTCGTCGCGTTCTCCACCCAGCGCGCACTCGCGGCCGACGGCCGGTGCAAGTCGTTCGCGGCGGCCGCCGACGGCACGGCGTGGAGCGAGGGCGCCGGAATGCTGCTGCTGGAGCGTGTTTCCGAGGCCCGGCGGCTCGGCCACCCCATACTCGGGCTGGTGCGCGGCGCCGCGGTCAACTCCGACGGGGCGTCCAACGGGCTGACCGCCCCGAACGGCCTGTCCCAGCAGCGGGTCATCCGCTCGGCGCTGTCCGATGCCGGATTGACCGCCGACGACGTGGATGTCGTCGAGGCACACGGCACCGGAACGACACTCGGCGATCCCATCGAGGCGCGGGCACTGCTGTCGACCTACGGTGCGCGACGCGACCGGTCGAACCCGCTGCTGCTCGGCTCGATCAAATCGAATATGGGGCACACGCAGGCGGCCGCCGGTGTCGGCGGCCTCATCAAGATGGTGATGGCCATGCGGTACGGGCTGGTGCCGCCGACGCTGCACGTCGACGAGCCGACGCCGCATGTGGATTGGTCCGCGGGCGGCGTGCGGCTGGTGACCGAGACGCGGGCCTGGCCGGAGTCCGATCGGCCGCGCCGGGCGGCGGTGTCCTCGTTCGGCATCAGCGGTACCAATGCGCACATCGTCGTCGAGCAGGGTGACTTCCCGGTCGAGTCGAACCGGAGCGCGAATGCCTCCGTGCCACCGGTGATTCCGTGGATCGTCACCGGTCGTTCTGCGGAATCGGTTGCCGCACAGGCCGGATCGCTGCTGGCGTGGATCGAGGACGGTCGCGACGCCGATCCTGTCGATATCGGGTTCTCCCTGGTGAGTTCGCGCGCGCAGCTCGAGCATCGCGCGGTGGTGGTCGGGCGCGACACCGAGGAACTGATCTCGGGCCTGCGGTCGGTGGCCGACGGGCAGCGCCCGCCCGGTGTCACCGGCGGGGCCGTCACCGCGGTGATGTTTCCGGGTCAGGGGGCACAGCGGCCCGGTATGGGCCGCGAGCTGTACCACCGATACCCGATCTTCCGCGACGCCTTCGACGAGATCTGTGCGGAATTCGGGACACGACTCGATATTCCGCTGCGCGACGTCGTCTTCGCCGAGCCCGGCACCGCGGCGGCGGCGGACCTGGATCGGACCGCAGTGACGCAGGCGGCGCTGTTCGCGACCGAGGTCGCGATCTACCGACTGGCCGAATCATGGGAGCTGCGACCGGAATTCGTGATGGGCCACTCGATCGGTGAGGTGGTGGCCGCCTATATCGCGGGTGTCTGGACGCTGTCCGACGCGTGCACCCTGGTGGCCGCTCGCGGACGCCTGATGCAATCGGCGCCCGCGACCGGCGCCATGATCGCCGTCGGCGCCGATGCCGACAGCGTCGCCGACCTGGTGCGCGGCCACAGCGACGAGGTCGGCCTCGCCGCCGTGAACGGTCCTGCGGCCGTGGTGATCTCCGGATCGCGGACTCCGGTGGAGGATATCGCGAACCGCCTGGCCGCCGAGGGCGTGCAGGCGACCCGGCTGCGGGTGAGCCACGCCTTCCATTCGCCGCTGATGGATCCGATCCTGGCCGAATTCGCCGATGTATGCCGGGGGTTGGCATACGCCCCACCGGCGATTCCGGTGATCTCCGCGCTGACCGGGAAGGTCGCCGACGCGGAGGAGCTGTGCTCGCCGGACTACTGGGTGAGTCATCTGCGGGAACCCGTCCGGTATCTGGACGCGGTGCAGTGGGCGCGCGAGGAGGGGAGCGTGCGGTGCTTCGTCGAGGCGGGGCCGGGCGGCACGCTCACCTCCCTCGTCCACGACATCCTCGACGATTCCGGCGACGAGGCCGAGACGGTCGCCGCCACCCTGCAGCGCCCGGGTGTCCCGGGCGACGTGGCGTTCGTCTCGGGACTGGCCGCCGCGTACTCCCGCGGTGTGCCGGTGCGGTGGCGGCACCTGTTCGAGGGTGCGGACGCCCGGCGAATCGACCTGCCGACCTACGCATTCCAGCGCAAACGCTATTGGCTGGAGGTGGCCACCGGCAGCAATGTGCGGGCCGCCGGGCTGGCGGCAACGGATCATCCACTACTGGGTGCGAAGGTCAGCGTGGCCGACGACGGCGGGCTGCTGCTGACGGGACGGCTCTCGCTGCGGTCGCATCCGTGGCTGTCCGGGCATCGGATCGGCGATACGACGCTGCTGCCGGGCACGGCATTCCTCGAACTCCTGTGGTACGCGGGCGATCTGGCGCATTGCCCGGTGGTCGGTGAACTCGTCCTGGAGGCGCCGCTGGTGTTGCTCGAGAGCGGCGCGGTGGAACTGCAGGTGGCAGTGGGAGGTTCCCAGGAATCCGGACAGCGGTCGGTCTCGGTCTTCTCGCGGCCGCAGGCGGCGGCCGATGCCGACGAGGAGCCGGCTTGGGTCCGCCACGCGACCGGCACGCTGCAGGAATCGGACGACGTCCACGCCGCCGTGCTCGCCGCGGGCCCGTGGCCTCCCGCCGGTGCGGTGCCGGTGCCGCGTGCGGACGACCCCTACGAGGCCATGGCCGCGGCCGGATACGACTACGGGCCGTGTTTCCGCGGGCTCGGACGGACCTGGCGCCTCGGTGATTCGATTCTCGCGGAGGTTCGGCTGCCCGAGGCGGGCCGGGCGGACGCCACGCGTTTCGGGCTGCACCCCGCGCTGCTGGACGCGGCGCTGCACGCCCTGATCGCGACCGGCACCGCCGGACTCACCGAATCCGGGCAGGTGCGCCTGCCGTTCGCGTGGGAGGGCGTGTCCCTGCATGCCGTCGGCGCATCCGAACTGCGGGTCCTGATGACGCCGAGCGGGCCGGACCGGGTCGGTGTGGAACTGACCGATGCGTCGGGCGGGCTGGTGGCACGGGCGGAATCCCTGGCGCTGCGGGCCGTTTCGCTGGACGCGCTCCGGGCCCGTCCCTCGGTCGCGGACCAGGGCCTGTTCGAGCTGACATGGGTTGCCGTCCCGCCGCCCACGGAACCGAATACGCAACGGGCGCAGTGGAGTTCCGTCATCGCCGGATCGGAGATCGAGGCGCCGGAGCGCTGCGTCGTTGCGGATCGCGAGTTCGTCGTGCTGCGCGTGTGTGCCACCGCTTCGCCGGACGACTTCACGACAGCCGTGCGGGCGCGGGTGGCCGCCGTCCAGCAGCGGGTGCAGGAAATGCTCGCCGCCGACGATCCGGTCATCGTCGTCACCTCGGGTGGTGTCGCCGTGCACGGCGGCGAGAGCGTCGGGGACCTGGCGGCCGCTGCCGTGTGGGGCATGCTCCGCAGCGCGCAGAACGAACACCCGGGACGCATCGTCCTGCTCGATGTCGACGACCCCGAGAACTATCGCGGGGCGGTGGGCGTCGCCGCCGCGCTGCCCGAGTCGCAGGTGGCGCTCCGGCACGGCGAGACGTACGTCCCGCGGCTGGTGCGCGCCGGAGCGGATACGGTCGGTTCGGCGGCCGCGGTCACCGGTGACAACTGGCGGCTGACCACCCGGGACCGCGGCACCCTGGACGGCGACAACATGGTCCTCGCGCATCAGGGCGAGGAGGCGCTGCAACCCGGTCAGGTGCGCATCGCCCTGCGCGCGGCCGGAGTCAACTTCCGCGATGTGCTGATCGTGCTCGGCATGTACCCGACCCCGGACACGCCCGTCGGGGGCGAGGGGTCGGGTGTGGTGGTCGAGGTCGGTTCCGGCGTCGTGGATTTCGCGCCCGGCGACCGCGTCATGGGGATCTTCACCGGTATCGGCGCCACGGTCGTGGCCGACCATCGGACCGTGATCCGGATTCCGGACGGCTGGTCCCACGAGCAGGCTGCGGCGGCGCCGATCGTCTTCGCGACCGCCTACTACGCGCTGGTGGATCTGGCCGCCGCGCGGGCAGGGGAGTCGCTGCTGGTGCACGCGGCGACCGGCGGCGTCGGGATGGCCGCCGTGCAGTTGGCGCGACATTTGGGCCTGGACCTCTACGTCACCGCCAGTCCCGGCAAGTGGCAGACGCTGCGCGCCAACGGATTCCAGGACGGCCGCATCGGCAATACCCGGACCACCGCGTTCGCCGCCGAGTTCCTGGAGGCCACCGGCGGGCGCGGCGTCGATATCGTCCTCGACTCGCTGGCGGGCGACAAGGTGGACGCCTCGCTGGAACTGCTGCCGCGGGGCGGGCGGTTCATCGAGATGGGGCTCACCGATCTGCGCGATCCCGACGAGATCGCCGCGCGATACCCGGGCGTCCGCTATCGCAACTTCCTGCTGATGGAGGCGGGCCCGGATCGATTGCGGGCCATCCTGTCCGAGCTCCGGAGCCTGTTCGAAAGTGGTGTGCTGCAACCGCTTCCGGTGACCTCCTGGGATGTTCGGCGGGCGCCCGAGGCGTTCCGGCACCTCAGTCAGGCGCGGCACATCGGCAAGTACGTGCTCACCGTGCCCAGGCCGCTGGATCGCGACGGCACCGTCCTGATCAGCGGCGGCACGGGCGGACTCGGCGCCGTCGTCGCCCGTCACCTCGTCACCGAACACGGTGTCCGGCACCTGATGCTGACCGGTCGCCGGGGACGCGATGCCGACGGTGCGCCCGAACTCGCCGCCGAACTGTCGGCGCTGGGCGCCGAGATCACCGTTGCGGCTTGCGATGCCGGGGATCGGTCCGCCGTGAACGAGCTGCTGGCGGCGATTCCCGACGACCGACCGCTGACGGCCGTCGTGCACGCCGCCGGAGTCGTCGACGACGCCGTATTCTCCGCCCAGACACCCGAGCATATCGACCGGGTGTTCCGGGCCAAGGCGGATGCCGCGTGGAATCTGCACGAGGCGACGGCGGATCGCGAGCTGTCGGCGTTCGTCATGTATTCCTCGATCGCCGGTGTGCTCGGCGCCCCCGGACAGTCGAATTATGCTGCGGCGAACGGGTTCCTCGATGCCCTGGCGCAGCGGCGACAGCGCGCTGGGCTGCCCGCCACGTCGATGGCGTGGGGACTGTGGGACCGCGCCACGGGCATCACCGGACATCTGGGCGAGCGCGATCGGCAACGAATGCGTCGCGACGGCCTGATCCCCCTCGGCGACGACGAGGGCATGGCATTGTTCGATGCGGCCCTGTCGCTGGGCCCGCCGCTGACCGTTCCGGCGCGGCTGGACATTTCGGCCCTCCGGTCGCTCGGCGACCCCGACGACATGCCCGCCGTGCTGAGATCCCTGCTGCGCACGACCCGTCGTGCCGCCGACAGCGGCGCGGGCTCGTCGGCGCAGCTGCTGGCCGATCTGGCCGGATTGAGCGCCGGGGAGCAGGAGCGGGTCGTTCTCGGCGTCATCCGGTCGCATGCGGCCGCGGTACTGGGTCACGCCACGCCGGAGGCGGTGCCCTCCGAAACCGCGTTCACGGACCTGGGATTCGATTCGCTCGGCGCGGTGGAATTCCGAAACCGGTTGAAGGCGGCCACCGGTGCGAAACTGCCGACGACGGTCGTATTCGACTACCCCAACGCGGCCGCCCTGGCCCGGTACATCCGCTCGGAGATCGCACCGGCCGACGACCCGGCGGGCCGAATCGCCGGTCAGCTGGATGCGCTCGTGACCGGTTGCGCCACGGTCGAATTGCCGCCACACCAGGTGAACGAGCTGCTGGACCGGATCAACACCGTCGTGCGGCTGCTGCGGGGCGGTGCGACCGACGACCTTGTCGACAATATCGACGGCGCCGACGACGACGAACTGTTCGAGCTGATCGACCAGGTTCGGCCGGTCTGAGCCGGACGGGAGGCACACCATGGCCGACGAAGCGGAGCTGCGCGAATACCTCAGGCGCGCCACCAGACAGCTGCAACAGATGCGGCAGCGTCTCGACGCGGAGCGGGAACGCACCCGCGAGCCGATCGCCGTCGTCTCGATGGCGTGCCGGTTTCCGGGCGGCATCGGATCACCGGAGCAGTTGTGGGACGCCCTGCTCGAAGGACGGGATCTGATCACCGATTTTCCCCCGGACCGGGGCTGGGACATCGAGGGCATCTACGACCCCGACCCGGACAAGTTCGCGAAATCGTATGTGCGAGAGGGCGGATTCCTGGACGGCGCGGGCGACTTCGACGCCGGGTTCTTCGGGATCGGACCACGCGAAGCGGAGGCGATGGACCCGCAGCAGCGGCTGCTGCTCGAGGTCGCGTGGGAGGCGGTGGAGCGCGCGCGGCTGGATCCGAACATGCTGCGCGGCAGCGCAACCGGGGTCTTCGTCGGCCTCAGCGAACAGGGCTACGGATTCGGCGCGACCGAGGCGTGGGACGGCGCGGAGACCTACTACTTCACCGGGAACTCCGCCGCCATGGCCGCCGGGCGGATCGCCTACCTGCTCGGGCTCGAGGGCCCGGCCATGACCATCGACACCGCGTGTTCGTCGTCGCTGGTCGCGCTGCATCAGGCCGTGCAGTCGCTGCGGTTGGGGGAGTGCGAGACGGCGCTGGCGGGCGGCGCGACGGTGCTGTCCACACCGGGCCCCTTCGCCCTGTTCTCCCGCCAGCGCGCCCTGGCGCCGGACGGCCGGTGCAAGTCCTACGCCGCCGGGGCCGACGGTACCGCGTGGGGCGAGGGTGTCGGAGTCGTTGTGCTGGAACGTCTCTCGGATGCGCGTCGGCACGGGCATCCGGTGCTCGCGGTGGTGCGCGGATCGGCGGTGAACGCCGACGGCGCCTCCAACGGCCTCACCGCCCCGCACGGCCTCGCGCAGCAGCGGGTGATTCGATCCGCTCTCGCCAACGCCGGCGTGCGAGCCGACGAGGTCGGCATGGTGGAGGGTCACGGCACCGGCACCCTGCTCGGCGATCCGGTCGAGGCGCAGGCCCTGCTGGCGACCTATGGTCACAGCGGCGGTGCCGGGCAGCTGCTCCTGGGATCGATCAAGTCGAATATGGGGCACACCCAGTCTGCGGCCGGGGTCGCGGGGCTGATCAAGGCCGTCCAGGCGATCCGTCACGGCGAGGTACCGCCGACGCTGCATGTGGACGCGCCGACCCCGCACGCCGAATGGTCCGCGGGCCGGATACGGCTGGCCCTGCGGCGGCAACCGTGGCCGCGGACCGAGCATCCGCGCCGAGCGGGGGTGTCGTCGTTCGGGATCAGCGGCACCAATGCGCACGTGGTCATCGAGCAGGCGCCGGAAACCGCAGAGGCGGACCAGGATTCGGAGCCGGTATGCCCGATTCCATGGGTGGTGTCGGCGAAGAATCCGGGCGCGCTGCGCGGGCAGGCGGCACGGCTGCGCGCCGCCTGCGAGGCCGCGCCCGAGAAGCGGACCGTGGACATCTGCCACTCCCTGGCCACCACCCGTTCGACCTTCGACCACCGGGCGGTGGTCGTCGCCGGAACCCGTGCGGAAATGCTGGACGGCTTGGCGTCCGTGGCCGCCGGACTTCCCGCATCGGCGGTGGTCGGCGGTCGCGCGGGTGCGCACGGCCGGACGGCGATCATGTTTCCGGGGCAGGGCGGGCAGCGGGCCGGGACGGGCAGGCGGCTCCTCGAAACGTACCCGGTATTCGCGCGGGCGCTGGACGAGATCTGCTCGCATTTCGACGACCGTCTCGAGGTTCCGCTGCGTGCGGTGATGTTCGGGCCCGACCACGACCCAGCCCTGATCGATCGAACCGGCTACACCCAGCCCGCGATCTTCGCAATGGAGGTGGCGCTGTACCGGCTGCTCGAATCCTGGGGTGTGACAGCGGATTACGTCGTCGGTCATTCCATCGGCGAACTGGCGGCCGCCCACGTCGCGGGGGTGATGTCGCTGCCGGACGCGGCCACCGTCGTGGCCGCCCGGGGACGGCTGATGCAGGGGCTGGCACCGGGCGCGATGGTCTCGGTGCGAGTGTCCGCCGACGAGGCCGCCGCGTCGATCGCCGAACGCGAGTCCGCGGTGTCGGTGGCCGCCGCCAACGGGCCGAATGCCACCGTGATCTCGGGTGATACCGCCGCGGTGGCCGAGATCGCGCGATACTGGCATGCGCGCGGTCGAAGGGTGACCCGGCTGCGCACCGACCGCGCGTTCCATTCGCCGCACATGGATCCGATCCTCGACGAGTTTCGCGAGGTGGTGTCCGGCGTTCGTCTCGAGGAGCCGCGACTTCCGGTGATCTCCACCCTGACCGGTACGGAATCACCACCGGGACAGCTGACTTCGGTGGAGCACTGGGTGAGGCAGATCCGCGGTACCGTCCGCTTCCACGACGGTGTGGGCCGGTTGCGGGAATCGGGTGTGACCACATTTCTCGAGGCCGGCCCGGGGGATGCGCTGTCGGGTCTGGTCTACGAGACGGTCGCCGACATCGACGCCGCGGCCGTGCCGCTCCTGCGGCCGGGTGCCGACGAGGCCCTGTCCGTGGTGAAAGCGGTTGCGGCCGCCTGGGTTCGGGGCGCCGAGGTGGATTGGCCGCAGCTCTACTCCGGCCACCCCGTGCGGGCGGTGGACCTGCCGACGTATGCGTTCCAGCATCGCAACTACTGGATTCGCGCCGACCGCACGGTACTCCAGGGCCTGCTCGGCGACGCCGGAGCCGAACTGGTCGGCGGCGGCCGGACCGATTCCCCGGAACCGGTGCGGCCGCCCGAATGGCGTGACACGATCCCACCCGGTGAGCGCGAGGATTCCGCACGGCGCCTGGTGGTATCGCAGATTCGCGAGATTCTCGTCGAATTGTCGGACGAGGATATCGATCTCGACGCGACGGTCCTCGAGATCGGTCTGACCTCACTGTCCGTGCTGGAACTGCGCAGCAGGATCAATGCCGCCGCCGGAATCGGGATATCCCTCGAAGACCTCTTCACGCACCCGACGCCGCGGACGCTGGCACGCCTGGTCGCCACTCGGATATGGAGCGACACAACGGAAGTGGTGCACGCATGACCGACGTTTCAGCTACCGCGGCGGGCACCGGGGTGGTCTTCGAGCAGCTGGTACCGGCCGCCCTCGCCCACCGCCGCGCCCTCGCCGAGGTGTTCGTGGCCGACACCACCCCGGTCGGCACCGAGGAATTCCTTGTCGCGGTGCAGATTCCGCGGGCTCATTCGCTCTGGTTCGATCGGCTGGCCGGTTATCACGATCCGTTGTCCACGGTGGAGGCCATCCGCCAGTCGTTGCTGGTCGTGGGCCAGCGGTACCTCGGTATCCCCGCCGACGCGCCGTCGAGCCTGCAGCGATTCGACTTCGTGGTCGAGGATCTGAGCGTCTATCGGGACGACGAGCGGTCGCCGCTGGAGGGAGTGGTCCGGCTGCGTCCGGGCGGAAACTCCTCCGCGCGAGGCTATTACGACGACGTCGCCTTCGAGGCGGCCCTCACCGTCGGCGGCGCGCGGGCCATGACGGCGGGCGGTGGCGGAGTCACCTTTCCCCGGGAGACATACGACGAGTTCCGGCGACTCCAACAGCGGCAACGCCCCGGCGCGGAATCGGGACCACCGCGTGACCCCCTGTCTCCCGGCGAGGTCGGGCGCCGCGATCCGCGGAACGTGGTCCTCGCGCGGACGCATTCGCCCGGCGGCCTGGTACTGGTCGTCGACCAGGGACATCCGAGCTTCTTCGATCATCCCTACGACCACGTGCCCGGTCCGCTGATCCTCGAGTGTTTCCGGCAGGCCGCCGTCGTCTGCGCCACGGCGGAGGGACTGCTCGACTCTCCGGTGGCGGCGGTCGTGGCGATCGAGGCCCGGTTCACCGGTTTCGGGGAACTCGGCGCCGACATCGGTTGCACCGCAAGATATTGCGGCGGCATGGACTTCGGCGAGATCGCCATCGACGTGGAGCTGCATCAGCACGGACGTCGGATCGCTTCCGCGCGCGTCGAACTGGCGCCCTACCCGGACGCCGAATAGGAGAGGAGAACCACATCCATGACGAGGGAGCCGGTGGGACCCGTCAAGCGATTCGCGGTCGTCGGTGGCGGAATGTCCGGTCTGGCGGCGGCATTCCACCTCGAATGGGCCGGGCACCAGGTCGAGGTGATCGAGTCCGACGCCGCGCTCGGCGGCCGCTGCGGGGTGGGCGTCCTCGGTGATCGGCCGATCATGCTGGGGGGCAAGAATATCGGCAGGCGGTACCGCGAGCTGCGTGAGTTCCTCGCCGCGAACGGTGCGTCCGCGTACGAACCGTTCGGCATCAACAGTTCCCAGGTCATCGGCGGAAAGCTGGTGACGCTCGACAACCCGGGGATCGCCGGACTGGTCCGCCACCTCGTTCGCAGCGGATCGCGCACGGACGCGGTGAAGATGCTGTACTTCGGTGCGCGCGTGCGATTCGACGAGCGAAACCGGTACCTGGGGTCGACATCGTTCGCCCGGACGGCCGCCGCGGAGGACCGAGTTCCGTTGGCCGCACATTTCACGCCCGAGTTCGCCGGGCACGTGCTCCGGCCGATCACATTGCGGCTCAACGCGGCCGAACCCGAGGAGGTATTCCTCGGCACGTTCGGCGTCGGCCTCGGGATGGTCATGGACCGGTACGACCAACTCGTGGACGGCATCCAGCCGATCCTCGACCGGATCGCGAGCCGGGTGCTGGTCCGCCTGCGCACGCGGGTGGACCGGATCGTGTGCCGCGACGGCCGCGTGATCGGGCTGGAGATCTCCGAAAACGACGGTTCTACAACACGATTCGAGTACGACGGGGTGGTCCTCGCGACCCCGGCCCATGCTGCCCGGCTCGTCGTGGACCACGAACTACCCGCCCTCGGCAAGCTGCTCGCCGACGTGACGTACTTCCCGTCCACGGTCGCGGTGGTGCAGTACGACCGGCCGCTGTTCACCGGCACCGTGCGATCGATCGCATTCGACTCCGGACCCTGCAGCGCCGCAGGCGTATACGGCATCAACGACCTGGATATCGTCCGATACACCTTCAGCGGACGCGCCGCCCGCCCGCAACCGGACGAGCGGCAGCTGGCGGCGTGGATCGATAGCGCGGAGAGCCGGGTGCGAGAGCTGCTGGGGACCGGCCCTGTCGCGAAGCTCCGCACCGTCACACGGAGCTGGCCGGAAGCGCACTGCGCCTATGTGCCCGACCACGGCGAATTCCTCGCCAAGGTACGGGAACAGGCCGATTCGATCGTCGGGCTGGAACTGGCCGGGGACTATCTGCTCGGCGCGCAGCTCGAGGCGTGCTATCGGTCGGGCGTGGCCGCCGCGACCCGGCTCGCGGGCTGACGTCTCATGCGGCGGGCCGGGCGTGCGCGAGATCGTCCGCCAGCAGGGCGATCCGGGCGCGGAGGATGCCTTCGGCGGTGGTGAGGTCGAGACCGGTCACGGTCGCTATTCGGCGCAGGCGGTAGTCGATCGTGTTGGGGTGCACGTGCATTCGCCGCCCCGCCGCCTTCCGATTGAGGCCGCAGGCGATGTACGCCCGCAGCGTATCGAGCAGTTCGGGAAAGTCGCCGAGCGGTGCGATCACGGCGGTCAGCTGATCGCGAGCCGGACTCGGCCGCGTGAGCTGATACTCGATCGCCAGGTCCGCCAGCCGGTACAGGCCCGGCGGGCGGCCGATGCTGCGGACCAGGTCGAGCAGCTCGTGTGCCTCCTCGGCGGCGGCCGGAATCCGGTCGGTGCCCGACGCCACCAGGGTCGCGGTGAGATCCACCCCGGCGGCCGCGTTCATGTCCGCGAGGACCGTGTCGGACATGCCCGCCGAATCGGGGAGATCGTCGGGGATCAGCACGGTGCCGCTCTCGGCACCCAGCAGCGCGAGGGACGGGGACTCGAACGCCTCCGCCAGCGCCGCGCGCACTCGCCGCAGCTTTCGGCGCTCGGCGCGCTGTGCCTCCGCACGCGGTCCGAACTCCTCGGGATGCGACGGGATACGCAGCGCCACAACCTGATACGACTCCGCGATCCGAATCCCGGGCTGCCGGGTCAATGCCGTCACGCCGTGCCCGCTGAGCAATGCCGACACGACGGCATGGGCGCTGGCCCGATGCTCCCCGGCGAGCTTCTGCTCATCGAGATACGCGCTCGCGACGGCGGTGTTGATCGACTCCAGCAACTGCAGCAGGCGGCCCCCGGTGACGGCATGCGGGAGTCCGCGGAACCCCTCGTGGACGGTCTGAATGATCCGCTCGATCGGTACGCCCTGCCGTGCCCACAGCGCCGCGGCGGAGCGCACGGCCGCGAGCTCGCTCCCGGACGGCGCCGCGTCCGGGTCGAGCAGCTCCATGGCCAAGCTCAGGCAGTGCCTGGTAATCGCGGCCGACATATCACGCCCGTTAGCACTCCGGACCGTATCGGCCGACTTGTCGAGAGTCGAGGAAGTCATCGAGTCACTCCGTACCACCTGCAGCGGGATCGAACCCGCCGGTTCGCTGCAGCCGGAGGCGAATCCCGCCACCGGCCCTGGTGTTCGAACCGGACGTTATCGACCGTCGAACATCGGCGCGATGGGCCCGCGCCGCACTTGTTCGAGTCATCGTTCCTGCCGTTCGGATGTTGTGTGCCTTCACAGCTGGCCGCCATTGACGCCTGGAACAGCCGAAACGGTGCGTGACCCCGTGATATGTTTCGCCGACCCGTGCGTCGATGAGGGCTTGTGCACATGCTCGACTGGGATTTGCCGCGGAACACCTCCGGTGTCCACGCATTGATACAGCTGGCGTCCGAGCGCGGCCTGTCGCCCGGGGCCTGCCTGGCGGGGACCGCGCTGCTGCCCGAGCACGTGACATGCCCGGACGCCGAGATCACCGCACGCCAAGAACTCCGGGTGGTGCGCAATGTGATGCGGCACTGTGGCGACGAGCCGGGCCTGGGCGTGGAAGCCGGTCGGCGCTATCGCCTCTCGCCGTACGGCCCGTGGGGCCTGGCGCTACTGGCCAGCGGCACGGTGCGCGAGATGCTCGAGGTGGCCGTGAAATACGTGGAGCTGGCGGTCGTGTTCGGCCGGTTGTCGTTCGAGCAGCGCCCGAGCGAGGCCCGGCTGGTGTTCGACGGCACCGATGTGCCCGATGATGTGCGGCCGTTCCTGGCCGAACGCCTGCTCGCCGGCATCCAGGCGACCGGGCGCGAACTGTTCTCCACCGGACTGTCGGCGCAGCGGGTGATGTTCCGCCATCGAGCGCCCGCCGATGTGTCCCGCTATCGCGAAATATTGGGCGTGGAACCGGTTTTCGATGCCGCGCACGATCTGCTCGCCTTCGACGGCGCCCAGTTGGACCTGCCGCTTCCGCAGGCGAGCGAGTCGGCCCGCGATACCTGCGGGCGGGCCTGCCGCGATCTGCTGACCAGCCGCCGCACACGCGCCGGGGTCTCCGGCGCGGTGCGCGACCTGCTGGTACGCGACCCGGGGGAGCTGCCCGATCAGACCGCGGTCGCCGCGGAGCTGTTCGTCAGCCCGCGCACGCTGTCGCGGCGGTTGAGCGAGGAGGGCACCTCCTTCCGGGCCCTGCTGGACGAGGTGCGCCAGGCCCTCGCCGAGGAATTGCTGTCCCACACCGGCATGACCAGCGAACAGGTCGCCGCCCGCCTCGGCTACGCCGAAGCCGCCTCCTTCATCCGCGCCTTCCGCCGCTGGAACGGCTGCCCGCCGCGGGAGTTTCGGCTGCGGAGCGTTTCGGGCTAGGTCCCGGGGCGCTTGCCGTGGTTGGCCTTCTTCTTGCGCCGTGCGCGCTTCTTGTCGGCTCGTTTCGACATGGCGTGAAAGGTCCTTTCCCTCAGTGGATTTCGGTCAGCCGGGCGGTGAGCGCGGCCAGGCGGGCGCGGTGGCTCGCGCTGGCGACCAGTGCGGCGGCCCGCGCGGGTTCGAGGCGGGCGTAGTAGCCGCCGGTGACGACCTCGCGGTCGGTGTCGCACAGCTTGGCGATTTCGGCGGCGACCTCGGTGGCCGGGCGCCCGACGTGGCCGTAGAAGGACAGCATGCTCGTCTTGATATTGCCCGGGTCCACGCTGATCGCCGTGAGCGAGCCGTCGTGGGCCTCGGCGAGACTGCGGGTGAACATGGTCAACGCGAGCTTGGACTGCGCGTACACGGGCAGCGGCAGGTAGTAGCCCTGTTTCCGATCCAGGTCGCGCCAGGCGATATTGCCGCCGCGATGCCGGTCGGAGGAGATGTTCACGACCCGGCCGCGCGCGGCGGTCAGGGCCCGGGTGAGCGCCCTGGTCAGCACGTAGGGCGCGAGATAGTTGATCTGGAAGGTGGTTTCGTTGCCGTCGCCGGTGCGGGTTCGCCGTTCGGATCCGCGAACGGCGGCATTGTTCACCAGCACATCCAGCGTGGGTACCGTGCGCGCGAGTTCGCCGGCCAGCTCGGTGACCTCGGCCATCCGGGTGAAGTCGGCGACCACGAGCCGCAGCCGCAGCGGTTCGGCGCCGTCCTTCACCAGTTCCTCCAGCGCGAGGTCACCACTGGCCCGGTCGGGTGCGTGCATGATCACGGTCGCGCCGTCGTCGACCAGGCGGCGCGTGAGAGCGAACCCGAGGCCACCGGTGGCCCCGGTCACCAGGGCGGTACGAGAAATCAAGGGGGAGTTGGACATCAGCCATCCATCGAACTGAGGCAGGACCGTCCGGCCGCGCGGTTGGTCGACGCGACCGAACACCTGCGAATCGGGTGGGAGAAGGGCGAGCGGAATCCGCTCTACCGGAAGGGAATTCGGTCCGGAACGACCGTCAGGCGAGGCGGGAGCCGCGAGACGGCGGCTCATCCTCACCGCCGAAACCGAAGCGCTCCAACGAAGTCGGCGCAGGCTCCCGGCGGACGGCCGACGGCCCGCAGCGCCCGGTCACACCGGACCCCTGCTGCGAGGCACGGGCAACCGTGCGCATGTCGGCCATGCCCCCATCAGACCCGCCCCCACGATCCCGAAGCAAGCTCCCCCCACCGTATTGACGAAAATTTTCCGCCCAACCCCCTGGACCGACCGGAATCACAGCGCCTCGAAGCGCGGGTCATCCTGCGACGTTCGTCGGCACAGGGCCGATTGCTGTACTGCGCGAGATGATCGGCGCCTTCTGCGTGGTGATCGGCGAACACTTCCTGGCCGCCGACCACGGCGCCCGGACCCGGGCGCAGGTCCTCGATCGCGCCGCCGACCTGCTCCTGGATCGACGGCTCTAGTCGCGGCGGAGACGCTGGATTCACGCACCGAGCATCGGCGTGAGGCCGAGTTCGGCGAACTCGGCGGCGCCGCGGGACGCATGATCACCACCGGCGAGCACCCTGGTCCGCGCCGCCTGGTAGCGGCAGCCTGCCGTATCGAAGACCTCCGCCGCGGCCACCAGCCGCTCCCGGTCCCCGGCGCGCAGCGCATCGGCCCGCTCGACGAGGGCCTCGGCAATAGCGTTGCCGGACACGATGCTTCGAGCCTCGTCCAGGAGATCACCGGCATCGGGGCGCTGGGCGAGCGCGGCCGCCTCGGCACGCAGCGCCACGTACCAGTGCAGCCACGTCCACGTGACCCACCGCCACACCTCGCCGGGTTCGGCCGCCATCCGGTCCAGCGCCGCACTCGCCTGTCCGCGGTGCAGCAGGGCGAGTGCGTCGAAGACCGCGCCGTAGCCGTGGGTGCGCCACGGCGAGACGTCGATTCGGCGCAGCGCGTCGGCCCATTCGCCGCGGGCGTCGCGGTCGTCGCGCAGGTCGTGGATCATCGCCACCCCGGCCGCCGCCGGACCCAGCACCGAGCCCGCGGGACTCCCGGCCCGCTGCCACGCCTCCAGGAAGCGGACGCTGTGGGCGAGCACGTCATCGACGTTGCCGGCCAACGCATCCGCCGTCAGCAGCCAGCCGGTCGCGCGATGACCGACCTCGGCCAGCAGCGGATGCTCGGCGAGTTGCCGAGCCCAGCGACGAGCGCCGCGCAGATCCCCCGTGCCGAGGCTCGCCTCGATGGCCTCGCCGAGCGCCTCGAGCAGTTCGTGGGTGCCCTCCGGGGTGGGCGGTGCGGTTTCCAGCAGCGTCATTCGCCGCCGCGTCGTCGCCGCCACGGCGAACGTGTCGCCGGCCCAGCTCTGCGCACCGGCGAGCGTGTCGAGTGCGGCGGACTCGGCGAGCGGATCGCCTGTGCGGTGGGCGAATTCGACAGCCCGCTCGGCGCACGCGATCGTCTCGAGCACGGCATCGTCGGACCGGTGCGGGGCGGTGAAGGCGTCGGTGAGCGCCCGACCGGCGTCGGCCAGTGCCACGGCGGCCCGCGCCGCCGGATCGTCCCCGGCCAGCTCGCGCGCCTCGGTGATGAGCGCGGCCGCCTCCTCCGGCGGCAGGGTCCGGACGAACTTGCTCGCGAAGCGATAGGCGGTGGCGACAGCCGTCGCCAAACCTATTGCCGTGCTTGCCGTTTCCCCGGCCTGACGGGCAGACTCCGCGGCCGCGCGCTGCAGCCGGTACATGTCGTCGCCCCGCATCTGACAGCCGGCCGCGGCGGCGGCGTGCCGCAGCAGTGCGGCGGTGTCGGCCGGATCGTCCGCGAGCGCGGCCGCCTGTTCGTAGCGTCCCTGTGATTCACCGATCAGGTTGCGAGAGAAGAGCAGATCCGCCAGGCACCGAGCGAGGCGATGCGCCGGCCCGCGCTGCTCCGGCCGATCGGCCGCCCACTGCAGCGCGGCACGAAAGTCGTCGGCCACCGCGTCGAATCGGGCCCGCCGGGCCGCTTCCGTCAGGACGGCGGCCTCGCTCAGGCACCAGTGCAGGTGGCGGGCCCGGGTGTCGTCCAGCTCACCGGCCTCCGCCAGCCGTTCCGTCCCGTACTGGCGGATGGTTTCCAGCTGCCGATACTCGGTTCCACTCGCCGCCGCCGTCACGACCAGCAGGCTCTGCTCGGCAAGCCGCGCCAATCCGTCTGCGACAACTCCTATGTCGGACACGGTGACCGCCGCCGCGGCCCTGATCGTGAACGACTTCGCGAACACCGAAACCCGGCGCAGCAGCGTCCGATCCTCGGGCTCCAGCAGATCGTGACTCCAGTCCAGCACGGCCCGCACCGAGCGGTGCCGGTCCTCGGCGCGCGAACCGCCGGACAGCATGCGGAGCTGATCGGACAATCCGGCCTCGAGTCCGTCGAGTCCGAGCGTGGTCCAGCGGGCGGCGGCCAGCTCGATCGCCAGCGCCACACCGTCGAGTCGGGTGCAGAAGGTCGAAACCTGGTCGCGCAGAGCGTTGTTGGGCGGCCAGCCGCTGGCCGCCGCGCGGTCCATGAACAATTCGACGGCATCCGAACTGCCCACTCCCGCAAGGGACATCGGCGGAACGTTGTACACCCGCTCGAACGGCACCATCAGCCGCGCGCGGCTGGTCGCCAGCACCGTCACACCGGGGCACGCCCCGAGCAGTCGTTCGATGAACGGCGCCGCCCCGTCGCGCACGTGTTCGCAATTGTCCAGCACCAGCAGGGCCTTCCGGTCGGCCAGCGCCGCCAGTACGGACTCGTCCATATCGCGGCCGGGCTGCTCGCCCAGGCCGAGTGCCAGCGCGACCGTGCCCGCCACCGCGCAGATCTCCGGATTGGAGACCGGCACCAGATCGACGAACCACACGCCGTCCGCATAGTCGTGGGCCAGGTCCGCGGCGACCGCCAGCGCGAGCCGCGTCTTGCCCACACCACCGGGACCGACCGTGGTGACCTGCCGGTGCTCGGCGAGCATCGTCCGCAACTCGGCGCGCTCACCGGTCCGGCCGATGAACGAGGTCAGCGGTATCGGCAGCACCGCCGCCGCGCGCGAACGATCGGTGTGCGCGGGCTCGGACGCGTGCTGGGCGAGTGCCCGCCGATCCGGTACCTCCAGCTTGCGCAGCAGAGAGGAGACGTGACTCTCCACCGTGCGCACCGATATGAACAGTCGCGCACCGATCTCGGCGTTGCTCAGATGGTCCCCCACCAGCGCCAGTACTTCGGCTTCCCGTGCCGAGATCTCCACGGTTGCTGCCATGATCCTCAATCTTCCGTAACGCTTCGATGATCATAATGCGCGGTCGGCACCGGGCCGGACGGTCCGTACCACCGATCCGTGGTCCGTTCCGTGCCGCGTACTGCGTGGCCGCGGTCCGTGGTCGTTTCCGTGGTCGGCACGGATGTGGCCGGGGCCCGCCGGGAGCGAAGCTTTGAACACACAGACGAACACTCCCCGGGCCTCCGACCCACGAAGCTAGGAACGATCATGACCAACTCTCCCGCTATCGACTCCATCATCCTCGAGGCCGCCGATCCCGCCGCCGTCGAGGCCTTCTACGACGCCGCGTTCGGTCTCGGCGACAAGGTGCGGGCACGCGCCGGGCAGGCGCCGACGTCCGGGTTTCGCGGTTACATGCTGTCGCTCGTGGTGTCGCAGCCGAGCACCGTCGACAGCCTCATCGGCTCCGCCCTGGCCGCGGGCGCGACGACGGTGAAGCCCGCCAAGAAGAGCTTCTGGGGCTACGGCGGCGTCGTGCAGGCTCCGGACGGCGCGCTCTGGAAGATCGCGACATCGCAGAAGAAGGACACCGGCCCGGCCACCCGCGAGGTCGACGACGTGGTGGTGCTCCTCGGTGTCGACAACGTGAAGGCCACCAAGCAGTTCTACATCGACCGCGGCATGACCGTGTCGAAGAGCTTCGGCAGCAAGTACGTCGAGTTCGACGCCCCGGCGTCGTCGATCAAGCTCGCGCTGTACGGGCGCCGTGCCGCCGCCAAGGACGCCGGTGTCGCGGCGGAGGGAACCGGATCGCACCGGATCGCCTTCGGCGCCGCCATCGAACCGGGCGCCGACCTGGACGGTTTCGTGTGGGAGTCCGCCGCCGCCCCGAGCCGGTCGGCCTGACGCCTCGATTTCAGGGAGTACGCCATGACCAACTCGTCGACTCAGGGCATCAAGACCGTGCTGCATCCCGTGACCGATCTGGCGGCGGCCAAGGCCGTCTACACGGCCCTGCTCGGCACCGCGCCACAGACCGATTCCCCCTACTACGTCGGCTTCGACGCCGAGGGCCAGCACATCGGCCTGGTGCCGAACGGCGGCCCGCAGCACATGAGCGCGCCGGTGGCCTACTGGCACGTGCCGGACATCGAGGCCAAGCTGGCCGAACTGGCCGCCGCGGGAGCCACGGTGCAGGAGCCCGCGCGCCGGGTCGGGGGCGGTCGGCGGGTCGCGACCGTCACCGACACCGACGGCAACACCCTCGGACTGATCGAGGATAGGTAACTACCCGCCCCGCTTTCGATGCCCGCCACCGCATTTCGGTGGCGGGCATATTTTCGGATGGCACTCGGGCGGTCCGCTCGGGACGGCCGTGTGCGACACTGACGCCGTGCAGCCTAATCGCAGGATTCACTTCGTGGGCAGCTTGCCCGCACAGTTGGACAGTCCGGAGAAGGCAATGGCGTTCGCCGTCGATACGGCCGGTGAATACCTGGACGGCGTGGTTCCCGGCGGTGAGGCGGATCCCTATCGCGCCCAGTGGTACATCAGACCCATCATCGACCGGCTCGACGATATTCCGGCGCTGGAGCCCGTGCGCCGCGGCGATTGGTCGACGCTGCGTTCCCGCAACACCTTTCGGCTGCGGCCGGGCCGATCGCTGGCCGAGGCTGATATCGACGCCGCGCTCGGCTACGCGGCGGAGACCGGGCGTGCCATCGAGGCGCTGGACGACCTGCGCCGAACCGACCCCGGGCTTCGCCTGCAGGTAGGCATACCGACGCCCTTCGTCATCGGTTTCATCGCCTTCGAGGCACGGATGCTCAGGTGGCGTCGAGGCTCGGCCCGCCCCGGCGACCGAGCCTTCCCCTATTACCGCCCGATCGTCGACGCCACCGCCAGAGAGATCGTCCGAATCCATCAGACGTGGGGGGACAAGGTCGTCTTCCAACTCGAACTGGCCGCGGAGACGCTCCTCTGCGCGCGCACGCCCGGCGTCCTGCGGCAGGGCCTGGCCGCGGCGGCGGGTCGAGCGATCGGACGCCTCGTCGCACAGGCGCCCTATGACGCCCGTTTCGGAGTGCACCTGTGCTACGGGAGCCTCGGCGACAAGCCGGCCGTGGCGCCGAGATCGACGGCCGGGGTCGTCGCGCTGGCCAACGCGGTAGCGCGATACTGGCCTGCGGGAAGGCATCTCGACTTCGTCCACATGCCCATCGGCGACGGTAGCCGGGCGCCGGTGCGGCCGCGGTACTACGCGCCCCTGGCACGCCTCGAATTGCCCGACTCCACGCGCGTCGTCGCCGGGCTCGCGCATCCGGCGCAGCCGCTCGCGCAGGCACGACAGGGGCTGGCGGCGGCGGAGTCCGCCTACGGCGGCCCGTTGGACGTCGCGGCCCCTTGCGGTCTGGGCCGCTATACGACCGTCGAGCGGGCACGGTCCGCGGTGGCGCACGCGGTCGCCTTGGCCGAAACCGACCTGTGAAACGGCCGGTGGTCACAGCGACCGCCGCAGTTCGCCCGCGGTGCCCGCAGACCCGTCGTCGAGTCTCGGATCGTGTTGTGTCGTAGCAGGGTTCGTCGATGGCTCGGACCGAGGGGCACACTCCACCACATCCGGGCGACGACAGATCTCTCGAGAAGCCGCACCCGAGGTGGCGATCGGCTACGGTTACACCCGTGGTCGAAGGAAATGAAGGGTCCGCGCCGGAAAGCGACCGAACACCGCACCCGCTCGACACCGAACAGCTGACCTCCGCTCGCGTGTACGACTATCTGCTGGGCGGCAAGGACAACTACGACGTCGACCGAGACATGGCGCGTCAAATGCTGTCCAGCGCACCCGAACTCAAGACCTTGGCCTGGTTCACCCGGAGCTTCATGCGCAAGGCGGTCGAGATGGCCGCCGATGCCGGTATCCGTCAGTTCGTCGATCTCGGCTCGGGTATCCCGAACTCGCCCAACGTGCACGAGATCGCGCAGGAAATCGAGCCGGAGGCGCGGGTGGTGTATGTCGACTACGACCGCGTCGTATACACCCATTGCGACGCGCTGCTGGCCGGACAACCCGGCGTCGCGGCACTGCTGGGAGACGTTCGTCATCCGCAGGAGATCCTCGATCAGCTGGAGAACCACGCCCTGATCAACCTCGACGAGCCCGTGGCCATCACCATGATCAGCGTGCTGCACTACGTGATGGACGAGGAAAAACCCGCCGACATCATCGCCGCCTTCCGCGATCGGATGGCGCCGGGCAGCTACATGGCGATCACCCATGGCTCCAGCGACTCCGACCCGGCGATACTCCAGGTGCTCACCGGAACCAAGGATACGTCGGCCCAGGTCGCCTTCCGGTCCACACCGCAGACGGAGGCATTCCTCGCCGGCTTCGAACTGCTCGAACCCGGTGTGGTGCCGGTACAGCAGTGGCTGCGCTCCGACCTGCCGGAGACTCGAATGGTCATGCTCGGTGGGATCGGCCGCAAACCCTGAGTATCCGCGTGAACAGGAGTAGTCTGTACACGCCAATTTGTTGCCCGCCTGCACATTCGAGCGTGCATCAGGTGCTGTCCCAGTCGATCAGAGGATAAATATGAAGACCCTCAAGTTTGTCGCTGGTGTCGTGTCGACGATCGCAACGGTCGCCGTGGTCACGTCCGGCGCCTCGGTTGTCAATGCCCCTGTCGCCTCCGCCGCTCCCGGCGAGTTCCTCATCACCAAAGAGGTCCCCACCGTGGAGGATCTCGACGCCCAGGTCGCGTTCCTGATCGAGCAACCCGCCTCCGACGAGGCCAAGGCCGCCAATATGGAGGGCGGCATGAGGGCGGTCGTGGTCGCGCGCACCCTCTACAACATCGGCTGGTACCGAGCCCCGCGCGGGTCGAACGAGATCAGCGGTCCCGAAACCCACGAGGGCGACGTGCACACCGCGATGTTGCGCAGCAAGTCGGCCGGACAGCCGGATCTTGTTGCGCGCGTGGTCTGGAAGCGCATCGACGGTGTCTGGAAGCTGTCCAACAGCTCCGTGTGCGAGGGCGTCAAGGCCGTCGGACTGGCAATGGGCTGCGATTTCTGACCGGCTCCCGACACCGTGATCGAAATTCGTGACCTCACCCTGAGCTACCCGGGCGTGACCGTCCTCGACGTCCCCGAGCTGACGGTGGCAGACGGGGAACTCACCTACCTGATCGGCCTGAACGGCACCGGCAAGACCACACTGCTGCGGTGCATCTGCGGCGTCATAGCGCCTGCCGTCGGCACCGTCCGGGTCGACGGGGACCGCGTCCGCGCCCATCACACCACACCGGCAACTCTCGGAATGCACCTCAACTACCGAGCTTTCGACCCACGCCACACCGCACGGCGGCACCTACGCTGGATCGCCCGTGCCCGTGGACTACCCACCGGCCGGGTCGGCGACGTCCTCGAGATCGTCGACCTGGTCCGGGTCGCCGATCGCCGGCTGGGGCACTACTCGCTCGGCATGCTCCAACGTGTCGGCATCGCCGCCGCATTGCTCTCCGAGCCGCGCACCCTGCTGCTCGACGAACCGCTCAACGGCCTCGACATCGCGGGCATCCGCTGGATACGCGAACTGCTGCGCCAACTCGCCGATGGGGGGACCTGTGTCCTGGTTGCCACGCACCTGCTCGATGAGGTCGAACGCAACGCCGACCACATCGTCATCCTCGGCGACCGGCGCATTCTGGCCGACCAGCCGTTCGCCCACCTCATGAACACCCTGGAACCCGGCGAGACCAGCCTCGAGGACGCCTACCTGCGCATCGCCGGCCTGCCCACCGACGTCGTGTCCGGGGTGGCCTCATGAGCGGCCCCGGCCCGGCCACCCTCATCCGCCGTGGCGTCGCCGCCGAGTGGACCCGCACCGCCGGACGCAGCTTCCTGTGGACCATCGCGGTCCCGCTCACCTTCGTGCTGCCGCTGGTCGTCACCTTCGCAATCGCCGCGGTCGCGGAACGGCTCGCCGATCTCCCCGGACAGAGTTACGTAGCCACGGTCTCCACCACCAATTCCGTGTACTGGGTGATCACCCTGTCCGTGTCGATCATGATGGTCACCACCGCCTACGCCCACGCCTCCCAATGGCGCGGTCAGACAAGCGATCTCAACGCTTTCCTGTTTCCCCGGACCTGGACGGCCGCGTCGTCCCGGTGGATCTACTACGGCGCCATCACGGCGATATCGACAGTTGTCCTGCTCGTCGTCGTCATGGTCACGCTGCCCTACCAGTTCCCCAAAATCTATGGGGCGGTGGACATCACGGATGCCGCCGGCCTCCGGTTCCTCTGGACCGTCCCGAGCTACGCGTTCGCCGCGTGCGGTGTGGGTATCGCGGTCGGGTCACTGATTCGCACTCCGTCCGCCGCCGTCGCGGTCCTGCTGTTCTGGGTCTACGTGGCCGAGAACTCCGTCAATCTGCTACCCCACGGGTACACCCTGCAGGCCTACGCGCCGTTCCTCAACGCCGTCGCCGCAACCGGCCAGGAAGTCGCCTTCCTGCCTCGCTTCGGCCGCAATGGATCTCTGCTCTACTTCGTCCTCGTCGCCGTGGGCCTCTTCGTCACCACAGCCGTCCTTCCCGCCCTCGTTCGCCGGATATCCGGATATCGCAGGACGGCGCTCGCCAAAACAGGCACAGCCTGAGCCTCGAGCTTTCGGTCGCGTGATTACGCGGAGACCGGACGAACCTCGAGCGGAAGTCTTCCGAGCCCGGGGATCGGACCCATGGCTCGCGGGAGCTTCTTGGTTGCGATCGGCTGGAACTCCCATGTGGACAGCAGGCTGTGGAGCGTCGTTTGCAGTGCCATCCACGCATAATTGTTGCCGAGGCACATCTGATTGCCCATGCTGAACGGAACGAAGCTCCGGCATTTCGACCCGGAGTCCGAGGTCGACCACCGATCGGGGTCGAAAGTGTTCGGCTCGGCGAAAATGTGCGGGTTTCGGTGAATAGCGGCAATGCTGTAACCGATATCGGTGCCGGCGGGAAATGTGAAACCGTCGAGTTCGACCGTGGTGAGGGTGCGTCTCGTCTGCAGTAGTGGCGAATGGGTCCGTGTGACCTCGTTCAGGAACCGGTTCAGATAGTCGAGTTGGTCGAGGCTTCGGGGTTCGAGTTCCCTGGCGGCGGAGATCTCGTCCCGCAGTTTCGAAGCCACCTTCGGATGCCGGGACAACTCGTACAGAGCCCAGGTCAGTGTGGCTGTCGAGGTGTCGATTCCGCCGAAGATGATGGTTACGGCCTGCTCTGCCAGGAAATTGTCACTACGGTCTGCGCTGTCCGGCGAATTCAGCAGGATGTCGATCAGGTCGTTCCGGCGTTCACCACTGGCCCGGCGCGCGACGAGCAGGTCCCGGCAGTAGTCCCGCAGTTGCGTTCCGGCCGACAGGAATTTGCGGTTCACCGGCAACGGCAGGCTCGCCAGCCGCTTGGGCAGCACACTGCCTACGATGGCACCTGCGCCGATGTCCCCGACCAGCCCCGAGATGAATCGCACCTCGTCGGCATCGGGTTCGTGCGAGAACATGGACCCCAGCAGGTTGGCGATCACCATTTCCAGCACGGCGGAACGGGCCTCGACGATCTGGCCCGGCCGCCACGAGTTCGCCAACGCATCCGCGTTACGCTTTATGGTGCCCGCGTAGCTTTCCAGCTCCGGTCGATGGAACGCCGGTTGAAGCATGCGACGAAGGCCCATGTGCTGCTCACCGTCCGCGACGATCAGCGATTCCTCGAATATGAGACGGATGCGTTCGAAGAGGAGTCCTCGCTCATACGAGTCGGAATTCTCCACCAAAACCCTGTGGAGAAGTTCGAAATCGGTAATGACGTAGACAGAAAGACTTCCGATATCGACACGCGCGATTTTTCCGACGCCGGCCAGATCCACCATGAACTGGACCGGATCACGCCACATCCTCCAGCCGTGCCCGATAACAGGCAAGCGGCCGGGACCGCACGGGACGTCACGGATGTCCACTGCTATCTTGCCCCTTCTTTCGGCAGGTCCAAGGCCAAGGACTTCGGAGGATCCGATCGGATCGCTGAGCCCCGTAGCGACCCACACGTTACCTCAGCCCCGAGTCGCGCGGCGGTCGGTTGACAAGCGAAAACGTCTGTCCCACAGAGCGTGATCTGCTTCTCCGGCCCTTTGCGTCAGGTGAGTCCGTCGAGGAGGTCGTGCAGGATTATCGGGGTTTGTTCGGGGGACAGGGCGAAGCCTGCGCACAGGGTGTCCATCAGTTTCCGGTAGCGTTGCAGGTCGGCGTTTTTGTCGAGATAGAGTGCGCCCGTGAGTTGTTCGAGGTAGACGACGTCGGGTAATTCTTCTTCCGGGAAGCGCAGCATGCTGAAGGAGCCACCCTCTGCGGGGGTGGGGCCGGCGGCTTCCGGGAGCACCTGCACGGTGATGTTGGGCCGCTGGGCCAGGTCGAGCAGATGACGGAGTTGGTCGCGGGCCACCTGTCGGTCGGGAGGCTGCCTGCGCAGTACGTGCTCATCGATGACGGCCCACACGGTGGGCGGGGTCGGCGTGCGGGTGAGTATGCGCTGGCGCCGCATCCGCATATCGACCAGGCGCTGGGCGTCCGCGCGGGAGTCGAGACCGAAGATATAGCGGGCGTAGTCGGCGGTCTGGAAAAGGCCTGGAATGTAGTGGGTTTCGTAGATGCGGATGCCGAGGGCGGCCTGTTCGAGACCGACATAGGTTTCGAACCAGGAGGGGAGCAGGTCGCTGTAGCGGTGCCACCAGCCCGGCCGGTTGGCTTGACGGGCCAGGGTCAGCAAGCGGTCGCGCTCGTCGGCGTCGTTCACCCCGTACAGCGTGAGCAGATCGCTCAGATCGCGTTCCTTGAACCCGGTCTGCCCCAACTCGAGTCGGGTGATCTTGGTTTCGGATGCGCGCAGTGCCTCGCCCGCGGTCTGGCGGCTGACCTCGCGTTCCTCGCGCAGCTTCCGTAACTGGCCGCCGAGCGCGATCCGCAGGACGGTCGGGCCGCGGTCGGCGGAGGCCTGGGCCGTTGCCGCACTACTGTCGCGATCGGCCCTGGCTGTCATCGAGTCGACTCCCGTGTCATAAGAATCTGCGGCTCCTTTGTGGATGCACCGCCGCATTACTTTACAGCATGAGGCCGTCGAAGCGACCGCTCTTGATGTCGCGCACCAGGGCCGCGAACTCCGCGCGCGTGCAGGTCAGTACGGAGCCCTGGGGGTCTCGGGAGTTGCGCACCCCGATGCGGTCGCCGGAGAACCGGGTCAGTTCAACACAATTGCCGTTCGGCCCGCTGTACGAGCTTTTCCTCCAGGCGATTTCGCTCGGCTCTAACGGGGGCTCGACGGTGGGATCGGACATGACACTCTCCACTGTTCCTATCGATGAACGAGACTCGCAGTCCCACTGTACATGCAGACGCACGTGCAGATGCATGTCTATTCGCAGGTGCTGATGCACCTGCCGTTGCATCTGCGCCCGGAGTTTGGAACACTGTCGTCAACCGGAAACGTCTGGTGTGGCGTGCAGCGTGGGCAGCCGAGTGCTGTTCTGCGACAGGAGGACGGGATGAGGGTCCGCGTTGGACGAGCGGTCGACACGGTGCCTGCCCCGTGTGTCTCCTTACCGGTCCACGGCCGCGATGCGGCAGGCGCTTCGGACGCTATAGCTGCGGTCCGCCTTCGCACCGCCGGCGAATGGTGTTGGGGGGATGCCGATTTCGTTCGGTGCGCGGTTCGTCTCGCGGAGCCGGCCGACAGGGGTCCAGCCCTTGCGGCCGAGCGGTATGCGGGAGTTCGAGTCGTCCCGGTGCGGGGGTGCAGTGTCCCCCCGCACCGGGAATCACTAGCCGCGAGGGAAGCCGAATGAAGCGAGAAGGACTGCGTACGACGACAACCGCGGACGGGAAGAAGACCGCGGACTGGTCACTGACGCGCAGGCGCCCGTGGATTCGGCGCGTATTGCTGCTCGGCGACTCGAGCCCGGCGGTCCAGTGGCCCGACAAGCTGCTGCCACTGGCGCAACGGGGAATGATCGTCTTCGCCGGAGACGCGGGCTCGCTGGATCTCGCCGATGCCCGCGAGGTGTTGCCACAGCATCAGGACCTGTGGGACGCGGTCCAACAGGAGTTCTGGACGGCCCTACTCGACGTCAGCCAACCCCTAGGCTAGGAGTGTTGCTTCCGACCGCGGCCCACAGCCAGTCGGTGCGCATCTCTTCGGTCTCGTACGGAGATTTCAGCCAGGGCTGCCACTGCCAGGGGTGAACCAGGCCGGGAGCCACCACGTCGAACCCGTCGAACATGCGCTCGATCTGCGGTCCGGTGCGGAACACGATCGGGGACGTCGCCGCCTCGTACACCTCGACCACGCGCCGGACCTGGTCCGCGGGAACGATATCGGACGTCAGATGCGATAGCGCCAGGTAGCTGCCGGGAGCCAGGACGTCGCGGAACGCCGCGACGGCACCGTACGGGTCGGCGTCGTCGGGAATGAAGTGCATGATCGCGACGAACAGGACGGCGCACGGGCGGCTGAAGTCGATCAGCGCCCGGAGGTCGGGGTGCTCGAGGATGCTGTCGGGCTCGCGGATGTCGGCGGTGATGACCGTGGTGTTCGGGTTGGTGGCCAGCAGCGCGCGCCCGTGGCTGAGCACGATCGGGTCGTTGTCGACGTAGACCACGCGGGCGTGCGGCGTGATCGCCTGGGCGATCTCGTGCACATTGCCCTTGGTGGGCAGACCGGTGCCCAGGTCGACGAACTGGTCGATTCCCGCCTCGGCCAGGTACCGGACGGCACGCTGCAGGAAAAACCTGTTCTCCCAGACGATTTCACGAGTATTCGGCAGCGCGGCCTTGACCTGTTCGGCGGCCTCCCGATCGACGTCGTAGTGGTCCTTACCGCCCAGGAAGTAGTCGTACATACGGGCAGGGGTCGGACGATCGATGGCCAGACCCTGCGTGTTCGAATCGGTGCGCCGGGAATCGTTCACACCCGACAGCCTAACCATCCCGACGAAAATGCTGTGCCCGCTACACCTTTCGGCCCGGTCTATGCCTCGGGCGACCCGGCGCAGGTAGTCGAGTACATCCTCACACGTTCAGTACCCACTGGTATTGGATACTTTGCGGTTTTCAGTACCCATCGGTATTGTGCCTGTTATGGCTGAATTCCTGCAGACTCGAACGGAGGACATTTCGCCGACCTGCGGCAGGGGTCCCGCGCCCCTCGGTCGACTGGCAGGCAGGTCGATCTCGTGAGCGGGCCGGTTCGCCGCGTCCCACGCGACGAGGTGCGGCGCCGGTTGCTCGACGCGGCGGCGGAGGTCTTCGCCGAACGTGGCTATCAGGCGGCCCGGCTGGACGAGGTCGCCTATGCCGCCGGATTCACCAAGGGCGCTGTGTATTCCAATTTCGCGAGTAAGCATGCCCTGCTCGCCGAACTGATCGACCAGCGCGCCCGTACCCAGATGGCGGTGAGTGCCGTCGAGGTCCGGGCCCAGAACCGGCCCGACATGGCACTCGACGATATCGCCGAGGTGCTCGCCCGCGGAATCGTGGAGCAGGGCACCTGGACTCGGCTGCTCACCGAGATCGCTCAGCAGGCCGCCCGCGATCCCGAGGTCCGCGCCGTCTACGCCGACGTTCGCCGGGCGCTGCGCGCGGAGTTGGCCGCCACATTGACCGCGGCCTGTACCGAGCTCGGTGTCGAGCTGACCGTGCCCGCCGAACAGCTGGCGCTGACGCTGCAGTCGCTGCGGCTCGGGCTCGCGCTCGAACACGGCACCGACCCCGACCGCGTCGACCAGGCCGCCATCGCCCCGGTGTTCGCCAGCACCCTGCACGGCGTCATCCGCCGCCCCGATTCGGCCACCGCACAATCGTCGACCGGGCGACCCGACGCCACAGAAATCCGATGAGCATCGGCGGGCGGCCCCGGTGACACCCGCCGCCAGCACACGCATCCGGGCCGAGTGCGCCGCCGCCCGAGGGCGGCACCGCCGGGCTCGCCACACTAGACCGAAGGCGCCCTCCGATGTCCCCATCACCTCATCGATCGACCTCTGATCACGCCCCGGAGCCGAATCGTCGGCAGATACTGTCGATGATGGCCGCGGCCCCGGTGGTCGTCCCGGCCCTCGGCGCACTGCGGTCCGCTCCCGCGGCGGCCGCGGTGGGGGAGCGGCCCAACATCTTGGTTATCATGACCGATCAGGAACGCGCCGATGTCGTTGTCCCCGAAGGGTTCTCGTTGCCCACGCGGGCCAGGCTCGAGGCGGGCGGGGTGCGTTTCGCCATGCATCACACACCGACCGCGCCGTGCACCCCGGCCCGCTCGGCATTCTTCACCGGACTGCAGGCGCCGGTGAGCGGGATGACCGACAATGTCAGCGGTAACGACCTCATGGGGCAGCTCCTCGCGAGCCTGCACACCTCGAGCCCCAACCTCGACACCGCCATCCCCACTCTCGGCGCCATGCTGCGGCACTCCGGCTACCGCACCGCCTACATCGGCAAGTGGCACCTGTCCGATCCGGTGCGCCCGGAATCGAACGCGTTGGCGGGCTACGGATTCGACGAAGCCTACGACATTCTGTCCGGCGGCGGCCCCAACGAGGGATCGCAGGAGGATCCCGGTGTCGTCGCCCACGCCACCGACTGGCTGGCCCGCAACGCCACCGGCACGCAACCGTGGCTGTGCGTGGTCAGCATGGTCAACCCGCACGACATGATGTACTGCCCGCGCTTCTACCGCCTCGAGGACGTTCCCGACCACGGCGCCGACGTCCCCCCGAATTTCGAATCCGACCTGTCCACCAAGCCCCGCGTGCAGACCGCGTGGCGCACCACGAACGAGATAATCGGCGGGCATATGCCCGGCGAGGTCACTTCACCACTCGCACAACAGCAATGGCGGCAGTGGGGCAACTGGTATCTCGAATTGCTGCGCCGCACCGACGAACTGACCGGGAGCGTCCTCGACGCCCTCGATCGCGGCGGCGCCGCGCACAACACCGTCGTGATCAAGGTCGCCGATCACGGCGAACTCGGCGGCGCACACGGCCTGCGGCAGAAGGGCGCGATGATCTACCGCGAGAACAACCGCGTCCCGCTCATCATCGCCGATCCCCGCAACCCCGGCAGCCACGGCCGCACCGTCACGGCCCTGACCAGCCACATCGACATCGCCCCGACCCTGGCTGCCCTCGCGGGCGCCACGCCCGGACCGCTGCCCGGCCACGACCTGAGCCCGCTGCTCACCCACCCCGCAGGCACCGTCCGCGACGCCCTGCTCCTCACCTCCGACGCCAAATCCAGCGCAGGCCAGACCCCCGGCATCAATTACTGCCTGCGCGGCGCCCTCACACCCCGCTACAGCTTCGCCCGCTACAGCACCCCCGAGGCGATCGACGGACCGCGCACCGCATTCGAATACGAACTCTACGACCGCGACAACGACCCGCTCGAACTGCACAACCTGGCACACAACGGCGGCGCGGCCGCACTGGTCGACGACATGAACGCCCTCGTCGACTCCCTGATCACCGCCGAACTAAGACCTCTCTCGTGAGAGCACATCCCGGCGCGTCGAATTAGCGGGCAGACCCGGCGATTCGATGCGCGTCGCGCCTGCACGATCTGTTCGCCGTCCCGTTCGCCGACATCGCCCCGATCATCGTTCGCAGCCCCGAGACAACCCAGCGGATCGCCAGTCGGACACGGCGGCGGGTGCGCGGTACTCGCATCAGCGTCCGTGGCGTTGGCCAAGGCATCGATCCGGTGATGCCGGCGCCTTGCTGGAATGCGTTGTGATGGAGGGTATTCCACCACAAGAAAGGACCTTGTGATGTCTCTCCGAATGGCGGCCGTCCTCGTCGCCCTGGCAGTCGGCGCGCTGGTCGGCAGCGGTGCGCGGGCACTGGCCGATCACGTCCGTTACGGCGTGTACGACGACCGCGGTGCCTGTGAGGCGGCTGGGTGGACACCCCCACGCACCCGAGATGGGCCCGCTATGAATGCCGACCGGTCCCAGCTAGCAGCTGGAACTGTACTTGGTGAACTGACCGAACCTGGCGCTCCAGGGAGCGGGGTATTCACGAAATTCTCACGGTCGACCCGTGATAGTGGCACTCAGATCGGATCGCCGCGGTCACCCGGACCCGGATTCTATCGTCGATCGGCTGCCCCCGTTCGGCACCGCAGGCTCCGGGCCGATCCCGGTCTCGTCCGAAGCATTCCCCTCAATGCCCCGGACGTATGCGGCCGAAGGGGTGGGCGTGTTGATGGAGCCCGACGCCCGCCCCTTCGCCACCCTCGGCCCGCTGCCACGGGGAATCGAACCCCGCGTTCGGTCCGGCATCGACTGCCTCAGCCGAAATGGAGTGATTTGTTGGTGATCGATGCCTTATCGGCTCGCTGTTGACTCGGTTGGGTCACCACTGGAGGGCGACACGCTACTGAATGGCAGACATCTGTTTGCTTGCGTCGAGGATCAGAGGAGCCGATGGTGATGTCACTGCAGTACCCGGGATTCATTTCCGGAAATCGGTGTCGCTCATCTTTCAGTAATGTTGGGGGCAAACCAGTTTCGCGGGGAAGAATTGGTGCGCTATCGAATAGCTCGGGGCTCTCGTGAGGCTGGGCGTAGTGGACGCCGACAAGCCGGTGGCTGATGCGTTGGTCGCCGTTCTCAATGCATGTGGACATGAGGCTGCGCCAGTTGGCAGCGGTGCGGAACTGCTGACCTCACACCGTGACTACGACGTGGTGATCCTTGACCTGAACCTGCCCGACATGGACGGGGAGCATGCTCTGCGTCGGTTCCGGATGGTCAGCTCCGCGCCGGTCGTCGTTCTCACAGTGAACAACGATGAGCGAACGGTCGTGCGAGCACTGCGGCTCGGTGCCGACGATTATCTTGTGAAGCCTGCGCCCGTGGGCGTGTTGATAGCTCGACTCGAGAACATCAGCCGTCGCAGGGTGTCGCCCACGGTGCTGGCACCGGTCATGGTCGTCACGCGTGATGTTTGCGTTGACCTGGCCGCCCGTGAGGTGCGGGTCGGAGGCGAGCCGGTGGCTTTGACTCCCAGCGAATTTCGGGTGGTCGAGATCTTGGTGGAGAAGCCGGGATCGGCCGTGAGCCGTCAACAGTTGAGGGATCGGATCTGGGGCGATGCGTTTCTGGCGCTGTCGCGATCATTGGATGTTCATGTGTCGACGTTACGTGCCAAACTGAACCGGCCTGGACTGATCAACACGGTCCGGGGGTACGGCTATCGCTGGGAAGTTTGACGTCGGGCAGCGTTTCGGCATTCCCCGCAGACTCGGCCGGTTTGAGTTGTGCGATGAGTTCGTTCGCATTGTGCATCGCCGTTCGGGCTTCGGCGTCGCGTCCTGCTGCGGCCAGTGCCTGGCTCTGGGCCATGAGCGCGCCGATCCGTCGAACTGGGTCTGCCGAGTCGATCAGGGCGCGTACGGATTCTGTGGCGGTATCGACGGCAGCCAGAGTGTCGCCGACGGCCAGTTGCGCCTCGGAGAGCCGAATGAGTGTCCATCCCTGCAGGACCCGATGTCGGGTGCGGTGCGCCAGTGCTACCGCGTCCGCGCCGAATCTTACTGCCTCCGGGAACATCTGCCGCCGCCAGGCAATGCGGGACAGCGTGTGGAGGGCGAATGCCTCGATGAAGCGGTGCCCGGTGGTTCTCGCACTGGTCAGAGCCTGCTCGCTCGCGGACTGCGCGTCGTCCAACATGGCGGCTTCGGCGCAGGTCCACCCCGCGAATCCGTAGGACATCCCCATGCCCCAGTCATCGTCGAGTCTCTGGAAGATCTCGGCCGCTGCGGTCCAGTGCGGGACTGCGGCCGTCGGCTGCGCGATCATGACTACTCCGGCGAGGGACATCTCGGCTGTCGCGTACAACCGGGCGTTTCCGGTCCTGGAGGCCAAGGCCGAGGCCCGTTCCATGCTTGTGCGGGATTCTTCGTCGTAGCGACCGCGTTCCATTACCTGGGATGTGTGCAGGCCGATGCGGATGCGGGCCTCGGATCCGCTGTCGCCGATCCGGATTGCGCGATCGAGCAGGTCATGCAGAGGTTGGACCAAGTCTAAATTGCCGTCGGAGATGAACAGGGTCTCGGCCAGAGTCCAGCACAGGTCGGCAGCGACCGGGAGGAGTTCGACTGTATCGGCGGCGGCTACCTGCCGATACAGCGCGGCGAGGGTGCCGCGTTCGGTGGCGAGCCATTTGTGCGCGTCGGACTCGTCATCGAACATCTGTCCGCGTGCGGTGGTGGCGGTCACGTACTCGGGCAGCCGGGTCCTCGGGTTCCACAGTGTGACAAGGTTTTTCGCTGACGCCAGGTAGAAGTCGAGCAGTGTGGCCAAAGCGGCTGGGTGGTCACTTCCCGGCAGGGAGCGTGCGAACAGCCGCACCAGATCGTGATAGCGGTAGCGGCCCGGTGCCGGCGAGAGCAGCAGATTCAGATCCACCAGCTCCTCGCATAATCGTTCGGCTTGTGCATCGGAGTGGCGGAGCAGGCACGCGATCGCGGGGGCGGGCAAGTCCGGGGATTCGACGGCGGCAGCGAGGCGGAATGCCCTGGCTTGCTCGGTGTTGAGTTGTCGGTACCCGAGATGAAAAGTGGCCTCCACCGCGATGTCGCCGGTTTCGAGTTCGCCGATGCGGTGCCGTTCATCGGCTACTCGCCGAACGACCGAAGCGAGGGACCACTGCGGCCTTGCGGCCAGTCGCGCGGCGATGATCCGAACTGCGAGTGGCAGTTGTCCGCATGCCTCGATGATCAGGCGCGCAGCGTCGGGGTCGGCTCGGACTCTGGGTTCGCCGACGATGCGGGTCAGCAGGTCGAGGGATTCTGTCGGCGAATAGGTATCGAGGCTGGTGGTGACGGCCCCGGGGAGGCCGGTGAGGCTGGATCGGCTGGTGATCAGCACGGCGTTGCCCGCGCCTCCCGGCAGAAGTGGCCGGATCTGGTCGGCGTCGGCCGCGTTATCCAGGACCATCAGCAGCCGTTTTCCGGCGGCGGCGGTCCGGAACAGGGCAGAGCGGTCGTCGAGGGATGCGGGCAATTCGCCGTCGGCGTAGCCGAGGGCGCGGAGGAAGCCGCCTAGTACGACGTCGGGGTCGGCGGGATGGGCATCCATGCCACGCAAATTCGCGTACAGCTGGCCGTCGGGAAAGCTGTCGCGGATCAGGTGCGCGACATGCAAGGCGAGGGTCGTCTTGCCGATGCCGCCCATTCCGGTGATCACCGATACCGGGACCGCGGGTGAGTCCTGGTTTCGCAGTCGAGTGGTCAGCTGGTCGACGGTATCGGCACGACCGGTGAAGTCCGAGAGATCGGAGGGCAATTGGGCGGGTTGCGGGTTGCGGACCGGCGTAGGGGCGAGCACGCCGGACGGGCGCTGTGGCGTAGTGAGTTCACCACGCAGGAGCTGCTGGTGTAGCTCGGCCAGTTCGGAACCGGGCTCGACCCCGAGTTCATCGATGAGCCTGCGCCGGATGTCGGTGAATACCCGTAGCGCCTCCGCTTGCCGGCCCGACCGGTACAGCGCGGTCATCAGTTGTCCGTGCGTACCTTCGGCCAGAGGATGTTCTGCGGTGAGCCCGATGAGTTCACTCACCAGCTCATCGTGTCTCCCCAGCGCCAGGTCTATATCGATGCGTGCGCTGAGGACTGCGAGATGCTGTTCGGCCAGCTTGGCGCGTTGCTGTGCGGCGAACGGTCCAGGCACTCCGGACAGAGGTTCGCCGACCCATAGCGCCGCCGCATCACTCAAGAGAGCGCGCGCAGCATTCAGATCACCGGATTCCTTGGCGCGTTGAGCCTCCGTGATCTGAGCTTGCGCCGAGTCCCAGTCCACCGTCGCATCGGGAATACGCAGTGCGTAGCCACTACCGACGGAGACCAGCAGCCGGGCGGGGGTACGGGCGGTGCGGTCCGGTTCCAGCATGGCTCGCAGATCGGCTGCGTAGTTGCGGACTGCGCCCGAGGCTCGTGGAGGAGCGGATGCCCCCCACACCGCGTTGATCAGTTCGCCGAGCGACAGCGTTCGATTTCGGTGCAGCAACAGCGCCGCGAGCACTGCTTGCCGCTGCGGTGTGCCGATTTCCAACCGTTCGCTGCCACGCCACCCCGTCACCGGTCCCAGGACGGTAAACCGGAATTCCTCTCCCACCATCCGGCCATCCTATGGCAATCGCGCGATTTGTCCTGATCGCGGTGTTACTGCGTTCTGATCGGTCACTGATTGTGTGCTGTTGTGCTGGTCGAATGTTGGATGTCGAAACATTGCCGGAGATGCTGGCGGCGCGAACGTTGCTCAGCCCAGCGGGGCGGCCGTTGGAGTTCATCGACGCGGCGGTTGCTGCGCCGTCCTACGCCGAGCTGGATCGTCGGGCCCGGTCCATTGCGGCTGGACTGGGAGAACGCGCACCGCGGGGTTCCCGGGCGCTGTTGGTGATGCCGACCGGCGACGATTTCGTGGCTGCCTTCTTCGGGTGCCTGTATGCGGGCATCGTGGCAGTGCCGTGCCCGCCGCCGCTGCCCGGCGCGATGGCCGAACGGTTCGCCGATATCGTCGCTGACTGTACGCCGGAATTGCTGGTCACCACGGCCGAGTGGGCAGCGTTGATGCCGGCGTCCGGGATGCAGGTAGTCGCGGCGGATGCGCTGCTCGGCTGGGCCGAGTTCGCGCCGGTGGAGATCACGGCCCACGATATCGCCTACCTGCAGTACAGCAGCGGAACGACCGGAAAGCCCCGGGGGATCGTCGTCCGGCACGCCAACGCGCTGGCCAATCTGCGTTTGTCGAGCGCGGACCACGCACTTACCTCGGATGACCGGATCGTGGGCTGGTTGCCGCTGTTTCACGATCTGGGGCTGGTGAGTCAGATTCTGCAGCCGATCTTCGACGACAGCCGGGCTGTGCTGATGCAGCCGCAGGATTTCGTCGCCGATCCCGCACGCTGGCTGCGCGAGGTGTCCACGCAAGCAGCAACGATTGTGGCATTGCCGGGGTTCGCCTACGACATGCTGTTGCGGCGGGTGCCGCCGGAGCAGCGGGCGGCGTTGCGGCTGGACCGACTGCGAATCGCGCGGACCGCCGCAGATGAGCTGGATCCGGAGCGGATGCGGGCGTTCACCGACGGCTTCGCCGTGAGCGGGCTGGACCCGATCGTGCTCAATACCGGGTATGGACTGGGCGAGGCGGTGCTGCATGTTTGCATCACGCCACCGGGCACCCCCGTGGTGACGCTGCGGGCTGATCGAGATTCCTTGTCCCACGGAATATTACGGTCGACAACTCGTGAGGATGCGGTGACCGTGGTCGGCAGCGGACGTCCCGGTGCGGACTTGCCGGTCGCGATCGTCTCGCGCGAGGACCGGCGGTTGGTGCTGCCGGACGGACGGGTCGGGGAGATCGCGATCGCCGGTGCGAGTGTGGTGATGGAGTACTGGGGCGAGGAGGAGACCGGGTTCGATATCGATGGCGTGCGGTATCAGTGGACCGGCGACCTCGGCTGTCTGCTGGATGGAGAGCTGTTCGTGCTCGGCAGAACCGCCGACCTCCTCGTCGTGGACGGCCGCGAATATCGTGCTGCGGATATCGAGCGGACAGCGGCCAAGGCGTATCCGCGGATCCGGCCGCATGCCTGCGCGGTGTTCGCCGATACGGGGTCGATCGTCTTGGTGGCTGAACTTGTCGACGGCCACGACATGGCCGCGCAGGCTGTGCGCGCCGCCGTCGCTGCGCGACACGATCTGGTATTGGACGATATTCATTTCGTTGCGCGTGGCGCTGTGCCGGTGACGACGAGTGGAAAAGTCCGCCGGCGTCGCGCCGCGGAATTCTACCGACGGCAGCGGCCTACATCCGCCGCGCAATCATGACGACACCGGCATACCGTGACTGCTTCTGGAGTCACCCCGTCGGTCGAGCCGTGCCGTCGAGATCCTGGGCCGTGCTCGCAGGCTCGCCGCTGGCGATGATTTGCCTCACCGCGGTGGCGGCCGGGCTCCTGATCGAAGGGGATGTCCGCGGGGAACCGGCGCCCGGGGGCATCGTGCACCGGATGGAATCGCAACGGCTCGACGTACGGAGCGGTCCTGCGGCGTCCACCGAATCCCACAGAGTCCCAACCGCCATCCGTCCGAAGGCCGTCGGCAGGCGAGTGGGCGTACCGCTTCCCCGAGGGAAGGTCATCGGCCCCGCGGTCAAGAAATCAACAACAGGACATCGATGAGAAACATTCCGACAGTGCGACATTTCGGCAGCGCCCCCATCCGGCCGAACCGGCCGGCGATCCACGATCCGTTCCAAGCCCTGCTTGCCCGGCCGCAGTACCGAGTGGGGCGGTGGGCGTTGCCGGTGATCTGCCTTGCCCAGTTCATGGTGGTGCTGGATGTCGCGATCGTGAATATCGCGATCCCCTCGATCCAACACGACCTGGAATTTTCCAACTCCGAGCTGGCCTGGGTGGTCGACGCCTACACCCTTGCCTTCGGTGCGTTGCTGCTGCTCGGTGGTCGCATGGCCGACCTGGTCGGCCGGCGGCGCATGTTCGCGCTCGGGATCGCGGTATTCACCGCCGGATCGTTGCTGGGCGGGGCGGCGGCGACGCCCGGTGTGTTGCTGTCTGGGCGCGTGTTGCAGGGCATGGGCGCGGCGTTCGCATCTCCGGCGGCACTGTCGCTGGTGACCGTGCTGTTCGAGGCCGGGCCGCGGCGGCAGCGGGCGATGACGGTGTACGCGGCGATGGCCGGACTCGGCGCGATCGGCGGGGAACTGCTCGGCGGCGTGTTCACCGAATTCGGTTCCTGGCGTTGGGTTCTGTTCGTGAATGTGCCGATCGGGATGCTGCTGCTGGTGCTGACACCGATAGTGCTGCCGGTGGTCCCCAAGTCGGTGGCGCGCGGTTTGGATGTACCCGGTGCGATTACCGGTACTGCGGCGTTGGTGTGCTTGGTATACGGCGCGATCAGGGCGGGCACGGACGGCTGGACAGATCCGACGACGCTGATGTTGTTGGTCGGATCTGCGGGGCTGACAGTGTTTTTCGTGGCAGTCGAGTGGAACGGCCGACAACCTATCCTGCCGCTGGGCCTATTGCGCGATCGAGCCCGGCTGTCGGCGATCGGCACGATGGTCGCAGCCTACGGCTGCTTGTATCCGATCCTGTTCTTCGGTACCCGGATGATGCAGGACGTCAGCGGATTCGACGCGTTGGAAACAGGATTGGCGTTCGCGCCCTGCGGGGTTTCGATGCTGTTGGCCGCGGGCGTGGCCAAGAAACTGGTACTGCGGATCGGCCCGCGCCCCCTGATGGCGATGGGTTCCGGGCTCTACTTGATCACCTCGATCTGGCTGGCCACTCATGTCCGCAGTGGCTATCTCACGCTTCTCCCCGCACTGGTCTTGCTGGGTTTCGCGGTGAGTTTCGCCACGGTCGGGATCACTCTCGCGGCGGTGGAGCAGGTAACGCCGGAGGTGTCGGGCGTTCTCTCCGGTGTGCTCGGCGCGGCCCAGCAGGTGGGTGGGACGCTCGGGGTGGCGGTGCTCGCGTCGGTGGCGGCCCGGGCGACCTCGGATCGGCTGGCGAGCATGCCATCGGCCGGACCCACCGACGCGCTGGCTCACGGCTTCGGGACCGCCTTCGCGTTTTCCGCCGGCATCGCCGTGATCGCTGCGGGACTCACCGTCCTCGGCTGGCGGCGCTCTGCCGAGCAGGCGCCCACAACGTCATGAATTGATCACGAACCGATCTGTTCAATGACTTCATGGTGCGACTGCACAGGGCCGACTCGCTTCGGCCGGAGTCCGCGCCGGACCACCGAAACAAGTACCTCGGCACGGCCGAGGGGTCGAAAGGATACGAACATGGTACGAAACACACTCGTAAAATCGCTGACGGTTATTTCTATGCCGCTGGTCGCGGCGGCGATTTACGCGGGTCCAGCCTCCGCCGAGTCATCACCGTATGCCGATCAGGCAGCGCCCGTCGCCGGTGTCCCCCTGCAATCTGACGACATCGCAACCAATCCCAACGCCCAGTTTCCCGATCCGGTCCTCAACGGCACCGTGCTCGGTGCCGGAATCGGGAGCGCCGTCGGCTCGGCCACGGGCTTCGGTGGACCTGTCATCGGCGGGCTGATCGGTGCCCTGATCGGACACTTCAATCCGGACGTGGTCCCTCAGGTCCTTCCCTGACGTCCACACATCCATTTCAGTAGGCGTTCGTACCGAGTCACCGGTCTCCTTCTGGTGTACCAGCGCAGTGGAACATGCTGCCTCCGAATATCGACCGGTGACCGGTTGAGCGGTGACTGATCACAGAATTATTCCGGCCGAAGACAGTAGGAAGCATGAGCGTCTACATCGAGCATTTCAACCGCAGCATGAACGATCCGGAGGAGTTCTGGGCGGCCCATGCTAGCGCCGTGACGTGGGACCATGCGCCCACGGTGGTACTGGACTCGAGTCGAGCGCCGCTGCACCGGTGGTTCGTCGACGGGCGGATGAATACCTGTGACAACGCCCTGGATCGGCATGTGGCACAGGGGCGTTCGGATCAGGCGGCGCTGATCTACGACAGTCCTGTCACCGGCGTGCGAGAAACACTCAGCTACGGTGAACTGCTCGAGCGGGTGGCCCGGTTTGCCGGTGCGCTGCGGGGATTCGGTGTGGGCGTGGGCGACCGGGTGGTGATCTATATGCCGATGGTGCCCGAGGCGGCGGTCGCGATGCTTGCCTGTGCGCGGCTGGGCGCAGTGCACTCGGTCGTTTTCGGCGGGTTCGCAGCCGCGGAGTTGGCGGTGCGGATCGACGATGCGACACCGAAGGTGATCGTCTCCGCGTCCTGTGGAATCGAGCCGAACCGCGTGATCGCCTACCAGCCGCTACTCGACGAGGCGCTGAAACTGGCTGTCCACCAACCGGACCGGTGCATCGTCCTGCAGCGCCCGCAGTTGGAGGCCGATCTCGTCGACGGACGGGATGTCGACTGGCATGCGGCGACAGCCGCCGCCGAGCCCGCCGACTGCGTGCCGGTCGCGGCGACCGATCCGCTGTATGTGCTCTACACCTCCGGCACCACCGGAAAACCCAAAGGCGTGGTCCGTGACAACGGCGGCCACGCCGTCGCGCTGCTGTGGAGTATGCGTCACATCTACGGTATCGAGCCGGGCGATGTCTTCTGGGCTGCCTCCGATGTCGGCTGGGTCGTCGGCCACTCCTACATCGTGTACGGCCCGCTGCTCGCCGGGGCGACCGCCGTGCTCTACGAGGGTAAGCCCGTCGGGACCCCGGATCCCGGTGCGTTCTGGCGGGTCGTCGCCGAGCACAAGGTCAAGACTCTGTTCGCCGCTCCCACCGCGTTCCGCGCCATCAAGAAGGAGGATCCGGAGGCGAAATGCCTTCGCGATCACGATATTTCGTCACTGCGCTACCTTTTCCTCGCCGGGGAGCGCCTGGACCCCGATACCTACCACTGGGCCCACGCGGTTCTTCGCACCCCGATCATCGACCACTGGTGGCAGACCGAGACCGGCTGGCCCGCTGCGGCGAATCCGGCCGGGATCGAACTGCTTCCGGCCAAACCCGGATCCGCGACTGTGCCGGTGCCCGGCTACGACATCCGGATTCTGGGAGAAGACGGACAGGAGGTCCCTCGGGGCACTGAAGGTGCGGTGTGCATGAAGTTACCGTTGCCGCCGGGAACGCTCACCACACTGTGGGGTTCGGACCAGCGTTACATCGACTCCTATCTGTCGGCGCATGAGGGCTACTACCTGACCGGCGACAGTGGCTACCTGGACGAGGACGGCTACCTGTTCTTCCTGGGCCGTACCGATGACGTCATCAACGTAGCGGGCCACCGCCTGTCGACCGGCGTGATGGAGGCGGTCGTCGCCGATCACCCCGCGATCGCTGAATGCGCCGTCATAGGCGTCCGAGACCAGCTCAAGGGCCAGCTTCCACGGGCTCTCGTCGTGTTGAAATCGGGCGAGAACATCTCGGCCGCGCAGCTGAGTGTCGAACTGGTGCAGGCGGTGCGTGACCGCGTCGGACCGATCGCCGCATTCCGCGATGTCGACATCGTGCCCGCGTTGCCCAAGACTCGTTCCGGGAAAATCCTGCGAAAAGCTATGCGCGCCATCGCGGACGGCCGGGAGGAGCCGCTCCCCGCGACGATCGAGGATCCGGCGGTCCTGGACGGCATGCGGACCCTGCTGTCCGCGAAGTCTTCTGGTGCGGCCAACGCCCGCTGAGGCTGTCACGTAGCAGCCGAGTTTGGCTGGTATCGCCGATGTTTCACCAACTCTGAGAACGATAAAGGGCGTCAATCATGGTAGACCGCATCGAATTGGACCCGGCGAAATTGCGCGAGGCGGCAGCGGAGTTCGAGGACATCGCCGAACGGTGTCGGCGAACAGTGGACAAGTTGCAAGACGCGATCCAGAGCAGGGGACAGGTTTGGGGAGATGACAAGATCGGCGAGAAGTTTGCCAAGGGTGAGCAGGGGTATGAGAGTGGCCGAGACAATATGATCGAAGCGATCGACGGCCGGATCTCACTCCTCAATGACAACGCGAATCAGATTCGTCAGGCTGCGGAGGAGTTCGAATGCGTCGAGGATCGCTCTCGCGACATGCTCGCCCCACGAGTTCAATCGCGTCGGCATCCGACAGGGTAAAAGTGGACTGAACCGCAGAAATGGCCTTGTCGAAAGAAGCTCAGAACCGTTCCGATGCACCGTAATCGGACAACACGCTAACAGCGACGGCCCCGCCATCGGCGGGGCCGTCGATTTTCAACGTCCGCTCGAGAACTCTGGGCGAGCGGGCCCCACCCAGCAACAACGACAGCACAGTATCCGCACCGTCCCGGACTGCGCTGCGCCGCGAACCTGCCGGCGTGCCTTACAGAGAGCGAAGCAGTACCAGACCATGACCGGAGCCATCGACACTACGGTCGTCTGGACAGCGAAAACGTCACGATTGCCTGCACGAACAGCGCCAATGCGGTCGTTGCGCCAAGCAGGACATCGATCTCCGGACGGGTGAGCTCATGCAGTGCAGTCGCCGCCCTTCTGCTGACGAGGACACAGACCCAGAACCCGATTCCCGCGACCATCGCACTCGGCACACCGGCCACTGCGGGTGGCGATGGAACCCGGATGGATAGGCCCCTCAACCTATGTCGAGGGCCTCGACCACCAGATGTGCTGCCGTTCCTGGTGGTCGAGGCCTCGCGAGAAGAGCGGAACTTCGAACCGTAACCGGCCGCTGGGATGGACGCGACCGGTCAGTGGGCTCAGAGCGTGTTGACCTCAGGGGAAATGGTTCCCGTTATCTCTGTCGTCATCCGCATTGCCAGGATCGGGCTGCGGGTACTGGATGCCCCCTTCGCGTACGCGGGAGCCCTCGTCCGGTTTGGACGAGTCAGGGGCGTCAGAGTTGTCGCTCAGAGGGACCTTGACTTGAACTGTGATGGTATCCGCCACGCCCTGGGCGTTCGCTACGGCAGGTTGTGCGGTGGCGAGTGCAGCGATTACCGCGGCCCCGCCGAGAATGATACCCGATTTCTTCCGGTGCACAGTGCTCCTGACTTCTTGTGGTAATTTCCGGCAGTTTTGGAAAGTGGTCAAACTCCATTACAGCCCAGGTGGTCCGAACGGAGATTCCGTGCTGCCGGACAATATGTACCTGGGTAGATCCATCAAAAGCATCAGCCACATCATCGTGTACTCCTTTGGGTAGATGATGTCCGGGCGGCGCGCCCGCGAACCATCGCGTACACCCAGCGCTGCGACGGCTGACGTTGGTCAGGAGCCGCGCACTCGGTGCGTGGCTCCTGCGATATATCAGCGGACGAGGGTCATCTGGAACTTGTCGCCGACCGGGTCGCACCGGTAGGACCAGCCGTCGGACAGCTTGACCGGGTTTCCGTCGACGGTGACCTCGCCGAAGTCGCCCGCGCCGGTGCACTCGCCGATCGTGTTGTACTGCCCTTGAACGACCAGCTCTTCGGCGTTGGCGGTCGCGGCGCCGCCGGCGACGACGCCGAGGGCCAGGGCGCTGGCGGCAAGTACGGTCTTGAACATCAGATCTTCCTTTCTTCGTAGCGGTCGGGCGACCGCTACGGCTACTTCACCAACCCGATCGTGAAGGTTTCATGACCGTTTCGACCGAATTCTCCAGTCGCGTCAGGTCGAGCCTCACCACGGTGGCGATCGTGCCGGACCCAATCGTGATCGGCATGCCCGATCACGATTCGGTCATAGACGGGGTGATTGTCTGCTGGCTGTTCGGGAACGACTCGTAGAAGGACAACTGCCGCAATGAAACTCACTACGTTCGCTGCGACCGCTCTAGCCGCGACGGCTATCGGTGCGACGGCGTTCACCGCACCCGCTGCGTCCGCCAAGCCGTTGCCGGTCGATCCGGGTGCGCTCGGGCAAGCGATCGCGAGTTCGATCAAGGCCGCGAATAATCGGGAAGCTGCGATCGAGGCCGCCGTCAATCAGGCGTACTTCGACGAGAGGGAGGAGTTCGGTGTGCTTGCGATGAATTTGCAGCAGCCGCATGACGATTCGAAGCTCGACGTAGCGGGCTACACGAGTTTCGATTACGACGGCATTACCTATGGTCTTTACCTGATCGAGGGCGGGCAGTTCACCAACAACGGGGATGGTGGATTTGCCAACTGGCGCTATCGGGGTTTGGTCGATCGTCGCGATGGCATGACGGTGTATTTCAAGGATGTGGGCTGACACTATAGTCGGCACGCACAGGGGTGGCGAGTGAGTGGGTGTAGCAGCTACCTCACGCAGCCTCTCTCGCTCGGCCCGGTCGCCGATTGCGGCGACCGGGCCGGGGTGCATCGTGGATAATGGTGTTGGGGACATCGTGTTACGCATGGAAACATGTGTGGGAATTCGGTTGCCCCGGAATCTTCGACGAGTCCGGCTTCCGTCAGTTGACGAGGTACAGTTCCCAGCTGCTCGAGGGAGCTGGTCGGCATTCGTAGCGGGTCCAGCCCGGGTGCGCGGGCGTGTCGGCGCCGGCGGCTTCGCAGGCGCCCCGGTTGTCGTATACGCCGTAGCGGATGTCGTCGGCCAGCGCCTGGGCTCCGCTACCGAACAGTGTGCCGATTGTGAGAGCGGCGAAGGCGGCCGCGATCCGGTTCGACATCTGCAGTCTCCCTTTGTTGTGGTGGATCACGTTCCACCACAACGCATTACAACAGGGCGACTATGATGATTTCGTGACCGCCGGTCCTCTCGTGACCGCGGGGGTGGGGAGTTCGGCGGGCGGCAGCCACAGCGTGGCGAGGGTGCCGCCGCCTGTGGCAGGTTCTATTGACGCGTTGCCGCCGTGCATGCGCGCCACCCAGCCCACCAGCGACAGGCCGACTCCATGCCGACCACCGCGCCCGGCGACCCCGCGCTCGAAGGGGTTGGCCGACATGGTCGGATCGATGCCGGGGCCATGGTCGCGGACGTTGATCCGCCCCTCGGCCACGAACACTTCCACGGGGACCAGCCTGTTCACCGCGCCGTGCATGATTGCGTTTTCGAGGAGATTGCGGACAGCGAGACTCAGCAGTTCGGGATCGCCGACCACCACCGAGGGTCGTGCGTCGATCGTGAGGCGGGCGTCGCCGAGCTCGTCGGTGACGGCCTCGGCGAGCTGGTCGAGGCGGAGCGGGGTGCGCTCCGGGTCGGCAATGCCCGCCTGCATGCGCGCCCGCGTGAGCAGGCCGGTGACGAGCCGGGCCATCCGATCGGCCAGTCCACGCGTCTCGTCGAGCATACGATCGACATCGCCGGGCGACCGCGGGTGGGATTCAGTTATCAGGCGCATAGTCGTCAGCGGGGTGCGCAGCTCGTGCGCCGCATCGGCGAGGAACTGCTCATGCTCGTCGAGTACCCGTGCGGCGGCGCGAATGCTGCGTCCCGCCAGCAGATGTCCTGTCGCTGCGGCGGCTGCGACGATGAGCAGCCCACCGAGTACGAGCCCCGCCACCAGCATCCGGTGTTCACCGGTTCCTGTCATCGGTGGGGCACCCGCCATTACCACCGCGACAAGGTCGTTGTCGGCCCAGAACACCGGCGTCGCAGCGACTCGGACCGCGGCGCCGGACAGACCCGTCTCGCTGTGCATACGGGTGGCATAAATCTGCCACTCCGACCGGTCCACGGTATCGGAGGCAAGCAGTTCGAGGTCGGCGTCCGACGGCAGTTGCGTCCGAAGGTAGGTGTGTGCCTGCCGCCAGGGCCCGCTCGCCCCACTGCGAGTGAGGACGGCGACAGCGGCCTGCTGATTGGCCAGCGAATCGTCGACGATGGTGGCGACATCGATGGTGTGATTTTCGTCGGTGAGCTGCACGGCGCGCGCCAAGCCGCCGGCCACCCGGTCCAGATCGCGGTCGACACCCTGTGACCGCGACTGGGCATCCAGCGTTGCCGCAACCACGCCGAGCACAGTCATGCACACCGCCGTGATCGCGGTGACCAGCGCCGTCAGCATCCACCGTGTGCTGCGCAGCCGCGCGAGCGCGGGACGATCGATGGAACTCATGCCCGGGCCGACCCCGCGCCGGTCGCGGCAAGCACGAATCCGGCACCGCGCACGGTCTCGATCACCGCCGGCGCTCCGAGCTTTCGACGCAGCTTGGCTACCACCGCGTCCACGACATTGGAGGCGGGTTCGGCCATTTCGTCCCAGCAACACTCGATGAGTTCGCTGCGTGAGACCACGCCGCCGTGCCGTGCCGCCATCAGCTCCAGTACGGCGAATTCCCTCGGTGTCAGGGACAACAGGATCCCGCCGCGCTGTACCCGACGGCGCATCCGGTCCAGCTCTATGTCGCCCACCGTGATTCGCGAAGCCGTGGGCTGATCCTGCCGCCGGCACAACGCGCGTACGCGCAGGACCAACTCGGGCAAGGCGAACGGCTTGGCCAAATAGTCGTCGGCCCCATTCTCGAACCCCTCGATACGGTCGGCCAGCCCATCGCGGGCGGTCAGGATCAGCGCGGGCACGGTTTGTCCGGCGGCACGAGCGCCGGCGATCAGATCCAAGCCGTCCCCGTCGGGCAACCCACGGTCGACAACCAGGCAGTCGTACCGATTGACGGCGACCTTGAAGTCGGCCTCGGCGACATCGGATGCCAGGTCTACAGCGAAACCGGCCGCCTTCAGCCCCTCCACGACCTCACGGCGCAGCCGTTGGTCGTCCTCCAGCACCAGAACACGCACCGGGCAGACATTAGGCCATTTCTACGCACTGCCCAACCGTCGCAAGGTCTCGATTGGTATCAAATGATCGAAAAATTATTCCGCGCGGATCGCGAAGCGGTCCCTACGACTCCTGTTGCACGCGTCGAGAACAGTGTCCACCGCGCCAACTTCGGGCCAGGAGTCCGGACGGAATGTCCCAGCGTGGATTAAGCATTCATGAAATTCTCATAATCAACCAGCCATAGTCGTCTTGGAACGATCCACCACGGTCGCGTGAACGATATCGCGTCGGCTCGCTACCGCAGCCGCTGTCGTTCGAGAGCGACCAGGATGCCATGGTTTACGAGATGGAGCAGCGTCGGCGTGGCGTGGGAGGACCTGTGGCGCCGGATGGACGACTGGGTCGACGGAGTGCTCGAGGCGCTCGCGCACCCGAACTGGTATGTGCGCGTGCGCGGTTCGGAAGAACAAGTCGCGACGGTATGGATAAGAGATTCCATTTGGGCGGGTCCGTTCGGGCCATGTCATACCTGCGCCGACATCGTTCCGGGCCCCGAACCCGGTGGCCCGCAGGCGATGACGGCGTGACCGGGCCGCCGGACGTAAGGAGGTGCCCGACGCCGTAGCCCAATCGTGAATGTGAATCCGGTCAGATCGAACCGATCTAGAAATCAAGATCATCCGTAACGAAAGGCTTTGAGAAATGTCTATGTTCGGTAATGGCGGAAATGCCGTCGGCGTCCAGACCGCCGGTATCGACAAGGTCGTCTCCGATATGGAGACGTCGATCCAGAACCTGCGCCAGTCGGTGAATGCCGTCGACGCCGCGTGCGATGAGGTCCGCGCGGGCTGGAAGGGGGAGGCGCAGGACTCGTTCAAGAAGACGATGGACGACTGGAACGACGAGTCGGCTCAGCTGAACCAGCGGCTGGATGCGCTGTCGCAAGCCGTGACCTCGGGTAAGTCGACCCTGGTGAAGATGGACGAGACCTCCGTCTGATCCGGTGACGATCCCCTATTTCATTCGACCACAGAGGAATTGAGAACATGAGCGAGATTCTTTACGACCAAAAGGCCATGGACCGGCTGTTCGACGAGCTGAAGGCCAACGGCAGCAAGATCAATGGCGAGATCGACGCGCTGCAGTCGGCCGCCAAGTCGTTCCACGACAACCTGGGTGGTGAGCAGGCCCAGGCCAGCTTCCAGCAGGCCAGCGACAAGATGAACGAGGCGCTGGCGGACACCCGGCAGAAGCTGGATGCCCTGGCGGGAAAGGTCGAGAGCGCCAAGAATGCGGCGCTGGAGGCGGACGGCCGCGTCGGCGACGGGTTCGCCGGATTCTGAGTCCGCGCAAGCGGTTTCGATGAGGTCATGCCGACGGCCGACCGGAGTGGCTGGTCGGCCGTCGGTGTTCGGTCCTGAATTGTCGTGCGGCAACCCGTGGTCGGCCGATGAATGGAAACACAATCATGAACGAGGGTTTCGGAGTGCGACCGTCGTGAGCAGTAATCGTCAGGCGCAGCGCGCATTCGATTCCGGGGTCTTGTCGTTGGGTCTGCCGATCGAGGGGCAGGAATCGGCGCCGGATCCGCAGTATGCGAGGTTGGCGTTTCAGCGCGCGACGGGGTGGGATCCGACGATGTGTGATGCCTGGCTGGGCCGGGCCACTGCTGCGGAGGTCACGGAGGTGTTGTTTAGTCTGCACAAGACCAGTGCGGGCACGCTGTACAGGGAGCAGCGCTGGGTAGGGTTGTCGCAGGGGCGGTTGGCGGGCCGGTTTCCGTTGGGGCTGTTCATCGTTTATCCGCTGTCGGGTTATGCGGAGATCTGGTTGGCGTGGGCGACGCACCTGATCGGAGAGCGGGAGTACGACGTGGCCGAACGCGTACTGGACGAGCTCGAGGACCATCGCACATCGCGGTTCGAGGAACCGGACCGTCTGGGGGACAAAAGAATTGCCGCGGGCGATATGGACAGACGCGTCGCAGCGTATGTGCGCGCCGTGTTGCACTACAACACGCAGCGGTGGCCGGATGTGATGACGGTGTTGGCAGGGTCTGCGGAGTGGGATGATCCGTACCTCGCGGCCGGTGCTCATGTGATGGTCGGCACGGCGTGTGCGCAGCTGGGGTTGTTCGGCGAGGCGATCCGGCGGATGCAGCAGGCCGAGGTCGAGGACCGGGCCAAGGCGATCCTCGCCGACGCGCGTGCCGAACTGGACCGTCAGATCGGTTTGGACGCGGTGAAGAACCAGGTCGCGAAGCTGCAGTCGACGGCGCAGCTGGCCAAGATCCGCGCCGAGAAGGGCCTGTCGGCGGCGCCGCGTGGTCAGCATCTGGCGTTCACCGGCCCGCCCGGCACGGGTAAGACCACCATCGCCCGCGTGGTCGCCAAGATTTATTGCGGTGTCGGGATTCTGCGGACCGACAAGGTGGTCGAGGCCAAGCGCGGTGATTTCGTGGGCCAGCACCTCGGCTCGACCGCGATCAAGACCGAGAAGCTGATCGACACCGCCATGGATGGCGTGTTGTTCATCGACGAGGCCTACACGCTGATCCAAACGGGACTGTCGGGTGGTGACGCGTTCGGTCGTGAGGCGGTCGATACGCTGCTGGCGCGGATGGAGAACGACCGCGACCGGCTCGTGGTGATCATCGCGGGGTACGACGGCGAGATCGACCGGCTGCTGCAGGCCAACGACGGCCTGTCCTCCCGCTTCTCCAAGCGTCTCCAATTCCCTTCGTACAAGCCCGAAGAGCTCGGCCGGATCGCGGTGCTGATCGCCGGGGCCCGGGATTCGGAACTGTCCGAGGATGCGCAGGCGCTGCTGGTGCGGGCCTGCGAGCAGCTGTACAACCTGGAGAGCACCGACCAGAGCGGTGCGCCGCGGCGCGGGGTGGACCTGGCGGGCAACGGGCGCTTCGTCCGCAACGTGATCGAGGCGGCGGAGGAGGAACGCGAGTTCCGGCTCGCCAACGACGATTCGCTCGACCTGTCGGCCGCCGACGAGTCGCTGCTGATGCGGATCGAGGCGGAGGATATGCGGGCCGCGCTGACGGAGATCCTGGCGTCGTTGAACGTGGG
>NZ_BDBV01000036.1 GCF_001613165.1 Nocardia mexicana NBRC 108244
GCCGACCCGTCGAACGCGTAGATGAGCACTCCGGCGACGACGGCGAGCAGGATGATGCCGTTGGAGAAGGCCAGCCGGTCCCCGCGAGTGTGCAGCTGGCGCGGCATATACCGGTGTTGCGCGAGGATCGAATTGAGCAGCGGGAACCCGTTGTAGGCGGTATTGGCCGCAAGGATCAGGATCAGCGCGGTGGTCACCATCAGGTAGTAGAACGCGATGCTGTGGCCGCCGAACACCGCGGCCGCGATCTGCGCGATCACGGTGCGTTGCGGATCGCTGGTGCAGTCGCCGGGGAATCCGATGATGTCGCAGGTGTTCTCGGTGACCCTGGTGTCGGAGATCATCGCCAGCGCGGTGACGCCGGAGAACATCGTGATCGAGATGGCGCCCATCGCCGCCATGGTCAGACCTGCACACTTGGTCGTGGAAGTTGCGTCCGATGCTTTCTTCGGTCGTCAGGTCGTGACGCCGGCGGTCAGGGCGTCGATCGTCAGATCCAGTACGCGAGAGTAGGTGGGGCCGAACTCTTCTGCGTGCATGACCAGTAGCAGCGCGGTACGTAGCGCGCCCACCACCACCCAGGGATCGTCCCCGACGATCTCGCCGGCGGACTGTTTCGCCGCGATGAACTCGGCCAGCTCTGTCCCGCCACTATTTCCCGCGGCGGCAACCGCTTCCGGAGCCAGCTTGCGTCGCAACAGTGCGTTCTCGTCCGGATGCGACATCAATCTGCGGTACAGCGGGTCTTCGTCCAGCACCTGCACCACCGCCCGCAGATAGCGGCGCAACGCGTCGACGGTGTCGTGTCCCCGGTGCAACCCCTTGTCGATGGTCTCCACTTTTACGCGTTGGGCATGAGTCAGCAGCAGGTCGAGGTACAGGGCTTCCTTGGAATCGAAGAAGGCGTAGAAGGTCGACTTCACGATCCCGGCGTCGGCGACCAGTTCCGCCAGCGATGTCTTCTTGAGCCCGACTGTCGAAAACAGCCGCTGCCCCGACGCGCGCAACGCTTCGGTGATGTGTGCGCGCTCCTGCTCGGTGAACGCTACAGGCAAACCGACCTCCTACGGTAAAAACGATCCGATTCAATGTTTTCATGCTGAGCTCCGGCCGTCGGAACGTGGCCGGGCGTTACCGCGCCCGGCGCGAATCCGCAGCGAACTGCTGGGCTCCGCGCCGGTTCGGGTTTTCCAGGCGAACGCTGTCCTTCGTGCGCTACATCAGGCCGATTCGCGCGTCACCGGGGAATTCTTCCCAGAGCAGTCGTTCCTCCTCATAGGGTGCCTTCGCTACGTCCCAGTCGTCGCCGATCAGCATGGTCTCGCGGGCGGCGCCGTAGGTCGGCCAGTGCCCGATGCTCGCGCACGACGGATCGCCGGTCGCCGCGAAACTTGTCCAGGCATCCTGCATGCGCTCCGCCAACCGGTCGGCGACCGGACCTTCCCCGTTGAACACCTTGGCCTTTTCGTCGGTGTAGGTGCCGAACAGGAAGCCGAGTTCCAGAGCGTGTGCCGCGCCCAAGCGTCCGCCCATGGCTGGGGACTCGTAGGTGAAGATGAACTGATATCCGGGGCGGCGCCGTTCGTCGAGGGCTTCGGACAGTTTGATCGACGGATAACGCAGTACCCGGTCGGTCTCGAGGGCGAACATGACGTCGGTCGGGCTCGCCGGCTGGCCGCGCCTGGTGCGAAGGTCGGTGTAGGCGGCCATCATTCGCTCTGCCTCGTCGCCGAGGAAGACGCGGCACGCGGCGAGCGCTTGGGCGTAATTCAGCTGCAGTGGTGGCTCGGAGCCCAATGCCAACCGGGTCTCGTCCAGGGTGGTGCCGACCATGATCGAGATATCGTCTGCGGCACCGCCGCGCACCGCGTCGTAGGGGCGCATGGGCAGGAAGTCACCGTCGACGACCGGGTTGAAGTGCATTCTCCCCGAGTTCGGGTCCTCCTGTTTCATCCGGGCGAGCAGGTCGGTGGATGCCTGGACCAGCCGCGACGGTTCCACCGCCCGGAGTGCGTCGGTATCGCGAGGGTCGACGCCGAGGATGTCGAGGAACAATTCGCTCATCCGGTTGGCGTTGTCGATGGTCTGGGACGAATGGGTGGCGGTGCTGTGCAGCACAGCCCGCCGGAACAACCCCTTCGCCGGGGTGATCGAGAGCAGGGCGGCCACCTCGATGGACCCGGCCGACTGCCCGAAGATCGTGACATTGTCCGGATCACCACCGAACGCGGCGATATTGTCGCGTACCCAGGTCAACGCTGCGATCTCATCCATCCGGCCCTCGTTGCCGGTGGACGGGATCCCCCCGCCGGTGAGATCGGTCAAGCGGAGGTAGCCCAATGCGCCGAGCCGGTAGTTGATGGTCACCACGACCACATCTCGGGTCGCGGCGAGTGTGGTGCCGTCGTAGAGCGGTTGCGATCCCGACCCGTACTCCAATCCACCGGAGTGGATCCAGAACAGGACGGGACGCTTGGCGTCGTCGAGCCCGGGGGTCCACACATTCAGATACAGGCAGTCCTCGCTGTGCCTGCCGGGAACGTCCAGGATGCCCGTGTGGATCTCCGACGGCGGTAGCGGGTGTTGCGGACTGACCGGCCCGAAGGCCCGCGCCGATCGCACACCATCCCACGGCTGGACCGGTTGCGGTGCCCGCCAACGCAGTTCACCGACCGGCGGCGCCGCATAGGGGACTCCTCGAAAGACATTGACACCATTGCATGACTCGCCCTCGAGCTTGCCGTAGGTTGTCGAGACAATGACCGATTCGGTCGACACAGGTCTTCTCCTTCGCCGATGTTCAGCAACGCACTGAACTGGTGATATGGGGTGGGATTGAGCGGCTCGCTCGTCGTTCGGCCGGAACGCCTGAGCGTCACTACATTTCGGATCCGAGACGTCAGCTCTGGGGTGCGTCGGCGCGGACGGCGCTGTCGTAGATAGCGACGAAGCGGTCGATCTGCCACAGCTGGGAAATGAAGACCAGGGTCCAGCCGAAGACGGTGGGCCAGATCTGGACGCTCACCAGCCCCCACCCGATCAGCGGCAGCCCCACCCCGGCGATACCGATGATCGCCGAGATCGCACGCCGGTGCGGTTCGGCGGCCGGCGCCTTCTCCGTCCACAGGCGCTCCCCGTAGATCCCCCTCTCGTCCCAGCGGCTCGGGACATCGATGGGCCGGAACATGCGGGTGTTGGCGAACATGAACGCGACGCCGCCGACCAGGACGGCCAGGGTCCACCAGCCCAGCACATCACGCAGGTAGATCGCGGCGAGCATGACCGCGAACGCGGCCATCCGGCTCCACACGCTCCACGGGTTGGCGTGCTTGCGCCAGTTCTCGTCGTTGAGGCCGAAGGTGTTCGCAGTGATCTGGGTGGTGCTCATGGTTCCTACTCCTCGTTCGCGGGCTTCCTCCGCCCGTCTGAAACCATAAAAACACATTGGGATGTTTGTTTTCAAGTCCGCGCGTTCATAGAGGGGCGCCGGCGCACCGGACAGCTCGTCTATCCCAGGACGAAGTAGCGCAGCCACAGGTACGGCGCCGCGACCGCGATCGTGATCGCGGAGACAACGGCGCCTTTGCGAGTGAACTCCCAGAACGAGATCGGGGTCTCCGCGCGTTTCGCGATGCCGAGCATGACCACATTGGCGCTGGCGCCGACAGCGGTCAGATTGCCGCCGAAATCCGCGCCGGCGGCCAGCGCCCACCACAGCGTGTTCGCGTGGTCGTTCATGCCGCCCACGAGCTCGGCAACCAGCGGGCTCATCGTGGCCACGTACGGAATATTGTCGATCACTCCCGACAGCAGCGCGGACACCACGAGGATCAGCATGGTGGCTACCAGGGCATCGCCGCCGGTGGCATCGACCGCAAGTCGCGAAAGGTCTTCGATCACACCGGTTTTCACCAGCGCACCGATCATCACGAACAGCCCCGCGAAAAACAGCAGCGTGTCCCACTCCACCGCCGACAGGTAATCCCGCTGCGGCACACCGGAAATCAGCACCAGCACCCCGGCACCCAGCAGCGCCACCACCGACGGGTCGACATGGAACAACGCGTGCCCGACGAACCCGGCGAACACCCCGGTCAGCACGAGACCGCATTTGATCAGCAGTTTCGGGTCGCGGATCGCCTCCCGCTCGTTCAGCGACATGACGTCGGCAGCGCGGTCGGGATCGACGGTGAAACTGCCGCGGAACAGCCACGGCAGCACCAGCGTGAACACGATCAGCTCGACGATCACCAAAGGTGCCAGGTGCACCAGAAAGTCGTTGAACGCCAGGCCCGCCCGGCTGCCGATGATGATATTCGGCGGATCACCGATCAGCGTCGCGGCACCGCCGATATTCGACGCGAGCACCTCCGCAATCAGGAACGGCACCGGATTGATGTCCAGCCGCTCACACACCAGCAGCGTGACCGGCGCGATCAGCAGCACGGTGGTGACGTTGTCCAGGAACGCCGACGCGATCGCGGTGATCAGAGTCAGCAGGATCATCACCCGCAGCGGAGATCCCTTGGCGCGCTTGACAGCCCAGATCGCCGTGAACTCGAACACGCCGGTCTGCCGCAGTACACCGACAATGATCATCATCCCGAGCAGCAGGAAGATGACGTTCCAGTCTATGCCGGTGTCGTGGGAGAAGAAGCTGTCGGCCGAACCGACCACACCCGCCGCCAGCACGATCGCCGCGCCGCCCAGGGCTGCGGTCGTCTTGTGGATCCGCTCGGTCGCGATCAGCACATACGCGACAGCGAACACGACGACCGACATGATCGCGGACGCGGTCATCGGCCGCACCCCCGAACCGGCTCGGTGCGGCGATCTCGGACCGGATTCAGCAGTGCTGCAGCGACGCCTGCAACAATCGTGTCGCGGTGATCACCCCGACGAGCTCCTCGCCCTTCATGACGGCTACCAGCGGGCTGCGGTGCTGTGCCATCAACGCCGCGACCTCGATGATCGTATCGTCGTGCTTGGCCGCCGGCACCTTCACCAGCCGCTCCGGGATCACGTCGCGGACCTTCTTGTGCCGCAGCTTCGACACCGCGTGGTCGCACATCGATTCGCTGAGCACCCCGGCCAGCGACGGGTCGTCCTGCACATACGTCGGCACCAGGAACCGCACCACCTGCGACGCCGGCAGCACCGCCTCCGGACGTCCCTGGCCATCGGTCACGACGATGCCGGGCAGCCGATGCTCGGCCAGCAACTTGGCCGCGTCCAGCGCGTCGGTGTCCATTCCGACCACCGGGTATTCCTCGGCCATCTGTGAAGCATGCACACCCGCAGGATACGACCGAACCGGGCGTGATCACCCGTAGCGAATTCGTCAAGATCAATCCGGTGCTGCTCACCAGCGCGCCCTCCGTCGGTCGGACCTGTCTCACCCGAGGTCACGGGCACGACTCGCCGACCAGACTTCCCGGCACACCCGAGTAGTAAAGATGCCGTAAATGACCACGTCAGGGCAAATCGACGAGCCACGGCATCCGACTACAGTCACGTGTAGGGAGTGCCGGGAAGCCTGGTCGGCGACAGCAGGAACAACGTCGACGACAGGGAGCGACAGGTGCATTTGCGCAACGCACTCGCGGCACACTACGCACATCCACGCGGGACCCTCGGAGCGGTTGCTGGGATCGCGATGGCGCACCACCGCGGCGCCCGCGCCTGCGGACGATGGGTCCTCGACACCCTCACCCCAGGACCCAGGGCCCGCGTACTCGAGATCGGATACGGGCCCGGCGTCACCCTCGCCGAAACCTGCCGCCGGGTGCCTGACGGGCAGATGGCTGGTGTCGACTCGTCGCCGCTGATGCGACGCCAGGCAGCCCGGCGCACCGCCCGTTTCGCCACCACCGGGCTGCTCGACCTGCGCCATGGCGACACTATCGACCTCGACCCCGACCTTCGCGAGTTCGACCTGATCTACGGCATCGACATCTGGCAACACTGGCCAGACCCGGACCGGATCATCGCCGACCTGGCCACCCGGCTGCGAGCGGCCGGACAACTGAGTCTGGCCCACACACGAGCTTCCCCATCCACGCTCACCCCGGGCGCCGCCGCCAAGAGATTGGCCGAAGCCTTCGCCGCCACACAGTTGGTCCACATCGGCACCGAGTGGATGCCGCGCACACCGGCCGCCATCCTGGTCACCGGCCACCGCCCCGCCATCACCTGACCGACCGGACCCGGTCAGCGCCAACGACGTCGAACATTCGAGTCCGATGCGGATGGTCACTTCCGCTGGAAGCCCCGGCTCCGGGCAGTGGAGCCGGGGGCGAAACCGAGATGGGCGAGCACGCCCTCCAGGTCGAGCCGCTGCGGAAGGCGCTGTATCGAGGCTGTGGGTGTATCTTTCGGCTCGGCCACACTGCCGCGCCCTGACAGAGGGATGCCTCGTCCAGACTGGGTGCGCCCGCTGATTGTTACTTCTTGCCGAGCAGGTGGGACGTCGGGCAGCGGTTTCGCGGCGAGGAGAGAGGACAGCGCCCATGGAATCGGTGAGCTTGGTGGGGTTCGGCGCTTGTCTGGTGCTCATTTGTCCGATGTTGCTCGTAATGACGGTGCGCACGTGGAAACGTAGGCGTACTTGGACACACGCAGAGGCAACGGTCACATCCGTGAAGACCAAGCGGCAGAACACAGGTGAAACGCAGACCACCGTCCAATACCGATACGTCGACTCCTCTGGTCAGCAACGATCCGGCACCGATACGCCGTGGTTCCGCGAGCCGAAACGCAACTCCCGTATCGCTGTGATGTACGACCCTGATCGACCGGAGATCAGTGAAGCGTCGTCTATGACGTGGCTGTACGTTCTGCTCGTCTTCTCCGCGGTCCTACTCGTCATCGGAGCGGGATTGATCGTGTCGGGGTTGGGGTGCGACCTTCTCGGTCTGTAGGTGTCCATCAAAACGGACGCCGACGGCGACCGGGCCTACGAGGATTGGACTGCCGTAGCGTTCGTGAGCGCGCCGATGCCCGACCTCGCCGGTGCGCCGGATACCGGCGGCGTCGAGGTAAGCCGCAGTCTCGAGCCTGCGCAGCGACGACGTCGTATTCTCCCCCGACGACACCGCCGAACTGCTGGAAACCATCGAGGAATCCGTCGACCAACTCACCGGGCTCGTCGGCAATCTGCTCGACTCCTCACGGCTCGCCACCGGTGCCGTACAACCACAACCCAAACGCCTCTACCTCGAAGAGGTCGTCCACCGCGCAATCGTCAGCCTCAGCATGGGCAACCACACCCTCCGCCGCGCAGCCATGGACCGCATCAAGGTCGAGGTCGGCGACATCTCAGTACACGCCGACACCCGGCCTGCTCGAACGGGTACTCGCCAACCTCATCGACAACGCACTGCGCTACACCCCACCGACACACCAATCCGCGTCACCGCCGAACACACCGATGACCACATATCCATCACCGTCGTCGACCACGGGCCCGCCATTGACGAAAACGAGTGGATAAAAGCGGCATCAGCTCCGGCGAGCACAGCTCGACTAATACTGCCGCCGCGTTTGTCGACGCAGACTTTGCAGATCAGGACCGAACGAAGCCCGGCGCCACCGGCATCGTTCGAGGTGACGGCGTATTTGACGAGGCCGAGGACTGAGGGCTAACCATGACTCGCATGGACACTTCTTCAGTGTCCAGGAGCACCAAAAATGGGAGCTATTCCCTGATGGCGCACTCGCAAAATGCCCCTGATCAGCGCGAATCACTTCGCAGGGTCAGGGGCATTTCGTATGGGGCGAATTCACATTTGGGGAATCGGGTCTTCCGCGGACTCGTTGCCGAGGGCGATGTGCACATCGGTGACCAACTGCGCGACCAGGCGGGTGTGCTCGCCTGCGAAGTAGAAGTGGCCGCCGGGAAAGGTGCGGGTGCCGAGGAAGTTCGTGGAGTGTGGCGCCCAGTTCACGGTGTCCGCCGTGGACGCCACCGGATCGTCCGCCCCGCAGAATGCCGACATCGGGCGATCCAGTACCGCAGGGGTTCTCGGCCGCCAGCTCTCTGCCGCTTCCAGGTCCGCACGCACCACCGCCTGTATGCGCTCCCAGATCCAGTCGTCCCGCAGGATGCGTTCCGGAAGCCCGCCCATCGCGAGCAATACGCCGCGCAGGTCGTCCGGGGCCAGTTGATACAGCCGCGGACCCGACCGAGTGAGCGAATGAAACGGGCCGGGATGGCCGGAGACCCCGACCCACTCGGGCGGCCGGTGACCGCTCTCCTGCACCCGCAGCGCCGCACCGAATGCGGCGAGCGCACCCATACTGTGCCCGAACAACGCGTACGGTACGTCGTCGTGCCGCGCGGCGAGATGATCGGCCAACGCCGCGTTGACCAGGTCGAGGTCTCGTACCGCAGGATGCGCGGCCGCCTTCCCCCGGCCGGGTGCGACAACGAGCCGGATCTCCCAGGCCGGCGGGAACAACGGTATCCAGGAGCGAAATATCGTGTGCGAGCCGCCGGCGTGGTGCAGCAGGTACATGCACAGTTGCGGATTGTCGACCGGGCGCGGCCGCAGGACCGACAGCATCTGGTCGTTCACGAGGCCCGCCTCAGCTGGATCACGACGTACGACTTGGTCAATACCTTCGAATCACCCAGCCGAACCGACAGCCGGAACCGAATCCGATCCTCACCTAGGTGCTCGGCAACCGTTGCGGTCACCGAGAGGGTGACACCGTCGTCGTCGGGCACGACGACCGGGTTCGCGAAGGAGGCTCGATAGTCGACAACGGTCGCCTCGGGGCCTGCCCATTCGGTTACCGTCCGCACCGCCAGCGACATCGTGAGCATTCCGTGCGCGACCACGCCGGGAAGGCCGGAGCGCCGGGCGATCCGATCGCTCCAGTGGATCGGGTTGTAGTCGCGGGAAGCGCCCGCGTACCGGATGAGGTCGGAGCGCGAAACGACGAATTCTCTGCCCGGCAGCGCTGTCCCCGCTTCGGGCAGCGCGGCGGATCGGTGTGGGTTCATGCCACTCTCGCCTCCGCCGGCGTCGTGGCGACGATCGTGGACTTCGCAGTGCACACATCCGCTCCGCCGGCATCTCGGATATGGATGACCGCGGCGAAGATCGTCTTCTCGCCGACGGTCTCGATGCCTGTTATCTCGGCATCGGTGGTCAGCACGTCGCCGGCCACGATCGGACGTGCGAACGTGAATTGCTGACTGCGGTGCACCACATTCGCGAAATCGATGTCCACATCGCATCGGGATATCGCCTCGCGTATCGCGGGCATCGCGGCGACGATGGCGAATGTGGTGGGCGCACGAAGCCGACCGCTCTCGTGAATGTTCGGCCGCTCACCGATCGCATCGGCGAATTCACGGATATTTTCACTACCAACCTCGAACACTCTATCTACCTCGACCCTCGTTGAATCGGCCCTGCCTCGAAGGTATCCAACCGGTAGCGGCGTCGTGAATTAGTCGATGGATTCAACCGGATACCCATTACGGTTCCTCCGTATGCAACTTTCGATATATTTCGCGCGCGGAGCAAGCGTGCCATCGGCGTCGAGTGTGCGTCTCGATGTGCTCGAGCCCGGGTCAGGCCGAGGTGAAGTACGGTTTTTCCGGTTCCAGCAGCGCCGCCTCCCGTGCTTTGCGGACCGCCGCCATTCGGGAGTCGGCACCGAGCTTCTCGAAGCAATTGTGCAGGTGCCGCTTCACCGTGCCCTCGGTAATCGCCAATTTCTTGGCGATCTGGCGGTTGCTCAGGGCCTCCGCGGCCAGCGCCAGCACCTCGACCTCGCGTGCGGACAGGACGACGGTGTGCCCGGCATCGTTGCCGGCGCTCAACCCACCGGACACGACAACGATCACCGACTGTCCGTCGCGGACGCTGCGGATCGTCGTCACCAAATGCTGGCGGCTGACGTTTTTCGACAGATAGCCGACCGCTCCGGCGTCCAGCAGCTTGCGCACGATGTCGGCGCGGTCGTGCATGGTGACGATGATGATCTTGGGGCTCGGGGTCAGCGCGCGCATGGTCGCGACCGAGCGAAAGGGATTGTGCTGCGGCATGTCGAGGTCGAGCAATACGATATCGGGTTTCACACGCGAAGCGACAGCGAGGACTTCCTCACCGTCGCCCGCGACCCCACAGATCGTGAAGTCGTCCTCGATCTGAAGGGTTTCGCAGAGGGTATCCCGAAGTAGCGTGTGATCGTCCGCAACAACGATTCGAGTGGCCGTGGTGTCAGGCAGCATTGTCGCCCTCTCGGTTGGACACCCAAATGTCGATTCGGGTGCCGTTCATGGGTTGGGTGGACAGCAGTAACACGCCGTCCAACTGCTCGATACGTTCGCGCATCGAAATCAGCCCGGTGCCCGCCGCGGGATCGGGCTCGGGCGGCACGACGAATCCTCGCCCGTTGTCCTGTACTACCGCGCAAATCCGCTCACGGGACACGTCCACCATCACGGTCACATCGGTCGCGTCCGAATGATCGAGTGCGTTGCGCAGGGCTTCGCGCAGCGAGATGAACACTTCCGAGCGCACATGTGCGGGCACCAGGGTCTCTTCGCCTTTGACGAAGACGTTGACCGTCATTTCGTCGGGGTTGGCGGCTTCCACGAAGGCCCGGAGATCGGCCCCGATATTCGACACCGGTGTCGACAGCCTCAGATCGGCCGCGAATCGCCGGGCACCGTCGAACATACCGGCGAGAATGGTGTCGAGTTCTCGCAGATGCGGCCCACCATCGACATCTCCGAGCAGCTGGTAGAGCTCCAGCTTGCGCAACGCGATGCTGAGATTGCTGCCGAACCAGTCGTGGAGCTCGCGCGCAATTCGATTGTGCTCGACCGTTCGACAGCGTTCTATATGTTGGTTCAGCGCGGTTTCGAACCATGCCGAGGACATCCGGTTTCGCTCCGCCACGCTGTGGTGCAGGTACCGAATGCCCAGCATTTTCGCGGATTCGCTCCCGGTCTGCGTGACGATGTGCGGCAGGATGATCTCGAAGAGGCCGTTCCACGCGGACACCAACTGGTCCAGCGGGATCTTCGCCGAGGAGGCGAAGACACCGATGGTCGATGCCAGCGCGACCTTCTTCTCGTGCAGCACTATCTGCCCTTGCCGGAGGCTGTCCGCATACTCGGCCAGTATGTAGCCGATCTGCCTTCGAAATTCCGACTGAATCGCATTGTGATCGAGCAGCGCTTCGGCATGGTCTCGCTGAAAGGTGACGAATTCGATATATATGAGGCGCGCAGTCTCCACGACGTCCCGATCTGCCGAGGACCCGCGCGCGCCCGTTTCGGTTCGGGATTCGCCCGACAATTTCCGGCCGAGCGCCATAATGTTGTTGATCAAGATCATTTTCCGGCCCCCCGGCGATCAAATAACTCTTCGGTCCATCACTACTCTTGCACGATGAACGCCGTCGGTCACCGGTTCGTCTGGGCAGATGGGCCCCGGACCTGACTCACGTTCAGATCCCGAGCCCATCCTCGGTCGCGCCCAGCCGGTGCGCAATCCGTCAATCTGACTTGTTTGCGAATTTTGTCTTGTTTCCCAACGCCCCACGGCATGCCGCGGGTTCTGGCGATCCCGAAGATCTGTTCGTGCAGGTCAGCTGGATTTCGTGTCCTCCAGGGCGTTCGGGGCACCCGACCCGTGCGGAACGCGGACGTCCACCTCGTACCCAGCGCTGATGGCGTGTTGCGGGTTACTCTCGGCCTATGCTGCTGGGGAGGGACCGCGAGCTGCGTGCAATCCGAAAGCTCATCGATGACGCGCGCGGGGGTGACGCGGGCATCATGGCGTTGCGTGCGGAGGCGGGGATGGGGAAGACCGCTTTTCTCGACGCGGCTCGCGACATGGCGGACGGGATGACCGTGCTCGAATGCTCGGGCGTGGAGTTCGAGTCCGGGCTCGCGTTCAGCGGACTGCATCAGTTGTTGCTGCCGATCCTCGATGCCGTGGACCTGTTGCCCGACGGCCAATCGGTTGCCCTGCGCAACGGCCTGGGCCTGGCGGACGGGAACTCCACGGACCTCGCCGTGTGCGCCGCCACATTATCGCTGCTCGCGCTGGCCTCGGAACAGCGGCCGCTGCTGATCCTGGTCGACGATGTGCAGTGGCTGGACGGCTCCTCCCGAGAGGCGCTGATGTTCACCGCACGTCGGCTGCTCGCGGATCCGATCGCGATGCTGTTGGCGGTGCGCGATCCGAGCGAGGTCGATACGTCGTTCCTGCCCGAACTGCGACTGGGCGGCCTGGACCGGGCCGACGCCGCGCGACTGCTCGACCAGGCGGGGTGGGAATCATCGGACATCGTTCGGGATGCGTTGATCGAAGCGACAACCGGTAATCCCCTGGCGCTGATCGAACTCTCGAGGACGGGAGCATCGGGTCAGCTCGCGCTGGACCTCATGCTGCGCGGCACGGTCCCGCTCAGCCTGCGCCTGCAGGAGGCGTTCGTTCGCCGGGTCGACCTGCTCCCGGCCGACTCCAGGCTGCTGGCCCTGGTCGTCGCGGCGGAAGCGAGCGCGGACACCGGGTTGCTGCTGCGCGCGGCGGCGCGGCTCGGGGTGCCGGACGCCGCGCTGGCGCCGATCGAGGAATCCGGCACCGTTCGGGTCGTGGGGCCTCATGTCACGGCAAGTCACCCCCTGATCCGTTCGGCGGTCTACCAGCGGGCGTCGTTTCATGATCGGGCGAGGGTGCATGCCGCGCTTGCCGCAGAGCTCGCCGAACGCGGCGATCGGTTGCGGTCCGCACACCATCGCGTGCTGGCCGCCGATGCCCCGGACGACGCGCTCGCGGCCGAGCTGGAACAGCTGGGCGACGAAGTGATCCGGCGCGGCGGAGCGGCCGCCGCGGCACAGACGATGCAGTGGGCCGCTCAGCTCAGTTCCGATGCCGACGACGCACGGCGTCGGCGCACCGAGGCCGCCTATGCCGCTTGGCGTTCGGGCCAGGCCGACATGGCTCGTTCGATCATCGACCAGATCGGTCGTGACCACGCCGACTCGACCGACGTCGTCGCGGCTCGGCTCGGCCGGCTGCACGGACTGATCGAAACCGATGACGGCGATCCCGTCCTGGCCTACGCGCAGCTGTTTCGCAGCGGCGATGTGATGGCGACCGTGCTGCCCGACGAGGCGATGTGGCTGCTGTTTCTCGCCGTGGACGCGGCCAGTATCAGCGGGGATCTCGAGGGGCAGCTGGCTGCCGCTCGACGGATGGTCGCACTCGACATCGAGGAGGCACTGCGGACTGCCGGGGGTGGGCTGCTCGCTGTCGTCGCCGGAACTTCCGCACCGGAAACGACGGATCCGCACCGCGTTTTCGCCGCGATCCGCGGTGTGCTGCCTTTCGGCGATCCGCGTCCGCAGATGCTCGCCATGGCGATCGGGACCCTGGGATATGACTGGCGGCCGGCTCGCGAGTTCGGCATCGAGCTGTGCAAAGAGCTCCGAGCCCTCGGCATGACCAATGTGCTGACCATCATTCTGAACTGGGTCGCGGACATCGAATACCACATCGGTCTGTGGCACCAAGGGGTATCACATGCCGAAGAGTCCGCCCGCCTGGCCCAGCATTGCGGGCAGCGATCCCGTCGAGCGACCGCGCTCGGGTTGCTGGCGAGGTTTGCCGCCGTGATGGGCGACGAGCACGGCTGTCTCGAGCATGTCGAACAGACGATGGCGCTCGCCTCCCCGCTGGGCAATCGCACCGCGACAGCGCTCGCGCAGTGGTCGCGGGGGTTGAACGATCTGGCAAGGCGGAATCCGGACGCGGCCGTCGAAAGTCTGCTCCGTGTCGCGGCCGCGGATTCGCCGCACTCGAACCAGTTGACCGCCCGGGCCGCGATGGCGGATCTGATGGAGGCCGCCTACTACTGCGGGGGCGATGAGCGGGTGCGTACCGCATTCGAGGATTTCGAGCGATGGGCCGCGGCGTCGGAGATTCCCTGGGTGACTGTCCAACTCGATCGGTGTCGCACCTTCGCGCATTGGGAGTTCGACGAAGAACACGCGCGGCGAGTGCTGGATGACCCCGCGATCGGCCACCTTCCCTTCGAGCACGCCCGGGCACACCTGACCTACGGCGGTTGGCTGCGCCGCAACCGACGGCCGGTCGAGGCACGCGAACACCTGCGGACCGCGACCGAGCTGTTCGGCAGTGTCGGCGCCACCGTGTGGCGGGCGAATGCCGTCACCGAGCTGCGCGCCGCGGGAGGATCCGCCGAACCGCCGGCCAGCGACGTCTCCATGTTGACCCCGCAGGAACTGCACGTGGCGCATCTGGCCGCAAAAGGGTTCAGCAACAAGGAAATTGCGGCTGAGATGTTCATCAGCCCGCGAACTGTGGGCTACCACTTGTACAAGATCTTTCCGAAGTTGGGGATCGCTTCCAGGTCCGACCTGCGCCGGATCGGTTCGTTTGCGCGTGATGTGCCGCTCGCCGAGCGGCCGTGAGCCGCTCGGCGAGTAGTCCGGTCCGTCATGTTCGGACGGCGACCGTTTCCGGCTCGCTCTTCGCCGGACCCGGTGCCGGGCCCGCATCCTCTCGCAAGCCGTTCCGCTCCCACCACCGGGCCAACGGCGCCGGCGCCCACCATGCCCAGCGCCCGAGCAGCTTCATCGAAGCCGGCACCAGCAGGCCTCGAACCACGGTGGCGTCCACCAGGATCGCCACCACCAGCCCGACGCCGACCATCTTCAGCAAGGTGACGCTGGCGAACACCCACCCGCCGATGACCACCAACATCAGGAGGACGGCGCCGGTGACGATCCGCGATGTCTGCTGGACGCCGACGGCGATCGAGGTCTCCACATCCCCGGTGCGTACCCAGTGCTCCCTGATTCGCGCGAGCAGGAATACCTCGTAGTCCATCGCGAGTCCGAACGCGATCGCCACGATGAACACCGGGAAATTCACATCGACCGCACCCACCGGGACGAAACCGAGCTGATCGTGCAGAAAACCGTCTTGGAAGACCAGCTTGATCACTCCGAAGGCCGCCGACAACGACAGGAGGTTCAGCAGCATGGCCTTGATCGGCAACAGCACCGACCCGAACGCGAGGAACATCACCACGAAGCTCACCAGCGCGATATACAGCAGCATCAACGGCAATCGCGAACTGATCATCTCGATGATGCCGAAGCGCGATGCCGGCATGCCGGTGACGAGCACGGTCGCCCCGTCCGGCGGCGCGACCGCATGCACCCCGTCGACCATGGCGCGGGCCTGCCTGGACTGCGGATCGATCGAGTAGTGCAGGGTGATCCGCGTGAGGTCGTCGGCCCTTCCGGTCGCGGTGGCGTCGGCGATGTCCGGAACCTCCGCCAGCCGGCTCGCGTAGCTGTCCATCGCGGACCTGGTCGCGGGGTCCTCGGACGGGCCCGGCGTGCGAACCACCACGGTCATCACCCGAGCGGGATCTTGCTCGAAGTCGCTCGCCAACCGATCGGTGACCGCGCGCGCGTCCGCGGTCGGCGGCAGCACCCAGTCACCGGGGCGCGCCCAGTTCGCGGACAGCACCGGTGCGCCGAGGCCGAGCAGCGCGGCGACGATGACCACGGTCGCCACCACCGGACGCCGCATGATCATCCGGGCGACGCGGGACCAACGCCCGTCGGTGGCGTCGGGGCGACTGCGCAACGGCAGCGGGACCCGCAGCGAGTCGATCTTGCGCCCCACGATCCGCAACAGCGCCGGCATCAGGAACAGGGAGCCCAGCACCGCGAAGAGCGCGACCGAGATGCCGGCGTATCCCATCGAACTGAGGAAGTTCGCGGGGAACAGAGTCAGGCAACCGAACGAAGCGCCGGCGGTGAGTCCGGAGAACAGGATCGTCCGGCCTGCCGTGGCGGTGGTGATCCGGACCGCCTCGTCGACGCTCGACCCCAGGGCCAGTTGCTCGCGGAATCGGCTCACCATCAGCAGCCCGTAGTCGATGGCGAGGCCGAGCGCGAGAACGGTGACGATATTGATCGCGAACGCCGACACGTTCGTGAACATCGTGAACACCCGGAGGGCGACGAACGACCCGGCGGTCACTATGAGCGCGACCGCGAACGGCAGGATCGCGGCGACGAAGGACCGGAACACCACCACCATCAGAATCAGCAGGATGGGGATGGAAAGGATCTCGGCTCGCACGATGTCACGGGAGTTGCGTTCGTTGACCTGACCGGTCATCGCGGTGAGACCACCGAAACGCGTTTGCAACTCCGGCGAGGTCAGTCCCTCCTCGATCGCCCGGAACTGCCGCACCCGCTGGTACTCGTTGGTCGACGGCAACTGGATCGTGACGTAGGAAGCGTGCCGGTCGTTCGAGACGAACGCCGGGTCGTGTCTGGTCCAGTAGGTCTCGAGTGAGACGACGGCGCCGGACGGAACCGTGGCGACCGCATTCGCCACGGCCGTGGCGAACTCGGGCTGATCGACGGTCAGGCTCGGGTGTTCGTACAGCACCACCAGGTCGGCGGTCTGCCGACCGAGCGGGCCCGCGAGCGCGGCATCGGCCCGCCCCGACTCGCTGTTCGGATCCTCGAAGCCGGCTCCCGCACTCAACGAGCCGAACGCCCCGGTCCCCCAGAACGCGGCGAGAATGAAGAACAGAACCGACCCGATGATGACAAGCCGGCGCCGGCGGGCGCCGAATTCACCAATGGCGGAGAACATAATTGCCTTTCCTAGTGTGCGGCAGTGACGGCCTGCTCGATGGTCATGTTCTCGTGAGTCCTCGTCGCCATTCCTCTATGGCATCGTCCGCCTCACAGGGTTGAGGCTACGAGCGCGGGCCCTGCCCGACATCTGTCGAAATGACTGGCGCGCGATCGTCGGAAGATCACGGTCGGCGGTGGTGTCGATCATTGCCATGATCCGGCGGCTCGGAGATGAGAAGGCGGGCACGGCAACGACTCTCGGGCTGTGCCCGCCCCTCGACGACACGCCGCCGGAAGCACCGGATCAACCCTCACCCCATCAGAACATCGGTGTCTTGTACGGTGTCGGGGCCTTGGCGGCGGCGGCCGCGGCGGTCGCCTCGATGCTGTCCACGCGCGAGTACACGCCGAGCTGTTGAAGGATCCTGATCACGTCCCGCGAGCCCCAATGCTCGACGGCCTTGCCGTCGACGACTCGGTAGTAGTGCATCTGGGTGACCGAAACCTGCTTTCCGGTAGGCGCGTAGCCCATGTACTCGCCCAGTTGTGTTCCCGTGAACCGCACTCGAGCGAAGCAGCGGTCGTCGGTGGCGAACAGGTCCTCCGGTTCCCAGGCCGCGTCGGGAAACGATTTATGCACATCCTCCACGACCTTGATGAAACCGTCCGGACCGATCGGCAAATCCGGAGCCGATTCGTGGTCGATAAAGTCCGCGGTCAGGTGCTTGCGAGCACCCTCGAGGTCGGCATTCGCCACTACCTTGGCAATGCCGAATATCAGCTCCCGCATTTCCGGCGTCATCTTCAGTGCCCTCTGCCGGACTTCCTCGCTCACGCCGAGTTCATCTGTCTCCGCGGCCACATTCTCAACCATGGATTTCCCTTCATCGGACTCGCCCACTCCACGAAGCGGGTCGGCTTGCCGGCGAGATACCTCGTCGGCCACGAACATTAAACCCCGAATCACACCCGTAATAAGTCGGCCGCCGCATAGTTGTTTCGCATGACCGACGCCGCATTACACCTCGGTCGCAGTCGAATGTAACTTTCGATGAATATGACCACCCGGCCGTGACCACCGCCGGTAACGTCCTGATCCGGACGGCCGGAGGTGTATTACGAAAAATGCACACGACCATGGCCGGTAATATAGGAGAGTCGGGATGACGGCTAAGAGCAGCCGAGTTCTGTGGGCATTGCTTGCCACATCCATACCCATGTTCATGGTGGCGCTGGACAACCTGGTCGTCACCAATGCGCTCGCGGAGATGGCCGATGACTTCGGTGCGCGGCAGTCGACGCTGCAGTGGATTGTCAACGGCTATCTGCTGTCGTTCGCGGGCCTGCTGCTCGGAGGCGCGGCGCTCGGTGATCGCTTCGGCCGGCGACGAGTATTCGCCGGCGGCATCCTGCTGTTCACCGTGTCGTCCGCGGTCTGCGCGATGGCGGAGTCGGTCGGGATGTTGCTGGCCGCACGTGCGGTGCAAGGCATCGGCGGCGCGATCATCCTGCCCGTCTCGCTCACTCTCGCCGTCGCCGCGGTGTCCGAGAAGCAACGCAACATGGCCATCGGAGTGTGGGGTGGCGTCAACGGCCTCGGCATCGCACTCGGACCACTTGCCGGTGGCGCCGTCGCCGAATATCTGAGTTGGCACTGGATCTTCTGGATCAATGTGCCGGTCGGTCTGCTCGCGCTGCCGATGGTGGTGTACGCGATCGCGGAGAGCCGCGGTGCGGAGCGAAATATCGACGGAGTCGGCGTCGTCCTCGTCACCGGATCGGTGGTGTCGGCCGTTTGGGGAATCGTCGCGGCCGCCGACCACGGCTGGGGCGGGCCTCGCACCGTCGCCGGGATCGCGGTAGCGATAGTCCTGTTCATCATATTCTTGCGCTATGAACGGCACGTCGCAGAACCGCTGGTTCCGCTCCGGATGTATCGCATTCGCGATTTCATGTTGAGCAACGCCGCGTCATTGGCAATGCACTTCGGCGTATTCGGTTCGGTATTTTTCCTCATGCAGTTCTTACAGGGCCCGATGGGATTCGGACCACTCGAGGCCGGATTGAGCACCTTGCCCTGGACCGCCGCGCCCGTTCTGGTCGTGCCATTGGCAAGCTTGCTGATCGAACGCGTCGGGGGCGGCGCACTCCAGGCGTGTGGGTACGGCCTGCAATCCGTTGCGCTCGGATGGCTTGCGCTGACGATCGGACCGGACATGTCATACGGCGTCATGGTGGTTCCGATGGCCCTCGCGGGGATCGGGATGGGGCTGGCGTTCGCGGCGATACCGGCTACGGTGCTCGCGTCCGTGGCCGACTCCGAGCACAACAAGGCGTCCGGAGTGAACAGCACTATTCGGGAATTCGGCGGCGCTCTCGGTATCGCGGTAGCAACCCCGGTATTCACGCACGGATTCGACCGATCTGCGGACGGTTCCTCGATCGGTGATCAAGCAACGGCCTTCAGCGTGGGGACGCAGCACGCGCTGTGGCTCGGTGCGGTAATCGTCGCCGTCGCCGTGCCTGTCGCGCTGCTGATTCGCAGGCCGTCCGGCACCGCCTCGGGAAGTCCCGACGCGGAGGTGGCACCGGCTCGGCACAACCCGCTGCCGGCGGCCGCCGACTGAACAGACCAGCGAAAGGCTGACCAGACATGGCATGTATATCGCGCAGAGCGGCTCTCGCGGGCGCGACCTCATTGGCGGCGATGCTCCTCACGGCCTGCCAGGAGGCGCCCGGACCCGGCCCATCCGCCGACATCGCCGGTTCGTCGATCCGATCCGGCGGCGGTCCCGAGCTGATCACCGCGTCGTCGCCCGGCCTCTTTCCCGAGGGCGCGGCGTGGGACCCGCATCGCCGCGGCTTTCTGATCGGCTCGACCACGCGGGGCAACGTGTCGGTGGTCGGCCTGGACGGCAGCGTTTCCGAACTCGTCCCCAGCCTCGGCGCGGTGTCGACGTTGGGAATCGAGGTCGACCCGATTCGCAATCGCATCTATATCGCCTACAGCGATTACGAACTGCGGAAGGTATTCCCCACCGATCAGCCTCCGGTGTCCGGTGTGGCCGTTGTCGACCTGATAACGGGTGGAGTGGAACGGAAGATCGACACGGCGCTCGGGCGAGCCGACACGTTCGCGAACGACCTGGCCGTCGACACGGTCACCGGTTCGGTCTATCTGATCGATTGCGTCTACGACACCGTTCAAGTGATCGACCCGGCCGGAAGCGTCCGGCCACTGGTCAGTGATCCGAGGTTCCGCAGTCCGAGCGTCGGCCTGAACGGCATCGTCTGGCATCCCGATGGCTACCTGGTCACCGGGCGATACGACACCGGCGCACTGTTTCGAATCTCCCTGCAGGGTGCGGCGCAGGTCACCGAGGTCGCCACCGAGACGACGCTGCGCGGAATCGAGGGTTTCACGCTGCGCCCGGACGGAACCCTGCTGATGGCGCAGAACAGATTGGGCGTCACCGCCGGCGTGGATGCGGTCACCGGGCTCCGCAGCGAGGACGATTGGCGCACCGCGCGTGTGGTCGACCGGACCGACCCCTGGCCCGTCAGCGCGCCGACGTCGGTGGCGTTCGGTCCCTTCGGCGCCTATGCGCTGAGCGGACAGGTGGACCTCGCGATGGCCGGCCGGATGGACGCCACGGCCATCTGGCTGCGTCACGTACCGTTCTGACCCCGGCTACCCTGCCGTGACGAAGGACCGCGAGGCGCCGTCGCACCTCGCGGTCCCATTTCGGGCTCGTATCTCCGTCAGCCGGGCAACCGTCATCCTCGTCGCGATGCGCGCTTGACGTAGCGTCCGTAGAGCAGTTCACGCAGCACGTCGTCGCCGCCCTCGACGATCGCGATGTGCCGCATGTCCCGCAGGCACCGCTGGATGTCGTGGCCCGCGGTGTAGCCCAGACCGCCGAACGCCTCCGACGCCCGACTCGCGACCCGCCAGCCGACCTGACCACAATGCATCTTGGCCACAATCGCCGACTTCAGCACGCCGTCGGCATAGAACACCGCCGCCCGATCGGATCGCTGGTAGATGTCGTCGTATTCGGCCGCGGCGCACCGGCACTGGGCCTTCATCGTTTCGAGTTCCATCTCGAGCTGACCCATGCGGGCGCCGAAGACGGCGTTGCGGTTCAGCGGTTGCCCACCGAGCCGCTTGCTCGCCGCGTAGTCCATGCTCAGATCCCGAATCCGCCGGGTCAGACCGATCGCGATCGAGGCCATCAGGATCCGGCTCGCGTCGAGCCCGACCTCCAGGATCCGAATACCGTTGCCCGACAACCGATTTGCTGCCGGGACGACGCAATCGGTGAAAGTTGCCGGGTACGTGGCAGTACCGTGCAGGCCCGACATCGGCCACCGTTGGCCGACAACAAATCCCGGACTGTCCGACGGGACCAGGATCAGGGCGAAATCTCGGGGGTTGTCGACGTCGCGGGCCAGCACGAGGCAGAACCGCGCGAACGCCAAGTTGGTCGAGAACTGCTTATCGCCGTTGATGTGCAGCACATCGCCGTCGCGGCGGAACGTGGTCTGCGTACGGGCCAGCTCGCTGCCCGCCTCGGCCTCGCTGCCGAGTGCCGCCGCGAAGGATCCATGGGTGGCCATCTCCGCCAAGTAGCGGCGCGCCAACTCCTCGGGACCGTAGAGCTCGAGCATTCGTGACGCGAGGATCGGCAGAAACGCGGCGAACGCGAATCCGGCGTCGTGGTAGGAGAGTTCGGAGACGACGTTCACCGACTCGCACAGTCCGACACCCCGTCCGCCGTATTCGGCGGGCACCCACCAGTCGGCGAGGTCGGCCGATCGGAACTGCTCCCACAGTGGGTGCCGGTCGTCGTAGACGGTTTCGACATCCGGCGCCGGTGCGGCGGCGAGCACGGTCCGCCCGAAATGGCGGGCCTGCTCGACAATGTCGCCCACCGCGTCAACGACTTCCGACTCGGGACGGCTGCGGGGTGTCGCGCGACGATGCCAGCAGGTCGTTGAGCAGGTTCACGACATCGCCGATGGTGTCGACCTCGTGCAGGCGCTCGTCGGTGACCTGCACGTGATATCTCTTCTCGAGATACACCAGGAAGTCCATCAGGTTCAGCGAGTCCATCTCGAGGTCGTCTTCCAGCGACGACGTCGCGGAAATATCGACATTCTCGAGTTCCAGGTCCAGACGATCGGCGATGCTCCGCAGGCCCTCGGCGATCTCGGTTGTAGTTATCGCGTTCATTCGACTTCGCTCCACTCGATTCGTTTCGTTGTCACGATGAGATTCCGTCGGGCCAGCGCAGTACCGTCGCCCCCCAGCTGGCCCCCGCGCCGAAAGCGGTCAGCAACACGGTTTCCTTGCCGACCAGGACGCCGTTGTCGTGCGCTCTGCTCAACGCGATCGGAATCGACGCTGCCGCAGTGTTTCCGATGTCGGCGAGGTCGACCAGTGACCGCTCCGCGGGCACGTCGAGCTCGCGGGCGACCTCCTTCAGAATTCGCGCATTCGCCTGGTGTGCGACGAGCAGATCGACATCGTCCGCGGTCAGTGCCTCGTCCGCCAGCACCGCGCGGCAGCACTCGGTCATCCGCGCGACGGCCCACCGGTACGTGGCTCGACCGTTCATCCGCAGATACGGGTCGTGGGGGTCGTTCGTCGGCTCGTGCGGGGTCCGGCTGCCGCCGGACTCGACGTAGGCGAGATCCCACAGCCGCCCGTCCGACCCGAGCCGTACCCGACCGATGCTGCCCAGCTCGCCCGGATCGCCGCGGCGGATCACCATCGCCGCGGCGCCGTCGCCGAATATCGGTGCGGTGCCACGATCCCGGGGAAAGATGATCGAGGAGTACTTCTCGGCCCCGATCAGGAGCACGGCGTTGGCGTCCCCGGTCGCGATCAGCCCCGAGGCGACGCTCATGCCGGCGAGAAATCCGGTGCAGGCGGAGTTCAGATCGAACGTGGCGGCTCCCGACAGGCCCAGATCCGAGGCCACGATCGGTGCGGTCGCCGGGCATTTCATGTCGGGGGTGGTCGTGGCGACGATGACCGTGTCGACCTCGGTGGCGGCGGTGGCCCGGTCCAAAGCGGCGCGCCCGGCTCGCGTCGCGAGCACCGAGGTCGGCTCGTCGGCACCGGCACGCGACCGCGCACGGATGCCGGTCCGGGTGCTGATCCACTCGTCGCTGGTGTCTATCCGCTGTGCGAGTTCATCATTGGTCTCCCGCGCATCGGGCAGGTGGTGGCCGATGGCGTCGATCACCCCGGAAAAGGTCCTCGGGTCCTGAATTGCATTGTGTGTCATCTGATTTCCTTTCAACGCGGTGCGGTTCCGCCGCCGCCGTCGACCGGAAGCACCGCCGCCGTGACGAAGCTGGCGTCGTCGCTGGCGAGAAACCTGGCGGCCGCGGCGACTTCGTCGGGGGTGCCGGCGCGATTCAGCGAGGCCTTGCCGATGATGTGGGCACGTCGCTGCCCGGCGAGATCGGCGGTCATGTCGGTCTCGATCAAGCCCGGTGCGACGATATTCGCGGTGATCTTGCGCGAGCCGTACTCATGGGCCACCGACCGCGCGAATCCGATCAGGCCGGCCTTCGACGCCGCGTAATTGGTCTGGCCCGGGGCGCCGGTTTGACCGACCGTCGATGAGACGTAGACCAGTCGTCCCCAGCCGGCGCCGAGCATGTCCGGCAGGACGGCCTTGGTCATCCGTACCGCGCCGAGCAGATTGACGTCGACCACGCCGAGGAACTCGTCCTCGGACATGCGCAACAGGAGTTTGTCGTTGACCGTGCCCGCGTTGGAGATCATGACCTGGATGGCGCCCTGCTGCGCGCGGACCTCGTCGACCGCGTCGGCCACCGATTCGGTGCTCGAGACATCGCATCGGACCGCGAACAGGTCCGGCGGCGGTTCGCCCGACCGGTAGGTGATCGCGACCTTGTCGCCGTCGGCGGCCAGCGCCCTGGCGATCGCGAGACCGATCCCTCGGTTACCCCCGGTGACGAGTACCGACCGCGTCATGACACTGCTCCGTTCGAGATCGGCGACTGCAGCATGGGCTCGATCTCGGCCAGCGCCTGGTGCGCGTCGCCGAACACGACGGCCCGCCAGCCCGCCGCTTCGGCGCCCGCGCAGTTGTCCTCGATATCGTCGACGAGCAGGCACTGCTGTGGCGGAACGCCGGCGCGTTCGGCGGCGAGGTCGAACATCTGCCGCTGCGGTTTGCGGTGACCGACCCGGAAGGACAGGAGGACATCGTCGAAGAGTTCGGCGACGTCGACCATCCGCCGCCAATGCGTGTCCCAGGTCGGCACCATGTTGGAGACGAGCCCGACGAAAACCCCCGATGCCCGCAGCGTTCTCAGGGCGGCCACCCATTCGTGGTTCGTCTCGCGACCGTCGAACCAGGCGTCGGCGAGGGTGGAAAGGCCCAGGCGCACGTTGTGGTCCGCGGCGAGGACTTCGTCGACCTGAGCCAGCCACACGTCCTCGGCGACCAGCGGCGTGTCGAGCGGCTCCATGATGTCCTCGGTGCCGTACCGAGCGGTGACCTTGCCGACCGCTGCCATCAGCACCGCCACGTCGATGCCCCTCGCGGCGCAGAACGTGCCCATGGTGTGGCTGATCGGCGGGGTGAGCACACCCCCGAAATCTGTCCACACTGCCGCAATCTTGTTGCGTCCCATCACAATTCTCCTGTCAGTGCAACGAACTCGAGCGATACCTCCGCGACCGTCGAATCGCCCTGCAGGAATGTCACCTGCAGGCGTACGGCGCCCGGACCGGTGGCGTCGCGAACCACCGCCGCAGCGGTCAGCGGCTGGTCCAGTTCCGCGTAGCGTTCGAAGGCGGCGGCGATGCCGACCGCCGCATGACCCTCGAGACCCTGTTCCGTGTCGTCGTCGAGAACGATCAGCGCCAGCTGGCGAGCCGCCTCGGTCAGGACCATCCCCGGCAGGTGGTCGTAGTCGTGGTCGAACAGCGCACGGTTGCCGAAGTCGGGGGCTACCGTCGCGGTGGCGCCGCTGCCCCGCCGATGCAGATCGGCCAGCACGACGTTGCGTCCGTCCCAGCGTCCGACCCGGTGCGGGGGGACCCGGTCTCCGCCGCGCGCTCCGACGTAGTCGGCGGTGCTCGGCGGCGGGGTGCCGCGATGGAAGTCGCGGAGCGTCTTGTTCTCGCTCCCGGACACGATCATCGCGTTGATCTCGTGGGTGCCGATGTGGATCCCGTCGAGGTGGAGCTGTTGTTCGGCGCTGGCCTTGCGAATCCGGCCGCGCCTGTTCGGCGTTCCGAACAGGGTGGTCTCGATGGCGAGTTCGCCGGGATTCGGGCCGATCAGCATGGCGTCCGGGTCGGACACGTCGAGCTTGAACGCGCTCACTGCCATCGCCGACTCGAGTGGCAGCCCCAGCAACAGGTGCGAGCTGAGGATCGCCGCCTGGCGGGAACACTCGAGCAGCAGGAGTGGGTCGTACCGGGGCCGACGCATCGTGCTGTCGCTGTAGTAGCGGTGCGCCACCGGCAGTTGCGCACCGACCACGCACCGCCGCTCATCGAGTTCGGCGACGTCGACCGCGAAGACCTCCGCGATGGACGATCGGTGCACCAGCGATCGATCGACCGTGCGTCGGAAACTCAACGGGCGCTGCCCGGTGACCGGCGCAATGTACTCACTAACAGCCATCGGCAATTTCTCCCAGGGGATCTGAATCAGGTCCGTTCGACGGCGAACGTCGATGGACAAATTCTTACGGCACCGAGGTAGAGGCCGCATCGAATAAGGACCCCATTCGGCGGAAACTATTCGAAGGATCGCCCCGGTCGGATCGCCGGACGCAGTGCCACTACAACTTTGGATAGGCACCAGTTGATCTTCCGGTGCCAAATATTGCGTTGCGGCCCTGACACTAATTACCGTCGCTTTCGTATTCACACCGTCTGGCGAATCGAAAAGAATCGTCATCGCGGACACGGATGAGGGAGAATACTGGTGACTGTAAACCCCGCACAAGAAATGAGCAGCCTGCACATCGCCATTCGCGAAATCGTCGCCGCGGAGTTGGAGATCGACCCCGGCGACCTCGACCCGACGGCCGACTTCGAGAACGAGTACGAGGCGGACTCGTTGACACTGCTCGCGGTGGTGACGCGGTTCGAACGTGAACTGTCGATCGTCATACCCTCCGACGAGACGGTGGAGATGACGAACCTGGAGCGGGTCTTCGAACTCGTCGCACAGCACGGTCACACCGCCGCCACCTCGCCCGGCGGAACGGCGTCCGATGTCTGACACCGGGCATCGGAGGGTCGTCGTCACCGGGCTCGGGGTGGTCAGCAGCATCGGGATCGGGGCAGCGGCGTTCGGTCACGCGATCCGGGCGGGCCGCTCCGGGATGACCCCGATCAGCAGCTTCGACACGAGCCGGTTCCCCAAGCGCATCGGTGGTGAGGTCCAGGACTTCGACGCGGCCGAGCACCTGGAACGGATCGATCCGGCGGACTGGGGCCGCAGCGCGCTCTTCGCCGCTGCCGCGGCCCGGCTCGCGGCCCGTGACGCGGCCATCGACCCCGAGCTGCTGAGCTCATCGGTGTCCGGCTCCGTCATGGGCACCACCAGCGGGGAGTCGGCGGTCACGCAGCGGCTCGCCGAGCAGTCCCTGGCTTCCGGCATCAAGTCGATGGATCCGCGGCTGGTCCGCATGACCCCGGCGAACCGGATCGCCGGCGCCGTCAACAGCGAGCTCGGCCTCACCGGCGAGGCGAATGTCATCGCGACGGCCTGCTCGGCGAGCAACTACGCATTGGGATACGCCTATGACATGGTCGGAACCGGCGAGGCCGACTTCATGCTCGCCGGCGGCGCCGACGCGGTGAATCGGCACACGCACGCGGGCTTCCTGCGGCTCGGCGCGCTCGCCGACGATGTCATCCGCCCCTTCGACGTCAACCGATCGGGGATCATCACCGGCGAAGGCGGCGTTGCCCTGTTCCTCGAACCGCTACAGCATGCGCAGGCCCGCGGCGCGCGCATCTACGCCGAGGTGCTCGGTTACGGAGTCAACTGCGACGCGAAGCACATGGTGCATCCGGACGCGCACGCCCTGGCTCGGTGCATCGAAGCCGCACACACATCAGCGGGCGTGGTCGCGGCGGACATCGATTACATATGCGCGCACGGCACCGGCACGCCGGCGAACGACGAGGCCGAGATGGCCGCGATCCGTGCGGTTTTCGGCACGGACCTGCCGCCGGTCAGTTCCATCAAGTCGATGCTCGGGCACACGATGGGCGCCGCGAGCGGTTTCGGCGCGGCCGCCTGCTGCCTGGCGCTGCACGACGGATTCCTGCCGCCGACGGCGACCCTGGAGCAGGTCGATCCGGCACTCGGTGCGGACCTGGACTGCGTGCCCGGCACTGCCCGGCCCGCCGCGCTGCGGGTCGTGGAGAACCACGGCTTCGCCTTCGGCGGCAACAACGCCATCACACTGCTGGGGAGACCGACATGATCGCAACCGCACCGCTCGCCATCACCGGCTGCGGCGTCGTCTCGCCGGCCGGAACGGGAATGGAGAGGCTGGCCGAGCTGCTCGACGGGCCCGCAGTGACGGCGGCCGCCCCGGCGCCGGTCGATTCGGACACCCCGGACGGCGAGTCGTACCCGCCGATATCGGTGCACATGGTGCCCGAGATCGCGCTCGCCGACCATGTCGGCCGCAAGGGCACCCGGCGTCTCGATCGGATGGTCGGGCATGCGCTCATCGCGAGTCGGCTCGCCCTGGCCTCCGCTGGGCGATCCGACGAGGCCGCGCCGCGATCACGCACGGGCGTCGCGGTGGGCACGAGCACCGGGAGCATCCGCAGCCTCACCGAGATCGCGACCGACACTCTCACGCAGGACGAGCCGTACAACATCGCACCGTCCCGTTTCCCGAACACCGTGCTCAACTCGTGCGCGGGCCAGATCGCGATCTGGAACTCGCTGGGCGGCGTCAACTCGACACTGGCCGGCGGCCACGTCTCGAGCACGTCCGCGCTGCGGTTCGCGCACAATGCGATCCGGCACAACCACGCGACCAGCATGTTGGTCGGCGGAATCGAGGAACTGAGCCCGCAACTGGCGTGGGCGTGGCATCGGTCCGGCGTACTCCGGGCCGACGCGTCGCTGGGTGAGGGCTGTGCGCTCCTGGTCGCCGAGCATCCGGAGGTGGTCGGCGATCGCCGGGTGCTCGCGGAACTGCTCGGCACCGAGGTCGGCTACTTCGGATCCCAGCCGCGGCGCACCAGCATCGCACGCGGTCTCGCGGCCCGGATCGAACGGCTGCTGGCGCGGGGCGGGGTCTCGGCGGCCGAGATCGACGTCGTGTCGTTGGGTGGCGGCAGCCAGATCGGCGTACGCGGAATCGAAGAGCAAGCGGTTCGCATCGCGCTCGGATTCATGCCCGAACGGTCGCGGATCACCGACGTGCTCGGTGAATGCTTCAGCGCCGGCGGTGCGCTGCAGGCCGCTGCGCTGCTGGCCAGGTGGGACGGCGAGCGGCGGCCGAGCGAGCGGCATGCCCTGGTCACATCGCTCGGCCGAGACGGGACCGCGGGCTGTTTCCTGTTGCGCCGCACCGGGTAGCGGCGCGCGCAGGGCCCTGCGAATCCGCTCTTGACTCGGCGTCCTAAGCCTGCGGATAATCTCTACGCGAGAGTAGAAATATTTTCTACTTCGAAGTAGAAGTAGGACGGGGAGGCGTGATGGCGTCGTTGCGTGAGTGGTTGTTCCTGCCGAAGGTCGAGCCCGCGGAGGATTACGGGTTCTTCGGGCCCGACTCCGTCGCATGGAAGGTGTGGAGCTACCCGACCGGGCTGACGATCGGGTTCCAGCGGGCGGTCGTCATCGAGGAGCTCGATCCGGCGCTCGTCGCGTCGGTGGATCGGACCCAGGCCATCTACGACCGTCCTCGGACGCGTTACGACCGCACGCTGCGGTACTTCGCGATGGTCATGTTCGCCGACAGCCGGTCGACGGCGAAGGTCGCCGACGTGCTGGTCAAGATTCACTCCAAAGCCGTTGGCACAGACCCGGTTACGGGACAGCAGTACGACGCGAACGATCCGCACTCGCAGCTGTGGATCCACCTGACCGCCTGGCATTCGATCCTGGTCGCCTACGAGAAGTACGGGCCGGGCCGACTCAGCCCGGCGGAAGAGGGGAAGTACTGGGAGGAGTGCGCCCGCGCCGCCGAACTGCAGACCTGCGATCCGGCGGATGTACCGCGCACCCGCGAGGGGATCCAGCAGTATTTCGAGCAGATGCGGCCCCAGCTCATCGGGTCGGATATCGCGAAGAAGGCGATGCGGCATCTGCTGCGCGCCGACGTGATGCTGCCGCCGATGCCCCTGCTGTTCCGGCCGTTCTTCAAGATCGTCACGGCCTTCCTGCGGCGCGGGACGCTCGCGACGATGCCTCGATGGATGCGGGAGATGTCGGGCCTGCCGACCAACCGGCTCCTGGACCTGCTGGTGACCCCGCTGCTGAGTGCCGCGTTCACCCTGGTCGGTTTCAGTGTGCGGCTGGAACTGATTCTGCTGCGGCTGATTTCGCCTATGACGGTTCCGGTCGCCGCGCCGGTGCTGATGAAAATCCCACCGGTGCAACCGGTGACGATGACGCCCCGGCAGGCACAGGAACGCTACGGCTACGACGTTCCGAGCGAGGCACACCTCGAATTGCGGGAGAAGCAGCGAAATCGCGTGCTGGGCAACGGATTGGCGCCCAGCGACGAGGGCATCGTCGAGTCGCAGCCGATGCTCGGCCAGATCGCCTGAACGCGAGGTCGCTGCCATGATCAAGGAATTTCTGGACCACCGGCTGAGCCTGCGTCAGATCCTGCACCTCGCCGTCGCCGCCGCGCTCGTCATCGGCATCCCCTACCTCGGTATCGGGCTGTACTGGCTCTCGGCACACAACGACCACCTGGCCGAACTGCACGGCTTCGACAGGTTCGTCTCGATCCTCGGTGAGGTGCTCGTCTGGCCGCTGCTGCTCGTCTCGAACATCTCGTTGCGCTGAGGACAGGTCGGCATCATCCCGAGCCGCGGCGCCGGGCACGACGCGCCGCCGATCCCGGCAGAGTGCGGCGGGCCCGAACCAAGGCCACGATCCCGATTCCACCGGCCACGACACCGGTGAGCAGCACGACGACGGCGGTAGCGAGCAGGGCGAGCCACCGCGGCATGACGGTGTCGAGCGCCGCGATACCGAATCCGAGGAACAGTGCGGCACCGCTGAGGAGCGCGATCGCAGCGAAACCGAGAGCGACCCCGGCCAGCACGATGAATCCGAGTTGGTCGCGAAGCCGTGACCGCCAGCGTAACCATCGCTGACGCAGGCACTTTCGGATGGTCGCTGTTCCGGCGGTGTGAACAGTCACAACTGGTCCTCGGTTCTTTGGGGCAGGTCAGGGCCGGATCATCCAGCCGAGCGCGACACGGGCGAAGGGCCGGATGAACAGCGCGGTCCAGCTGAGCGGAAGAAAGGCGAACACGGCCGGACGGCCGCTGACCGTCCACGCGAGATCGGTGCCACCGTCCGAGGTCGGGGTGAGCTCGAAGTCCTGGACGTAGGACTTGGCGAACAGCGGGATCGAGGTACCGATCCCGACGGCGGTGAGGCGCTGGTGCGGGCGACAGTGTGTGACCTGCTCGTCTGCGGCGAACAGCGGGGTGTCGAGTTTGCGCAAGGCCCCTACACCGCGGTCGCTGCCGGTGTAGCGGATGCCGTTGATGAACGGCAGCCAGGAGAACGCGCCGTCTTCGAGTGCGTTCCATACGCGTTGCGGCGGAGCGTGGAGGTGGCAGGTGGTGGTCATCGCGAAGGTCGGACGGGCAGTGAGGATGGCCTCCAGATCCCGATCCGGTAGCGGTGTCGCCTTGTGCGACAACAGGGTTCGAGTGCGCCGCCGCAGTACGACGAGCACGGCGACGGCGATGAGACCGGCCAGGACCGCAAGGGCGACAACGGCCGCGATGACGAGTCGGATCATGATGATGAAGCTCCGTATCAGGATTGCGGGAGTACGGGTGAGTCGACCTTGTTGACCAGCCAGACACCGCTGGCGTTCTGCTCCAGGGACACGGTGATCGACAGTTGCCCCGGACGGGGCTGGTTGCCGGTGCCGACGCTCGTGATGGTCTGACCGATGACGACGACGGCTCGCGCGGTGTGGGCGTCGGCCTTCTCGATGGCGCACTGCACGGTGCTCACCTTCGACACGACCTGTCCCTGCCGCAGCACCTCGCGCAGGTCTTTGCTGGTGGCATCGAATTCCTTCCGCCAGTCGCCGGTCGCGCCGCGCAGGACGCCGGCGAAATAGGAGTCGAGGTCGCCCGCGTCGTAGTTGGCTATGACGGGCCCGTACTCGCAGGCCGCCCGCTGCGCCGCGGCACGGGCGTTCTCGAGGTCCCGGACATGTTCGTGCTGGACGTAGAAATAGGTCCCGGCCGCGGCTCCGGCAATGCCGATCACGCCCGCGACTGTCGGCGCCACGATCCGCAGTCGCCGCCGCATCGGTTGTGCCGCTGGTTCATTCGCGGTCTCGCCGGGGTCGCCGGTGGAATCAGGGTCGCCCATGGCCGGGCCTCCTCTTCGGATCGATGGGTACGCATTCAGTTGGCGGGCAGGGGAACCGAGGCTTCGTCACCACGGATGCCCAGTGGAGGACCCGCGCCGTTGTCGGGTCCCGGCGGGCGGGGCGCATTCGCCGACCCGCGGACCTGCAGGGCGGGATTCGTGGTGACGCAGTAGTTGTAGAGACGGCTGCGGCCGTCGGCGACCGTCGCCGGAGACACCGGAATCGTGTCGTATTCACAGGTCGGACGTGGCCAGATATCCATCATGGTGTGGAAGGCGTTGTCGTGAACGGGAACCCCCATCGCGTCGGTCCCGGCGCGGAGTGCGGGAAACAGCGCCGCCATGGCCGGGGTGCGCAGCCTGGCGGCCCGGGTGATGGCGACGAAGTTGGTGACCAGGTTGGTGACGGGATCGGCGGTCTCAGCGACGACACCGCCGAGCGCGGCCAGCTGCCCGGGGCCGAGGTCCAGCAGTCGGCGAACCTCCTGGTCGGCCGCGGTGAGCTGATCGAACAGTTCGCCGGAGCCGTGGACGAGAGTGGTCAGGTCCGGCTGGGCATGGGAGGTGGTCTCGGCGATGACGCCGAGATTGGCGACGAGTTTCTCGGTCTGCGGCAGCAGTCCGGTCAGCCCGGCCAGCGCTTGGCTGATGCCGCTGATCACCGTGCGCAGCCGATCGGGTCCGTCGGCGAGGGCACGGTCGAGTTCGTCCACGATCACCGTGAGGCGGTGGGGGTTGAGGCCCGAGATCAGCGCGCTGGTGTTGGTGAGGAAGGAGTTGATCGTCACCGGGGTAGCGGTACGGGAGGTATCGATCACGTCCCCGTCGGACAGGTAGGGGCCGTCGTCGGTATCGGGCCGGAAATCGAGATACTGCTCCCCCGCCGCGGACAGTCGTTGCACCGCAACGGTACCCGAATCCGGGATGCGTATCCGCGCGTCGATGTCGGCGACGGCGGTGACACCGCGCGCGGACAGCTGCACGGCCCGGACGGTGCCGACACGGACGCCGCGGAACATGGCGTCGTTGTTGGGCAGCAACCCGCCCGAGACGGTCAGTTCCACACGGACGGTGTAGGTTTCGCGCAGCGGATTGATCCGGACGACGTCGACGAGCAGGTACCCGGTTCCGGCCAGCAGCATGGCGATCATGCCGATCGTAGCGAGGCCGAACACGTGCCTTCGGGCCCAATCCCCCAGCTGGAGTGCGATATTCGCCACGACATCCGAAAGGAAGTCGACAAGCGTGAGCAGTTGTGCGAACAGCGACGGTTTCCCCGGCGGCGGAGCGGTCGGCGGTGTCATCTGTGGCCCCCTTGCAGTCGCCCGATGACGCGCTGGATGACCTCGGCGAGGCTGCCGACGAAGGCGGTGACATCGCTGCCGTCGGGTAGCTTGCTGCCCTGCGGATCGGTGAGCGCGCCGATACCGAGATAGGAGATGGTGGCGCCCACGGCCAGGGAGTTGCCCCGGGTGGTGGCCATCAGCGACGGGTACAGGGTGTGCAGTCCGTCCAGGGTGCCCGCGAGATTGCCACCCATGCGGGTGAAACCGTCCATCAGTTGCTGCACGCTGTTGAAGAGACTGACGAACTGCGGTCCCGTCGTCGCCGTGAAGTCGCCGACCGCGGCCATGGTGCTCGACACCTTGGTCGTGAGATCGGCTATGGCACGGTTGTTTTCGGCCAGGACGCCGATCAGTGGCGAGAAGGTGTCGGCGGCCCGGCCGAGCTCGACCCGGCGCTGGTTGAGCATGGTACTCAGATCCGCGAGGCCGTACAGGAGACCGTCGATTTGAGCGGTACGCGCGTTGAGCGCCGACAGAGTGGCGGTCAGTTCGGTGAACAGGTGCCCCAGCTGCGGGCCGCGCCCCGCGACCATCGAATTCATCTCGCTGGTGATGCGGGCGACCTGATCGAGTGCGCCACCGTTGAGCAGCATCGAGATCGACGCCATCAGCTCCTCGACCGACGCACCGGCGGACGTGTGACTGCGATCGATGAGATCGCCGTCGCGCAGCACGCGAGTGCCCTTCTCCGGCAGGGTTATTGCGACGAAGATGTCGCCGAGTGGGGTGGCCTGCCGCAGTTCGGCGCGGGTGCCCTCCGGAAGAGGGATATCGGCGCGGATGCGCATGCCGACATCGGCGAGGAAGTTGGTCGTCTCGATGCGGTCGACGACGCCGATATCCGTACCACCGATCTTGACACGGGCACGTTCGGGCAGATTCAGCGCGTTGTCGAACACCGCATGCAGCCGGTAGCTGGGGCCCTCGACGCCCGGTTTGGGCAGCGGGACGTTGTCGACCGTGACGGCGCATCCCGCGATCGACAGCGCCGCGAGGGCCGCGGCGAGGATCCTGCAGGGCCCGGTCATCGCGTCAGTCCCAGTACGGCGAACATCAGACCGAAGTCGGGCCCGAAGTCGGCGAGCCTGCCGGTGCGGCAACCGTCGGCGCGCAACTGCACGCGCTCGCAGAAGGTGGACAGGGTTTCGTTGTCCAGCAACGACTTATCGGTCAGCAGGTGCAGCCGGGCCGCCTGGTTCTCACGGCTCATCGAGTTGGCGAAGTTGCCGAAGAACAGCGGCCCGACGTCGACGATCTCGGTGAGGCCGCGCGCGTTGTCGCGCAGCTGCCCGGTGATGCCGATCAGCCGGTTCAACGCGTCGGTCAGCGGCTGCCGATTCTCGGCGACGACGGTGCCGGTGTTGGTGACGAAGTCGTTGACCTGCGCGAGGACCGCGTGCAGGCCCGGCGCCTGGGCGCGCATCAGGTCGACCAGCTCGGTCAGGCGGGCGCTGAAGTCGCGCACGGTCTGGTCGTTGTCGGCGACGATGGTGGTCAGGTCGTTGAGTTCGACTATGGCACTGGAGATCTGGTCCTTGTTGGCCAGTCCCACCTCGAACGCCGAGGACAGCGCGTTCAACGTCTCGCGGATCTTGTCGCCGTTGCTGTCGAGCAGCGGGAACAGGACGCGGCTGGCCATCGGCCCGTCGGTCGAGCTGCCTTTCAACGATGCGCCGAGCTGTTCGAAGTTCTTCAGGATCCGATCCAGATCGACCGGAGTCCGGGTGCGTTCCAAGGGAATATGCATGCCGTCGGCGAGGGTCGGCCCGGTGCCGGAGTAGGCCGGGGTGAGTTCGATGTGCCGATTGGTGATCAGCTGCGGTGACACCAGCGCGGCCATGGCATCGGCCGGTAGCACGACATCGCCGTCGATGGTCATCCGGACCTGCACGTAGTGGCCCTTGGCCTCGATGGCGTCGATCTGCCCGACCGGCAGGCCGAGCACCGATACCTCGTTACCGGAGTACAGACCGGCGACATTCTCGAAGTCGGCGCTGAGGTGGATCTGCTTGCCCAGCAAACGATCCGGTAGGGACGTCAGGGCGTGGGGCAGTACCGAGCAGGCCGCAGCCAGGATCGCGACCGCGCCGATAACCGTCGCGCGCAGCAGCATTCGGGTTCGCGTCATCGGCAGCCCTCCACCACCGCGACCACGCACAGCCAGTTGTCCGGGAACACCCATGGCAGGTACACCTCTCCGTACGGCCCGTTGCCGAAGGCGTTGTTGAATTGCCGCAGTGTCGGCGGCATGATCTGGTAGAGCCGGTCGAGGTTCTCGCGGTTGCGCTCCAGGCCCTGCGACATGGTGTTCAGATTCTGAATCAGCGGAGCCAGCTGCCCACCGTTCTCGATGCCCATGTCCTGCAGCGTTTTCGACACCGCGGCGATGTTGTCGAGCAGTTGCCGGATCAGCTCCCGGCGCTGGGCGACCGCATCGCCGATGGCCTGGCCGCGGGTCAGCAGCATCAGCACGCTGTTGCGATTGTCGGAGACCAGCCTGGATACCGCGTCGACATTTTTCAGCAGTCCGTCGACCTCGTCGCGGCGATCGCTGACCACCTTGGCCAGGACCCCGACCGCGTCCAGGGCCTGGGCCGTCAATTGCGGCGAGTCGCCCATCTGCGCGGCGACCGCGTCCAGCGACTGCCGGAGTTTGCCGGGGTCCAGGCGTTCGACGTGCTCGAACGAATGCTTGTAGGTGGGGTCGTTGACGACCTTGGACAGGTTGTACGGCACCGACGTCTGCGCGAGGGGGATGGTGGTGCCCGCCAGCGGCTCTCCCGTTCCGGGCTCGAGCTCGACGTGCATCTTGCCGAGGATGGTCGACATCTTGATCGCGGCGCGGGCGTCGTGCCCGAGCTCGGTATCCCGGTCGATCGACATCTCCACCACGACCCGGTCGCGTTCCAGGTGCGCGGATTTCACCGTGCCGATCTCGATGCCGGACATGTCGACGCTGTTGCCCGGCCGCAGACCGGCCGCCTGCGCGAACTCGGCCCGCACCACACGGTCGCCGATACCGGCCCGGCTCAGCAGGCTGGATCCGGCCAGCAGCAGGACGACGACGGCACCGGCGGCCATGCCCAGCCAGAAGTGGCGATTGCGCCGATAGGACGGGACCGCGGTCCACATCGCGGGCAGCGTCGGGAGACCGAACCGGCTCAGCAGCCGGTTGACCGGGCCCAGCCGGCGCAGGAATCCGAGGATCATCGGCACACCTCCGAATGCGCGTTGCCGCCGATGCGGGAGAACAACCCGCGCGGGAACAGCACGCCCCACAGCGAGACGTCCAGCCCGCAGACGTAGGAGTTGATGTAGGTGCCGTTGCCGCTGATCCGGGCGAGCCCGGCCAATACGTACGGCAGCTCGACGGCGGCCTGATCCAGGCGAGAACCGTTGGCCAGCAATAGGTCCACGCCAGTGGTCGCGTACCGCTGGGCCTGTGCCATACCCGGCGCGACCTGCGCTATCAGGTCCGCCAGTTGCGTCGTGGATGCCGATACCTGTTCGACGGCCGGTTTCAGTGCCTCGCCCTGTTCGTACAGGCCGGTCACCAGGGCGCGGGACTGGGTGATGAGGGTCTCGAGTTCTCCGCTGCGGTTGGCGAGCCCGGCCACGACGCCGCTGAGGTTGGTGATCACCGCACCCAGAATGTCGTCGCGTTGCTTGAAAGTGCTTGCCAGCCCGGCGGCTTGGGTGATCAGGGCGCTCAATGACACGTTGTCGCCCTGTAGCGCCTGCACGAGTGTTTCCGACAGCGAATTGACGTCGTCGGGTTGCAGCACGCTGAACAGTGGCTCGAATCCGGCGAGCAGGGTCGACACGTCGAACGACGACTCGGTGCGCCCCAGCGGGATCGCGCCACCCGGTGGCAGCGGATCGACGCCGCCGGTTCCGGGCAGTAGCGCCACGTAGCGCTGCCCGATCAGGTTCTGATAGCGGATCGCGGCTTTGGTCGCGGTGGTCAGGTGCTGGCGGGACTGGATCCGGAACTGCACCCGCGCCTTGCGATTCGGGTCGAAGTCGATGGCGTCGACGCGTCCGACCCGCACCCCGGCCATGCGCACGTCGTCGCCGGTGCGCAGGCCGAGTACATTGTCGAATGTGGCCGCGTACCGGTGGGTGTCGCCGGGCACCGACCGCTGCAGGGTGGACCAGATCGTGTAGGACGCGATCAGCGCCAGCGCGACGAACAGACTGAAAACATGCACCGCGGTGCGGGTTTTGATCATCGTCAATGCCTTCCCGAGGGGGTCACGGTGACCGAACCATCGGCCAATACCGGTGCCAGGAGCAGCAATTGGGCCGTGGTGGGCCTACCGCCGACCATCGCGGCGATCGCATCGGCGCCACGCAGCGGCGCAGCGGCCGGTGCCGTGGACTCCGGGACGGGACCCGCCGCGGGCACACCGTCCGCCGAAGGCGGTCCGGGCGGTGCCGGAGGTCCCGGCAGCGCGGGAAGTCCGGGCAGTGATGGTATGCCCGGAAGTGTGAGTCCGAGTGGCGTCGGCGGGCCCGGCACCGGCGGACCCGCCGCCTCCGCTCGCCGGGGCAGCAACTGGGGCGGAAATTGTTGCGGTACAGCGCTATCCGGAACCGACGGACCACCGCAGCGCGGGCCGTACAGGTATTCGTAATGCGGACAGTCCTGAGCCGTGTACTGCTTGAACGGGGTGAAGGTCACGGTGATCGCCCAGTTCATCTGCTTGGACGGACCCCAGTTGAACACCGTGGCCAACTTGCTCAGCGCGACGTTCAGGTTCGCCACCGACTCCGCGATCGCGCCCGGATCCGCGGCCAGCGCACCGAAGGTCTCGTCCAGGCCGGACACCAATTCCTTACCGGCATCGGGATTTCGGGCGAACAGCGAGTTGGTCGCGTCGACGGCGGCACCGGCGCCGGACAGCAGCGCCACCACGCCCGCACGCCGGTCGATGACGGTGCGCGCGGCGGTCACCGATTCGGCGAGCACGTCGACCAGCTCCGGGGTGGACCGGCTGATCGCCGCCGAGGCGGCACCGAGATTGCCCAGCAACTCGCCGATACCCGGGGTGGCGCGGACCGTCGTGGTCCACTGGTCCAGGCGTTCGATGGTCGAGCCGGGCACCCGGGCGGCCGGGTCCAGGGCGTCGGCGAGAGTCCCCAGCACCCGGCCGAGCTTGTCCGGCTGGATGTTGTCGAGGACGGTGCGCAGCGTGGTCAGGGTGGTCTGCAGCTGGGTGGTCTCCGTGCTGGTGTCCTGCCGAATCGTCGCTCCCGCGCGCAGGCCCGCGGCGGGCCCGTTGTCGACCAGTTCGATCGCGGTGACGCCGAAGATGTTGGCGGGCACCACACGTGCGGTCACGGTCTCCGGAATAGACTGCGCGACATCGGCATTCAATGCCAGTCGGACGTTCTGCCGCTCGCCCCTCGCGACGATGTCCGCCCCGTCGGCACGGCCGACGAGCATGCCGCGGAATTTCACATCGGCGTGTTCGGGCAGGCCGTCGCCGGTCCCGGTCATCACCGCGGTCACCGCGACGTCGTCGCCGAAATGCCCGGTGTAGCGCAGGCCCAGCAGGTACACCACGGCGGAGACGGCCGCGGCGACGGCAACACCGCCCAGCACCAGGGCACGAGGCGACGGCCCGCGCCCGGTCGGATCGATCATCATCGAGGCCCCCTACCCGGAGATCCGAATGCCGGGGTCGATGCCCCAGATGGACATGGTCAACAGCAGATTCGCGAAGACGACCACGATGATCGCCATCCGGATCGCGCGGCCCGCGGCCACTCCGACCCCCTCCGGACCACCCGCGGCGACGAACCCGTAATAACATTGGATGAACGTCGTAAGCACCACGTAGACAACGACTTTCAGCGCCGAGTAGGCGATGTCGACCGGGTTGAGAAACTGGTGAAAGTAGTGGTCGTAGGTGCCGAGCGTGGTGCCGCCCAGAAACAGCACCGCCACCCTCGTCGTCACATACGCCACCGCCAGGCCCACGCTGTACAGCGGCAGGATCGCGACCGTCGCCGCGAGCATGCGGGTGGTGACCAGATATGGCAGCGGGCGGATGGCGATCGACTCCAATGCATCGATCTCCTCGGAGATGCGCATGGACCCGATCTGCGCGGTGAATCGGCAGCCGGCCTGTGCGGCGAACGCCAGCGTCGCCAGCAGCGGCGCCAGTTCCCGGGTGGTGGCGAATCCGGATACCGCGCCGGTCAGCGGGCTCATGGTCAGCAGATCGAGCGCGGTGTGCGATTCCATGCCGACGGTGACGCCGCCGAACCCGCACAGGATCAGCACCACGCCGATACAGCCGCCGCCCACCACCAGCGACCCGTTGCCCCAGGTGACATCGGTGATCAGCCGCAGCAGTTCCTTGCTGTAGTGGCGCAGCACGAACGGGATCGCGGCCAGTGCCTGCAGGAACAGCAGGCCCTGATGCCCCAGGCGGGCACTGACTCCGGCCGGCGCCAGCACCATGCCGCGGATCCGCCGGACGGGTCGCGCCAGCGGCGGCACATACTGGGTCATCTCAGATCACCTTGGTCGGGAACAGCGTGTTGTAGATCTGAGTGACGACGATGTTCGTCGCGAACAGCACGATCGCGGAGTTGACCACCGAGGAGTTCACCGCGTTCGCCACCCCGCCGGGCCCGCCCTTGGTGTTGAGCCCGGTATCGCAGGCGATGATCGCCGCCAGCGCGCCGAAGATCATCGCCTTCACCAGTGCCACCGCCAGGTCACTGGCCACGGCGAAGGAGGCGAAGGTGCTGATGTAGGAGCCGGGCGTCCCGGACTGGATGTAGATGTTGAACACATAGCCGGTGGCGAACCCGACGAAGACGACCAGTCCGCACAGCAGCACGCTGACCAGCATCGATGCCGCCAGCCGAGGGGCGACCAGCCGCCGGACCGGATCGACGCCCATCACGACCATCGCGTCGATCTCCTCCCGGATCGTGCGCGATCCCAGATCCGCGCAGATCGAGGAGCCGACCGCGCCGGCGATCATGAGCGAGGTCACCAGAGGCGCGCCCTGGCGAATAATGCCCAGCCCGTTGACGGCGCCGATGAACGTGGTCGCGCCGACCTGCGAGACCAGCGAACCGACCTGGATCGACACCACCACCGCGATCGGCACCGCCACCAGCAGCGTCGGCGTGGCCGAAACGCTCGCCATGAACGCGCACTGCTTGACGAACTCCTGCCACGGAAACCGGCGCCGCGCAAGGGAAGTCGCCAATTCGGTGGTGGCACGGCCGGTCATGACCACCTGGCGGCCCGCGGTCTCGACCGATCGCTGCGGGTGGTCGCGCCAATAGTCCAGAACGGATCGGATCACCCGAGCCCGATCGGAAAGGCCGCGCTCGATGCCTGTCGACACCGTCATCGGCGTCGCCTCCTTCGTAGCCGCGCCCCCGAACGTGCGGGTGGCGCGGCACCCTCCCTATAACTACGGTTACGTAGAACTTGTTTTCTACGCTCGCGTAGAAGTGTGATCGACACGGTAGCAAGCGGGAGGCAGGGCCGCAGCGGTTTGAGGGATGATTTCTTGGTGAGTGTTGAGCGGAAGTCCTCGGGCGTGTGGCAGGTCTCGCCGGAGGCACGGACCGGTCGCCGGCGGCGCAACGGCCCCCGGCTACCGCCGGACCAGCGGCGTGAGCAGTTGCTCGACGCCGCGTTGGCGGTCGTCGGCCGCGACGGCCTGGCGAACCTGACGATGCAGGCGGTGGCCAAACAGGCGGGCGTCGCGAAGCCGGTGCTGTACGCGATGTATCCGACCGCGCCGGAACTTGTTGCGGCACTGCTGCATCGCGAGCATGCGCGCGGGATGTCGCAGGTGTTCGACGCCCTGCCGCAGCAGGATTTTCACGAATCGGATCCGGATCAGGCGTACCTGGAAGCGGTCATGATGTTCCTCGGCGCTGTCGCCGCCGCCCCGCACCGGTGGCGGCTGATCCTCATGCAGCACGACGGCGCGCCCGCCGACTATCGCGAATTGCTCGCCGATGCCCGCGGCGGCCTGCTCGACCGCTGCGCACAACTGCTCGACGCCGGTATCGCCGTGCGCGGCGGCCCGAAGGACGCCGACGTCGAACTCATCGCCCACGTCATGCTCGGCTTCGTCGAGGTCCTCGGCCGCCTCGTGCTCTCGGATCCCGGCCGATTCCCACCCGAGCGGCTGCGCTCGACGGTCCGGGCACTCATCCGGACGCTGCCCAACGGACCTGCCGAGTCCGCCGGAACGCCGGGCAGGGAATCGGCCTCCCCCGCCGCGGCCGAGTGAAAAATTGAGTCCGCTGCCGACCTCCAGCTCCGCTGGTGATTCCCGGGAAGACCCCGGGAAGGTCCTCGTCGTCGGAGACCTGCACGGCAATGGCACCCATGCCAGGACTCTCCTGCGCATCGCGGCCCGGCGGGGTTGCCGGGCGGTGTTCGCCCTGGGCGACTTCGGCGCCGTCGAACACACCCGCGCCGGGCGCCGCTACTTCGATCATGTCGATCGCGCCGCCGCCCGTCACGATCTCACCGTGTACTTCCTCGACGGCAACCACGACAATGCCGCGCTGCTGTTGACGTACTACCGCGACGTTCGCGACGCGGACGGATTTCTCCGCTGCCGCAACCGGATTCGATATGCACCCCGCGGCCATCGCTGGACCTGGAACGGCACCCGGTTCGCCGCATTCGGCGGCGCCTACTCCGTCGACAAACCCCGCCGATTGGCCGAACAGGCTCGCCGTGCCGCGCGGGCCAGACGGCATCGCCGTCCGCCCGAAATCGACAGTCACACACTGTGGTTCCCCGACGAACAGATGACCGACGACGACCTGAAAACACTGCTGGCCGCCGACTCAGCACCGGTCGACATCCTGCTGACGCACGACAAACCCCGCGCCGCACAGCCCGACCACAACCGCAAGACCGCCCCGGAATGCCTGCCCAACCAGGACCGAATCCAACTACTGGTCGACACCTTGCATCCCGCGCTACTACTGCACGGGCATCTGCACTACCGCTACACCGACCTACTCACCGGCGGTACCGGTCGACCGACCCGCGTCGAGGGCCTGGCCGCCGACCCCGACGTCTCCTGGCACCCGGGCTACCACCCCCGCGACTCCTGGCTGGAACTCCCCCTGCCCTATCCCCCACACACGGCGGGAGCTTGACCAACTCCGGTTGCTGCTCAACGCAACCGAATCGGGCGTTGCTGGCTAAGGTGAAGGTCATGGGTCCCGCGAAGATCGTGATCATCGGCGGTGGTTTCGCCGGCGTCGAGTGCGCTCGCTACCTGGAGCGGCACCTGCGTCCGGAGGAGGCGTTCGTCCAGCTCGTCACGCCGGACGCCGGGCTGCTCTACCTGCCGCTGCTGCCGCAGGTCGCCTCGGGCGTGCTCAATCCGCGGTCGATTTCGGTGTCGCTGCGGCGGGTGCTGCGACGCACCGAGGTGGTGCCGGGGATGGCGGTGGGGGTGGATCCGAAGACCCGGCAGGTCGTGGTGCGCCGGTCGGCGGGCACCGAATGTGCCCTGGACTACGACCATCTGGTGCTGGTCCCCGGCAGCATCACCCGCGTGCTCGACGTGCCGGGCCTGCACGATCACGGATTCGGCATGAAGACCCTCGCCGAGGCCATGTATCTGCGCGATCACGTACTGCAGCAGCTGGATGTGGCGGCCATGCGCGGCGAGGAGGACCTGGACCAGGAGCGGCTCAATTTCGTCACCATCGGTGCGGGGTACGCCGGGACCGAAACGACCGCGGTGCTCAACAAGGTCACCCGGGCGGCCGCGCGCCGGTTCTTCCCGGAGGCAGAATCCCGCATGGTGCGTTGGCATCTCGTCACCCGGGGTGACCGGATCATGCCCGAACTCGGGGAACGGCTGGGCGAGCGAGCTAAACAGAACCTCGCGGAACGCGGCATCGAATTGGTATGCGGCGCTTCGGCGAAGGAGGTCACCGCGCACGGCGTGACACTCACCGACGGACGGTTCATTCCGTCGCGCACCGTGGTGTGGACCGCGGGGGTCGCGCCCAGCCCACTGGCGGGACATCTGGGCGCCGACACGGCGAAGGGGCGCATCGTCGCCGACGCCGATCTCACCGTGCCCGGACTCTCCGGCGTGTGGGCCTGCGGCGACGCGACCGCGGTGCCCGACCTGACCGCCGACGACGGCGCCGTATGCGCGCCCACCGCCCAGCACGCCATGCGGCAGGGCCGCCATCTCGGCAAGAACCTGGTGGCGGAGCTCCGTGGCGGGCGGCGGACGCCGTATCGGCACACCGATCTGGGCATGGTCGTGGACCTGGGCGGCAAGGACGCCGTGGCGCGCCCGCTGAAGATCCCCTTGCGCGGTGTCCCAGCACAATTCGTGACCCGTGGCTATCACCTCATGGCACTGCGGACGATCGTCGCGCGGGCTCGCGTGGCCTTCGACTGGGCCATCCACGGGATCACCGGCGACGACTTCCTGCGCATCGGCTACGGCGACCACGACACGCACACCATCGGCGGCTTCGAACAGACCGACTGCTACCTCCCCGCCGAAGAGGTCCCGCTGGCCCTGAAAGCGCTCTGCCGCACCGACTGACGGCCGCTGCCGCGGCGCAGGGACGCATCAATCCCCGGCGGGGAGTACCGCGAGGTCGAGCCCGCGCAGCCGGACGGGGTCGGCGACGACCTCGTAGGCGGCGATGCGGTTGTCGGCGACGGTGACCCGCAGGGCCAGCAGGAGGCGGCCGCGCGGGGCGACGACGATGCCGACCGCGCCGTCGACGAGCGCGAGGGCGGCCACACCGGAGCGGCGGCGCAGGACGACGGTTTCCTCGGCCACGGCCGCCGCACCGCGCACGACGGTGGCCATACCGGCGGGCAGGGCGGCGGGGTCCGCGGTGCGCACCACGTCGGGCGCCAGAATCTCCAGCAGTCCGTGCAGGTCACCATCGCGGGCAGCACCGAGGAAGGCGTCGACGACCGCGCGCTGGACGGCGAGTTCCGCGGCCGGGAGGTCATCGGCACGACGGACCCGCAGGCGGGCGCGGCTGGCGAGCTTCTTGGTGGTGGCGGCGCTGCGGCCGAGGACCGGGGCGATGTCGTCGAACGAGATGCCGAACAGGTCGTGCAGGACGAAGGCGACGCGCTGGTCGGGGTTCAGCGTGTCCAGGACGACCAGCAGTGCCCGCCCGACCGAGTCGATCAGGACGGCCTCGTGTTCGGGGTCGCCGTCGTACGCGGCGTCACCCACATCGCCCAGCCGGTCGGTCGGGTCCTCGCGGCGCGCGGTCCGGGTGCGCAGCATATCGAGGCAGATCCGGGATACGACCGTGGTGAGCCAGGCGGTGAGGTTGTCGATATCGCGGGAATCGTTGCGGGCCAAGCGGAGCCAGGTCTCCTGGACCGCGTCGTCGGCATCGGCGCTGTCGCCCAGGAGGCGGTAGGCGACGGCCCGGAGTTGGTCGCGCCGCGCCTCGAAGTCCCGCGCCGAGATTTCCTGCTGGTTCACGCGTCACCTTTCTCCGTCGGGATCCGTCGAAGTGGTGACGGAAACAATCACCCGAGGGCCGACGGCGCGCCGCTCCATCGTAGGCGGCGCGGCGGCGAGGGACTCGGGAGGAAATCGAGGAGTGTCATGTTTGCTCTGTACACCGCCTTCACCCTGGTGACCGCCACCGCGGCCGGCGTGGGTTGCTGGATGAACTATGTCCGTCATCCCATTCCGACCGCGGCGGCCGAGGTGGTCCGGGTGCCGCAGTCCTGGATGATCATGCTGGGCACCCTGATGGGCGCCGGAGCGCTCGGACTGCTCGCCGGGTTCGCCCTTCCCGCACTCGGTATCGCGGCCGCGACCGGGCTCGTGCTGTATTTCATCGGGGCCGTCATCGCCCACCTCCGCGTCCGCGACTACGCGCTGGGCCGGGTCTCGGCGTTCCTGGCGTTGACAGTGATCACCCTGGCCGTCACGCTGGCCTACCATCTCGACTGACGGCCATCCCGCCTCGCGCCACGGCCGGATGAGCCAGCGAGCGGGAACGGGCCGGGATGGTCTCGGCCCGTTGGTTTTCCGACATCGAGTCGGCCGGTCGACACCGGCCGCTCAGCAGGACGTATGTCGATCAGCCCGGAACTTGAAGGCCAGGGTGCTAACCCGTGTCGAAGTACCGGATGAACACGCGACCATCGTGCTCGGTGTCAGGACAATATTTCCCGTTCGAGCGCGGTTGCCGGGTTCTCCAGCCCGAGTGTTGCGATGGTGTCGGTTGCGCCTGGGAACGATCGGCCTGCTGACAGCCGAAAGCGCACGGTCCAACGAGAGACGTTGTGGGGCAATAGATTAAGAAGGAGTGAAGAGGATGGTTTCAGACGGTCGCCGGGCTGTTGCCAGCGATCTATTCGCGATAGAATTCGAACATGCATTCGAGCAGAGCGGAAGGTGCGGAGCGGGCATCCGGCCCGCTGCACACCGCCGCCACCACACTGCTCGACCTGCCCCTCACACCCCTGACCGACGACGAGGCCGTCGACCTCATGCGCGAGGTGGAACGGTGCGCCCGGATACTCACCGCGATGCAGCATCGACTCCTGATCGAGGCCCGCGAACGCTGCATCCCCGCCCGCACCGGAGCGAAATCACTGAAGAAATTCCTGATGGAAACCCTGCGCCTGGCCAGCGGCGACGCCGGAGCCCGCGTACACCAGGCCGAATGGGTCGGCGTATTTCACGACATGGCCGGCGAGCCCCTGGATCCACCACTACCGTCCGCCTCGAAAGCCCTTGCCTCCGGCGATATCTCGGCCGACCACGCCCGCGGTATCGCGACCGTCGTGAACCGCATGCCCCGCGGAGTCACGAACGACGACCGCGAAGCGGCCGAACAGATCCTGACCGAATTCGCCCGCTCCGGCTCCCCCGACGACATCGCCAAGATCGGCGACCGCATACTCGCCCACCTCGACCCCGACGGCCGCCTCACCACCGACAACGACCGAGCCCGCAGGCGAGGCGTCACCCTGGGCCGGCAACGACCCGACGGCATGTCCCCCATCCGAGGCGACATCGACCCGACCCTGCGCGCCCTACTGGACCCGCTACTGGCCAAATACGCCCGCCCCGGGATCTGCAACTCCGAAGACCCGGACAGCCCCAGCATCGCCGTCGACAGTGCCGACCCGGCACGGCTCGCCGAAGCCACACGGCGAGACCACCGCTCCACCGCGCAACGCAACCACGACGCACTCACCGCGACCCTGTCCTCCGGTATCGTCGCCGAGGAACTGGGGACGCACCGCGGCCTGCCGGTGACGACCATCCTGACACTGAAAATCGAAGACCTGGAACAGATGTCCGGCGTCGCGACCACCGCGACCGGCGGCACCGTCCCCCTCGGCGACGCACTGAAACTCGCCGAACGCTCCCGCCCATACCTGACCGTATTCGACCACGCCGGACTCCCACTCCACCTGGGCCGCACCAAACGACTAGCCTCCCGAAACCAGCGCCTGGCACTCATCGCCGCCCTGAAAGGCTGCTCCCGCCCCGGCTGCGACGCACCCGCCAGCCTCTCGGCCGTCCACCACACCCTCGAATACCACAACAACGGCGCCACCGACATCGAGAACCTCACCCTCGCCTGCGACACCTGCCACGCCCTGATCCACGACGGCCCAGGCGGCTGGAAAACCCTTGTGAAAGAACCCAATTCACCCTACGCGGGCCGCACCGCATGGATCGCACCCCCACACATCGACCCCAACCAAATCCCCGAGATCAACCACCGCCACCACGCCAACGAACTCTTCGCCGAACTCCTGGCCCGCATCCACCCCCACAACACCCACGAACGCGAAGAACACCCGCAATGGTGGCACGCCCACAACGAAACCCACCGCCCACGACCACAAGCCCGTCAACCGGACGCCGCGGCATAACCCTCGGGCATGGCCCCTGGCCGCCGTGAAATCCCTGTCGCCCAACACCTCCCACACCGACTCCAGCAGCAATCTGTGGTGTTCACGTGGCCATTCGACCCTGTCGCGTTACTGCTCGGGATCGGTAATGTGCTCTGCAGCCACGAGTTCGGCGACACGTGCCCCGTCACCGGAGAAGCAGCGGGTATCAGGCGGCGGCGAACTCACCGGCGCGAATGCCGGACAGGTAGGCGTCCCACTCTGCACGCGTGTAGGACAACGAGATTCCGTCCTGCGTGCGGAGGGTGACGCCGCCGTCGCGGTCGTGCTCGATGACGGGCAGTCCGGGGGTGATATCCGCCAGGCGACCGGTCGCCAGTTGCAGGAAGCTGGGCCAGGCGGCGGCGGTGACCGCGATGATCGGCTGGCGGGACGGGTCATTGACCACGACAGATGGAGCGTGGCGGCGATCCACGCGCGGGTCGAACGTGAGCGCCGCAACCGGTCCGCGTACCTGCGGCACGGCACCGGGCACGGGTAGCCGATGCGGCTCGAACAACTGGGCATCGACCTCGGCCCGGAACGCAGCAACCTCGTCCTCCCCACCGGCTTCGGCCGCCACACTCACGAAGGCCGCTGGTGGGCCCACGCACCCCAACGCGACGAACCGCTACCACCCCTGTCCGAAGTCTTGGCCGCCGGCAAGGGCGTGTCGGAGCCCCGGCAAAGCTGATCACGGTCCGATCGGGTCTCGGCTCCCGGCCGCCGCCTCGCGGCGGATCCACTGGAGCAGGGTGGGGTTGTCGACGGTGGTGATGACGCCGAGGGTGGCGCGGACGTAGCGGTCGTCGTCCAGCAGGGACAGCAGGCTCGCGGCCAGGTCCGCACGCGCGGTGAACCTGCCGTCGGCGTGGCCCTCCACGAGGGTGTAATCGGTGGCCGACGGCAGGTGGTAGAGCCCGCTCGGCCGCACGATCGTCCAGTCCAGATCGCTCGCGCGCAGCAACGTTTCCATCCGGCGCATGTCGTCGTACAGCGTCTTGCCCAGCACCCGCGTCACGTACGGCAGGAGCACCCGGTTGAACAGGAATCCGCCATCGGAATACGGGCGCGGGTCGACACCACTCGAGCTGACCACGGCGAGCCGCCGTATCCGATGCCGCCGCATCGCGGCGACGATATTCGTCACGCCCTGCGAATAGGTGCTGATCGGCGCCTTTCCGGCGGGCACCCCGAGCGTCGACAGCACCGCGTCCCGGTCCGCCACCGCGGCATAGACGGCCACCGGATCGAACACGTCGGCCCCGACCACCTCGAGCCGATCATGCTGCAGCGGAAACGATTCCGGCCGCCTGGTGACCGCGGTGACCTGATGTCCGGCGGTGAGCGCCCGGCCCGTGAGCAAGCGACCGGTGAGACCGTTCGCGCCGAAGATCGTGATCCGCATGGTGGCTGTCCTTTCTCTGGCCGGGCCGAGGTGTCGGCGCGGCGGGATGGACACAAGACGCGGACAGGAGCGTCGTTGTGACAGGTGCGGTGGCGTGATGTACGCCACGGGCGGTGCTGTCAATCGCGTTCGGCCAGGCGGTCGTTCAGGCTGCTCTGGATCCAGTCGCGGATTCGGTCGGATATTTCCAGGACGGTTTCGGCGTCGTCGGCTGCTTCGGGGCCGAGGTGGGCGGTGGGGATGGGCTCGCCGAATTCGATGGTGAGGCGGGAGCGCCTCGGGATCAGGCCGAGCGGGCCGAGCCAGGGCAGGGTCGGTGTGATCGGAAAATACGGCAGGCCGAGGAGTTTCGCCAGGGGGCGGGCCTGCGACAGCATCGGGTAGAGTTCCTCCGCCCCGAACACCGCGGCGGGGATCAGCGGGGCCCCGGAGCGCAGCGCCGCCTTGACGAAACCGCCGCGCCCGAACCGCTGCAGCCGGTAGCGCTGCGAGTACGGCTTGCCCAGTCCCTTGTAACCCTCGGGACATACCACCACGACCTCGTCCGCATCCAGCAGGCGGGACGCGTCGTCGTGACAGGCCGGTACGCAACCCATCCGGTGCAGCACATCTCCGATGTAGGGCACGGCGGCGACCAGGTCACCGCCCAGCACCCGCGCGGTCCTGCGGGCCGGATGCAGAAACCCGACCGCGTAGCCGAGGCCGACCATGTCGAGGGGGAACGTGCCGGAGTGGTTCGCCACGATCATGACGCGTCCCGAGTCCGGGATGTGGTCGAGCCCGACCGTGTCGAGTCCAAGGTAGTCCCTGAATACCGGTGTGAGGAACCACTTTTCGGACGAGTCCAGAAACTCGCGATCCAGTCCGTACTCGTCCGTCTCGTGCTCTCTGCGGATCTGTTCGGCGAGCGTTCGGGGATACCGGCCGACCCTCCGCACCACGTCGGCCGCACTCGGCAGTCCAAGGCGTTTCGCGGCGGTGTCCGCCACCCGCCGGGTCGTCGCCGTCACCTCGTGCGCGTCGGTGAGTCCGGCGAATTTCGCCGCGGTATCCGCCACCCGGCCGGTCGTCGCCAGCACCGTGTTCACGCCGGGTAGTTCGGCGAATTTCGCCGCGGTATCCGTCATTCGGGCCGCCTGCTCCAAGGCCTCGGTCGCGCTCGGCAAGCCCATCCGCACCGCCACGGTGTCGACGGCGCGTCGTGGCGCGACGCCCCCGCCGAGGAGGTCCAGCAGGACCGCCGCGACGGGTTCGGACGTGGGCGGATTGGCGCGGATGTGGTCGTCCACCGCCGCGGGTGTCCCGTAGGCCGGGGTGAATCCCAGCACCCGGCGCGCCCGCGACACATCGAGGCAGCGCCCGAATCGCAGCAGCGCCACGTCCTCGGCCGTCACCTCGCCCACACCCGCCAGTTCGGCGATCCGGGGCAGTAGTCCGTGCGGGACCGCGACGGGCACCCGGCCTTGGCGCAGCGCGACCTGTTTCATCGTGACGATGCCCGGCGCGGCGATGTTGAAGACACCGTCGGCGGATATCGTCGCCGCCCGGGTGACGGCCGCGGCCGCGTCATCGACGTGCAGCAGTTGCAGGCGCGCATCGTATCCGGCCGGTTTCAGGGGAATCGCGGACGCCAGGAGGCGGGCGAGCACGGTCTCGGTGCCCGGGCCGATCACGGGCGCCAATCGGAGGACCACGACCTCGACATCGGGCCGCGAACGCCCGGCTCGCTGCGCCAGCCGCTCGATCTCGGCCACGTCCCCGCCGTTCGTGGAACCCGTTGCCGTCGGGTGCTTTTCGTCGAAGAAGGACGGCGACAGCGGCCCGCAGGGATACACGGCGGCGTCGGAGACCACGACGATCTTCCGCACCGAGGCGGCGCTCCGGCACGCGGACATCAGCCGCATCGCCGCCAGAACCGAACCGACACTGCGCCTTTCGGACCCCACCGCCGGGGGCACCATGACGACCGCGCCGACGTCCTCCCGGACGAGAAGATCCGACCACGTCGGGTACGAGGTGTCTCCGCCTTCGAGTTCGAGCCGGTCGTGCGCGCTGTCCCACCGTCGCTCCCGCCGGGTGGCCGCGCCCAGTGCGCCGTCGCCGTCGTGTCGGACGCACAGCAGCCGATGCAGATCGGACGACGCCGCCATGCGCTCGGCCGCGGCCTCGGCCACCGGACCGCCGCCTACGAGCAGTACGGACAGCCCGCCGGTCGCGCCGTCGATCGGAACCTCGTGCGATGGCGGGTTCGCCGAATCCTGTTGCGCCCCACCGGACACGGTGGAATCCGGGTGAGCCTTCATAGCCCGCCCCGCGAGGTCGCACCGAATCCCCGGGCCGCCGCCTCGACATCCGCGGCCGCGCATGCGCAACGGTCGGCCTGCACGAACAACAGCGACCGCACGTCGTGGAACCGATCGTCGGCGAGATCCACGCCGTCCGCGCAATCACGCAATCGCTGTGCGTGGTCACGCAACCGGGCCGCCGAGGCGGCGGCGAGTTCGCCGTATCGCCCGGGGCGGTTCCCGCGCATTACCAGGTCCTCGACCGACCCGGTATCGAACATCAGCACGGCGCTGTCGCGCGGCAGCGGGTCGCGGGCGATGAATTCCATGCGGATCCGGTCGGCATCCAGTCGCGCCGGGAGGCATTCCGCAGATAACGTCCGGGGCTCGACCAGGGTGGGGTTGCTCGCGGTGGTGATCGTCTCCAGAAAAGCCGTCAGGGTTTCCGAAACCAGCTCTTCGGCAGGGCAATTCGTGGTGCCGCCGCATACGCGCGCCGCCGGGAAGGCGGCCGCGCGGCGCCTGTCCTCGCGGCCGGGGGCGTACCGATCGGGATCGGTGAATGCCCGATCGTCCCGTAGCAGCCACGCGACCGGAACGAGAATCGGATCGCCGCAAGAGAATTCGAATCCGCGCCACCGGAAGGGTGCCGCCACGACGTAGACCATGTGCGACCAATCCGGCCACAGCCGCCCCGATTCGGCGACGGCCGCGGCCGGAGCACCCCCGGCGGTGGCCCACAGCGCCAGCGCCCGGGCGCCCCGATCCAGCGACCTGGTCAGCGTCAGCAGCATATGCGCCGACACCTGGGCCGCCGCGGAGGCGTCGACCACGGCCGCCAGCGTCCCGGCCTCGGGTGCGCGCAGATAGGGTTCGATCCGCTGGTTCAATGTCTGCTCGGCCTGCCCCAGCGCCGTGAGCGGCGCCTGGTAGCGGGCCCGAATGTCCCTGTGCAGCAAGGCGTCGTCGGCCGCCGCGTCGCCGAGAACGATGCGACGGCACAGCCGATCCCACCCGGCGAGCACGATGTCCCAGGGCAGCCTGTCGTCGAACCGCCGCTGCCGCAGCAGCCGTTCGGCCTCCGCCGCCGCCAGCGCCCGGAGGTGGTCGCGCGCGGGCGTCCAGTCCCACCCGTGCGGCGGGCAGGAGTGCCGGACCTGACGGCGGCCGTCGGCGGATACGGCCATCTTCAGCGAGCCGGGTTCGCCGTCCAGCACCGCGCGGGCCAGCTCGTCGGCGTCGTCGATCGTGCACGGCAGCACGACCGGCCCTGCGGGAGTGGGGATTCGGACCGGCGCCCCGTCGTGAGCGGCACCGACACGTTTCAGAAAGGCGCGGGCGAGCCGCGGGGTGCTCGGCGCGAGAGCGGCCAGCGGGCCCAGCGGTGGCCGCGGCAGGCGAGGCCCCGCGGTCAGGGCGTGGAACGCCGCCGTCTCCCGCGGTGACGCGGGCGGCGGGGTGCGCGGCTCCGGCGCGTCGGCGGAGTCGGCATCGACAACGTGCAAACGTCGGGAGTTGGAGTCCCCCAGCGGATCAGGCATCGCAGTCTCCTTCGCGGAGCGGGTATCGGGGATCTACCGGGCAGCGCCTACTTGTCGCGCACCGCGTACGTCCAGTCGGCCACGACGTCGCCGTCGTACGGCGAGATCAGGGCGTTGGTCTCTTCACGGATCTCGGGAACGATGCTGCGCAGGGTGGCCGAGTAGGTCTGCGGCGCGTGGCTGAGCGGAAAGTCGTATGTCTCGTCGCGCCAGGTGAATTCGGACCAGCCGGTGGGGACCTCCACCGGGCAGGCCGGGCCGCGGCCGTCCATGCAGGGGAACACGTCGTACTCGTTGACCAGGCTGATCACCTTCGTCGCCGGGTCGGCGGTGCGCTTGTTGTCGATCGGGGAACCGACCGTCACCACGTGGGACAGCCGGTACATCGAGGCCAGCACCGGATCGCAGGCGAGATTGACCGCGGCGATCCCGCCGAGGCTGTGCCCGATGAGCATGGCCTCCGAACCCTCCGGGACCGCGGCGTCGGCCAGCAGTTTGCCCACGGCGCGGGTGTAGGTGGTGTCGGTGTGCACCAGGTTGTCGAAACAGCCGACGACATCCTGCGGCGTGGCATTGGACAACCGCGCGAACGACGTCCCCGGCAGCAGCACGACATGGCGGACAACATTGTCGCGGCACCGGATTCGCCGTAACAGCACCAGCCCGTGATTTCCCATGGCGGCGATGTTGTTGACGTAGTCGACGATGTCGTTTCCCTGATTTCGCTGCATCGCCACGCGCAGAATGCGATCGGGTTCCACCCGGTACGCCCGGCCCTGTCCCCTGTTGACCATCGCCAGCACCTTCACCGGCAATCCGACCACCGGATCCGCGCGCGGTGTGCCGCCCATCAGAACCACCCACGCAACGTCGTCGTTCCATGGATTGGCGTCCAGCAAACCGCCCATGGCGAACAGTTCGATCGATACCGGCGCCAGCACGGTCAACGCCCGGGTAATGCCGAGCCGCCCGACCATGGAACGCAGGGCCAGCGCCGTCCCCACCGGATTGGCGGCGGTGATCGACGAGATCAGATTCTGCACATCCGGGGCGCCGAGATCCGGATTCTGCGCGGTGGCGGCCTGCAGCCGGACCCGGAACGAATCGACCGCCAGACCCACGCTGAGCGGACGGCGCCGACCCAGCACCTCCATCGCCCGCAATGCCCCGCCGACCACACCGCCGCACGGCGAATAGCCCAGGTTACCCACGGTCAGGGCCTTTACTGTGCCGAGTACGCCGCGGCCCGCGGCGAGCGGGTCGGCGAGCGACGAGGGCGACCACAGGCTCGCCAGTCCGGCAGTGATCGTCGCCGAGGCGCGCCTCGCCTCGACCGCCGCCTCGGCGAGCGCCACCGACGCCGCCATGAGCGGATCGGGTTCGGCGGGTATGCCGCGCTGTTCGATGACAACGTCGCGAACCGGGCCCGCGGCGGCCCTCGCGGTACTGCGCTGCGTCGAAGCTGTCGTCATTTGCTGCTCCTCCCGGCAAACGAGTGGTGCGAGCGGGTGGTCGATTTCAGACCTGGGTAGCTATCCGATGGCTACCTTACTTCGAACAATTCCGAACAGAAGTGATATGCGGACACTATTTCTTTCGCTCCGAGAGGTACCCACAAATTTCGAAAAAAGTCGGTCGATAGACCTGGATCCGGCGACCGGAAAAGGGCCCGATCGCACCGGTCGATATCCGGCAACAGCCGCCCGGCTCCGGAATGCCGGGCGGCTGTTGCCGAGTCACGGCTGTAGCGAATCAGCGGCGGCCGGAGCGGGAGGGCGCGTCGGCCCTCCGCGAGCGCGCGGCTTGTCCGCGACCCGATCCGGCATGCGAGCGGCTGCCGCCGGAACTCGTGTTGTGAGCGCGCTGGTCGCCGCGGTTCGCGGTGCGACCGTTCGCACCGCCCGGGGCGTGCTGCCGGTTCGCCGCCCGGCGGCTGCCGCGGGTCTGCTCGGTGGCATCCCCCGCGCCGCGCTTGCCGCCGCGCTGGTCGCCCCGGCTCGCGTCCGCCTGCTTCACCCGCGGGCTCGACGCACCCTGCGGACGGCCGGTACCGCGCGCCCTGCGGCCGGGCGTCCCCTGCCCGCCGCCCTGTTTGGCGGGCTGCTTCCTCGGCTCGGACTTCGGTGCGGCGGAAGGGGTTCGGGGCGCGACGAGCGGCGCGATGGCACCGACCAGCGCCGTCACCGACGCCGACTGCGCCGTCACGCGCTGCGGGGTGACGTCGAGACCGGCCTTGCGCAGCAGCGCGGCCACGTCCTTGCGCTGATCGGGCAGCACCACGGTGACCACGTCCCCCGCGCTGCCCGCGCGGGCCGTGCGGCCCGAGCGGTGCAGGTAGGCCTTGTGCTCGGCGGGCGGATCGACATGGACCACGAGCTCCACGTCGTCGACGTGCACGCCGCGGGCGGCGATATCGGTGGCGACGAGGACCCGGGCGGTGCCGTCGGTGAAGGCGGCCAGGTTGCGATCGCGGGCCGCCTGCGACAGATTGCCGTGCAGATCGATCGCCGGAATCCCCGCCGTGGTCAGCTGCTTGGCGAGCCGGCGCGCGTGATGTTTGGTGCGCATGAACAGGATTCGGCGGCCGGTGCCGGACGCCAGGGTGTGCACGAGGTCGCGTTTGGCGTCGGCTTGCCCGATCTCGAATACGTGGTGGGTCATGGCCGGGACCGGAGAGGTCGCCTCATCGACGCTGTGCGACAACGGATTCCGCAGGAATCGCTGGACCAGCTTGTTCACGCCGTTGTCGAGGGTCGCGGAGAACAGCAGCCGCTGCCCGTCCGTCGGGGTCGCGGCGAGGATCCGGGTCACGCCGGGGAGGAAACCTAGGTCCGCCATGTGATCCGCCTCGTCGAGCACGGTGATCCGCACGGAGTCCAGCGTGACGAGCCCCTGCTTCATCAGGTCTTCCAGGCGACCGGGGCAGGCGACCACGATATCGGCGCCCGCCTTCAGCGCCCGCGCCTGACGGTTCTGCGGAACGCCACCGAAAATCGTCGTGACCTGCAGCGATGCGGCAGCCGCCAGCGGTTCGAGGGTGGCGGCGATCTGCGTCGCGAGTTCGCGCGTGGGGGCGAGGATCAGGCCGACCGGACGGCCCGGGCGGCTGCGACCGCCCTCGGATAGCCGGTCGACCATGGGGATGGAGAAGGCCAGCGTCTTACCGCTGCCGGTCTTGCCGCGGGCGAGCACATCGCGGCCCGCGAGGGTGTCGGGCAGGGTGGCGGCCTGGATGGGGAACGGCGCGGTGATGCCGTTCGCCGTCAGGGTGTCGGCCAGGCGCTTGCGCACGCCGAGGGCGGCGAAGGACGTGGCAGGGCTCGATGAACGAGTCGTCATGAGAGGTCAGGGTGCCTTTCGAGCATCAGGGTTGAACCGCAGCGGCGTGCGGGGCTCTCGCCCGCGGGGTGTTGACCGCTGGGTGGCCGACGCGAGACGAAGACATCCACGACGGAGCAGAGTTAGCAAGATCGCTACTCACCGCCCACCACCATAGCCCAGAGGTGGCGCTCGCTCGTCGTCGCCCGGGCGTGATGTCGGACAACCTGGCGCCATAGGTGGTGTGCATCACAGTTTGACCCGGTCTTCGGCGCTCGATTAACCTCGCGCCAGTGGCTACGAAGGACAGCGCCAGGGCCAGGCGCCACTACGGCGGTCGCACCGCCGAGGAGCGAGCCGGGCAACGGCGGGCGCGATTGCTGCAGGCAGCGCTCGAACTGTACGGAAATCAGGGATTCACAGCCACGAGTATCGAGCAATTATGTTCTGCGGCAAGCATTTCCACGCGTAGTTTCTACGAGGAGATGGGCAGCCAGGAAAGCCTGCTGGTCGCCCTCGCCGATCACATCACCGGACAGGCGGCCGGCGCCGCGCTGGCCAGTCTCGGCGAGACCGCGGAACTCCCCATCGCCGAGCGGATCGCGCGCGGCTTCCGTGCCTACCTCGCGGTGACCTGCCGGACGCCGCAGTCCGCGCGGGTCTGCTACATCGAGGTGGTCGGCGTCAGCGATGCCGTCGAGCGGTGGCGGGAGGGATGGCGCACGCGGATGGGCGCCCTGCTGCAGAGCGAGGCCGAGCGGGCGGTGCTGCGCGGCGCCGCCCGGCCGCGCGACTACAGCCTGTTCGCCATCGCGGTCATCGGGGCGGTGAACTCGCTGGCACAGGAGCTCGCCCGCGGTGACCGGGACGCGGAGCGCACCCTCACCATCGATGACATCTGCGACGAACTCACCGCCTTCGTTCGCGGCGGAATCGCCTGAGCCGCCCGGTTATCGGCCCTCGGTGACCCCCTGGATGCCAAGATGCATCCATGCCGCCCCGCACCCCCGCTCCGACCCCGGACCTGCCGATGCTGCTGCTGGCGGCCGCCGCGGACGTCACCGACGCCCTGCGGGCCGGGGTCGCGGCGGCGGGGTTCGCCGATGTGCGGCCCACCCACGGCCTCGCCTTCGCGCGCATGGCGTCCGCGGGCGCCACGGTCGGCGAGATCGCCGCACACCTGGGCGTCACCAAGCAGGCCGCGAGCCAGCTGGTGGACGATCTGGTGAATCGGGGCTACGCGCAACGGAATCCGCATCCGCACGACGCCCGCGCCCGGCTGATCACCCTCACCGACCGCGGCCGGGCCGCCACCCGCGCCACCGAGGCCGCGGCGGCCGAGTTCACCGCGCGCTGGGTGGCCGACCTCGGCGAGCGGCAGGCAGGCGATCTGCGCGACGCTCTGGCCGGTATGGTGACGCACGGCAGGGTGCGGCCCGCGGCACGCTGAACCGCTACGCTCGACGCCACCCCCGCGCGATACCGAGTCCCCCATGACCGATTACGCACATACCGACCACGCCTCGAAGGGCCGCGCCGAGAAGGCCCGGCGCCTGGCCGCCTACGTCTGGCAACGTGGCATCACCGGCTCCGAACTGCTGGCCCTGCCCGCATCCACCAGACGCAAGCTCGCCCGCGCCGCGGATACCAACCCGCCGAGCACCGACGAGACCTGGGCACTGGTCGGGCAACTGCTCGACGAGAAGGACGGCTGGGCCGCGCGCAACCCGAATCATCCGGCGGCCCGCCGCGATCACCTCGACGAGAAGATCCTCTGGGTGAAGCCTCCGGTCAGGCCGTGGACCGGGGGCTCTTGACAGCAAGAAATGAATAGGGGTTCACTTCTTGATGTGGCCCCCGATTACGAGCACCATTCCGGCACCCGCCCGGCGGCGTGGCGCGAGGACGCGACCGCCGGCGACGATTCACCGTTCGCCGGACGTCCCGCCCCCGACGCCGACATCGCCTATCGCACACTGACTTACGAGGTGACCGGGCGCATCGCGCGGATCACCTTCGACCGGCCCGAGCGCGGCAACGCGATCACCGCGGACACCCCGGTCGAACTGGCGCATGCCGTCGAGCGCGCGGATCTGGATCCGCGGGTGCACGTCATGGTGGTGTCCGGGCGCGGTAAGGGCTTCTGCGGCGGCTACGACCTGTCGATCTTCGCCGAGGGTGGGTTCAGCCCCGCGGCGTCGGCGCAGCCCACCGAGGGCACCGTGCTCGACCCGGCGGTCCAGGCCGCCAATCACAACCCCTGGGCCACTTGGGATCCCATGGTCGACTATCAGATGATGAGCCGGTTCAACCGCGGCTTCTCCAGCCTGCTGCACGCGAACAAGCCGACGGTGGCGAAGCTGCACGGCTTCGCGATCGCCGGTGGCACCGATATCGCGCTGTTCGCCGACCAGATCATCTGCGCCGACGACACCAAGATCGGCTATCCGCCCACGCGGGTGTGGGGCATTCCCGCCGCGGGCATGTGGGCGCACCGGCTCGGCGACCAGCGCGCCAAGCGCCTGTTGTTCACCGGCGACTGCCTCACCGGCAGGCAGGCGGTGGAGTGGGGCCTCGCCGTCGAATCCTGCGCCGCCGAGGAGCTCGACGAGCGCACCGAGGAACTGCTGCACCGCATTTCGCAGGTCCCGATCAACCAGCTGATCATGGCGAAGCTGGCGCTCAACAGCTCCCTGCTGGCGCAGGGCGTGGCGAATTCGGGCATGGTCAGCACGGTGTTCGACGGCGTCTCGCGGCACACCCGCGAGGGCTACGCGTTCCAACTGCGTTCCGCCACCGCCGGTTTCCGCGAGGCGGTACGGGAGCGCGACGAGCCCTTCGGCGATTGGAAGCGGGCACAGTTCGAAAAGGGCTCGGGCGCGGTGGAATAGGAAACCACAGCGTCATCCCGACCTGCTCCACCCTCATTTCCCGGCCTGCTCCACCCTCATTTCCCGGCATGCTTTTGGCCGGGATCCACGCATGCACCGATGGATTCCGGCCAAAAGCATGCCGGAATGACGAGCGGGCGGTCAGCCCAGGCCGATGTCCGTAGTCCGCTCGGCCTCGGCAATCACCTTGTCCGCCAACGAGCGCACCGCCTTCGCCTCATCCTCCGTCAGCTCGTCGACGAACAGGCGGCGTACCAGCTCCACGTGGTTGGGGGCGGCCTGTTCCAGCGCCCGGCGCCCGGAGGCGGTCAGGCGCACCAGGATTCCGCGCGCATCTTCGGCGGCGGGGGTGCGGGCGACCAGCCCACGCTTGTCCATGCGTCCCAGATGCTTCGAGAGCCTGCTCTTGTCCCAGCAGATCTCCGCGGCCAGTTCCTTGGCCCGCAGGCAGCCGTCCGGCGCCGCCGACAGCGCCACCAGGATCTCGTAATCGGACATCGACAGCCCGTCCCGCGCCAGCCCGGCGGCCATCGCCGCGTCCAGCCGCTGCCGCATCCGGATGTAGGCCGACCAGGTCGCCTGCTCCCGTTCGCCGAGCCATCGCACCATGGGAATGATCCTAGCCGGGATTTGGTTGACATGGACACCAACCATCCGAGGAGGCTCCGATGCCCGCCGTCACCGTCGACAACATCCTGGTTCTGCCGCGGCTGTCCCGCCCCGACGACACCGCGCGGCAGCGGCCGGTCCGCTCCGTCAGCACCGCCCACGCCCAGCGTGAGGGCGCGGGGTTCGAGGTGCGCCGCCCGTTCCCGAGCGTGGACCTGCGCTCCGCCGATCCGTTCATCCTGCTCGATCAGATGGGCCCGGTGGCCTACGAGCCGTACGAGGCCAAGGGCGCGCCGTGGCATCCGCACCGCGGCTTCGAGACCGTCACCTACATGCTCGACGGCACCATGGTCCACCACGACTCCAACGACGGCGGCGGCGTCATCAGCGAAGGCGACACGCAGTGGATGACGGCCGGATCCGGCATCCTGCACGACGAACTACCGGCCGAGGACCTGGTGATCTCCGGCGGGCTGTTCCACGGCATCCAGCTGTGGGTGAACCTGCCGCGGGCGCAGAAGTTGGCGCCGCCGCGCTACCAGGATCTGCGGGCGAGTGAGCTGACGCTGGTGAGTTCGCACGACGGCGGTGCGCTGCTGCGCATCATCGCCGGGGAGATCGGCGGATTCGCCGGTCCGGGATCGACCTACACCCCGATCGCCTACGCCCACGCCTCGATCAGCCCCGGCGGACGTCTGGAAAGCCCGTGGCCGCAACGGTTCTCGGCCATGGCCTACGTACTCTCGGGCAGCGGCACCGCCGGCGCGGAGGGCCGCCCGCTGGGCGAGGGTCAGCTCGCGGTGTTCGGTCCGGGCGACGCGGTCACCGTGACCGCCGACGACCACCAGCACACGCCCTCCGGTGATATGGAGGTGCTGCTGCTCGGCGGCGAGCCGATCCGCGAGCCCGTCGTGCAGTACGGACCGTTCGTGATGAACTCCCGGCACGAAATCATCGAGGCCATCGAGGATTTCAACGCCGGGCGAATGGGCCGCATCCCCGCCGAGCACCTGTCCGGGAAACGCCTGGGCGAGTAGGGACGCGTGCGCGGCTCTCGGCCGCCCAGTTGACAACCGGGCCGGGCATCAAGACAGTAGACTCGGCGCGCCCGGCCCTGCCACCGCGGGGAGTGCGGCCGGACCCGTCGTAGTCAACCCAGTAGACATCGAGGAATACATGAACGTTCGCAGGCTAATCGTGACCGCCGGCGCGGGACTGATCACCCTCGCAGCCCCGATCACCCTCTCCGCACCGGCTCACGCGGATTTCGTCCCCTCCGGCTCGGCCGGTACCGGCTCCTCGGGCATCGACGATGCCATCGGAGCCACCGGCTCGGCCGGTCTCGCTCAGACCGGTTCGGCCGGCGGCACGTTCAAGAACTGCGACGACGCCCGGGCCGCCGGTCGTGCGCCGCTGTTCCGCGGCGAGCCGGGCTACTCCCCCCACCTGGACCCCGACGGCACCGGAATGGCCTGCCCGACCGTCTGATCGGTCCGAAAACAGCGACACCCGGTGCGGCACAACGCCACACCGGGTGTTCTGTATTCACGCTCAGCGGCGGAAGATCCGCAGCAGCACCAGCAGCAGGATCAGCACGCCGCCGCCGATCAGGCTGTACTTCACCTTCGGCTCGTTGATCTTCGCGACCACCGCGTGCTTGGTGTTGTCGGCGATCCGCTGCGGATCGGCCCGTACCGCGAGTTCGTCGAGTGTGTTCGCGAGCCGATTGCGCGCGGCTTCGATCTCCCGCTCGATGCCCTCGGTATCCTTCGCCACGTTTATCTCCTGAAGTTTCTGTCGTCGGTCGGCGTGCGTCGCTAGTGGTCGAGTCTATCCGCCGCCCGGTGGTGATCGCCGATGTCACCGCCGTCGGTTACCGTGCTTGGAATGACCGAGAATCGACTCAGTCCCGGCGATACGGCGCCGGAGTTCACACTTCCCGATGCCGACGGCAAGGAGGTGTCCCTCGCCGACTACCGCGGCCGGAAGGTGATCGTGTACTTCTACCCGGCCGCCAGCACGCCGGGGTGCACCAAGGAAGCCTGCGACTTCCGCGACAACCTGGCCGAGCTCAACGGCGCCGGGCTCGACGTCGTCGGCATCTCCCCCGATAACCCCGCGAAGCTGGCCAAGTTCCGCGACAACGAGAAGCTCACCTTCCCGCTGCTGTCGGATCCCGACCGCGAGGTCCTCACCGCCTGGGGCGCCTACGGCGAGAAGACGATGTACGGCAAGAAGATCACCGGCGTGATCCGCTCCACCTTCCTGGTCGACGAGCAGGGCAAGATCGAGGTGGCCCAGTACAACGTGCGCGCCACCGGCCACGTAGCCAAGCTGCGCCGCGACCTGTCGGTCTAGCGAGTCCCCCCTCCCTGTCATCCCCGGCGAACGCCGGGGCCCGGCTGCGAAAAACGCTGCCGGGCCCCGGGTTCCGGCGTTCGCCGGAATGACGTCGTGCGCGTCAGGCGCGCGGCACCATCTGCGCCGCCCACTGCACCATCATTCGCCAGTGGTTCTCCCACCACTGGCCGAACTCGGCCGTGCCGACCGCCGGCGGCGCCGCCTCGCCCGGGAACAGCAGCGACCCGTTCGGCGCCCCCACGGGCACGGTGGGCGCCGGGATCACCGACGACTGGGCGGCGGGCGCCGACTCCGGATCGGAATGCCGCACCAGCGGCTGTGAGGTCTCGGAATCGGCGGGGGCGGAATCGAAGTCGCGCACCCCGAGCCGCTCGGGATCCGAATGCCCCCAGCTGACGGTCGAGGGATCGACGGTAACCACATCGGTGGCAGCCTCACCGGGCGCGGCACCCGGGTCCACCGCCACCTCGCCCGACTGTCCCCTGCCCGACTGAATCCCGCCCGGCTCTTCCTCGGCCGCCGGGACCGGGCGCACCGCAGGATCCCGGACCGGGTATGTCCGCTGGGTGTCGGCCGCGATGCGCGCATTGGTCAGTGTCGTCGCGGAGTCCGTGCGCGACTTGCCCGCCACCTGGTAGACGCCGCCGACGACCAGCCCGCCGGCCAGCACGCTCGCCGCGGCGAATACCGCGGTCGTGCCGCGGGTCCGCCGTGCCCGCCCCGGCTCGGCACCCTCCGTCGCCTCCGGCTGCACCACGAGGGCGGCGCCGATCGCCGACCCCGCCGCGGCCACCTTGCACGGAACGATGGAGGCGCCGAATCCGGTGCCCAGCGCCGACGAGACCGCGGTGTCGCCCGCCGCGGAACCGATCAGCACCACCGCGTCCGGGCGGACCCCGGCCGCGTCGAACTGGTCCCACGCGGCCGTGACCGCCGGGCGCATCGTTTCCTTCGAGATCGTGCCGCCCGCCGTGGTAAATCCGGCCACCACCCGATCGCGGTCGGGAGAGATCAGCGAGAAGCCCTGGTAGCCGGGCACCACGTCGCAGACCACCAGATTGTCGAACTCGGCCACCCAGGTCATCGCCCGGGCCAGGGCCAGATGCGCGGATTTCGCGGAGACCAGCGACGCCGTGCGCCACGGCCCGGACGCCAGCCCCGTGACGATCGCGCGGCGTTCGGCCGCGTCGCGGTAGGTCACCGCCGCCCCGGCGTCCTCGTAGTCCGCGCCGATCTCGGCCGCGAGATCGTCCAGGGCGGTTTCGACCGCGCGGGCCAGGTCCTGCTTGCCGTCGCCGCGAATCTGCTGCGTCCGATGGTGCAGTATCCGCTCGGGCAGGTTGTCCGTACCGGCGAGGAGCGCCACCGCCTGGACGGCGCCGCGCTCGGTGGAAACGCCGAATGTCACCACAGATCGAGCTACCACTGATCAGCCTTCCGACATATCGAGGTACGCCATACTTGGTTATGTGTTCGTCACCACATCGGGCGTGGATGGGTTATGAGTGACGACCAAACCGAGCACGAACGGCGCCGCCGCGTGTCATCCGCGTGTCGCTACCGCTAGCCTGGGGAGGTGGTGGAAGCGCGTACGGCATCGAGGTCGAACCGTCGTCCCGACCCCGCACTGGAGTTGCAGGACGACCCGCAGGAGTTGATGCCGCGACGGCGCCCGACCCAGGAGCGCAGCAAGCGCAAGTTCGACGCCCTGCTGCAGGCATCCAGGGAGCTGCTGGTCGAGGTCGGTTTCGAATCGTTCACCTGCGAGGAGGTCGCGGGCCGCGCGGAGGTGCCGATCGGCACGCTGTATCAGTTCTTCGCCAACAAATACGTCATCGTGTGCGAGCTCAATCGCCAGGATCTGGTGGCGGTATCGCGGGAGCTGGCCGATTTCCACGGCGAGATCCCGTCGATGGACTGGCTGCGGCACATGAACAAGTTCGTCGACCACCTGGCCGACCTGTGGATGACCGACCCGTCGCGGCGCGAGGTCTGGCTGGCCATGCAGTCCACGCCCTCCACGCGGGCCACCGGCGTCATCCACGAGAAGGAGTTCGCCGAGGTCGTCCAGCAGATGCTGCGGCCGCTGATGCCCCGCACGCCGCGCGTCCGCCGATCCATGATGGCGCAGGTGCTGGTGCACATGGTGTATTCGATGATGAACTTCTCCGTGCAGGACGGGCTCAGCCACGACGCCGCCGTCACGGAGCTCAAGCGGCTCATGGTCGCGTATCTGCTGGTCGCGGAGAAGGAATCACGGTCGGGCGGGCAGCGGGACCCCGGCTGAGCGACTAACGCTCGCGGGACTCGATCAGGTCGGCTAGCTCGCCCGGGTCTTCCAGGACCACCATGGCGGCGGCCGTATCGCCGTCGTGCGTGAGGGACAGGTGCACGCGGACGCGGGGGAGGAATTCGGCGGCCAGGCCGTGCAGCTTGATGCTCGGGCGGCCCCAGGCGTCGTTGGCCACCTCGATCAGCGGGTACGGGTTGTCACCGACCTGGGGACTGCGCGCGAACCTGGAGGACGCCCAGGCCTTGATCACCGCCTCCTTGGCCGCCCAGCGCGCCGCGTAGCTGCGCGCCGGATCGGTGCCCTTGCTCTCGCAGTAGCGCCGCTCCCCCGCGGTGAAACTCTCCCGGAGCATGGTGGTTCCGGCCCGCTTCAGCTGCTCCGCGAATTCGGAAATGGTCACCAGGTCCAGGCCGATCCCCAGGATGGTCACAGTGTCTGCAGCTCCTCAACCGTCAGTGGGCCACGGCGGCGATGGCCGCCGCGGTCCGTCCAGCGAATCCGAGCCGGTAACCACCCTTCGTGACAGCGGTCACCGGCTCGGCTGCAACATACCAGCGCAGCACAGGGCTTCCCGGGGAAACAGACGCACGGGCCCCGACCACCGCCGAGACGATGGTCGGGGCCCGGTCGGCGCCGGGTTACGTGCGGGGCCCGACTATCGGCAGGCGGGCCCGGCGTCGGCGGCGTAGGTGCCGTCCGCTGTCAGCCGGGCGTTCGGCGACAGCAGCACGTCGGCCTCCAGCTGCCGAATCTGCTTGGCGGGGGTGCCATCCGAGCCCAGGCGGCGGTCGGCGGGCCGCTCGTACAGCGGGGCGCCGCCGCACATGGCCTCCACGAACCGCTGCCGCCCGTCGAGCTGCCGCTGCTCGGCGCGGCGCTGGTACTCCTCGCGCCGCTGCGGGTCGATGGCCTCGATGAACGCCTGCGGATGCACGACCGCCAAAAGCCCTGACACATGCCCGAATCCGAGCGAGGTGACCAGACCGGCCTTGAGCGCGAACCGATCTCCGAACCGCAGCGGCTCGCGCGCCCACACCAGGTGCGGGTAGTCCTGCATCTTGTCGTCGACACAGTCGAGGCTGCGGTTCGGCGGGATCACGCCCTGCTCGAGCACCTGGCACAGGCCGATCAGCTGGAATGCCGCCGCACCGCCCTTCGCGTGCCCGGTCAGCGACTTCTGCGAGATCACGAACAGCGGGGCGCCGTCCGTGCGGCCCAGCGCGCCTGCCAGCCGCTCGTGCAGCTCGGACTCGTTGGGATCGTTTGCGGCCGTGGAGGTGTCGTGCTTGGACACCACACTGACCTCGTCCGCCGAGACACCCAGCTTCCGCAGCGCGGCCGCCAGGCGGGACTCCTGACCGCCGCGACCGGCGCCCAGCGCGCCCAGGCCCGGCGCCGGGATCGAGGTGTGCACCCCGTCGGCGAACGACTGCGCGTAGGCGAGAACACCCAGGACCGGCAGGCCCATCTCCACCGCGACGTCACCGCGCGCCAGCAGAACCGTTCCGCCACCCTGCGATTCGACGAATCCGCCGCGGCGGCGATCGTTGGCGCGGGAGAAGTACCGGTCGCTGATGCCCTTGGCGCTCATCGCCGCCGAGTCCGCGGTGGCCGACATGTCACCGAAGCCGACGATGCCCTCGATACCGAGGTCGTCGTAGCCGCCGGCGACCACGACGTCGGCCTTGCCGAGCCGGATCTTGTCCACGCCCTCCTCGACCGATACCGCCGCGGTCGCGCACGCCGCGACCGGGTGGATCATCCCGCCGTAGCTGCCGACGTAGGACTGAACCACATGTGCCAGAGCGACATTCGGCAGCGCCTCCTGCAGGATGTCGTTGGCGCGCGGCTCGCCGAGCAGGTTGTCGATGTACAGCGACCGCATCGACGACATGCCGCCCATGCCGGTGCCCTGGGTGTTGGTCACCAGCGAGGGGTGCACCCAGCTCATCAGCTCGGCCGGGCTGAAGCCCGAGGACAGGAACGCGTCGACGGTGCAGACGATGTTCCACAGCGCGACCCGGTCCACCGAGCTCGCCATGTCCGGGGAGATGCCCCACTTGGTGGGATCCCAGCCCGCGGGGATCTGGCCGCCCACGGTGCGCGACAGCTTCGCCTTGCGCGGCACCCGAATCTCGGTGCCCGCCTTGCGCGTCACCTGCCAGTCACCCGAGTCGGCGACCGGCGTGATCACCGTGTGCTCCGGATCGGCGGCGTGGAAGGCGCGGGCCTCGGCCTCGCTGGTGACCGCGAACGACAGGTCCTTGTCCAGGAACACCGACGTCAGCAGCGGCGCGGCGTTGTCGACCATGGCGCCGTCGTCGCCGTAGCGGCGCACGCCGCAGCGTTCCACGACCGCGTCGTGGTAGCGCTCGGCCAGCTCGGATTCGTCGACGTAGTCACCGGATTCGGCGTCGTACCAGCCGGGCTTGGGATCGTTCTCCCAGGTGACCAGGCCGGTGGTCCACGCCAGTTCGAGCACGCCCGCCGCCGACAGCTCGTCCGCGACCTCCATCTCGAAGCGGGTGCGCGCCGAGCCGTAGGGACCGAGCTCCCCGGCGCCGACGATCACCACCATATCGGCGAGATCGGTTGTGACGGCGCCCCATTCGGGCACCGGCAGCGCCGAGGTCAGCGTCGGCGGGGCCGGGAGGGCCGCGATCGTGGCAATGTCATCCTCGGATTCGCCTGCGGCGGCCTCGGATTCAAGGGCCTCCGCCTCCTTGGCGAGCGCGGGCAGGTCCAGCTTGGCGCGGGCCAGGCCGCCGGTCAGGTCGATCTGCTGCGGTCCGGACGCGGTGACCACGCGAGCCCGGCTGGTGCACCACTTGAGCAGCTCGTCGGCGATCTCCGGCGTGGACCAGGTGTGCACCCCGGCCTTCTCGACGGCCGCGACCAGCGGATCGTTGTGGCCCATCAGTCCGGTGCCGCGCACCCAGCCGATCAGCGCGTGCACCAGCGTGACCCGCTGCGACCACGACTTCTCCACGCGCCACTTGGCGATCACCGCATCCAGCGCGGCCTTGGATTCGCCGTAGGCGCCGTCCCCGCCGAAGATGCCGCGGTTGGGCGAACCCGGCAGCACCACATGCAGTTTCGCGTCGACGTCGTGATCGGCGCCGAGCTTCGACAGCCCGCCGATGAGGCGCTCCACCGACCACAGCAGCACCCGCATCTCCATCTCGGCGCGGGCACCGGCATCGGTCAGATCGCCCGCGACGCGCGGCGCCGCGAACGGCAGCAGCAGCGTCGGGGTCATCGCCGGCTTGACGAGAACCTTTGCGCCACCGGCATTGTCGCTCTGCTCATTGCCGACCCACTCGATCAGCGCGTCGACGTCGGAGTAGGAGGCCATATTGGCGGGGACAACCCAGAGCGCGGCGCCGTGGCGGGCGTTCTCGCGGTACAGCTTCTTGTAGAAGCCGAGCCGGTCGTCGTCGAGCCGGGACGTGGTGACGATGACGGTCGCGCCGCCGCCCAGCAGGCGCCCGGCGGCCGCGGCCGCGATGGAACCCTTGCTGGCACCGGTGATCACGGCGATATCGGAGGACCAGCCACCGGCCTCCTCGGTGTCCAGGGCCGCCTCGGCGATCCGCTCGTACACACCGGCGAGCACCGAGCGGGCCTCGGCCATCGCGCGCTGCCGCCACCAGTTCGCCTGTGCCGCAACGGCCGCACCGGAACCCAGATAGCCGTCCACGGGCAGGTCGGCGGACTCGGCGTCCGCACCCAGCCACAGCCGCGCCAGATCCTCGCGGGCGGTGGCCCAGCGGTCGTCGATCAGCACCGCCTTGCGGCCGTCGAACGCCGGGGCGACCAGACGCGGCCAGTCCGAACCGAGTTCGGCCGACACCAGATCCACCAGCGACTCGTCGCTGGCCTCGGGCGCCGACACCTGCTCGTCCAGGCCCAGCTGCTCCAGCACGACCCGGGCCGCGGTGGCCAGCACGCCGTCCCGGCCGGTGATCTGCTCGGTGAACTCGCCGAGCGCGGCCGCGTCGACGGTGGCTCCGCCGCCGCCTCCGGCCGCGGGCAGCGCCACGCTGACCCCGCGCCGCGCGGCGACCGACTGCACGGCGGCGTCGATCGCGGCATCCACCGCGGCGCCGTCGCCGAGCGCGCCCGACACCAGGCCGCCCAGGTCGCCGCCGCGCACGCTGGCGCCCTCGCGGGTGCCCAGCGACACCTCGGCGGTGACGTGGTGGGCCCAGCCGTCGCCGAGCTCCCACACCTTCTTCACCCGATCCGCGATCGCGGCGGGACGCTTGCCGGAGGGGCCGAACACCTTGCGCAGATGATCGCCGACGGCATCGGACAGCACCGAGCCGAAGGGCTTGTAGGTGCGGGCGAGCCGCTCCACGGTCGCCGACAGCGCGCCCATGTCCGCGTCGGCGGCGCCGTCGATGGCGCCCAGCGACAGCTCCGAGCCGAGGTCGACCAGCAGCTGGTTACGCCGCGAGGAGACGCCGTCGCAGAGGCCCTCGATGGTGTCCACCGGACCGATCTGGTCCAGGCGCAGCTTGGTCCACAGGGCGATCAGCACGCGGGTCGCGTCGGCCGCGGTGAACGGGATGTCGTCGGGACGCGGACCACCGGCCGGGGCCGCCGCGGGGGCGGGGGCCGCTGCCGGAGCCGCGGCGGCGGCAGCCGGAACCTGTTCGGCCACGGTCTCTTCCGGCTCCTCCACCGGCGCCGGATCGGTATCGGTGGAGTACACGACACCGGCCTCGCGCTCGATATTGAGCACCTCCACCTTGGCGGTGGCGAACTGCGGCAGCTTCAGCGTGTTGGTGGCGAGATTGGCGACGGTCGGCGTGGCGGCCAGGCCGATCTCTACGAACCGCTCCACCGCCAGCCCGCCGTGCGCGGGATCGGTGAACAGCAGATCCTGGGTCTCGATCCAGCGCACCGGACTGGCGAACTGCCAGGCCAGCAGCTCGATCAGCACCACCCGGCACAGCTCGCTCGGGCGGGCCGACCAGTCGTCCCAATCCGCCAGCACCCGCGTGAGCGGCTCCGACGGCACCAGATCGGCGATCTCGGCGATGAACTCGCGCTCCAGCGAGAACGGCCGCGGCACCAGGTTCGGAATGTAGCGCCCGGCAAGGATTTCCGGATGCAGATCCTCCGGCAGCAGGTCCTCGAGCTTGTGCCGGAACTCCGGCACGCCCTTGCGCAGCACGGTCGAGTGGAACGGCACGTCGATGCCGGGCACCAGCACGAACGCGCGCTTGCCGCCGAATTCCGCACGGCGGCGCTCGATTTCGGCCTCCAGCTCCTCCAGGCCCTTGACCGTGCCCGCGATGGCGTACTGCGAGCCGCGCAGGTTCAGGTTGACGACCTCCAGGAACTCGTCGGCACGAGCCCCCACCTCGGCGACGAAGTCGATGACCTCGGCGTCGGGCAGCCCGATCTGCGACGGCCGGATGGCGGCCATCCGATAGTCGCTGCGGCCCTGGGCATCCCGGGGCACCAGCTCGTGCATCGCCGAACCGCGCTGGAACACCACCTCCAGCACGGCCTCCAGCGGCAGCACCCCGGCCACGGCGGCGAGCGCGTTGTACTCGCCGACCGAATGCCCGGCCAGCATAGCGCCCTCGACGAACGCACCGGCCTCGCGCAGCTCGGCCACCTGGGCGACACCGAGGGTCGCCATCGCGACCTGCGTGAACTGGGTCAGGTGCAGCACGCCCTGCGGGTGCCGGTACTCGACGCCGCGGGCCTTGAGATAGGTCGGGTTGTCGCGGACCACGGCGAGGATGGAGAAGCCCAGCGCCTCGCGGGTGTGCTTGTCCGCGCGATCCCACACGTCCTTGGCGGCCTTGGAACGCGAACGCGCGTCCAGGCCCATCCCCTTGCTCTGGATGCCCTGGCCGGGGAAGGCGTACACGGTCTTCGGCGGGGCGAGCCGCGCGGTCGCGGTCATCACCAGATCACCGCCGGTCCGGCAGGACACCTCGACCAGCTCGGTGCCCTGGTCGACCGCGATCCGCTCGACGCGCACGTCGATCTCCGCGCCGGGCCGCACCATGCCGAGGAACCGGGTGGTCCACGCGGTCACCGTCCGTGCGGGCACCGGGGATTCGGGATCGACCGCCGAGACCGCGTGCTGCGCGGCCGCCGACAGCCACATGCCGTGCACGATCGGGCTGCCCAGACCGGCCAGGCGGGCGGCGTTGGCGCTGGTGTGAATCGGGTTGTGGTCGCCCGACACCGCGGCGAAGGCGCCCATCGCGCGCGGGGCGACCATGCGCACGTCGCGGCGGCGGCGACGCGGGGTATCGGTGGCCTCGGCCGAGACGGTGCCCGCGGCCCGCGGCGGATCGGACAGTTCGCCGTCACCGTTGCGGCCGCGAATGGCGAAGCGCTCCACCAGCTTTGCCACGGTCGGGGTCTCCAGGCCGTGGTCGCGCATGACGCCGACCTCGACGCGCACCTCGACGACGCGGCCCATATCGGTGTCGAGCACCGACGCCGATTCCGCGCGGACCGTGAGAACCGCGGCGTTGGAAGGCAATTCGTTCACCAGCTCGATCCGGTGGTCCAGGTGGACCAGATCCAGCATGCCCTCGATGACGCTGCGGGCGTCCTCGGTGCGGGTGGCGCCCAGGACGGCGAAGACGGCGGGCCAGCAGGCGCCCACGAGCACGTCGGGCACGGTGCGGCCGATGGTGCTCAACGTCGGGGGGAGCCCGGAGCCGGTGACACCGGCGTGATCGGCGATCAGATCCGGGGTCCAGGCGAGATTCACGTGCGCGACGTGCGTTCCGTCGGCGGACCGCACCTCCGGGAGCGACTGTCCGGCCGCGACGGCCAGCAGCGCCGACATCGCGGCCTCGGCATCGTCTTCCGTGATCACCGGCGCCCCGCCGTTGTACACGGAGGCGGGCACCGTGATGCGAATGCGCACCGCGTCCTTGCCCAGCAGCGGCACCGCGAGTTCCACGTAGGCGTGGTCGGTTTCGGGGCCCTCGGTGGCGCGCAGGGTGGCGCCCGTCGGCGGGTGCACGGCGCCCTTGCCGTTCATGGTCCACTCGTGCAGATCGCCGAGCCGGTGGATCGGGTTGACCGTGGTGCGGCCGGACCACTGCACATCCGTTGCGGCGAGCACGATGTCGATCGCGCCCGCGGCCACCTCGACGCGACGTCGGCCGTCCACCGCCTGCGGCGTGACCCCGCCGCGCATCAGCGAGTAGGCGGTGTCCTGCTCGAACCGGTCCAGCAGCTCGCCGACCGGCTCGTCCACCCGGGTGATGCCGGCGACCGACACGGTGCCCGGGATGACGCACACCTGATCGGCCGCGTAGCGCGAATCATGCGCCTGCCACAGCGAATCCGAGCGCCACCAGCGGCGCACGTCGGCGTCGACGACCGGCACGAAGTTCACCGGCTTGCCCGGCGTCTTGCACAGCGCGACGAAGAACGGAACGTCGGCCGGGTGCAGCACGGTGCCCGCGGCGGCCGGGTACTGCTCCTTCAGCGCGCAGATCGCCCGCACCGGCTGCTCGAACGCGGCGTCGTCGGCGAACAGCGTCGGGATCTCGCCGCGGTCGGCCGGATGCAGCCGGGATTCGGTGCGGCGCATCATCTCCGCGAACCGGTCGCGCCAGGTGATGTCCAGCCACACCGAGCGGGTCGCGTCGGCGATGGCGTCGCCGAGGTCGGTGCCGCAGTCGAAGTCCTTGCGACGGTCCAGCCCGACCGCGAGCTCGACGTAGCGCTCCAGCCATTCCAGGTAGGTCATGGTGGCGACGTCACCGAAATACGGCTTGGCCGTGCGGTCCAGCGCCTCGATGATCTCCGCGCGCCGCTCGGAGACGGCCTCCGCATCGCCCGCGACCTCGTCGAGCAGGCGGCCCGTGCGCGAGGCCGAGTTGTCGATCTCGTGGATGTCGGCACCCAATTGGCTACGCCCCGAGGCCATTCCGGCCGCGGCCGTGCCCGCACCGACCCAGTTCGGGGTGCCGGGGGTGTCGACCAGCAGCTGCTTCACCTCGGGCGCCGTGGTGGCCTCCAGGGTGGCCATGGCGGCCGTGCCGACGAGCACGCCGTCCAGCGGCATCGCCGGATAGTCGTACGCCACCGACCATTCGCCGGTCAGATACTCGGTGGAGCGCTCGGGGGTGCCGATCCCGCCGCCGACGCAGACCACCACGTTGGATCGGTTGCGCAGCTCGGCGTAGGTCTCGAGCAGCAGGTCGTCGAGGTCCTCCCAGGAGTGGTGGCCACCGGCGCGGCCGCCCTCGATGTGCATGATCACCGGGTAGTCCGGCACGGCGTCGGCGATGCGCAGCACCGCACGGATCTGCGCGACCGTGCCGGGCTTGAACGCGACGTGGGTGATGCCGACCTCGCCGAGCTCCTCGATCAGCGCCACGGCCTCCTCGAGCTCCGGGATGCCCGCGGTGACGATCACGCCGTCGAACGGGGCGCCGGCGGCGCGGGCGCGCTGCACCAGCCGCTTGCCGCCCAGCTGCAGCTTCCACAGGTACGGGTCGAGGAACAGCGAGTTGAACTGCACCGCGCGGCCCGGCTGCAGCAGTGTCCGCAGCTCGGCGACGCGGTCGGCGAAGATCTGCTCGGTCACCTGACCGCCGCCGGCCAGCTCCGCCCAGTGGCCCGCATTCGCCGCGGCCGCAACGATTTTGGCGTCGACCGTGGTCGGCGTCATACCCGCCAGCAGCACGGGCGAGCGACCGGTGAGGCGGGTGAAGGACGTCTCGACCACGACGCGGCCGTTGGGCAGACGCACCGGCTTCGGCGCGAACTCCGACCAGGCGGGGGCCACCTCGGGCGCCGCGCCCGGCGTGAACAGGCTCCGCTGGCCCGCGCGGGTCGCGGCCGGGACCGCGCCGACGCCGGTGCCCTTCAGCGAGCCCTGGGTGAGACGGGTCAGCAGATCGCCGGGACCCAGGTCCAGAATCCACTGTGCGCCGGCGGAAACCACGTCGTCGACGGTCTGCACCCAGTCGACCGGGTCGACCAGGATGGCCCGGGTGAGCCGGGTGGCCAGCTCGGCGTCGATCCCGCACTGGTTGGCCCAGGCGGTCACCAGATCCACGGTGTCGGCGAGCGCCGGGTGATGGAACGCGACCTCGACGTCGACGTCCTCGAATACGGGCGCGAACACGGCGCCGCCGCGCTTCTTCGCCTCCCGGTCGCGGGTCTGCTCGTCGTGGATCTCCGTGCAGCGCCGCCGCACCCGATCCAGCTGAGTCACGGTGCCCGACAGCACCACTCGGCGGCGCCCGTTGCGAATCGACACCACCGCGGCCGTGGCCGGGTCGACACCCCGCGCGGCCGCGGTGACCACGTCCCGCAGCTGCTCCGGATCCACGTTCGACACCGCGACCATCGGCGACTTCTCGCCGACCGGGATCAGCCCGCGCCGGCGCGCCACCAGGGTCGCCGCGGCGCCGATCAGCTGTGCCAGCGCCAGCAGCTCCGCATCGCGGGCGCCGCGGGCCTCGGCGGACTCCGCCGCCAGCAGGCCCTGCGAATGCCCGACGATCGCGACCGGCGCATGCTCGGCCGCGTCGAGGCCCTGCAGCCGCAGCGCGCGCAGCGCCGCCACCTGCGCCAGGAACACGCCCGGCATGGAGATCGCGGCCGAGCGCAGCACCGGCTCCGGCGGCGCGGCCGACACCTCCCCTTCCTCCAGGTCGGCGAGGTCGTCCTCGAGCATCCACGCGACCGGGTCGAAGCCGACCGGCCGCACCACCAGCAGCTGCTCGGCCACCGGCTCCAGCGTCGCCGCGGCCTCGTTCACCAGCGCCGTCAGCTCCGGTTCGAGCGCGCTGTCGCGCCCGATCTCCTCCAGCTCGCGCAGCCAGCGCGCGCCCTGGCCGCCGAAGGCCAGCGCATAGGCCTCCCCCGCGCGCAACCGGTCCAGCAGCGAGGCCTTCCTCGCCGTATCCGAAGTTGCCCCAACCATCTTGGCGTTCGATCCGGTCTCGGTGCTCTCGTTGATCGTCAAGACGTTCGACTTCCTTCTCGTGGCGGCTCGTCCCTCGGGTGGTCCCTCGTGGGGGCCGCTCCTCCGTGCGCAGGCGTCCCTCGCCCCTGAGGACCTGATGAAACCGAGGATCGCACAAAATCATGAGGGAATCCTCACGTTTCCCCCCGCCCCCTACGGCTACCACTCAGTATTCAGGTACGGACGTACCAGAATAATCCGAAACATGACTCTCCCTCATGTTTGAAGCCGCTGGTCCGGCCGGTTACACCCCCGAAGGAAAGTTGAGGGTCCCTCACATTGCCCGTGACCCAATCGTTATAATCGCAGGTGGGGTTACTCGTGGGTACGAAACGCCCATAGGGAACTTCGCGATGCCGGTCAAGCCCGGTAGAGTTTGGACGGTCGTACCATCACGCGCGAGTGGCGGAATTGGCAGACGCGCTGGATTTAGGTTCCAGTGTCCTCGGACGTGGGGGTTCAAGTCCCCCCTCGCGCACGAAAACTGATCACCGGTGTCACATCCACGGACAGCGTGTTCGAGTGCACTCGCACACGCGGAAAGGACACCGGTGACCCGGACGTTTTCCTACGACCAGCGCCGATTCGTGGCGTCTCCGCCAGCATTGCGGCGCTCTGTCTCCCCTGCCTGCCCCGCTTCTTGGTCGCGGCGGTGGCCGCGGTGATCGCGCCTGTCGTTCCCCCGCAGGCTCCGCTCCAGGAGCTGATCCACGGACCAATGACGCCACCGTCGCCCGTCCGCGCGCCGAGCGCGGATGTGGTCTGCGGGTTGTGCACCGTGGGCGAGGCCGGGCGTGTGGTGGACCGCCTCGTGTTCGCGAATCTCGGCTGGGCGCCGGGTGCGCGCCTGGAGATCCGCGCCGAGGAGCATGCCGTCCTGGTGGTGTCTCGCCGCGACGACGGCCCGATCGCGATGCGCGACGGGTTCTTCCGGATTCCGTACCGGATGCGGCGGCGGGTGAGCCTGTTCGTCGGCGACCGGGTCCTGCTGGCGGGCAGGCTGTCCCGGGATCGGCTCGCGATCCTTCCACCGGCGGCGATGCAGGAGTTGCTCGCCGACGCTCTGCGGCTGCTGGAGCGGTGATGCCTGTGACCACAACCACGCTGTCACCGCATTCCCCGACGGCCGATACCCTCGCCGCGGCCCGGCTGTTGCTAACGCAGATGGGGCTGTCCCCGGCCGACCTGGTCGGGACCGCCACGCCGGTGCCGACCTTCGCCGAGGTGATCCCGCAGGTCCGGGCAGCTCTGTCGCCGGGCACGTTACGCACCTACAGCGTCCACCTCACGCGGCTGGAAAACGAATGGGGCACACACCGTCTCGATGAACCGTCGAAGACCGACCTCGAGCAGATGGCCCGCACCGTCCGGGCTGCGGCGCGGGTCAACCGCGCCTCCCGAGGAGGAAGCAGCGCCGTGGAACATTTCGTCGGCGCCGCCCGCTGTGTCTACCGCTACGCTGAAGGCCAGGGCTGGATACGGCCCGCCGACAACCCGGCTCGCGCGGTAGCGAAACCCACTCGGAGAGCCTCGCACCGGTATGCGATCCCGTCGCATCAGCTCGCCGAGATCTGCCACATCGCCGCGCACACCGGCAACGACCCGGACCTCGACGCGCTGATCCTGCGCCTGCATATCGAAACCGCCTGCCGTCGCAGCGGCGCGCTGGCCTTGCGTCCGCACGATCTCGACCCCGACCGCTGCCTGATCTGGTTGCGGGAGAAGGAGGTGGCCGACCGCTGGCAACCGGTCTCGCCCACCTTGATGCGGTACCTGCAGCACCACGCCCACGACCGTCACGCCCCGCACTCCGGGCGCCTGCTGCGCTACCGCAACGGCAAACCCATCACCGGCCGCCGCTACGACCACCTCTGGGCACGCATCGGTGAAGAACTGCCCTGGGTCGCCGTGCAGGGCGTCACCGTGCACTGGCTACGCCACACCACCCTGACCTGGGTGGAACGAACCTTCAGCTTTGCCGTCGCCCGCGCCTACGCCGGCCACCACGGCAAGACCGGTGGCACCACGACCACCTACGTCAAGGCCAGCCTCCTGGAGGTCGCCGCCGCCCTGTCCGTGCTCACCGGCGAACCGCATCCCCTCGCCACCGCGACAGGAGGGACCGCATGACACCTGACACCGTGCACACACCGACGGCACCGTGCGCAGAACCATCACCAGTGCCCGCATCTACGGCCGGAACGATCGTGGCCGTACGCACAGCGACTTCGTCCGACGAATCTGCGGGTACGCCCCGACCGCACCGTGCGCACATGTTTTTCTGGTGTGTGCTGGCTGCGTCGGCGGCCGTCAGCGTGACCGGCAACGCCGTACACGCCACCTTCAACACCCCCGCGGCACCTATCGCGGCCGCCGTCGCAGTCGTCCCTCCGATCGCACTGCTCACTGCCGTGCACGGGGTCACCGTCCTGTTGCGCACCCAGACCCGAGCAACCGCAATACACCTGCTAGCAATGGGCCTGACCGTCCTCATCGCCGCAGGCGCATTCTGGCTGTCGTTCACCGCCCTCCGCGACCTCGCCGAACTCGCCGGAATTCCCCACCAGCAAGCCTGGCTCTGGCCCCTGATCATCGAAGGATCCATGACCCAAGCCACCATCGCCCTCATCGCCCTCGCACGAAACCAGTTCCACCACACCACCGATGACACGGCTGCTCCCGACGCCACCACGGTCTCACCGCCGCCCGAGCACCTATCGGACAGCCCCACCGAGGGTGACCACAGCTCCGCACCGGCGCAAGCACGATACGACCAAGGCACGCATCACTGGTCCGAAGTGGCGACAGCCATCTGCGAGGCCGATCCGGCACGTCGTCGGGATCCCGGTCAGATCGCACATATCCTAAAACTGCACTATGCAGACGGCCTCAACCCCACCGAAATCGCCTGCCGAACACAACGCAGCCGCTCCACCATCAGCCGAATAATCGCCCGCGCGACAGAGCTCGAGACCGGCTGCGCTGAAGACGGTCTTGTCCCATCCAAATCTGGGGGACCGCAGTGACTTCGGCGGTGGGTGTCGTCACCAATCGTGGCATTGATCCGTCCGATCAATCCCTGGCCGCTGGCCTGCACGGCTGAGACCCACAGCCGGGAACCGGCCTTCGCGCTCAATGTCGTATGCAGCAGGGACAACGGGGGCCGACGCCTCATCCAGGTCGAACGTATCGTCGTCGCCGAACCCGGCGGCGCAGGCACCGGCACCCGATCTCATCGAGATGGGAGACCCCCAGAAAACCCGAGTACGCCGCAGACCCCCATCGCCCAATCTCTGAACACACTCGAGACCGACAAGCACGCACGCCGTTCGTCGGAGACCGCGATTCATCAACGTCGGAAATGGGCCGATGTACCAGCTTGCCACCTACGTGAAGGAGTCCAGATGACATCCGAAGCGCCTTCCGCTATTCCCACTCGACAGCAGCCGCCTCACGGTGTTCGATGGGTTCAGCCATCGCAGCACCGGGAACGATCAGATACGCTGTTGCGCAGTCACCGTCACCACCGCAGCGCAGCCGCACCGGGAGGGGACACCGCCGTGGGAATCGACATCAGCTGCCCCCAATGCGGGTACGAGGACTTGGTCCAGAGCGTACCTGCAATATGTGCTGCAGGGACGTCCACGGTCTCTGGGACCGACTATTACTCCGGCGTTGGGATCGCCTCAACAGGTTTCGTCCCGGTCGTAGGTTCGGCAACGGTTCACCACACTCGCTCCACTGTGCTTGCCACAGAACTCGCATCTGAACCTTATCAGCGCAGCGCAACCCGATTCAGTCTCTTCGGCGTTCTCTTTTCCTTGCCTGCGCTCGCCTACATTCCTATTGCCTTCGCCGCAGCCACTGAGCCGGGCTATGAGGTTTCGATTCCGTGGACGATCGGCGCATCAGTCGGATTAATCCTGATCCTGGCTGCACCGTCGATCGCGATGTTGTGGGTGGCGGCTCGTCGTGCCCGGCGCAATGGCCGGATCATTCGTGGGCGTCCTACGGCTCGTGGCGTCTGGAGTGCTGCCTTCTATTGCCATCGGTGCCATGTCGGGTATTGGCCGGTGGCTCCGGCTCCGGGTGTGCCTGTGCGGCAGCCGCTTCCGCCTGCCCAGTTCCGGTGGGTGGTGTGGGATGCCGGAGGTTACGCCAACGCGTAGCCATCTCGTCGGCGACGTGTGAGCACAAAAACATTCGTCGACGTTCTCGTCGGGTACCTCCACACTTCACGCCGTGCCTTCGACTCGTTGATCATCCGATCTAAACCAAACCGGTAATCAGCTGCTGCCTGCGCCCTGACGCCTGCCAGTACGCGGACTGTTCTTTCTTGCCTTTCTTCTCTTCGACGCCGTGACGGAATTCGCTTCCGCCGCGGCGTTTTTCGTTTTTCCACCCCCTCTTCCGTGATTGGGAGGCGATGTGCCGTGTCTTCTCCGCTAACCACCGCGCCACAGTGCGTGGTGTGTCATTCCCGCGATCCGGGTGACCGGTTGACGACGGTTGACGACGAGTTCGTGTGTCTGGGTTGTTGGTCGCGGTTGGATCGATGCGACCGCTGCCATACCCGGGGTCGTCGGCTGCCCGCAACGTTCGACGGCCAACGACTCTGCAGTCGGTGCGCGACAGGCTGGGTCGACTGCGTCGGCTGCCGGTATCTGACCCGGCAGACGTCGCGCACCGACCGGAACGGGTTCGTGTGCCCGACCTGCGCGCCATCGTGGTTCGAGCACTGCACCTTGTGTTTCCGCTACACCGATGCCTCCCGGTACGTGGCCGGTGGCCTGCGGGCGTGCCGGGTGTGCGCCGACGGCTTCGACGCCTGTGGAGAGTGCGGCACGCTGCTGCCCGAGGGCGTGGACTGTGATGGCTGCCGCCCGGACGGCCGGGTGTGGAACTACTCCTACAAGCCCAATCCACGCTTCTTCGGGAGCGGTCGTCACCGGCTGTTCCTGGGCGCGGAGCTGGAAATCATTGTCCCCGACGACACCTACGCCGAGTGCGTGGACACGGTGTGTGACCGGGTGGGCCGGTTGGCGTACCTGAAGCGCGACGCGTCGATCGAACCGCGGGGTTTCGAGCTGGTCACCCATCCGATGGATTACCGGTTCGCGATCGAGGAGTTCCCGTGGCCGCTGCTGGGCGAACTATCTGATCTGGGGTGTCAGTCCGATGATCGGGTGGGGCTACACGTGCATGCGTCCCGGGCCGGGTTCTCCTCGCCCGCGCATATCTATCGGTGGGCGAAGCTGGTGTACCGCAACGAGTCTCACACCGTCGCGCTCGCGCGTCGTCGCTCGGACTACGCGGGGTTCTCCCCGGCAGCGCGGGCGCGGGTCAAGGATTCGGCGAAGGGGGATCTGCGCCGGTTCGGGCTCGACCGGTTCCAGGCGATCAACCCGCACCCGCGCCACACACTGGAGTTGCGGGTGTTCGCCGGATCCCTGGACCCGCAACGAGTCCAGGCAGCGCTGGCGTTCACCGCCGCCTCCATCGAATACACCCGCGGCCTGACCACCGCTGATGTGGTGCGCCGCGACGGCTGGGCCTGGTCACGGTTCACCGCCTGGGTTGACTACCACCCCGAGTACGCGCCGCTGTCGGCGGAGATGGAGGCCCTGGAATGTGCCTGCTGACCTTCTACCCCGCCGGGACCGCACCCGACACCGATGCGCTCGCCGTCGGAGCCCAAGTGAACGACGACGGCCACGGATTCGCGGTGGTCACCGGTTCGGAGATCGTCGTCGGCCACGGCCTGCGCGCCGCGGAGGTGATCGGCGAGTTCGCCGAGGTCCGGGCGCGGTTCCCGGACGGTCCGGCGTTGTTCCACAGCCGCTACGCCACCCACGGTGTCGTCGATGTCGGCAACTGTCATCCGTTCTGGCTGGGGCGGGATCGGCGCACGGTGGTGGCGCATAACGGTGTGCTGCCCAAGCGGGTACGGCCGGGCCCGTACGACCGCCGCTCGGACACCCGCATCGCCGCCGAGCAGTATCTGCCCCGGCAGCCGTTCGGCTCACCGGACACCCGGCAGGGCCGTCGCGGACTCGAATCCTGGCTCGGCACCAGCAAACTCGTGCTGCTCACCGTGAACCCGGCCTACCGCGAACACGCGTACGTCTTCAACGAGCACGCCGGGATCTGGGACGAGGAGATCTGGTACTCCAACACCAGCTACCTCCGCGACCGGCTGCGCCCTGGTTTGTGGCTGTACACGTGCGGCTACTGCCGCACTGTCGACGCCTCTCGCCGCGGCCGCTACTGCGGCCGCTGTGGCTGGTGCTTCGTATGCCTGACGCCGTATCCGGATTGCGACTGCGCCACGTTCGCGCGTGGTGCCACGGTCACGGCGCTGCCGCGTCGCAGCCATCGGCCGCACGGTTCGGCGCGCTCCGGTGTGCGTCGTCACCACCGCTGACCGGATCACGTTCGACCCCTCCGTCCTGACGCGCCCCGCCATCCCCATACCGGGGGTCGGCGGGGCGTTGTCGTGTCCACCTTTCTCTCTTTTGGGAGGCGATTGCCTTATGCCTGCTGTGCTGACCGAGCGGCGGTGCTCGGTGTGCTCGAGCGCGCTGCTGCCTGACGATCCGCCCACCACGGCGGTCGCGGTGTGTGGCGCCTGCGCCGCCGTGCCGGTGTGTGATGGGTGCGGCCTGCCCGCGCCCGACCCACATCACACCGTCGACGACGGGGTACGGTGCGCTGATTGTGCCACCGGGTGGCACGAGTGCGAGGCGTGCGACTTGTATGCCGCCGACGGCGCCGATACCGCGACCGGCGGAATCGTCTGTGCCGGTTGCGAACCCGACTACAGCACCTGCGATCAATGTCTGCTGCCGGCGCGGGAACTCCGCGAAGTCGACAACGGCGCCTGGGTCTGCGACGACTGCGCTGGCGACTTTCATTCCTGCGATATTTGCGACGACCTCACCACCAGCTACGACTACTGCAATCACTGCGTACCCCAACGCCGTCACCTGCACGACTATTACTACAAACCCGCCCCGGTGTTCCACGGTGACGAGCAGCCGTATCTCGGGTTGGAACTCGAGATCGAAACCGACGGATACGGTTTCGACGACTGCGTGGACCTCGCCAACGCGCGCCTCGGGTCGTTGGGTTACCTGAAACAGGACGGCTCGATCTGCTGTGGGTTCGAGCTGGTCACCCATCCGATGTCCTATCGGTACGCGATCGAGCGGTTCCCGTGGGATCTGTTGCCGGAGCTGGCCTCTCGCGGCGCGCATGCCGACGGCGACGTCGGTATCCATGTGCACGTGTCACGGGCCGGGTTCGCCTCCCCCACGCATGTGTACCGGTGGATGAAGTTCGTCTACCGCAACGAACGCCATGCCACCGCGCTGGCGCGCCGCTGTTCGGACCAGTGGGCCAGCTTCGCACCGGACGCCCGCGCGGGCATCGGCGACCTCGCCAAGGGGCACCCGCAGCGGGGCCTGGGCAATCTCGGCCGCTTCCAGGCGATCAACACCCTGCCCGAGCACACCTTCGAAGTGCGGATCTTCGCCAGTTCCCTGGACCCGCAGCAGGTGCAGGCCGCGTTGGCGTTCGTCGCCGCGTCGGTCGCCTACACCCGCACCCTCACCAGCGGCGACATCGCGCGCCGCCGCGGCTGGGAATGGACCGCGTTCGTCACCTGGCTGCGCGGCCGTCCCGAATACGCGCCGCTGCTGGCTGAATTGGAGGACCTCGCATGTGCATCCTGACCTTCTATCGCCCCGGCGTCACCCCCGACCTCGTCGCCCTACACGCCGGAGCGATCGTGAACCCGGACGGTCACGGCTACGCCGTGGTCGCCGACGACCGCATCCTCGTCGGTCACGGCCTCGACCCCGACCGCGTCATCGACGAATTCGCCACCGTCCGAGCCGAATTCCCCGACACCCCCGCCCTGTTCCATTCCCGGCTTGCCACCCACGGCACCGTCTCCGTCGACAACTGTCACCCATTCATCGTGGGCGGTGATGAGCGGACGGTACTGGCGCACAACGGGATCCTGCCCACCCTGGTCCAACCGCCGAAGGGTGATCTGCGGTCGGATACACGCATCGCCGCCGAGGACTTCCTGCCTACCCAGCCGTTCGGCTCCCTGGATGCGTGGACCGGGCGCAGCGGCCTCGAGCAGTGGCTACGCACCGACAAGATGGTGCTGCTCACCATCGATCCCGCCTACCGGCACACCGCGTACGTGTTCAACGAACACCTCGGCCACCACAGCGACGACGGCGCCTGGTACTCCAACACCTCCTACCAATGGCCGCTGGCCCTCTTGGACGGCAACGCCGAGGACGCCTACTGCGGCATGTGCGGCGAGTTCGATCCCGAACGCCCCGGCACGCATTGCGTGTTCTGCGGATATTGCCAGGACTGTATCCGGCCGTTCCCGCACTGCGAGTGCCCCGGATACGACGGCCTGAACCGTTACGCCGACCTCGACTACTACCTCGACCAGGTGGCCTGACCGCTCTCCGCCACCACCGAGCCCGGGCCAGATCACACCGGCGCGGGCTCGGTGTACCGCACGCCGTCACACCGCGCAAATAGCCGAAATTACTGTCTTGCAGGAGGATCCGTGCCCTACGTTCATCTCGTCGTACCTCATCTGATCCGGGCCTCCGCAGCTCACCTCACCTTCTCCCGGGAACTGCTCCAGTTCGCCACCGGCCTCGCCGACGCGACCGGCGGCGAGCCACAACAGCTCGCGGCACAGCTCCGCGGCATCGGTGCCCGGCTCGACGCCACCCTCACGGCCGAACTCGATGCCGCGGACGCGGCCCTGACCGACTATCTCGACCAGGACGGTGCCCGCCGATGAGCGTCGATCTGGGCTCCTACACCGCGCGGGTGCGAGTGCAGTCCGGCTACATCGGCGCGGTCGCCGACCCCGGGCCCGACACCGCCGTGGTCGTGGTCGGGTACCGGGCCGCCTTCGCCACCCATCCCCGGCCCGGCACCCCGATCGCGGCGTTCCCCGGTATCGATACCGCCGAGGTCGCTGCCGGTGGCGCCGCGCCGGTGGCGTTGATCGCGGTGGAGATCGCAACCCAGGTCGTCACCCCCGGTATCAGCGAAACCCGGTGGGAGCACGACCCGTTCGGCATCTACGGCACCACCGGATTCCACTGGTACCTCGCGCCGGTCGACCCGACACCCGGCGGATTCGTGCTGACTGCCGGGTCGTGGGCCGCCAGCGGCTACGAGGCCGCCCTCACCACCACCCTCACCCGGCAAGCACCTACCGCCCCTGCGGTGGTGCGGCTGCACGACAAGAACCCGCACACCGGGACCCGCCGCCGGTGGCCGTGATCACCCACGCCGCAGACCTGGTGGCGTGGATCGAAACCCATCTGCCCGACCCGGGCCCCGGCTTCGGCGCGTGGACCACCGACCCGCCCGCCGCGGGCGCGGTCACCGCCACCCTGCACGTACGCATCCACCCCGCCCAGCACCCGCCGGCGGCCGTCGCGGTCGCCCTGTCGACCTTCCCGGATGTCGAAACCGTCGGCCCGCCACCGGCTTTCCGGCCTCGTACGCCTGTCTCTGCCTTCGATTGAGGAGGTCCCGATCGTGGATTCCGTTACACCGTCCCCCGATTCGGCGCGCCCGCCGATCCTCGCGCGCCTGCATGACGCGCCGTCCGCGCAGGGCTTGACGATCCCGTTCGTCACCCTGTGTCACCGGGGCGGCCGCATGCCCGTGTGGGGTGCGCTCGATCCCGCCGACCTGCAGCTGGTGCTGTCGTTTTCGCTGTGCCAGGTCTGCGGTCACCCGTTCGGTGACCGGGTGGTCGTGCTGCTGCGCCCCGCCGACTGGCTGCGCGGCATCGGACCGGAACCGGGCCTGCACCCCGAATGCGCCCACTACGCGACAGCAGCCTGCCCGGTCTTGGCCGCGCGCGTATCGCATTATCGGTCCCGCGCCACCGCGGCCCGGTTGACCCGCTGCGACGACCCGCAATGCCAGTGCGCGGTCTGGAAACCGCCTGTCACCGGTTCCGACGAAGACAAGCGGGCCGGTCAACCGATCGAGGCCTGGTACGCGGTGTGGATCGACCGCGACCACTACCGCATCGCCCGCCATCCCGGCGACGAGGACACGCCCCCGATGGCCGGGGTCCTGCTGCGGGACGTGCCGCTGCTGGCGATCCGCAAGGTCCGCGACGCCACCCCCGACCCCGGTGCCCGCTCGGGCGAGCGGACTGTGCTCGACGTGCTGGCCGCCGTTATCGCGCTCGATCGATACGCCACCGGAAAGGGAGCGAGCCCGCTGTGAGTTCCGATGAGCTGGCCCGGGTGGGTGCTCTGTTGCGGCAAGCCGAATCCACCGATAATCCGCACGAAGCCGACGCGTTCCTCACCGCCGCGCAACGCATCGCCACCGCCCGGTCGATCGATCTCGCCGTCGCCCGCGCCCACACCCGCCGCGGCCGGAATGCGGTGCCGGTGATGCGGCAAATCCACCTCGGGGAGCCCGGCACGCGGGGGCTGTCGACGTATGTACTGTTGTTCGTGGCGATCGCCCGCGCCAACGACGTCCGCGTCGACGCGGCACACGATTCCAGCTGGGTGGTGGCGTTCGGGTTCGCCACCGATATCAATACCACCCGCCTGCTCTACACCTCGCTGGTGCAGCAGATGGTCCGCGCCTCCGCCGCGTATCTGCGCTCTGGGCAGCACCGGCGCGCCACGCCGCCGGTTGCGGGGGTCACGGCCCGGATCCGGTTCCAGGAGGCGTTCGCCGCCCGTGTCGGTGACCGGCTGCGCCGCGCTCGTGACGACGCCCGCGGCGACGCGCTCGCTCGCGCCATGGATTCGGCGACCGGCACCGCGATCGCGTTGCGCAGCAAGAACATCGCCGTGCGCGACTTCCACCGCGAACACTCCGCGGCGACAGGCACCTGGCGGGGCGGACGTCGTCGCGGCCCCGACGCGCCGCACGCGACCGCCGCCGGGGACCGCGCCGGGCGCACCGCGCGACTGGGCACCGATCCCGAACTGGGCACGCCGCCGCCCGGGTTGCCGTCGTGACCCGGGCCCGGGACACCCAGCGGCACAAGGTGTATGACGCCGAGCAGCGACTGCGGTGGCTACTCGACCAAGCCGACACCACCGCGCACCGCACGGTGGAGGTATTCGGGTCGAGGGTCACCCTGCCCGTCGAGCGCCGCATGGGGTCCCTCGACGCCGTCACCGTGTATGTCGGGCAGGTTCTCGCGCTGGGCTGGGTGCGGGCACGGTGGGCACGCGCCCGGATCCCGGTGGGGGTGCGGGAACGCCGCAGCGACGCCGCGGCGCATTACGAGTTCGCGACCGCCACCATCGCCGTGCACACCCGCACCCAAACCTCGCTGCGGGAAGTGGTCGTGCTGCACGAACTGGCCCACCACCTCCAGCCACCCGCAACCGCGAACCACGGCCCCGAATTCTGCGGCGTCTTCGCCGACCTCACCGGCGGTGTCCTCGGGCCCGAAGCCCAGTGGCTGCTCCGCACCCTCCTGCACGACGCGGGCGCCGCCATCGGATGACCCGTGCCGCAGATAGCATCCGAGGCGCAGCCCTGCCCGTACACGCCACCAAGGGGCCGCCGTTCGCGATATCACCAGTTCGGTTGCCCACCAACGGCATCGGCGGCCATCGACACTGAAGCCCGGGCGGCCGCACGCGCGCGTTCCCGCCGCACTCAGGCCGCCTCACGCACGGTGGCTGTGCCGGTTCCACCCGGCCGACCCGACGCTGCCCGACTCGCTGCAACACCATCAGGAGGCCGCAGCCACCCGGCCCGCCACCTATTCCACGGCCCTCTCCACGTCCGCGCCCCCGCGACCACCGTCACCATCCCGACGGACGGCCCTGGATGCCCGGACCTGCGACGGGAGATCAGCATCGTCACCTCCCTCGACGCCGCTGCCGTGGTGGTCACTGTGGGTGCTGCCACGTGGATCTGGGTGCTGCACAGCATGTTCGGTCCGGTCTCCTGCGTCCTTGTCGGCGCGGTGTGGCTTGGTCGCGCTCGGCACGGGCGGCGACGGCGCGGGCGGAGTGGTGTCGGATTTGCGGGCGGTGGCGAGTAGTTGCCGGGCGCGTTTCACCGTGATCTCCAACAGTTCGGCGATCTCCTCGTCGCTGTGTCCTTGGGCGTGGATCGCGGCGGCGGCGAGTGCCTGCTCGTGTTCGTGACCGGCGATGTCGCTGGTGGCGTCGGCGGTGACGTCGGTGATCTGCTGCTGCAGCCGCTCCACATCCTGGTCGCGGCGCTGCGCGGTCAGCCCGATCGCATGCCAGGCTGCCAGATAGTCACGGACCGCGGCGGTGACGGCTTTCTCCCGTTCCCGTTGCGCGGCACGCTGATCGAGGATCCGGCGGCGCAGCCGTTCCTGCCGCGCCACCACCTCCGGGGACCGCGCCCGCGAACGAGACCGGCGCGGGCGACGGGGACGGCGGGGACGATCTGAGGGCATCACAAACTCCTGACTAGCCTGACGGGCCGGTCAGTCCCTCACACCACCACGATACCGGCACCGTCACCCGCGGGCTCCGGCCACGATCTCGGGACACCCCTATTCACCGCTGGGATTCCGAGATCCCGCGTCGGCGTGGCGGTTACGCACGGATCCACGCCGTCTCCGCGAGAGTGTCTCCGGACCGGCGCCAGGCCCGCGCCACCGCATCTCTTCGCTGCGGCCGGCGCGTCGACGGTGGGCGTGCCTCCCCTTCGCGCGCCCACCGTCCCCTTTCTACGCCAAGTCATTCGGGCGTGATCCGTGCTCCCCCGGCCGAGGCCACGGGTCGTCTCCTGTGCGTCGCAGCGCGCTACCTCCGATGTTGTTGCCGTCTCCTGTTGTCCGAAAGGTGATTTCGCATGTTGTCCATCGAGAATCCGGGTGCGGTGATCGCCGCTATCCGCTCGTGGCTGGCGTTCATTCCGCGCCGGTCGGTGGTGCTCATCCTGCTGTCGCACACCGACACTCCCGAAGGCCTGGTCCGCGCGACCCATGCCACTCGAGTCGACCTCTACACCCCGGGCGGCGCGGTGGACAACCAGGGCGTCGCGATGGCGGCATTCCACGACTGCGCGTACTACCGGCCGGACACGATCTGCGCCGTCGTCATCGACGACACCCTCGACACCACTGCCACCACCGCGCCGGTGGAGCGATACCACGACCTGATCGTGCTGCTGCGCGACCGCGCCGCGGTCTGGCGCGTACCGCTGCTGGATGCCTGGGTCACGCCGGAGATCGAGGCGGGTCAGCCGTGGTGGAGCCTGGTGCATCCCGACCACGACGCCCAGCCTGGCCCGGCCCCGCAGGTGCCCGGCGTCCTCGCACCCGAACCCGACCGCACCGCCCGAACCGCCGCTCACCTCGCGGACCGTCTCCGCGACACCTCCGCACAGGTCGGCAGTGAACCTCGGCGGCAGGAGCGGATGCGGTTCGTGCTCGACCTGATCCGCGGGATCGCTGCCCAGACGTGGCCGTCCCCGGCCGAGATCGCCGAGCTGGCAATCATCCTGCAGGACCCGGTGATCCGGGACTGCTGCTTCGCGCTGATCGACACCGGTCATGCGGGCGCCGCCGGGCAACTGTGGACCCTGGCGTGGGAAACCCTGCCGCCCGGCCATCGCGGCGACGCCGCGCTACTGGCCGCGGCCGCCGCGATCGCCGCCGACGACCTCGGCGCAGCTGCGGCCGCGTTGCGCGCGATCGGGGTCGATCACCCGGGCAGCCGCCTTCCCCAGCAGCTGGCTCCGACGTCCGCGCGTCGCCTCGAGATCGTGCGGTTCCTCGTTCACTCCGGACGCGCCGTCGCCACCGCCCTCGGCCTGCACCTCGACTGACAACGGCCGAACGACGCCCGGCGCACGGCGTCATGTGTGGCTTCGGTCCGGTGCCGGTTGTCCAGTGCCTCACCCTCTCTTGTCAGGAGTGCCCGATGCATTCTGTTGTGCCCGAACCCAGACCCGAACCCGGTTCCGCGGCGCGGCGCCGCGCGTGGGCGGTGCTGTCGCGCGCCGCTGTCCACACCCCGCAGCGGGTTCATCAACTGCTCGACGAGTACGGCCCGGAGGAGGCGGCCGATCAGATAGTCACCGGCACAGCCGAATACCCGGCCGATCCCCACGCTTTCGCCCGTGCGGACCGCGATCTGGAGTCCGCCGCTGCTGCGGGTGGCCGGTTGGTAGCCCGCGACGACCCGGACTGGCCCGCCCGCCTGGCCAATGTGGGCGCATGCTGGGGCGATTCGTCGGTGCCGGTGGCGTTGTGGGTACGCGGCTCCGCGCCGCTCGACACGTTCGCTCGGACGGTCGCGGTCACCGGGGCCGCGGCCGCCACCGACTATGGGCTCCACGTCGCGGCCGATCTCACCCGAGGTCTCGCCGCACACGACCGGACGATCATCAACGGCGGTGCGTTCGGCGTGGACGCTGCCGCGCTCACAGCCGCGCTGTCCGCTGATGCGCCCGCCATCGCGGTCTTGCCCGCGGGTCTGGACCGTCCCCATCCGCACCAGCAGGCCGACCTGTTCACCCGCATCGCCGACCACGGAGTGCTGGTGTCGGAGTATCCCCCGGGTACGTTGCCGCGGCGGGCTCGGTTCCAGGACCGCCACCGCCTCGTCGCCGCGCTGTCGACGGGTGTTGTCGTCTGCGAGTCCGGGGTCCGGTCGTCCAGCCTGCATGCCTTGAGATGGGCGCGGCGCCTGCGCCGTCCGGTCGCAGCCATTCCCGGCTCGATCTACTCCGCCTCCTCGCGCGGCTGCCACCAACTCATTCGCGACGGCCACGCCCACCTCGCCACCAGCGTCGACGACGTTCTCGACCTGGTCACCGGCCGACACACCCAGGGCGGCAACCGATGACCGCGACCACCACAGCGTCGGAGGCGACGCTGGACCGGGCGCTCATCGCTCGCGCGCTCAGCTATTCCGAACACGGGGCCCGCACGATGTGGCTCGGCCAACCCGTCGCCGCGGTCGCGGACAGGATCCGCGCCGGGAGAACGCCGTTCCCGGTGCCGTCCGATGCCGTCGACCTCGCGCGCCGCGACGTCGACCTCTTGGCCGCGGTCGGCGGTCGTCTGGTCACCCGAGACGATCCCGAATGGCCCCGGCTGCAACTCGCGCCGCTGGACCGCACCCCGTCGCCGAGCCCGTTCGCGCTCTACGTCCGCGGCCCCGCCCGCTTGGACGTCACCGCCGGGCATGCGATCACCGTCACCGGCACCCGCACCCCGACCAGCTACGGCCGCACCGTCACCACCACCCTGGTCGCCGAGCTTGCCCAATTCGGTTGGAACATCGCCGCATCCAGCGGCTACGGCATCGCCGCCACCGCACACCGCGCCGCCCTCACCCACCAGGCCACGCCGGTCGCGGTCCTGCCGTGCGGGCTCGATATCGCCCATCCACCCGGCAACGCCGACCTGCTCGCCGCCATCGCCGACACCGGCCTGCTCATCTCCCCGTACCCGCCCGGGACCAGGGTGACCCGGGCCCGCCGCCGCGCGCACGCCCGCCTGTTGTCCGCTCTCTGCGCGGGTGTCGTCGTGATCGAATCCGCGCACGCTGGGGAACCCGCCACCACCGCCGCGACCGCGATCCGCGTCCGGACCCCGGTCTTCGCGGTCCCCGGCCCAGTCACCTCCGCGACCTCACGGCTGCCCCACCAACTCCTCGCCGATGGCCACGCTCGCCTGGTCACGTCCGGCCGCGACATTCACCACTGGTTCGACTAGACGTCGGCCCGCACCGTCCGGCTGGCGCGTTCTCCCAAGACAATTCGGCCCAGCGGCCGTGCCGCCAGCACGGGGCACCCGCGTGCTGGCTCGCCGTCATCCCTTGTTGTGTTCATCGCTGACCTGAAGGAGGTCTCGCTCGTGGCGTCCCCCGCTCCCGCGTTCCCATACGACAGTCAGCAGTTCCGCGTGGTGTTCCTCTCCGTCGACCACACCACCGTCCTCGGGCACATGTCGCCGCACACCCACGGGCAGAGCGAGGCTCTCGCCCTGCACGGCGGATTCGGCAATCGCTTCGTCGCCGCCGTCGAGCAGGCCCTGACCTATCCGGCGCGCGTCGTGTGGGCCGGAGAACACCAAGACCCCGACACCGGGCGGGACAAGAATCTGTTCACCGAGGCACTGGCGGCGCCCGAGGGGCATACGACACGGTATGCCCCCGGAGCACCGCTCGGCCGCTACCTCATCAACTACACCAAACACCAGTACGTCGACCACGGCGATGTCCCGGGCGACGCCGACTATATTCATGCGCTGCCCGCGCTGCCCGCGCTGACCGCGGAAGGCAACGGGCTCAGCGACACCGACTTCGTCCCCTGGCTCGAAATCGGGATCTGGGCGCGCGACCTGATCAGCATCGCCGACACCGTCCCCGACGGCTACCGCGAGCTGGCGTTCTACGACGACCCTGATCCGTCACTCACCCGGCTGCACACCGTCTCCGTCAACGACTACGCCGACCTCGTATCCCGTGGACTCGCGGGCACAGTGCGCAAACACTCCTACTGGCTGCCTTTCGTGGCTCCCGGGTGGGTCGACCGGCACCCGGACTGGGAATGTCGGCACTGGCAGTTCGATTCCGATCACCACGGAGTGCTCCGGCCGGGCCCGCTCAATGTCTCCCGCACCCGCGCCGACGGCACGGGTGCGGGAGCGGTCCGGCCATGACCGGCTCGCATCGGTGCGCATGCGGGTGCGGACGTGCCACCGGCCGCGACTATCTGCCGCTGCACGACCACCGCGCCGTGCAAGACCTGGTGCGGCGCATGTTCGGCGGCTCGACCGGACGCCTGATCGCCTACGTCGAGCGCATGGCCGCTGAACACGGCATCCCCGACTCCGTTACCGGCGACCTCCGCCCGATCCGACCTCCGCTGGCCGACGCCGTCTGCGACCTCGACCACGGGTGAACCCCACGACAAAGCCGCCGAATTCGTTGTTTCACTGCACCCTTCCACCCCTCAACTATGCCGTTGACGCCTAACCGATTCCGGTTTCCCACCACGCCCCGGCCCGTTCCCGAGGGGGCCCATCGGTTTCCTCATCCCTTTCCCTAGGAGGTTTGTTCATGCCTGCATCGACCGTGACGCGTTCGGAGTTCGAACGGCTCGCCCACCGCGGACTCGCTGGCGACGCACCGGTGCTGGAATCCGCCGCCGCGGAGCGGTGGCGCGCGGAGCATTCCGGCTGGCGGGGCCGTCACTGGACCTACGTCGAAGACGAGTCCGGTGTGCTGCGGCTGCAGCCGCTCAACGTCTCGCGTACTGCCGGGCGACGGCCCGCCGCCTAACCCCGAACCCGATCCCGCGCACCACGTTTCTACCCGTCACGGCGGGGTCATCGCTGACCGGAAATCGTTTCCGGTCGGTGGTGGCCCCCCCGCTGTCATGTCAGGAGACAATCCGTGTCATCGACCGAACCCGTCACCGGCACTGCCGTTCTCGACCCTGCCACCGGCATCACACCGGATCGTGCACCGGCAGATGTACTCCATCGCGACCCGTTCGACCCTGGCCCGGCCGTCACCAACGGCGAGGAGTCGCAGACGCCTGCGCCGCGCGCGGAGGCGTTGTGGGTCCGGCCGTCGGACTTGGTGATCGCCGAGAACGTCCGCCGCAGTTTCGATCTCACGCACTATCCCGAAATGCTGGAGTCCATCCGGCAATTCGGAGTTCTGGAAGCCCTCCTTGTCGAGCGGCAATCCGACGGTGCGTTGTGGGTGCTCGACGGGCAGATCCGCACACTGCTGGCGTTGGAGGCCGAGGCTGCGTGGATCCCGGCGTGGGTGTCCGACGTCGACCCCGAACTGCCGGACAACGAGCGGCGCATCCGGACGACGTTGATGCAGATGAACGTCAACCACCGCCGGGTGCCGATGACCCAGGCCGACGACACCGCCGCCGTGGCGTTGATGCTCGACCTCGGCGCGTCGGTCACCCGCGTCGCGAAAGGGCTACAGCTCAAACGCGACAACGTGAAAAAGGCCGCCGCGATCGGCGCGTCCCCGACCGCCAAGGGGCTGGCCGACTCCCGTACCTTCAGCCTCGACCAGCTGGAGGTGATCGCCGAGTACGAACGGCTCGGTGACACCGACGCGGTGGAGCAGCTCAGTACCGTGCGGTCGTTCGACTTCACCTACCGGGCGAAACGAATCGCGAGGGAGCGGCGGGAGACCCGCGCCCGGCTGGAGGCGTCGCTGTTGTATGCCGCCTACGGGTTCGGCGTGCTCGCCGACGAACCCGACACCAGCACCACCGATGCCCGCTTCATCGCGACCGAGCAGCTGGAAACCGAGACCGGTGCTCCGGTGACCGAGGACCTGATTCGCGGGGACGCCGCCCGCTGGGCGGTGTGGGTGGACGTCGAGGAGAACGTCGACCTGGTCGACCGCGACAGCGGTGATCCCGTCGACCCCGACACCGTCGACTGGGACACCAACGGCGACAACGGGACCGAACCGGCCGCCGGGCTGCGACATGCCGATAGTGTCGCCTGGCGCGACCGCTGGACCCCGGCCTACTACCTGCTCGCCGACCAGCTCCCCGGCTCGGGCCTACGGCTGCGGGAACCGGAGATGTCCGGCACCGAAGCCGGAGGCGGCGAGGATGATTCGCCTGCCGCGCGGGCCGAGCGGACCCGCCAGGCCGCAGCCGCGGCCGCAGCGGAGCGGGAGTTGGACCGGCTGGAACGCAAACGCGTCCGAGTGCTCAACACGCGGGGTGAAGCCGCGAACGAGCGCCGCCGCGAGTTCCTGGTGCGGGTGCTGAATCGGCGCAAACCGCCAACGCAGGCCGCCGCGTTCGTCGCCGAGTCGCTGCTGCTGTTCCCCGATCTGCTCAAATCCGACGGCGCGGTACGCACGGCACGCGACCTCCTCGGCACGTCGGTGCCCACCGACGAACTCGCCACCACCGCCGCCTCGGCGACCACGCAGCGAGCGCAGGTGATCACCCTCGGATTGGTGCTCGGGGGCTACGAGACGCTGATCGACAAGTCGTTGTGGCGCAACCCCTACGGCCGCCTGCCCCGATACCTGACCTTCCTCGCCGAGGTCGGCAAGGAACTCGCCACCGGCGACGAAACCACCGACTACACGCTCGTCGACGTCGAACAGGCCGCCGCCGCACTCATCGACTACCGCCACATCGACCTCGACACCTAACCCCCGCAGGTCTGGCCGGGTGCGCCGCCGTCCACGTCCTCCACGACGACCCGGTCGGCGGCGTCCCTTGCTCCGGCGGAAATCAGCAGCGATTCACCAACACTCATCGAATGGAGGCCGCTCACTATGGCTGGCGATACACGGTTGACCATCACCGGGAACTTGACGGCGGATCCGGAGTTGACCTTCGTCCCGCGCGGCGATGCCGTCGTGAACTTCACGGTCGCGTCCACGCCCCGCTACTTCGATCGCACCTCCGGCGAGTGGCGTGACGGTGAGGCGCTGTTCCTGCGGTGCAGCCTGTGGCGGCAGCCCGCGGAGAATCTCGCCGAATCCCTCACCCGCGGTTCGCGAGTGATCGTCACCGGCCGCCTGAAGCAGCGTTCGTTCACCACCCGCGAGGGCGACACCCGCACCGTCGTGGAACTCGAGGTCGACGAGGTCGCCGCCTCGCTGCGGTACGCGACCGCGAAGGTCACCCGCAACCCGTCGGGCCGCTCCACCGCCACGGCGACGTCGCCGCGGCGGACCGCGACCAACGGCAGCGGGTTCGGCCGCCCAGGCTCGGGCGGTAGCAGCGATGCCGGGGAGCCGGTCACCACCGTGGCCGCCGACGATCCGTGGTCGGCCCCCGCACTCGCCGGAGTCGGCGCCGGCGGCTTCGGCAACCCGGACGACGAGCCCGGATTCTGACCCACTCCACCGGATCTCACTCTCACCCCGTCGCCGTGCTCAGGCACGGCGGCGGGGTGAGGTGTCGGTGAGGGGTGGGATGTCCGGCTGGTCCACACGACCAGCCACCCGAGGGCTACCAGCCCGGGACGCGCCACGCCAGCCGTGCCCGCGCACGGCGCACCCGAATTCCCCGGGCGCGGCGTCGGCTCCGTCCGCGCCCAGTCGTGCTGTCTGCGCGCGGAATTCGCGCGCGCACGCCCCGGCGCGTTCCCGGCCGGCGCGTCGCGTCCCGGCCCGGTTTCTCCGCCCTCGGCTGGTCGTCCGGACCAGCCGGACATCCCGCATGCCGGGGCCTTCGCGCTGCGGGCGGGTGTCCATCCCGTGAATCACGAACCAGAACAGGAACTTTCGACGTGTCCGAAACCAATGTCTCCGACTCCAGTGCCTTCCTCGACGCCATCGCCGACCTCGACTACACCTTCACCCGCGACCGCCGCGCCGCCCGCCGCCGCTTCGATGACGCGCTCGCGCTGGCGAAACCCGCCGATCGTGAGTTCCTCGACGACCTGGTCGAGACCTTCACTCGCTACCCGTACGAGACCGCACTGCGGCGGCTGGACGCGCAGTGGGCCCACGACGAGTCCCAGCATGCGCGGCTGCTGCGGCTGGTGCCTGACACCGACCCCGGCCTCTACGTCCGCGACCGCGCCGACCGGATCGCCGCGCTCGAGCGGCAGGCTCGCCGCAACGGCACCTCCGTCGACGACGAAGCCTTCGCCCAGCACGCCCAGCTGCCCGCCGCCGAACTGCCGCGCCAATCGATCCGGATGTGGCGCAACCCTCCGGGCCGCACATACCTCGCCCCCTCAAGGGAGACCGACAAGTCGCGCATGAGCCCCGACCGGATCCGCGCTCGCGTCCAGGGCCGCGGCAAGCGCCGCCCCGCCGTCTCTGAGCCGAAGATCGTTGGCACCTACGTCGCGGAGAACCTGTACGTCGACACCGCCGCCCGCGAACTCGCCGACGCCCGCGCCCGCGAGGAGCACCTGCGCGCCGAGGGCCTGCTGCCCACCCCCGAGCCCGGCCAGTGGATTCGCCGGTGGCCCGGCGACACCCCACCCGCCGACGCCGACGAATCCCGCGAGATCTGGGACTGCCAGCTTGTCGGCTACGTCGCCGAACAACACATCCGAGCTGCCGCGCTCGCCGGGAAGCGTCCGGTGCCGGAGGAGCGCGCACTCGCCTACGCCGACAAACGCACCCAGCTGCGTGGGGATCGCCGCCCCGAAATGCCCGTCGGCGGCAACGGACTCGACTACGACACCGAAGCCATGACCCCGGTCTCGGGATGGCGGTGCGTGTCCTGCTTCATCGAACGCCCCACCACCGATCAGCGCGCACTCCACACCCGCGACGGCCACGTCCGCAGCGACGACGGCCTGTGCGACCACTGCCGCGCCGACGACCGACCCGGCTTGCCGGAACTCCCCGCCGGATTCGGTGCCAGCGACCTCGCGCACGCCTACTGCCAATTCCTCGCCGACACCTACCCGACCTCGGCACGGGCGATCCTGGCCGAGGCCCGCCGCCGCGCGCCCCGCTGGCTCACCGAGCTGATCGACCAATTCGCCAGCCAGGCAGACCTTCCCGGCGCGACCCCCGCCACCGACACACCGGACGTCGACACCGAGCAGCCTCCGGCCCGGCCGCGCCGTCGGCAGGGCCCGCTGCTCGGGGCCGGACAGCGCCAAGCCCGCTGCGAGGGCTGCACCCGCATCCGCGCCATCCACGACGACGGGTTCTGCACCGAATGCCGCGTCTGGCTCGGCCTCGTCACCGCCGCACCACGCCAGCCCACCGCCGCCTGACCCAGACGGCATCCCCTGCTCCGGTCCGCCGCGGTGCCCACTCCCGCGGCGGACCGGATCACCACCATCTCCCTCCGGGAGGAACCCGTGCACGACTTGATCTTCGTAATCCTCGGTGTCATCACCGGCTGCCTCGCCTCCGACCGCAAGCCGCTGATCTCCATTCACCACCATTACTGCGACCAGAAACCCGACAACCAGCGCCCCTGGCCGTAGGCCGGACCGCGGCGGGGTCCAGCGTCACCGGCCGCCGCTCGCCCGCCGACCTGCGGGCGAACCCTCAGACGGCGCATCACAATCCACTGCCACCCACCAGTCCACTCATCTCCCCAATCACCCTCTCGCAATCCCCCATCGCACCCAACCCCCTCCTCCACACTCATCTCTCACAACCTCGCCTCCCTCCTTCCTCCTTCTCACTCCCCAACCACCCTCTCTCACTCATTCACGACAAGCAGACCTCTTGCATTCAGGTAACGATTCAATAACGACCAGCGGAAATGGCGGAATTCGTAAAAACGACCCGAATGCGAACCCTGGCATTCAGCACCGATTCTAGCGCTTCCTGGAAGTGTGACAGCGACGCTGCACAAGGTGCTTGCCGGGAACGGCTATCTCTACTACCTGCGGCAGATCGCCGCGGGTGATTCCACCGACCTCGGCCCCGATCCGCTGGCCGATTATTACTCGGCACATGGTGAGGCGCCGGGCCGCTGGCACGGCTCCGGGTTGGCGGCGTTGGGGATCGAGCCGGGTGAGCAGGTCACCGAAGACCAGATGAGAGCGCTGTTCGGGGAAGGCCGGCACCCGAACGCCGATGTCATCCAGGCACAGGTGATCGATGCCGAGATGGCGGCCGGTCAGAAGCGCCGTGACGCGGTACGGATCGCGGAAGCGGCGACACGGTTGGGGAATCCGTATCGCGTCTATTCCGGGGATAACGAATTCAGGAATCGGTGCGGGAAAGCGTTCGCGACACACAATACCGAGCACGGAATAGACCCGCATGCGGCAATTCCCGATGAGGTTCGTGCGCGCATTCGCACCGAAGTCGCGGCCGGAATGTTCCGCGAAACCTACGGGCGTGCACCCCTGGACGATCGTGAATTGTCGGGGTGGGTGGCACGGATTTCGCGGCCGCCCTCGGCGGCGGTGGCCGGTATCGACATCACTTTCTCGCCGGTGAAGTCGGTGAGTGCGTTGTGGGCGATCGCCCCCAGGAAGGTCGCCGAGCGGATTGCGGCGGCGCACGACGCCGCGGTCGATGACGCGATCGGGTGGCTGGAGCAGCACGGGATCTACACCCGCTTGGGCCGCAACGGCATCCGGCAAGTCGACGTCGAGGGCATCATCGCGGCCCGCTTCACGCACCGGGAAAGTCGTTGCGGAGACCCGGATTTGCACACACACGTTCTATTAGCCAATCGATCGCGCACGTTGGATGGCCGTTGGCGGACCCTGGATGCGTCGATGATCTACCGGCTGCTGGTCACGGTGTCGGAGATCTACAACACCCGCCTCGAACAACACCTGGAAGCCGATCTCGGTGTGCAGTTCGCCGAGCGTTCAGGGACGGATCCGGCGAAGCGGCCGATCCGCGAGATCGTCGGGGTGCCTGCGGCGCTCACGGAGTTCTGGTCGCGGCGCGATGCCGCGATCACGGCGCGGCTGGGTGAGCTCGCCACCGCGTTTCAGCGGGAGGTCGGGCGTGAGCCGATGTCGAAGGAAATGTTCGGATTGGCCGAGCGCGCGACGCTGGAAACCCGACCCGTCAAGCATGGGTTGCGGTCGTGGGCGCAGCAACGCGCCGCCTGGCGCGCACAAGCCGAGGCCGTCCTCGGGGGCCGGAAAGCCGTCGCCGACACCGTGTCTCAGGTGTTCCGACCTCCGCCACGGACACTGCCAAGAGTGGATGCGGCGTGGATCGCGAGCACCGCCGGACGGGTGCTGGCAACGGTGTCGGCGGAGCGAGCAACCTGGCAGCGCCATCACATCCGGTCGGAGACCGAACGCCAACTCCGTGGCGTGGTGCCGCGAGATCGGTGGGAGCAGGTCGCCGAAGCCGTTGTCACCGAAGCCCTGTCGCCGTCACATTCCATCGCGCGCGGCAACCCCGACATCGCTGCGGAACCGGTCTTTCGTGACGTCCCGGCGGTGTTCGCTCGTCGTTCCGGAGCCAGCGTGCACACCGTCGCCGGTGCACAGTCCTACACCTCGGCGCACCGTTTACAGGTCGCAGCCCGGCTGATCGACCTGTCACTGCAGCACGGCGGGCGCACGATTCCGCAGCGGTTTGTGGCCGAGGCGGTGCGCGCCTACAACGCCGATCCGGCCAACAAGGACCGGCAGTTGAACCCCGGCCAGGTCGCCGCGGTGACCGGGTTCGCGTGCTCGCCGCTGCGGATCGAGACCACCAACGCACCCGCCGGCTCGGGAAAGACGACCGCGATGCGCGTACTCGTGAACGCGTGGCGTGCCTCCGGCGGCACTGTGTTGGGTCTCGCGCCACGCGCTTCGGCGGCCGCGGTGCTCGGGGAAGCGACCGGCGCGCGGGTGGAAACGGTCGACAAACTGCTCACCGTTCTCGATGACCACACCCCGAACTCCCGTCGATTCGTACGCACCGTTGCGGCCGATCGCGTGCCGTCGTTGCCGCAGTGGGTGCTGCAGATCGATACCAGCACGTTGGTGATCGTCGACGAACACGTGCAACTCGGCGACGACAAACGCCTGCGTCTGTTCGAATTCCTCGCCGCGCGGGACGCGACGATCCGATGTGTCGGCGACGACAAGCAGCTGCCATCGATCGAAGCCGGAGGCACCGCCGCCGAAACCGCCGACGCCCACCGCGCCTCCACCCTCACCCAGGTAGTGCGGTTCGCCGACCGCGCCGAAGCCTCCGCCACCTTGTATATCCGCGACGGCGACCCCGCCGGACTCGGCTACTACCTCGACCGCCAACGTGTGCACGCCGGCGCCCACGGCGCGGTGCACGACGACGCCTACACCGCCTGGATCGCCGACCACATGGGCGGCCGGGACACCATCATGCTCGCCCGCTCCCACGACATCGTCAGCGAACTCAACCAACGGGCCCGCGACGACCGCCTCGCCCGCACCGACCTGCCCGCCGGGCCGGAAACCCGGACGGCGGACGGCCTTTCCGCATCCGCAGGCGACATCATCTGCACCCGCCACAACGACGCCCGCCTGCGCGTCGGCAGCACGGATTGGGTGCGCAACGGGTACCGGTGGGTCGTCGACACCGTCCACCCCGACGGCAGCATCACCGCCACCCACCTCCGCCCCGGCCGCCAACTCGGCCACACCACACGCCTCCCCGCCGCGTATGTGGCCACGCACGCGCGACTCGGCTACGCCGCGACCATCGACTCCGCGCAAGGTGTCACCGCCGACACCTGCCATATCGTGCTCACCGGCTACGAGTCGTGCAACCAGCTCTACGTCGCCCTCACCCGCGGCGCCCACACCAACCACCTCTACGTCCCGACTGCGATCGACGGCAGCGAAGCCTCCTTCTGGACCGAACCCGGCCTCTACCCGACCACCGCGATCGAAGTGCTGCAACGCATCCTGGCCCGCGACGCCACCCAGATCTCCGCGCACACCGAACTCCGCGATGCACTCGACCCGCACCGCCGTCTCGGCTCAGCGGTCGACATCTACCTCGACGCCACCGGACTCGCCGCCGAAGGCATGCTCGGTCCCGACGCGCTCGCTCGTCTCGACGCCGCCGCCGAACGCCTCGTCGCCGGATTGCTCGACGCACCCGCTTACCCGGTTCTGCGGCAGCATCTGGCGACCCTCGCGCTGGCCGGCCGCGACCCGGTCACCGCGCTGCGCGACGCTGTCCAAGAGCGGGAACTCGACACTGCGAAAGATCGCGCCGCCGTGCTGGATTGGCGCCTGGATCCCTCCGGCGCGCACTCCACCGACACCGGGCCCCTGCCCTGGCTGCGCAGTCTCCCCGGCCGACTGCCCGATGAGGTGGTCGCGGAACAGTTGCGGGCGCGGGCCCGCATCGTCGCCGATCTGGCCGGCCAGATCACCGCCGACGCACAATCGTGGACCGCGTCGACAGCGCCCGTGTGGGCACGACCGCTGCTCGGAAACCCGCGGCTGGTCTCAGATTTGGCGGTGTGGCGGGCCGCCCACCACCTCCCCGACACCGATCTACGCCCCTCCGGCCCCGCCCGTTATCCCGTCCTGGAACGCGAGCATCAGCAACTGCTCGACGTCCGCGTCATCGACACCGTCGGCGACCTCACCACCGCCGTGCACACCTGGAGTCCGCTCGCCAAACGCCTCGACACCCATATCCTCGCCGACCCGTGGTGGCCGGTGCTCGCGGACCGTCTCGACACCGCCGAGTCGGCCGGTCTCGACGTCGAGGACCTGCTCACTCACGCCGCCGCCCTGCGCCCGCTGCCCGACGACATGCCCGCCGCCGCGTTGTGGTTCCGCCTCGGACTCGACCCCTCCGCCCTCGCCACCACCGCAGCGGGCCGGAACCTACGGCCGGAATGGACCACCCACCTGCGACGCCTCCTCGGTGACGAGGTGGCCGAGCAGGTGATGGCCGACCCCGCATGGCCCCGGCTCGTGGCTGCGGTCGACCACGCCACCGGCACCGGCTGGACGGCCACCGACGTTCTGTCCACCGCCTGCGAACTGTTCCACGCCGCACACCCCATCCCCACGACACCCCGGCCCGGCGCGTACGCCACCGCCCTGGCCTGGCGCATCGAAGCACTCCTCCACCCCACCAACCACACCCACGAACCCGACACCGAAACCGCGACCCCGGCAACAGAGATGGACACCACAAACTCCACCCCAGACGACCACCAGCCCGACGCACCCGCGGCCGAACACCTCGGCCGCAACCCGGAACCAGCGGTGCCGCAACGACTACGCGACGTCGCCGAACTGTTCCGCACCGGCCGCATCAACGACGCCACCACCACCTTCCGCGCCCTGACCCGGGACCTCAGCGCCGAGGAACGCGACATCCTCGACCGCGTCACCACCACCCTCTACCGCAACAGCTGGCCCGTCGCCCAGGCGCGGCTACGGTGGGCCGCCGACCGATATCCCGAGCACCGCGCTCTCATTCATGCGTGCACTCCCGCCGACGACCCGCACGTCTACCAACCCACCACCAGCACGTCCGAGCCTGGCTACCGGCGCAGCGCCAGCCATGAAGCCGCCCACGACCACACGGAACGGGTCGATCCGCGCCGCCGTTCCACTGGCCGGAAACCGGACCGGCGTGCTGATTTCACCGAGGCGTATTTCGCCGACCGCGCCGCCGCAGACGACGACCCGAGAAATCTGCCGGTGCCCGAGGGAATCGACCACCACTACCGCACCTCCGGCCACCGGGCCGATAGACCGGACGCCTACCGGGTCGACTACGACCGCGCCGCGGTCCCGGGAAACCGCGGATTCGGGTGTGCGCATTGCGGAATCGAACGCGCCGTCACCGACACCCAACCCCTGCCGGGGCGGCGCGGCGACGACGGATTGTGCGGCGACTGCCGCGATGACCACCAGCCCGCCATCCCCGACCACGACCCCGCCGACCACATTCCCACGCGCTGCACACACATCACCGCCACCTACCCCACCGAACAGGCACGCGCGAAGCTCCGCCGCGACTGGCACGACGCCCCCACACGACGCGCACGCCACGCCATCACCGACTGGGTCCGCATCCACAACCCCTTCCCCGACACCACCCCGCCGGACGCCGCGACATTCGATCCCTCCGACCCCGTGCAGGCGCTCACCGACCGCGAACTCACCCAATACATTGGCGACCTCCACCGCTGCGTCGCCCTGCACGCCGACGAGGAAACCCTCTTCGGCCCCGCGCCAGCGGCCGGCCGCGACGACAACACACCACTCATCGCGTACCAGGGATGGCTACGCAACGAACTCGCCGACCTCGAAGCCGAACACCACCGCCGCAGCCAACTCACCCCCGACCAAGCCGCCGCGCGCCAATACCGGCGAACCGACGCGGATACAGCCGCGTCGGCCGGCAACCCGATCGGTTCCGTCGCCGATCCGCTGCGCGGACACGACGACGACCTGGGCCTGTAACCGGCAGTGCTGTGGGTATGCTCCGGTGCGGCAGTTGCGAGCCTCCCCGCGCCGAAAACGACGTGCCCACGCCACCCCGGCTCGGTCAAGGTCCCCCGCAGATCCCGCCGAACATCCCGCTGAGGTTCCGACTTATATCTCCGGTAGCGGTTTCGTGGTCGGGGTAGCTCCCCGTAGCGTGCCGCAGCGGGCCGGGTGGTTTGACTCCTGAGGTTCCTGTCGCCGAAGGGATTTCGGCTGACTCCGTGGGGGTATGTCGCGCCACCCGGCCTGCGTTCGCGGCGTGACTGAAGAGATGCATGACCACAAGCACGGGCAAGGTACTTGAAGTCGGATTGTCCGCCGCGGATCCCGCCCCGCAGATGTGAGAAGGGACCTGTCGTTCATGCTCGTCATCGGAGTCGATCCGCACAAGCGCACCCACACCGCGGCCGCGGTGGATCCGGCCACCAACACCGATCTCGGCTCGATCCGTGTCGAGGCCACGCTGGCTGAATACCGGCGGTTGATCTCGTGGGCGAAGCCGTGGCCGCGACGGCGATGGGCTATCGAGAACGCCGACGGCCTGGGACGCCACCTGGCACGGTGGCTGATCGCGCGTGGTGAGACGGTGGTGGACGTGCCGACGACCGCGACCGCGCGAGTGCGGGAGCTGTCGCGTGGCGGCCGACGCAAGAACGATCGGATCGACGCCGCGGGCGCGGCCTGTGTCGCCGCGCTGCAAGGCGATTGCCGGCCGGTTGTCCCCGACGAGCACTCCGAGGCGTTGGGGCTACTGGACGAGCGACGAAACAATCTGTCCGCCAACCGAACTCGATCAGTCAATCAGTTGCACGCGCTGCTGCGGGAACTACTCGCCGGAGGCGCCCCGGTGAACTTGACCGCGAACACCGCCGCTGCTGTGCTGCGCGGATTCCGCGCGCTGACGTTGTCCGATCGTGTCCGCGTCGGCCTGTGCAAGGACCTGATCGCCGACGTGCGCAGGCTCGACCGGCAATTGGCGGCCAACCAGAGTGACATGGATCAGCTGCTCGACGAACACGGCACCCGATTGCGGGACCTGGACGGCGTCGGTCCGATCCTGGCGGCGCGGCTGATCGGTCGCACCGGCCTGGCGACACGCTTCGCCACGGCAGCGGCGTATGCGACCTACAACGGCACCGCACCGGTCGAGATCGCCAGCGCCGACCGCAAGGTGCACCGGCTCAGCCGCTACGGCGACCGGCAGCTCAACGCCGCGATCCACACCATCGCGATGGTCCAGGTCCGAATGCCGGGCAGCGCCGGTCGCGCCTACTACGACCGCAGAATCACCGCCGGAGCCTCCCCACGCGCCGCCATGCGCTGCCTCAAACGACACCTGTCCAACGTCGTCTGGCGGATCATGACCGCCGACGACACCAGACGCCACCGCAGATCGGTCACCGAGACCTATTCTGCGACTTGACAAACAGATAGTCCCCCCCGCTGAGCCGGAGAGCGGATTATCCGGTTCCGGCTGGAACTCGTTGATGGTAGCTGGCCTCGTACTCGTCCGGTGACCGCCAATCCAGCTTCTTCTGGATGCGCTGGGTGTTGTACCAGCCGTCGATGTAGGAGAACAGCGCGTTCTCCTCGTCTTCCCTTGTGCACCAAAAGTTCCGATAGACCAGCTCGGTCTTCAGCGTGGAGAAAAAGTTCTCCATGAGCGCATTGTCGTAGCTGTCGCCGACCGATCCCATCGACTGAGCCATCCCGTTGTCGACCAACCTGTTCGCGAAACGAATCGCCGTGTAGGTCTCAGGTTCAACCAGTCGTCGCAACACAATCCTGTGGGAGTGAGCGTAATTGGGCGGCGAGAGCTTCGGCGGGGGTTCGCCAGCCGAGGGTCTTGCGCGGTCGGGTGTTGAGTGTGTGCGCAACTGCGGCGAGGTCGTTGGCGGAGTGCCGGCTGGGGTCTGTTCCCTTCGGGAAGTATTGACGGAGAAGGCCGTTCGTATTCTCGTTGGTGCCTCGTTGCCATGGGCTGTGCGGTTTGGCGAAGTAGATGGGCACTCCGGTGTCGGCGCGCAGCTGGGTGTGCTGGGACATTTCAGAGCCCTGGTCCCAGGTCAGAGAGCGGCGTAGCGACGGGTGTAGCATCGCGAACGCTGCGGCGATGGCTTCGCGGACCGCATCGGCGCCGTGGCCTGCCAGGGGTGGGCCGTTCTTGATGCGCGGCTCGGTGCCGTGGCCGTTCATGCGCGGCAGATGCAGCAGCATGGTGAACCTGGTGGTCCGGTCGACGAGAGTGCCGATCGCGGAGCTGTCGGCACCCAGAATGTAGGGGTCGGACCGGGGCGCGGTGCCTGGATTGCTCCTGGTCCGTTTCCCCGGCCCGCCCTCCGCACCGGACGTGCGACTCTCATCGCATCCGGCGCTCCACGGACTGCCACTGTTATGCGGGAACTGTGATTCCCGCGGTGCCCGACCATGGTGTGGGGATGTTGCCCGCCCGCCACCGGTAGCGGGTGACCGCGACGGCGGTGGTGTCGAACATGGCGATCCCGTCTGCTTCCGGTCGGTTGCCTGGCCTGCCGGTCAGAAACCGCCGGTAAAGCTCCGCCCACGTGATTCGCTTGTGCCGCTTGAGCAACCATTGGGTGACCCGATGCCAGGCGAAGGCATCGAGATACCCGAACGTCGCTTTCGACACACCGTGGCGGAAATATGCACACCATCCTCGAAGCACCGAGTTGAGGCGCCCGAGGAGGTCAGCGAGGCCGTGATGACGTGCCTTCTTCGTCAGCGCCCGCACCTTTGCCATGATCGAGGCCAGAGCCTTCTTCGACGGATAGGTGTAGACACTCATCTTGGCGGTTCCCCTCTTCCGGCGCCGCTGGATGCGAAACCCGAGGAAGTCGAACCCTTCGTCCAGGTGACAGACCCGGGACTTCTCGACCGACAGGCGTAACCCCAACGGGGCGATCACCTGCGCGACCTCGTCCCATAGCGCTTCCGCGTGTGTTCGGTTCCCGGCCACCATGATCACGAAATCATCTGCGTAACGGACGATTCGATAGGTGGCACCGCCGCGTTTGCGGTGCGCCTCGCGCTGGTAGGGAGTTGTGTGGGCCTCCCATTTCGCGACGAAATGCGCGTCCAACACCGTCAGAGCGATGTTGGCCAGCAGCGGTGAGAGTATGCCCCCTTGGGGTGTGCCGGTGTCGGAGTTCCTGACCGTCCCGTCGCCGGACATGATGCCCGCCTTCAGGAACGCCTTGATCAGGGCCAGGACACGTTTATCGGCGATGCGTGTGCGGACCCGCTCCATGATCGCGGAGTGGGCCAGCTCGTCGAAACACGCCGCGATGTCGGCCTCGAACACCCAGTGATAATTCCGGGTCCCCAGAGCATGGATCTCGGCGATCGCATCCTGAGCACGACGCTTCGGACGGAAACCGTAGGAAACCGGTTCGAAATCCGCCTCGAAGATCGGCTCCAACACCAGCAACAACGATGCTTGCACCGTCCGGTCGGTCGCCGTGGGGATACCGAGCCGCCTGAGCTTGCCGCTTCCCGGTTTGGGAATGAGTCTCTCCCGCAACGGCATTGGCGTGAAAGTCCGAGCCTTGACCTGCTCTCGGACCTTGCCCAGAAACGCCACGACCTCCTGATCCCCGACCACCGATGCCGGTGCCAGCCGATCGACACCGGCTGAACGAGCACCCTTGTTCCCCTGCACCCGTTCCCACGCAACAGTGAGGAAATCCGGGTGATGGACGAGGTTGAACACGTCATCGAACAGGCGGCCCGAATCCTCGACCGCCCAGTGGTGCAGCTTGCGTTGCATCTGCCGTACCCGCCATGCCGCCCGATCTGGATCGGGCCATGACAGCTCGCCGGTATTCACCAGCGCCTCCTTCTCTACCCGCTCACTGCGTCAAATCCGCTGGGGCCCTTCGCCATGTACGAGGCTTTCCCTCGCTCGGACTACTACGGCCCCTCCGCCCCACCGCACGGCCATCGATCGACGACGGATCAACCCGAGACCGCCGCTCCTGGCCGGAAACGGTCGGCTCGGGGAGCCGCGCGGCGGTTCCCACGTTCACTGCAAACCGATCGAGGAGGGAGGTGCCCAGCTATGCCCCTGCGATATCGCCACGGTTACGCCGCAGGCATTCACCGTGGCCTCCGAAACCGGCGACCTAAACCGATCCCGGAGTTCCCAACACCGCGAAAGGTGTTAGTGCGCATCGCAGACCAGCCCGAATCCACCGGGTTGGAGCTGGCGGGAGACTTGAGAGGCGTTAGAACACTGGTTCCTCGCGTACACCTTCTCCTCTTGCTTGCCGGACCCGGACCATCCGGTAGTACTGGCCCGTCCCGTCGTTGTCGGGGCTGCTTGCCACCCTCACCGGCGTCTCCCGGGTCGGGCTGCCCCCAGCTTCGCTATGCTGCTGCGACAGCACAACGGCGCAGGTCTCTCACCTCCGCTCGGTTACACAGCGCCTCGTGGCGCACCAAGTCTCCTTCCCAGTGCCCGGCGACGCGGCGGGCGTTGGCCTCGGCGGGACGCTTGTCGATCAGGACGTCGGGATTGACGAATTTCTTGCCGCGCCCGCGAGTTCGGGCTCGCGGGACTCGCAGTGCCCTCCCGGTCCGCAGGCATGCGGTCGCGTCGCGAGCCAGCCCGCCGCGACCGGCGATATAGAGGGCTTGGTAGATCGCCTCGTGCGAGATCCGCATCGAATCATCGTCCGGGAATTCGGTTTTCAGCTTGTGGGAGATCTGCTCCGGGCTCCAGGACCTGGCCCACCGGCGATCCTTGCGAGGACCGTGGCGGCGGCCGATCCATTCCACCGCCGGACCCGCCACCATGGCCCCGTCTGGCCCGGTGACGGTTCCTGACAGCCGTTGCTGGACATATTCGCGCAGCCGGTCGTTCGCGGCCAGCTTGGCCGGTCGAGGCCGGCACGCGCGCCGCTGTGCATGCCATTGGGCGGTCGAGGCCCGATAGTGCAGGTATCCACTGCGGGTTGCGGCGTTGCGCCGCAGCTCTCGTGAGACCGTCGACGGTGAACGACCGATCCGCCTTGCGATCTCGCGCACGCCGAGACCCTGGGCCCGCAGCAGAGCGATTTCCTCGCGCTCCTGTAGGGATAGGTAGCGTCCCGATAGCGGGTCCATGCTGATCGACGGCATTCCGCCAGCTTCGCGGAACAACCGCGATCCCACCGCCGATGAGAATCCGGCCTGCACCGCCGCATCCTCACTGGGCATCCCTGCCGCGATGTTCCGCCAAAACTGTTGCCGCTGCTCGCGACTCAAACTCGACGGCCGACCAGGCGACCGCATCTTCGGTCGCGTCGCCCGATCAGAGGCCCGCTGCCTCGGTACACCCATCGCAACTCCTCATCCATGAGATGTTGCGACGACCAGTTGAATTCACCGGTCGAGCCACGATCGGAATGGTGGACCAGCAGCCCGTCACCCACATCCCGCACCCACACCGCATACTCGCCCGCCCCGAGCACCAGTTCGGTGTCACAGCGGTCCGAGCATTTCCAGCCCACGATCCGGTTGGAGAACGCATCGCGCACCGCGCGGCCAGCCAGACCACGCCCTCACCGGTCGGAATCCGCGTCGCATCGGCCACCCACAACCGATCCGGGGTGTCTGCGGTGAAGTCGCGGTTGACCAGATCCGGCGCCGGCGCGGCGCGGCGATCCTGCCGAGTCGAGGGAATACGCCACTTCTTCCGCAGGAACGCGCCCTGCAACCCCGCGGCCCGCATCAGCCGTTCCACTCGTTTACGGCCGACCGCGATACCACGGCGGCGCAGCATCGCGTGCACCCGCGGCGATCCGTAGGTGCCGCCGGAACTGGTGTGGATATCGACGATCTCAGCCAGCAACTGTTCATCGGCCAGCCGCCGCGACGGGTTCTTCGCCTGCTGCAACCACCCGTAGAACGTCGACGACGCGATGCCCAGCACCCGCAATACGAGCTCGACCGAGTGCTGCGGGTGATCCTTCACGAACCGCACGATCACCTCCGGGTCTGGCCGAGCTCCGACGCGAAATACGCACTCGCATCACGCAATACAGCATTCACGCGTTCGAGTTCGGCGACCCGCTTGCGCAGCTGCTTGTTTTCCTCGGCCATGTCGGTCGTCAGCCTGTCATGACGTTCACCGGCATCGGCCTGGAGGATCCCATTCCGAAGCGCCTCGTGATGCACCCCCAACTGCGCGGCCAGCTTCCGGACCGTCGGCTTGGGATCCGACTCCCGATACAACCTGACCGCCCGAGCCCTCAACTCATCGGGATATTTCTTCAGTGCTGCCACTGATGAACTCCTTCCGGGCCCAATAGGACCACGTCAGAGCTCTCCGTGAAAGCGGTGGAACCTCAACTCGGCACGCCCCGCGCGACAGCTTGCAGCCGTTGGGCATCACCGGATAGGTGAACGCCACTATAGTTTCCGCGTGCCAGGCGCCGATCTGCCTGGTCTGCGTTCTACGCTTACTGTAGCACTCCGGCATTTCGATGTAGATCTGATGAAGATAGAGGAGCGAAAGCCATGGCGAAGAAGGTCACCGTCGAACTGGTTGACGACTACGACGGCAAATCCAAGGCCGAGGAGACGGTGCGCTTCGGCATCGACGGCGTGGAGTATGAGATCGACCTGTCGGTGAAGAACACGGGGAAACTCCGCGAGGTGTTCGAGCAGTGGACTGGGCCTGCCCGGAAGGTGGGGCGAATCCCCAAGGGCAAGAGCAAGATTGGCGCCCGCACCGCGGCCGACAAGGAGCAGACTGGCGCGATTCGGGACTGGGCCCGAAAGAATGGCTATGACGTATCGAGCCGAGGCCGCATCTCGGCGGATGTGGTTGCGGCGTACAACAAGGCGAGCTGAGGCTCCCGGCGCCGATAACGGGCGGGCGAGCCCGGCGGATCTGGGAGTCGGCTCGCCGCCCATCGCAGCCTTCATCGGTGTTCTAGGTCGGCGCCTACTTATAGATCTTCTTCAGCTCATCCATACCACTCGCAAAGCGCCCAAGCGCCACCAGATACGAGGCGACGAAGTCAAAAGGAGTGCCCGGCGTCAATCAGTGTCCTGATCGGCGGCGTGTAGCGGTTCCTGAAGAAGGCTTCCTTGCCGCGGCCGTAGCCGTTGTAGCCCGCATCGTGAAGGTCCTCAAGCGCTTTCCGGATATCCGGTGAGACGCCTGGTGTTGGCTCGCCCGTATCACGGTTCAGGGCGTTGGTTGCTGCTGCCCAGCCGCTAACCTCCCGAGGACATGCCCCACCACACCAAGGGCTGGTTATCTGCGAGGCGTATCGACTTCTTTAGAAGTTGATGCGTCGGCACGAAGGCGAGGACGGTCCACCTGGCGTTGCCGAGTCCCCCTGGTCAGTGCAAAGTGAGCGAAATTTCAGATTCGACATGGGTCAGCTTCGCAGGGTTGCGGACGTAGTACAGGCCAGTGATGCGACCACCCTCCACTTGGGCCGCCAGCACACCGTCGAGCTCGCCGTCCACGTGGAGCACGAGCGCCGGGTTACCGTTGACCACTGTCGAACCGAAGGTGACCACTACATCGGCCCGAGCAAGACCGCCGAGGATGAAACGGGCCGCCTTGTTCGCGCCGGTGATCGAACGCGGCGGGGCGTACTTGACACCGCCGCCGTCGCTGATGATGACAACGTCCGGAGCGAGCACTTCGAGCAAGCCTTGCAGGTCCAGGGTTTCGAGCGCACGCTGAAACGCCTCCAACGCTGCCCGGATCTCGGCTGGTGACACCTCCTGCCGCGGACGCCGAGCCTCCACGTGTCGACGGGCACGGTGCGCGATCTGGTGCACGGCCGCCGAGGTCTTGCCCAGCACGGCAGCAATCTCGTCGTAGCCGATTCCGAATGCCTCGCGTAGCACAAACACCGCGCGCTCGGTAGGAGACAACGTTTCCAGCACCAACATCAACGCCATCGATACACTCTCGGCAAGTTCGACGTCCTCTGCGATATCCGGGCTTGTGAGCAGTGGTTCAGGCAGCCATTGGCCGATGTAGGACTCCTTCCGCCGCCGCATGACACGCAGCCGGTTGAGCGACTGCCGTGTAGTGATTCGGACCAGGTAAGAACGCTGATCGTGTACGTGTCGAAAATCAACCTTGACCCATCGCAGCCAGGTTTCCTGCAGGACGTCCTCGGCATCGGACGCCGATCCGAGCATCTCGTAGGCAACAGTGAACAACAGGTCCCGGTGTACCATGAAAACCTTGGTCGCTTGGGCGGCAATGTGATCGCTCATCTGTGGACCCGCACTATGTGACTAACACTCCTCGCCAGCGTCCTTTGCGCAATGCATTCCTCCAACGTCGCCTACTCTCGACCGGAATCGACTATCACTACATCGTGGCGCTCAACGACTAGCCGAAGCCTCGCCGTACTCCAGCAGTCGTTGCCGGTGCTTATCATCCGTTCTCCAGGTGTTCGAACCAGGTTTGCGTGCCTCTTTTGTCAGGTGTTTGACAGCTGCATTGCAGGCAAGCTCCTTAATCGTCGCACCGGGGCGACCCCGCAGCGAGAATTTGTTCGCTGTGTCGTCCTTGGCGGCGAATTGGAAGATGCCAGCCCCGCGCCCCAGGCTGATGCACATCCCGTTGAACCGCAGGTGGAGTGAGTCGGGCTGCACACCGGCCATCCGATTGAGTACCGTGTCAGCGGCATGCGCGCCGAGGCAGCCGGCTGCATATGCACTCATCCGGAACGGTTGAGCAGAAGGAGCCGCCGAGTCTCCTGCCGCTATGATCCGCGAGTCATCAACACTGGTCAACGTCTCATCTGTGAGCAGGCGACCCGCCGAGTCTGTGCTCAGCCCACTGCGCGCGGCCAGGTCGGGGATGCCGAAGCCAGCGGTCCAGATGGTCACCGCGCTAGACAACGTGTGGCCCCCACTGAGCTGCACCGTATCGCGGGTGACGGCGGTCACCCGCGACTCACCGCCCTCGAGCACAGTCACCCCCAACTCGGTCAGCCGTTTGGCCACCGAGCGCCGACTATTCACATGCAAGTACGGCCCCAGCACGCCGCCGCACAGTAGGGTCACCCGACGGCCCTGCTCCGCCAGTTCTGCCGCGGTTTCGATCCCGGTGGGACCGGCCCCAACAACCGTGATCGTCGCGGTAGCAGGCGTAGCGTCAACCACCGGCCGCAATCGCTGCGCGCCTTCCAGAGTGTCAATCGGGTATGCGAACTCCGGACCTCCCGGCACACTCGGTACCGCGCTGCCACTGCCGACTGCATAGATCAGATAGTCATAGGCGACCGTCTCGCCCGAAACCAGCTCCACGCTGCTCTTACCCGCATCAATCTGTGCTGCGGTACCGATGACCTGCTGAACACGCTTGCTCAGAACTTCCTCATAGTCGGTGACCGCGTCATGCGTGCCAGCCACCAACTGGTGCAGACGCAGCCTTGCCACAAAGCGCGGGCGTGGGTTGATCAAGGTCACGATCACGTCGTCACGCTTCGTCAGTCGGTTGGCTGCCATGACGCCGGCGAATCCACCGCCGATCACAACTACGTTGTTCCCGGTCATCGGTATCTCCTTCGTTCGAGGGGGTCGGGCATAAGACACCTCGCAGTCGAACGTTCTGACATGATGTGAGACATATCACCCCCAGGCACTGGGACGTGGACACCGAGCCGGATGCATCCATCCCACAAAACGGAGCGAAGTTAACTGTTACGCCCCCTCGCACCGACGCCACGACGCAGTGCGATATAGACACCACTAGACGTGTTAATACTGCAACGACATTCAGGTGAGTGGGTGTCCGCAGCGCCAGTATTGGGAGAGGTGGCCTTGGTATTGGCGGCGGCGCCGCCATCTACCGGCTGCACAGCACCCGGCAATTCTATGCGCCACAGCTTCCTGCTGCTTCGGACTCATCATAGACGCACCCCTATCACTGTCGAAGGTAAATCACATGCGAACCGTAAGCCTATCGGTTCACAAAGAGCGGCTCCAATCTTGCCTTCTAGGTGAGATATCGGACCCAGTCCGTGCATCCCCATGAATTTTCATCTGTGTCGCACACAAAAAAGAAGACCCACTTGTCTCCGTCCGGATTTCGCACCGGAAACTTCTCCCCGGCCTCGTATGTTTCACGCTCCCAATACGGCTCATAATCCGCCTTGAACGAGTAACGGACCTTACATCCTCTCTCTTCGGGATGGACCTTGTTCAGAACAAAAGTATTTACGCCTGAGAGCCATTGAGCTGTACAGGTCCTGGAGAAGGATTCAATCGGTGGCGAATCGGCCGATGCCGATCCGCCCGTCGCAGTCCCGAAGGTCAGAACTGCCATCACCGAAAGAACCACACCAACAGATCGTTTGATAGCACAGTGCACCGCTGCGGCCACGCCAGCCTCCTTACCTTTCGATTCATGGAAAACTAGCCACGGTCCCCATAATGCGGAGGCGCACAATGTGGTCACGCCAACGCATCGGGGCTCCACTTTGAACGTCTTGACGACCGTGGTCGCCACACAGCGTTCCCTGCGGTTGAAAGATTGTCCACTACAAGAACGGTGGATTCATAAATCCTTCAGAAAATAGAAGACCGACAGTGACTCGACCTCAGCGAGATGCGCTACGATGGCGGCGAGTTTCACTCAGCCCACATGCAACTGCTTACGCGCACCACGTGGGTCGCAGCACAGGCAGGGCATTGTCTCGGATTCGACCCGGGCAGCGATGCGAGCATCCTCGACTCGGGCCGCCATTACACCATCGAGTTCACCGTTCACATCGACGGCAGGCGCCGGGCTTTCATTGACCATAGTCGGACGGAGTGGATCATGGCATCGGCCTGAGAAGCCATCCGGGGATGAGTTGGGCCACCCTGTCAGTGTCGGTGATTGAACTGGCGGGCCTCACGACGCGGACTTCGGGCGCCAATGTGACGGCGGGTGCGGTGCGCGTTCTGGTGGACCGCCGGAGATGGACGAGCTCCGTGACTCCTGTCTGGATTCGATGGGCCAGGACGAAAGTATCGACCTCGCCTCAGCCATCGACGACGCACTGGCCCCAATCTCCACGATGCAGCCCGGCAGTTCAACTGAGCCGGAGGTCCAACTCCACCGTCAGCTTCCCTTCCCGTATATCCTGATCGAACTGTTCTGCATATGTTTCCCGGTCACGTAGCAGCCCTCGAATTTGTTCCGCGGTATCAGGTCCGGATGGCCCTTCAAGACTGTCTACTATGGACAGCGATACCTCGTCACCGAACAACTCCCGTATTTCAGCCAGCCACGGCCGTAGGCTTTCATTAACCTCCTCCGCCCGGCGCGCCGCGACCTCCACGGGAGTATCGTCAGGCCCCATTTCGTCCACCGGCGCGCCTCGCCGCAGCAGTAGCACCAGCTTCCACAATGTGACGGCCATGTCTTCGATCCGCGGCTGCGGCGCCAACCAGATCGTTCTCGTCCGCCAGTCGACTAGGGACTCACCCACATTCGGCTTCAACCGGCGCTCTTCCTTCGGCAACCAGTGCTCTGCGGGGACCGCCTCCCGGCTGGTGAGTAGCCGGGTGCGGTCCTCTACTTCGGCGAGCATCGAGCGCACATCCCCGGCGGAGATTCCCAACTGCCGACCCAGTGCTTCCGCACCGTGCTCGGCGAACCCGAATACTCGTTCCTTCCACTCCTCGCGGCCAGGGAAAAAACCAGGCCGCAGTTGCTCGGACGGGTCCGCCGTTCCCTTCTTCACGATTCCCCGCGGGGCACGCTGCTCCTGCTGCGCAGCGCCATCGTCCGGGATCTCCTCCGGATCTCGCCGAAGAACGTCGAGCACGTCCGTCATGTTTCCGGGGACAGCAATGCCCGCCAATTCGTCGCCAGCGACGACGTCGGCTACCAATTTTCGCAGCAGGCTCTCACGTTCCCGGCGGAGCCGGTTAATGACCATCTCGACAGTTTTTGGCGGATACACGATGTCGTGATGCGCGATTCTCTCGAACTTCTCAACGGCCCACGTCGTCTTGTCGTCATACTGACGATCTATCCACGCCTGCGCTATACCGTCGACGAGACCGGCCCCCAACAGTGCCGCGTCTCCAGCACCGGATCCTCCTTGGCCTCGGCTGGCGAGCCCACGCTCCACGCCTGCACTGCCCGTCGCTACCCCTACGTCGTAGCCACGCGATCGCGCAAGCATCTCGCTGAACGGGGAAGCATGCCATTCCGTCAACCAGGCTTGGAACAGGTCATGCAATCTCGGTACATCCTCATGGTCGACCACGACGAGCATTCCCACGGAAGCGTACTGTTCGGAAATTGGTATCATCATGGTTCCCGCGCCAGGAACACCCAGCACAATCAGCAGAAACACCCGACGTGGCGGCAGATTTCCAGAACGCGCTATATCGAATTGAACAACACCGGACCTGCCGATCCCGTCCATATCGACCTTGTATTCGACGTCGCCCTTCGCCTGTTTCAGCACCTTCACGGCGTCCTCAACCTGTTCTCGCAGCGGGCGGGCGGCCATCACAGCAGGTTTGGACCACTCGTCAGCGCGTTCTCGAAGTTCGGGCCTGTCCTTGTGCGCGTTGGCACGCTGTTCCAGCCGTGCTGCAGCCGCGCAGATAATGCTGTTGGTTTGGCGAAGCGAGAGTTCCCAATCTTCGAGGAGCGTACGAATGGTGCCCCGGGGCGGCGTATAGGCCTTCCCCCGATTCCTCAAGGTGCTCTGCTCCTCCGCCGTGTTGAGGATCATGTCGAGAAACTCGTTCGTCAGGGTGATCCCCCCGTTCGTGAGTCCCTGGAGGGCGAGCGCGGGGTTGCCGAACAGGGCGAGCAACCCAGGTGCTATGTCCTGACCTAGGGCACGCAGCGTCCCCCGTCGAATCAGCTGTTCTACCGGCACGCCGTGCATCAACCGCTGGCGAGCGAGCACATCACCCAGGGTGTGATGCACCCTCTCCAGGTCGGTCTCCCACAAGTGTTGTCGCCACGGTGCAGGCAGCCGGGCGTCGATGAGCCGATGCCGCAAGCCCCCGGTCGACGTCGCGCTGCGGTCGTAGCTGGCACCCGCCAACGACACCAGCGGCACGTCGTATTCCCTGTCCGTGTTGACAGAAAGGGCGAAATGGGTTTCCAGCGGACGACCATCATCCATTTCTGTGCGAATCGTGACCACCTGGACATTATCGGCTCCGCCGGCTACATCCTTCCGCGGAACGCCCGCAATCTCGTCCACCGCCATCTCGCTGAGGCTCTCGACCCTTACACCGTCAATCCCTTCATGCCTTTCGACCCATTCCCGGAAGTTACGGGCTACCACCGCGAGGATATCCTCACCACCCGCGAGCATATCCGTGGACTGGGGGCCCACAGGCACTCCGAAAGAGGAAAAAATCGCCTGCCACTGTTCACGCTGAGCACGGTTCAGCTTCAGAGACTTTCGCATCAGGGCCGGACTCAGCCCGGTGGAAATATCGCCCCCCAGCCGCCTCTGCACATCATAGAAGACTTCTTTTCTCGTGTAGATCCTTGCCATTTGGACCCACAGGTCCACAGGGATCGCACCGAATTCACCAAATAACCGTGCCAGGATAATGGGTGCCGCAAGCGGTGCGACCCCAAGTATATTCGCCAATACAAGCGTGGCAGGGGCGTTGATGGCACTCACGATCGCCGGTTGCTTCGCCCCTTCTCCCAGTTTGGGTAGTTCGACATATGCGCTACCGACCGTAGCCAGCAAACCGCCCAGCCTCAGGTGGATCGTTCGCGCCAGTTCCTCGTCGGTCGCCATGGCCAGCTTCCGTGACAAGAGAATCGTGAAGTCGAACGTGTCGAGACGATCCGTGCCGTCTCCACCCGTGTCGCGAGACACGATAAGAGTATTCCCTCCGTCACCCTCAGACGGATCGCGAACCCCGAACTGAACAGAGAGGATCAACTGCTTGGCAAGCTGATTGCCCAGCATCGGAATCTTGAACGTACCGGCCTCCTCATCCGGCCCCGGGGTGCCCCGCAACAGTTCAAAATGAGGCTTGAGCGACCGGTTTTTCCCCAGTGCCGGTACCAGTAGATCCAGGGTGTCCTCTCTCACCGCCTGAATGACCCTACGCATCGTGTCTTCTGCCCGCTGCTTGAGCCGGGTCTGATCGTCCTCCGACAGCTGCTGTGCATCCCCATCCCCCGGCGGCTTGAAGTCCAGCGGCACCAGGCCGAGAGCTTTCCTGACCGGCTCGAATACTTCCGCAATCTGATATTGGGACTCGGCAACCTTCCATGCCGGCGGCGGTATTCCACCCGCTGTCACGGCCTCGTTGACCTCGGCCCGCGTTACCCGCTGTATCTTTCGGGTCTCCGCCGCGTATTTGAATGGTATCTCACCGATGTGGCGCACCGCACTGCCTGCCAATAGACCGGCCACCGCCCACCAGAAAGGACCGAGATCGAGATCGAGCAACGCCGACACCAGAGTTCCCGAGACGATTCCTGTGGTCTCCGCGGCCGCGATAATCGAATTGCGAAGCGCAAAAGCCTTCGGACTCGGCTGCCGAGACTTATATCCCTTGCTGAGGAGTGATCGGATTCGCTGGTCCATTTGATCGTGAATCTCTTCCCGGCTGGCATTCTTGCCGATTGTGAGAACATACTGCTCTTTCTCGATCCACTCGGCCCGCACTACCTCACCGTCCGGCAACTCTTCGGTACGAAGCGGTATCGTAGGCCCCGCCGTCAAGAACCAGCGGTCGGAAAAAAACGACACCTCGAAGGTGATGCCTTTCTCCGGATTCAGCGCACTCTGCGGATCGGGCTGCGGAAACTGATCTAGATCAAAAAAACGTGCGATCACAGACCGCGATTCAGTCAACCTGGCACGAACCCTTGTAATCTTGCGAGAAGGGGCTTGGATACCGCCAATTTTCGCATTATGCATCCATTCGATCGCATAGGCCAACGCGGGGTCCGAATGCTGGTCGAGCGCACGGTAGCCCTCGAGCCAGTACATCATCAGCGGGGTGAATCTCGGCAGCCTGGGGTCCCTTCCCATTCGCAGGCACCGGATTCGCCGCTCGGCTTCCTTGCCCATGACCGAATTCAGTTGGAGACCGTGACGCCAGCCCACCATCCGGCCGTCGACGAGCTGGGGTTTTCCACTCACGAGCTCACGGATTCGACCTTCGTTCTTCGCCAGGTCCGAGAAGCATCGCTTGACCTCTGAGAGTTCCGCAGTCTGGCTCACTCCGGATAGCGATTCGATGTGGGGAGCGAATTCCTTTGCCCACCTCCGTCTCACCCCGAGCGCTGTATTGAGGTCAGCTACGAGCGCTATGTTTTCCTCAATTCTGTCGGCCAGTTCCGTCAAGGCGTTCACATCCTCCGGATGGCCCGGCCACCTCACTGGCCCGCCGCCTGACAGTGCACGGCCGAAAGCACCGCCCGTGGCATATACCGTCCCGAGGGTGCGAGGGCTATCCGGGAGTAACAGCTCTCGCCGCCCTACCTCACCGTCCCGTCCTCGATCGCCAGAGACGTATTCGGCCTGTGAGGAACCTCCCCACGGCGATGGTCGGCCAGCTTTCTCCGCCGGTGGCTGCTGGCGCCTGTCGCCCGGTCGCGGAGGCACCAGCGCGCTGCCACCATCGCCGTAGGTGGAGTGAGCGTCACGACCCGGACCCTGTTCGGTGGCCGATGGTCCTTTGGTCTTCTCGTACGAATTCGGCTGCGCCGTGCCGCCGGGTGCGAGGACTTCCCTCCGCACATTAGACCAGGGCGTCGCGCCCGTCCGGGGGGAGAGACCGCCTCGGTCGGCGATCGCTGCCGGTGTGTCCGGCTGCGCAGATGCGTCGGACCCTGTCGACGCGCCCGGAGTCCACGGAGTCCGCCCAGTGCCCGCCGAACGGCTTGGCGTTGTAGTCGCCGAAACAGCATTCAGCGCTGGACCCGCACTGCCCCCGGCACCTGGACCATCCTGCGCCCCAGCTGCCGACGTCGCTACCGTATGGGACTCCGGGCCTGGTTCGCGGGAATCAGCAAAGTCGCCATCGTCCTCGTCCCGCCGCTGCAGCACAGCGGTGACAACGGTGCCGTCACGGATGCCAAAGGTTCCGATGACGATCTGCGTCGGCTGATCGGAGACCGCAGTGTCACGCAGTTCCGCAAGAAACATGCCGGTGAAGGGGTTCGTGGCATCGCGCTCGAGTACGATCTCGACTTGATCGCGGCGCAGCCGCTGTCCGGTCGAGCGATGGTGGATGTCAAGCGCGATGTCCTTGGCCGAAAGCGCAACCTGGTCCCAGTGCACCTCCGGGTTCTCCTCGGCAAGTTCGCGGATCCGAGCCTGCTCGTCATCCCGGATGGCGGCGGTCACCATGTGTTGCGGAACCGCGACATTCGGCTTGGCATCGAGACCAATGGTTCGAAAGACCGCGGCATCGGCGAGCGCAACCCCCGCGAACCCCTCCGTCCGGGCGGTCGCTCCGATCAGCCCCCGCGGCCACTGCGGTTCACCATCCGGCCCTATCAGCACCTTCCTCAGACCGAGATCCTGCGATGCTCGGTCGGCGCAGCTAGCCACGTCGCCAGCGGAACCGCTTCCACGAAGTTCAACGGTGTACACATAATCCGGGAGAATGTCTCGAATCAGACCCGTATTCGCCTGCGGCACTACATGTTCAGGACGTATCGCCGCCATCGCCGCGCCGGGGTCAGGGTCCGGAGACCCATGCTCATCCAAGCCATTCTCCGCATGTCGCGATGCCGACGGGACTGGCGGCTCAGGCATCTCTTCCGCTCGGAGTTCCGCAGCGGGCACACGCAGACTGATTTGGTCCGCTCGTCGTCGAGCCTCCCCTGCGTTGCGAAGGGGCAGAACCGAAGGCCCCGACGCGCCGGGGGTGTCCGGTCCCAGTTGCCGCTCTCGGAAGGCGGCGGCGAACCGTTTGGCAGCTGCGTAAGCTTCGGTCGCTGTTTCGTCTTCGTCGCGTCTGAGCAGTTGCCCACCAAGCCTGCGGGCCATCTGAGCGTTCTCAGCGCGGAGCTGGGGATTGTCCAGCGTCCACGTCGGCGGATACTCGTGGCCGGTGGCAGGGTCACTGAATCCCGCGTTCGCTATGAGTCTGCGCGCAAATGACTCCATTACCGTTTGCTCCGACGGTCTATCGTCGATCATCGGGCGATGGTCGGCCAGCTCATCAATGATGGCTATGCCTTCTTCAATGCTGCGAATGCGCCGGTTGGCGTCCGCCAGCGCACGGCCGAGCACTCGGCGACCCCTGGGGTAGCGTTCGGAAGTCAGGTCCTCGATGGCCAGCGCCATAATGCCCACCAGGTATTCCGGGTCAGCGAGCGTCTGCAGATCGACTCCGGCGATCGCTTGGACGAGTGGGTCCGGATCGTCTTTGCCACGTTGGCTTGGGGGGTCCTCATCGAATGTCGTGCCGACGACCATGGCATGTATACGGTCGGCTCTGCTCGAGTCGAAACCGAGAGTTCTAGTGTGCGCACGCGCCAGAGCGGCCGAACGTCCTTCGTCGACGCCCCGGCCGTTACCGTAGACAGAGTCGCTGTAGGTCTCGGCGATCACCGCATCCAGACATTCCTGCGGACTGAAGTTGCCAACGACCAGATGCCGCAACAGATGCTCTACATCGTGTAGCAAGTCGAAGCCGTTGTGGTAAGTCGCGGGGACTCGGAATTCTGCAAGTTCGAGATCTCCGATGATCTGGTTTACCCGCCCGATCCTCGGATCGCCGTACAGCGTGGACACGATGTGTAAACCGTTGGCCGCCAACTGGATCGCACGATGTGCGTCGGGATCGTCATCGAATGACACGTTGGACAGCACTCGCTCCACGGCCTCGACCTGGTGCACCAGGACCTGTGGGTGCAGCGGAGGTTCACCGGGATCGAGCAGGCGGCGCCGGATCTCGGTGGCGTCATGCCGATCCTGCACCGTGTCCCGCTCCTGCAGCTGGGCGTAGATATCCGGCAGTCCGGCGACATGCAATCCGCCGGGTGTGCGCCATGAGCGGCTCCGCACACCGGCGTGTGAGGGATCTGCTGCCGTACCCTTCACCACGGTGCAGTTGCCATTGACCAGACAGTCCGCACCGTCAGCCGACTGCTGCTTCGACCATTCCGGCTGTCTTGACAGATGCCGGTAGTCGGCGTCGGAGACAGAGATTTCCACACCCCCCGGTGCCGCTGGGGTACGGCCGAAAGCAGCGGCGACGGCGGTGGTTCCGAGCACCACACACTCCTCGGCGATTCGGTCGCCGAGCAGCGGACGAATATCGGCCTCCCAGTTGACGTGGTGCACGGTCGGCGCCGGTGCGGTGTCCGGGGAGGTCACCAGGTGCGTCAGCCGCTGCAACGCGGCCTCGGATTCAGCTGTCAGCTCGTCCTCGAGCTGTTCGAGGTTCTCGTAGAACAGGTGCAGGAACAGCCGACCGACGAGTCGGCAGTCACGCTCGCCGAGCGAATCCAGAGCACGATCCCAGTCCATTGCGGTCGCAGAGGTCAACCCAGTGGCCCACTCGTACCGATCCGCGGCCCAGGCGGCGAATTCCGACATCCAATGACCGTCCCGCCCGCTGCTCAGGACGTCGAAGGCCTGTGTGCCGTATTCACGCCAAACGCGCGCTACCCGCGCCGGCGTCCGCGCGTCGATGTCGGCTTTCACCTTCTCGAGAGCCTTGGCCTTCTTGTCCTCGAACGTCTGCCCCTCTACGAGCAACTTTGTCAGCTGCTCCCCGTCGAACACATTCTGCAGCAGATTCGACTGGTCATGCCGGAACACCAGCGGGAACAAGGTGCCGATGTAGTTTAATGCTCTGCGCGCCCTTTCGCGCATATGCTGTGGAAGGATTACTCCCTTACGGGCGTAGTCCTCCAGTCCTTTAATTTCGGAAACAATCGATTCGAGATTGAATTTCTGATCCGGAAAATCCTCAGGGTCGAAAGAATACGCTTTTGTGAATAGTCCGTCCTCCAGAAATACAGACAGAGGCGGGCCTGGCGTAAATATCGCAATATTTCCGATCGTGGGCGCATTTTTCTCAGCCATCCCCAGCACGCGGGGGGGCTGCACGTCGGTGCAGAAGACGGCAACGTTCACGGGGTCTCCGCCGCCCTCCAATAGCCTACTGGTGACCAGCAGTGTGCTGTCCTCGTACAAAAGATCAGCGATAGCCTGCCGTTGATCCTCGTCCAACAGCGCACCTACATCGATGAACTCCTTCTTCGCGAGGAAATTATTGATGTCTCCCAGCCTGCTGAGATCGAGGCGCTGTCCGAGCTCTATGACTTTCTGGAGGTTCGTCATATTTTGCAGGGTGGTCAGGGCTTCGCTGTCCACCAGAACCGTACCCTGCCACCGCAACCCTGCCTGCTCCGCTGTCAGATGCAACCACCAGCCTTCGCTGGGCGCCGGGAATTTGGGCGGGTCTATCCTGCCGTCCGAGAATCTCCGTGGCACCCCACCTGAGTCGATCAGCACGGCTTCCTGGAGTTCGCGAAGCGACTCGAGTGTGTTCGCAGCAAAGGTGCCCTTATTGGCCTCCGGGCTGCTCACCACTTCGACATATGCAATTTCGGTGTCCGGCTTGTAGATACTGTTCTCCGGAACCTTCTCGAAATACTCCTCCCAGATGATCCGGAGTTCTTGCATCAACAGTTCCGCATAGTCGGTCGGCTGATCGGTGTCCCCTTGCGCCTGTTCCCGGAACGCATGTGCATCGAGACGGTCGTTCAGCTCGTTCTTCCAGTTCTGCAGCCTCGGGGTGGCAACAGCGCCGTCGGTGTCGTGCACATTCGACGGCCGCCACCTTTCCACGGCTTGACCGGGCGGTACGGCCCCCTCCGGACGGCCGGAATCCGAGTCCGCGGAGTCTGGCGGCGCCTGATCGGAGCCGTTGACGGTGGCGGGTTGCGCTTCCACGACCACGCTGGGGTCCAAAACGTGCAGCGACTGGTGCTCGGGCCGGGCAGGATCGCCGATGGTGTAGCCGCGGTATCCCAGTGCGGCGGCGAAACAGTCCAGATCACTGTAGATCGTCCACGCGTAGCCCAATTGCCGTATCAGTGCCTGGTTGTCCGGTGCCGCCTGTTCCTGGGCGGCGATGATCGCGTCCAGGACCAACTCCTGCATGGCCAGGAGTGCATCGATATCGGGCAGTGACGCGATGTCGGCAGGACGCACCGCCACACCTATAACAAGGTCGTCGTTACCATCCGCAAGACGGAGCGCGCGTTCCCGAGACGCCCATACCCGCGTCCCGTTCTCGACGTTCCTGCGAGCATTCGCAGTCTCACCACCGTCGCTGTCGGATCGCGCTGTGCCGAGCGGTGTTTGGGTCGTTGCGGTCGGGACGCCAGCGCAACGATAGTAGATGCGGCCACCCGCAGCTTCGATCTCCTCGAGGTGCGCGGGATCGGCCACGCCCGGGTAGCGAGTGAGGCCCCGCGCGCGGCAGACGCTCGCCCGCGCCGAGTCCGGATCGTCAGTCAAACCGGACAGATGGTCGCTCAAGCGCTCGAAGTCCAAGCCCTCACCCGCGTCGGGATTGGGAACCGGGCCAACCTGTTCCACGATATGCCGCAAAGTCTGACGAGCCCGATCGATCGCCGCGAGCACGACTTCCGCCTGTGATCCCCTCATCTCATCGTGTGGCGCAAGAGCTTCCGTCTCCTCAGATGATTCGTGCGCCTTCGGCTCGGGCCTCGAGGACTCATCTGGACCGGGTCGGGGATGTCTTGCCGAATCACTGTGAGCTGCTCGGCGCTCATCACCCGATGGCGTGTGATGGGCAACACTCGGGGTCCGGTCGTCCCTCTCCGCGGAGGAGCTCGGAGTATCCGGGGAATCCTGTTCACCGTCAGGTCGACCGAGCAGTTGGACTGGGTGCTTGCGACGCCGGGATACGGGATCGTGTGCGGGCGCGAGTGTGCCATTTATTGTTGTGAAGTAGGCATAGAATGCTTTCTTATATTTTACATAGGAGGGTTGCCATTTGTTTTCGCCATTTTCGTCGCCGTCATAGTTGCGGACGTGGAGGAGGTGTTGCTTGCGTCGGGTGGCTGCTGGATTGTTGCCTGCGGCAGGGTCGGTCAGGTCGTCTATGAGGGTGTCGAAGATTAGGACCTGACCCTCGACCTCAACGACGTAGTGGATATGTCCGTCGACGGCGATAGCGGCTCGGTCGATATTGTTGTCCGGGTTGCGGATGGTCTCGACAGCAAGGCCGACGGGTTCCGCGCCCTTGGTCTTCATAGGACGGAGCTGGGCACCGAGGGTTTCTTCCGTGATGCGCCAGTTGTCCCGAGCTTTCCATCGAGGATCGGTGTCGACAGGTTGGGGTGCTCTATTGTCACCCAACGCCTTGTGAACTCGTCCGATGTGGATGGCGCAGTTCCTTATTACTTCGGGGGCAGGGGCTTCCGGTAAGCCATTTTGTATCGCCGGACTCTGCTGGGCGACATTACCTGGCGCCTCTCGTCGCAACATCCGGTCGGAATACTCCAACCATCGGTCATTGGACTCTAGACCGGCATCCCTGTGCAGCGCCGCTTCTTCCAGATCGTCGAGTCGTTGCGCCACCATATCGAGATATTCTGCCAGAGAATCCGTAACATCCTCTGGGCTCCATTGTTGCATCTGAGCGTGTAGGTACAGTTTGATCACAGCATCCAGGGAGACAACATCGATCGGATCCTCCCCATGATCTTCGGCATCCTGTTTCAGGATCGCGAGGTCTTCCCGCAACTGCCTCGGGGATAATCTGCAATTCAGATGCAGCCTTGCTGCCAACTGGTCGCCGCGCCGCTCTAGTTCGGCCAGAGCCTGTCCCTTCCTTGCGGTGTTCGGAGGCACGGCCACTTCCTGCGCGGACTGCTCCAGCAGCGTCAAATTGTCCAGTACCGTTCGGAACCAGTTCTGGCGGTTCAACCGCGCGAATTCGGGCTCCAGATCCATGATTCGTCGGCGGTCCGCCGCCAGTTCGGCCAGCGGTATGTCGTGCACGATCGGTGTCCTGCCGTCTGCGGTGAAGCGCGAGACGAACCCGTCGATATTCCAGTCTGGCAGGAAGAGAAGACTGTTGTCGTAGCCAAAGACGTCCGCACGGCGTTCACGGATCCCCCAGTTTTCGTTGCCGTGACGGTCGAATGCATGGATCAGGAAGTCCCCCTTTCCGAGTCTTCGCCCGCTCGGCGTATCGAAGTGGCGTCGCCATGCCTTCGGTTCCCCAAGCGAGTTCGCGTCGGTCCCCGGAATGAACTCCATGGCAATAACCTTCTCGCCGAGGCGCACCACCTCCGGCGCCGGTGCGCCGACCGCCCGCAGGACAGCTGCTCCCAGCACCTCGGCGTCGGCGTGCTCGATCTGACGAACTGTCTTCTGTATCTCCTGGAAGCCGTTGTGGTAGGTGACCAGTTCGATCTTCTTCGACGCGTTGACATGGTCGTTGATCTCAATCTCTTCACGTGGAAGCTCGCCTCGCCGGGCGGCTTCGGCCCTCTTCTGCGCGAAGCTACGTTGATCAGGGAGCTTGTTCATCCACGCGATATCCGCCCCGTCGATGTAGTAACGGATACCAGGATCGAAGCTGGTTTGCCTACCGGATACCGGTTCGACTGTCAGCTTGCTATACTCGTCGATCTGCACTCGCCAGTACTCGATCGGGATACCAGCCTGCTCCCACTGCTGCCGAAACCCCGGCTTGACCACATCCAGCAGGTACTGCTGATTACGTAGCGGGGAGGCAACCACGACGCGCGGCGACTCTCCGAAGACGAATCCAACGCCCTCCGCAATAGGTTCGGCATCCTCGGTCTCCAGCACCGTCCTGGCAACCACTATGGCCAATGCCTGACGCACCTGCGCCGCGTACCAACTGGCCGTATCGATGTGCTCGGTCGCCGTCTCGAACCGTTTGACCATGGTGCGCACCCGCTCGTTATCGAGGAAGACCCGAACGGCGGCGTCATTAACGGTGAGCCCCCGCAACACCGCCTCGTCACGTGCCCGCTGGCGGCGCACCACCTCCGCCACGTCGCGCGCGATTTCGGGCACGGACCGATTCGTCACATCGATACCGAGGTGACCGGCCGGGCGCAACGCATCAGTACGTACTTCGGCGGCATGACGCGCGGCATCCTCGACGACCTTGCGCACATCCGGCGGCAGCGGATCAACGTCGACGTTGGCCTCATCGATTCTCCGGGCTAGATCTGCCAGATATTGTTCGACTCGTTCCGGTGCCGCCCCGGCAAGGTCCTCGGCAGCATCCAAGGTGCGACGTTCATCCGCCTCGTCGTCCGCAGTGGTTTCCCCCAACCGCAGTGACCACTCCGGTGGGGCAGGATTCGGATCCCCAACCCCCTCCACCACCCGACCACCACGCCACACCGCCGCCCACGTCTCCACCGTCTCCCCCCGAGAACCACCCACCAACTCCGCCAACGACACCCGACTGCCCCCAGGACCGACGAACCACTCCGGCCCCTCATCGTCAAGGCCGTAACACGTGACCAGCCACCCATCAACGGTGAAAACCCAACCCCCGTCACCGCTCTCACCCACATACGTCAGCGCAAACGAATGACCACCCACACCACTCTCATCAACCGGCTGAATCACCCCTTCCCGGTCCACAAACACGCGCCGGTCCACAACCCACGCCGTCGACCCCGGCCCCGCACCCTCACCACGAACCAACGCCTCAACAAGCCGGCCATGACCTGTCATCTCGCCATCCCACGCAAACCCCTCCAACACCGCACCACGCAACGACGGCCCCAACGCACCCACCAACCACCCACCCGACAGCTCCAAAGGCCCCGCTGGCACCCCGACCACCTCAACACGCTGACCGTTATTCACCCACGCCAACGACCGCACACAACTATTCACTTCTTCGCCAGACCAAACACTCGGCGAAACAGTGGCCTGGTTTGATCCAGGCGGGGCCGAAACATAGCTGTTCGCGGTCAGCCGTGCGACGGTATCGGCGATCGCAACCAGCTGTCGTTGCTTCGCCTGCACTCCTATCCAGCGCAGCAGACCCTCATCGATGTCCGCATCCGGATTTCCCTCGGTGGCGTCCTCCCGCAATCCCTCGGCGATCAAATTGTCCAGCTCGAATTCCCACTCTTCGCGCCGTTCCTCGGCTGCCCGCAACGCTGCCGCGTCATGCTCGTCCGTAGCCGCGGACATCATTTCGACCTCGGTGGCCAAGAGACCATATCTGGCTATCCATCTCACCAGGCGCGCCGACCACTCGGAATTACTCGCCGCTTCGGCTATCGCCCCAAGATTTCTCTTATCCCAGTGCGACAGGTTCTCATTCACCAGTTCGACCGCCCGCGACAACGCATGCGCCGCAGGCACCAGGTCCAGTTCCACGCCGAGCAGTTCCGCCATCCGCAGCCGGGCCGGGTCGGCATGGGTGGTTACGCCGACGGCCTCAGGCACGGGGTCCACAGCCGCCACAGCCGCCAGCCAAGGCCCATCGGCCTGAACCAGACCAGGCTCGGCCCGCGTGGCGAAACTGTAACGGTATGGGGCACCATGCTTGTCGACGAATTCCCGCTCCTTATGACTCACCCACTCTCTCTGCACGACGAAGACGCTGCGTGAGGAGTCCCAGTACAAAGCTGTGCCTTCGGGGAAAAGCACATACTCGAGGTCCCCGGCATTCGGGTTCGGCGGCACACGATAGGCGATGGTGAAGCCACGGTGGAGTCGCGTGCCAAACGCGGTATCGAAGTCCTCAGTATCCAGTTGGATGGCGAGAACAACGGGTCGTGTCAGCCGTCCTTCCTGCAGCACGCTGTCGACTGTCTCGATGGCGCCCCGGATCGGATCGTCAGGTGTTCGGGCGCCCGGTAGTGTATTCAGATACGCGTTGGCAACGGCGAATCCACCGAACGGGTCATTGCCATCCCAGCCCCAAACCTGTTCCAGCGCTTCATGTCTCCCGGGTTCGAGCGGAGTCGACCGCGTGTAGTCATGTCGTGCCTGGGATTGTGCAGCGTCCTCGAGCCGATCGACATACCGGCGAATTTCGGCAAGCGCCACCACATGTTTGGCCGCCGTGGACAGTCCTGCAAAGACGTTTTCGCCGACTCGTAGACCTGAACTGGACAGTATCCGTGCCAGTCGTCGAACTTCGAGATCCGCATGGCGGGAAGCGTTGTGGAGAGGGTTCTGTGCGAGATCACGTTTCCGCACGGCGGCGTCTATTCTCGCGGCCAAGGTGTCGACATCGGCCTGGTCGGTGCGGTCGGCAAGGAGTTGCAGCGCGGTCAGCTGTGCGACGGTATCGGCGATCGCGACCAGCTGCGATTGCTCCGCCTCTATTCCGATCCTGCGCAGCAGACCCTCATCGGTAGCAACATTCGGATCTCCCTCGGTAGAGTCCTCCCGCAATCCCTCGGCGATCAAATCGTCCAGCTTGAATTCCCACTCTTCGCGCTCTTCCACGGCTGCTCGCAACGCTACCGCGTCATACTCGTCCGTAGCCGCGGACATCATTTCGACCTCGGTGGCCAAGAGACCGTATCCGATTATCCATCCCACCAGACGCGCCGACCACTCGGAATTGCACGCCGCTGCGACTATCGCCCCAAGATTTCTCTCACCCCATCGCGACCGGTTCTCATTCACCAATTCGACCGCCCGCGACAGCACATGCGCCGCAGGCACCAGGTCTGGCTCCACGCCGAGCAGTTCCGCCATCCGCAGCCGAACCCGGTCGACATGCACGGGTACTTCCTGCCACGGCACCTCGATCTCAGCAGCCAACAGGTCACGATCACTTCGCAGCCTTTGACGAATCCACTCAGGATTCTCGCGCAGCACGTAAGGCGGCTCGGGCAGCAACCGGGCATTCCTTGTAAGTAGGACATCAGCGTCGGCGATGATCAACATACTTTGCTCCAGCGCGCGGACGTATGCCTGTGCGGCGGTTGAAAGAACGTCGAGACGGGACTGCTCGACTGGTGCCGCGGACAGCCGGGTGAGCAATTGGCCGATATCGGTCCACGAGTGCAGTACCGAGGTCGGATCATCGATCAAACCGGCCGCTGCCGCGGCGAGCTGTTCGGCTCGCTGCCGAACTAGCTGGTGCATCTCCTCGGCAAGCCGTTGCAGCTCGGCGCGCGTCGCGTCAGGTATCGGTAGCATCGGCACCTTGTGCCTGTCGTAAACGACTGCCTGCCTGGATATCAAACTCCCCCCGCGTATTTCCGGCGGGAAGTCGTGAACGAACGAACCGTTATTTTCGACGACCACGATGTGACGATTATCGTTGATCAACACGTAGGTGTAGTAATTGTCGACGTCACCGGAACTGCGATAGGTGTCGGTGACCACCATCATGGCACCAGACCCCAAGCCATGCAGGACCCCTTCGATGGCATCGGGATCACGGAACACGTGCGGCCGGTGGCCGAGTGCCGCAGCCACCTCGAACGGCGGTATCACACCATCACCGGACATCCGCACCGGCACCAGAATTTGCCCGAGACCTCCGGGTCCGGGGACCAAAGAATCAGAAAGCCCGGCCGCAACTACAATCGCCGCAAGAGCATCAGTGGAGGCCAAACCGCCCGCGGCGACGGCGCTGCGGGCGCCCAGCGCCCGCTTCAGCCACAAGCCGAGATTCTGCAGGCTCGCTCGGGTCGTTTCGACGGTGGTCGATAGCTCCACCAGTTCGGTCAATCCATGATCTCGCAGATCCGCTGTATCGAGCAAGTCAGGATCGCGGCCCAACCGACCAGCCGCGTCCTGCAATGCCGAACGGTGACGGTGCAACGCCAGCGATTCCTTCACCAGTCGGCCGTTCATGGAGCACAGGTCACGTACCTGATCGACGACTTCGCCACTCGCCTCCACTATGGCCGAGTAGATCACCAAGAAATCCGAAAGCCTGGACTCCTGCGGTTCAATCCGTGAGTGCGGCATCACCTGGCCGCCCTCGATGGTCACCGCGAAGTCCCGCGCTTGCAGCGACGACGGCGCGTCCGCATGATTTGGGTATTCGCGTACCCGCGCGTCGATCGAGTGGAGCGGTCGGCCGGCGCGGTCGTAAAGGACAGCGTATACACGGGTGGCATCCGACCGTGTACCGCCGCCCGGTGCGTTGTCGGTGGTTGCGGAGGCCACCACACTCAATGCACCGTCTTCCCGGGTCACCTTGACAACCGCCTTCCGGCGGCCGGTCAATACGTACCTCGCGGTTTCACCATCCGGACCCTTCTCCATCACCAAGGCCGACCCTCCGGATTTCAAAGCGTCGACAAGGGATTCCAGCCGAACAGCCACCAGCCGCCCATGTGCGCGTGCCTGCAGTTCAGCATCGGAAAGGTGAGTAATCGGGCCCCCGATGGTGTCGACCGCATCCTTGCCGTGAAGATCGGCCAGGGTCTGCAACGCCGCGGCACCATCTTCGACCCCGTCGCCGGGCGCTCCTGCGGCGGGCAGCGCCTGCACAGTGGGTGCGGTGAGTGCTGCGTCCAGCTGGTGCGCGGCGCCGTTCAGATCGCTGGAAGCGAGCAACTCACTCAGTTCGAGCAGCAGTAGTCGCAATCGAGTTCCGCGAGCCTGCGCAGCTTTCGGTGACAATTCCCTGCCACCTGGCTGCTCCGCTGCTTGTTCCTCGTTGTGCAATAGGGCAACCACGCGTTCCCGGATCTGCGGCAAGGTCTGCACAGTGACCGGCATGTCGAGCCCGACGGCCGAGGCATTCTGGGCGATAGAGGCCAGACCAGAGACCTGATCCACCATCGCCGTGAGGTACCGGCTGCCTACTTCGTCCAGTGTCCGCAGAGCCTGCTGCATGGCGCCGTATGCCTCTACGTCACCAAACCGATCTTTCAGCCCTTTGATTTCCATGTTCATCAACGCTGCCGCTACCGACATCTCCGGCGAGAGCCCTGCCGCGTCGAAGGACCTCAGTAGCCGCGAAAGCCCGGCCCGCAGAGCATTTTGCCTTCCCGCCAGCTCCTTCAGACGCAGTGTCTCGATGTCCAGCGGGCGTGAATGTGGTGCAGGGTCAGACGCCGACAGGGCGAGGCCGGTCAGGTCGATAGCGACGGCCCGGTCGACACCACGTCCCTGCTGTACTCCCGATGCCGGGCTTTGCTCATCCGGGTTATCGAAGGGATCGGTCTCATCGCGCCCGAACCGGATCGCGACTGGGTCGATCTGATCGCCGGGCGTTGACCCAACATTCCGTTCGAAATGGTCAAGCGGCTCACTGTCCGCCGCTGTGGAATCGGTGTCCGCCGTCAGGTCTTCGAACAACGGCACCCACGGACCGTTCAACTCGGCGAGCGGATGCAGTACGGGATCAGCGGCAAGCCGCTCAGCGGCGGAGCGAACTTTTCGCGTAGCTTCGCGAAAACGCGTGTTCTCACGATGCGCCTGAGACGCAGTCCCCGATGACGCAGACATGTCGAGGGGGCGCGCCCTATACCATTCCCCCACCGCCGCCCCGAAACGCTGCAGGTGCTCGCGTTGACGAGGCAAAAGCCCGTCAGGCAGATCCCTGCCCAACAGATTGGCGAACGCGTCGACCTTACGCTCCTGGCTCCTCCAATCATCGACCGCCGACTGCGCCTCCGCCCGCGCAGCCTGCTCGTCCGGACCGGGCACGCCGTGCTCCGGATGCTCGTTGTCATCCTCCTGAGCAGGTGCGTACTCCATCTCCGCGTACTTCATCTCCGCACGGTTGAACTCCTCCAGCGCACGGTCTCGAGGGGCCTGCCGGTCCCGCTCACGCGCTTCCCGCACACGAGCGACCGCAGCCTCCATCTCCTGCCGGGCTTCGTGGCAAACGATCAGGGCGTCGAGCCCGTCCCACAGGAGTTCCTCTTCGATCGGCTCGGACGAGCTCGGTCCGACGCCGCCCTCCGACACCGACGGTTGCTCAGGAATAGGCCGGACCATCGCGATTTGGGGCGTGGTGATGCCGTTGAATTTTTCGGTGTGGGTTGAATCGCCGACCTGCCGAAAACCGTAGTTCTTGTATACTTCGACGGCCTTTGTCCCTAAAGTTGTTCCGACCTCGATCTCGACATCACCGAGATAGTTAAGCGCTCTGCGCATCAAGAGGCTTCCGACGCCGGCGCCATGCCAACGCGGTCGCACGTACCAAGCCTTTATCAGTCCGGCGACATCGTCTCGTGTGGCAACCCAGATAAATCCGACAATCTCACCGTCAGCGGTCTTCGCAACGAACAATCCCGGATCATCTCGTGCTACTCTCCGAGTCCACTGCCAAGATTCGGCTGGGGCGAACCGTTCGAGGAGAAATCTGTCGAGATCTTCGTCCGCACCGAGCAATTCCCCGAGGGCGGCCCGCGCCCCTAGAACGTGTGTGCGTGCGATGCCAGGTCCGTCACCATCGGCGGCCTGCTCGACAGTTTCCACAGGTGACGTCGAAATATCCCGCTCCAGCAAATATTCGGGCGAAAAGAGCGGAAGGGCACCAATCTGCAGTGCTCGTGCGACTGCCGCAGCTCTATTCGGAACATCGAGCAGTTCAAGGATATTTTTGATGTGGTTTTTTACAGTGTATTCCGACAGGTTGAGCTCTTCTGCTATTTCCCTATTCGGCATTCCTTCTGCAATCAGACTGAGCACTTCGACTTCTCTGGCGCTCAGCTTACGCAGTGCAGGTTCGCCGCTGTATGTAAGGTCTTCGATTTTGAGATGACCGGCGCGAAACGCACGGGCTACCAAGCCTGCTTCAGCCTTGATATCGAGCTTTTCACCGATCTGCGCCAACAATCTCCTGACGCCAATTCGTGACTGGTAGAGTAACGCTGCTATTTCGTTTTGGGTGTAGCCTTCCGCGACCAGGCGTATCACCTCGACCTCACGCTCGGTCAGCCGAGGGGCTGTGTCGTCCCGAGCTGGCTTGCCACCGCCATCCTCAGCAGCCAATGGACCCAACGCAGCGATCACTGGAGGATTCTGCCCAGGAACGGATACCGTCGCTGAACTTCTACGCCCAGGTTGGTGCACAGCTCCAGAATCATCGGTCGAGTCCCAGACGTCGTCATCCTCGTCATATGTCGCGGGCGGTGTCGTGCGCGGGGCAGTACCAGCGGCACCCATCTCGTCCCCGTCCCAGGGAAGTCTCCGAGACTCCCGCGCAATCATCTCTTTGACTGCCTCATATGAGCCCCACACCTCCGATGAAATCGAATCTGCGCCGTCCCGGTCACGCTTGTACTCCACATGTCGCAGATACAGCGTTGCCTCCCAGCCGCCCGGTACGCTGATTCGGGACCCACGCCACGACACACTATTGCCCGCATGCTGGAGATCTTGTTTTTGCCCGGAGAGCTCCAGCCATCGTTCGTATTCTACAATATCCTCGTCGGAGAATCCCCGAGCACGACTGAATGCTTTCCAATCATCGGCCAGAAGCATCTGCTCTTCATCACTCAATGGTCGATAATTGAGAAGATAATGTGGATCCAGACCGCCCTTCTTTTCCTTGGCCGCTACCGCCGCCATAACTCGATGATATTCGGCACGGAAATCCTCGAACATCATCGTCGCGGGATCGGTCCCCTGCGCGCTCTCGCTTTCGCCGTTAGGCTCCGGATCCGCCTCGGTCTCATCGGAACCGAACCGGATCGCGACTGGGTCAATGTGATTGCCGGGCGTCGGCTTACGTTCCCGGTTACTGGGTGTGGGGTTGGAGGCTGAATCGGTTGCGGTGCTGGGTGGTTCGGTAGCCGAAACATGGCGATGCCCTGGTGTCGAACCTTTCTGTACGTGGTCTCCGTGCCGCGGAGTAGCGTCCAGTGTCTCGCTCGGTACAAGGCGAGCCCACGGGCTAGCGTGGAGTCTTACCGTGACCTGATCGCTGGGACCTTTGATCTCGTCGGGTTCAGCTCGACTCATCCCCTCCCAGTCCGATCGATGGAGCTCGAACCAGACCGCCTTTCGCCAGCCTGCCGGATGGTACCGGAGAAGATCGACACCCGAACGAATCCAAGTCCAACTGTCGATTTCCTCGACCGGGCCGGGCACTGGGGCAAGATCGACCTCGGCATCGAAAATATTCTTCGTGTCGAAGACCGCGACACGAAGCAGATCACCGGTAGTTTCCGCCACCACCTGCACTTTGCCATTGGTGTATTGCCCCGCGTTTGCGACCATTTTGTAGAGCATGTCCTGGGCGTCAACCACTTTCCAATCAAGCCAGCCGGGCAGTTGGTCGGCCAGCCAGAGCGCCGCCTCTTCCTCCGACAGAGTCGGAGACCCCCGCTTCTCGCGCACAACCAGCTCTGCCCGCCGCGTCGAACCATCCGCCCCAGACACGCTCCTGGCTCGAGGCTCAGCGCTGTCCCAGGTAAGCGCAGCGTTGTCCTCGCGCCAGACTGCCCCTGACACAGTCATCCATGAGGTCAATCGGTCTTGAAGCTCCCGTCGCACGGCGGCCACCCGCTCCGGCTCTGCACCTGGATCGAAATCGCGGAGCCAGACCGTATCTACGCCACCCACACGCCTCATCACCAGTGTGACCCGGCCGGGTCGACGGGGATTGCTGCCGCCAACGAGGCCAAGTGTCAATGTCACCGCGACACCGTCACCTTCAGACTCCATGCCGACGAAGTCCACCCAGAAGCCGTCACCATGTCCGACGAGTAGCCGAACGAGGTCGCAGCCACGACGCCTGAGCACGTCGTCGAACGACACCTCCGCGAACTCGTCCCGCCACAACAAACCCTGCGGCGCATTGAACTCGATTGTCGCGAGATCAAAACCAGCCAGAGCAAGGTCGAACCGAATAGTCGCAGCGATCTTCGGATCGGGGGCCGCATTCTTGAAGAGTCCGCTGCCCACATCAATCGTGGTGGGCTTCCCATCGGACATCCACCATATTCCGAAGCCACCTACCCCCAGCCAGTGTTCCCCCTGCTCGCCTTCCCCCTGCTCGCCTTTCCCCTGCTCGCCTTCCTCCGACAGATAGGTTTGGTAGGCGCGCTGGTGCGGACCTCCGGTGTAGTAGTCATGAGCGGTCCGTCCAAGAATGAACGCCTCACCACTCGCACTCGCACGATAGGGCCCATCATCCGGATCCTGTCCACGGAAAAACACTCGGGGCCGCCCGTCAGGATAATGCCCATCCGAGTCCACGCGGAGTCTGATCGCCGTAGGGTCATGGTAATTCTTGAATTCCATTCGTTCGGGGGCCACGGTGTCGTACTCGACATCACTCGGCACGGGATTGCGCGGTTCACGTAGCATCTCGGCGATATTGCGGACCGCATGTTCGGCGATGCCAAAGTTCTCGCCGGTTTGCGCGAGGCGTCGTTTCCGATCGGTCGCAGCAGCCAGCACCGCGGCGGCATCGTCACGAGCCTTGGTCGCCGCCAACAACTCCGAGATCACGCGGAAGTGGTCGATCAAGAACGCCAGGCGCTCCCGACCAACCCGAACGGTGTCCCACCTCCCTGCCAGGACGAGCAGCTCCTCCAACTCCTCCAGCAACTGGGACATCTCCACCAGCGCGCCATAGCGCCGTGCCACTTCGGAAGACTGTTCCGGGTCTCTGGTTGTCACCGAATCGGCCGCTGCCGAGGCGGCCGCGACCTCCCTGAAGATTGTGCTGACTACGGCATGCAGCCACGCCGGCTCCTCGGGACGCAGATGGTCCGCGGGCCGAGTCAGGATCGGAATATCCGTGTGCGGGAGGGTCTGTGTCCAGACCTGCGCGACGGCGGCGAGAGCCGATTCGAGCCGGACCTCTGCAGCGTCCTGCCGAGCCTGCAGGACGGCCGGTGTCCCTTCCCGCAGGCCGTACTCGTAGGTGGCGTTCGCCTCGTCGGCATCGTCCGCGCAGGCCAGCCACGCAGACATCTGGTGTGCGAACTGCCCGAGCAGCCGCAGCCGCTCCGCCGAGACCTGCCCAGGCTCCCCTCGTGCGGCCACCAGCTCATCGATAAGGGCAGGTGCGTCATTCAGAACAGGATCATCCGCTGTGCCTTCCAGTCTCGCGGCGACCGCGGCACGCAGTGCCCGCAACTGTTGTATGTCAAGGGATTCCGCGTTGTGAGGGTGACGGTCTCTAGGTGGGTCGTCGCCGGGGCCGAATTCGATGGCAGTGTCGGGTCCGGGGGGGTCGTCCGAGATAGCGGCTCCGGGGCTTTGGGATCCCGCCGCAATGGTTTTCTCTGTCGCGGCGATTTCGCGAGCGAATCGGTCGTCCCATCCGTCGTCGGGCTGGGGCGTGAGATCGGTGACTCCGGCGCGTGGTGTCGCGAAAGCGGTCGATCCCGATGTCAACGCCTTGGTGAACTTGGAGAGCAAACCCTTCGATGTCCGTGCGCTCAGTTCGGAGAACCAATATGCGACGACGTTCTCGGTACTCCGGCCATCACTGTCGCGCGGTTCGGCAATCACCCAGCGCCCGTCGGCGTCCATCGCGACCGGAACGGTGATGCGCATGCCGCCGACGATGATCTCGGGCATCCACGTAGCGACTTTCCGTCCATGTCGCAGGGGGTAATGGGTGGCGGCAACCGTCCACTCCCGGGTTGCCAGACTGCGGGCGACCTCCTGTGCGCTCAGTGGTCCATTTTCTTCGAGCAGCGACGCGATCTGACGTTCGAGAGACTGTTCGTACCAGGATCTTTCGCGTTCGGCCAGGCGTCGTCCGATCTCGACAACGGCGTCGGGCTTCAGCTCACCGATGCGAGAGCTTCGGTGGCGAATCTCATCCGGCTGATAGAACGCATCCGGCCCGAGACCCGCGAGCCACTCCGGGAAGGTGGTACCTCCCAGCAACTGGCCCGGCTTTCCGGTGGCCGCATCGGAGTCCAGGTAGGACGCGCGCATATAGGCCTCGAGCAGTGCAGCCGCGGGCTCGTCGTGGTGCAATTCATCCAGCTGAGGATCATGAGAATCGCTTGGACGCTCGTACAGAACATTGTGATCCACCGTGCCGTCCGGCTTGGGTATCAGCTCGACGTACCTGAGCTTGAACCGCCGCCGGGGTGGATAGACATCCTGGAATTGCGGGTGATTTTGGGCGAATTCGCGCAGCACTCGAGCATGGCGACCTTGTGATGCCGCCACAATCAGGGTGCTGTGCCCGTTCCGACCGCGCTCCACCGCGACGTGCGGACTCGCCTGGAATCTCTCGATATCGAACCGCGCGTCATCAGCCGACCGGCCCTCGAAATACGCCGTCGCCATCGACGTGTCCAACTCCTCGGACATGGCCTGCATGCGCTGCCGCGCATTCCGATACCGATCGAGAGGTTCGCTCAACAGCCGAACCTCTTCCTCACCGCGTTGGATTCGATCCAGCACCACCGGGTCGGTCGACTCCGGTCGCGCGTCGTCCTCTGCCGCCGTTCGCAGCGCAGTGAGTTCCGCTTCGCACCGCGCTACGGTCCACGCGCGTGGCGCCGGACGTTCCGGGATCGGCAAACCCACTCGGCGCAGCAGCTCGTCCTCGGCCCGAATACGTTCGGCTGCCACCTCTTTCGTGACTTGCCCCAATTCGTACGCCAACCCGTAGACCTCATACCGCAAGGTGCCCAACTCCGCTATTCGCATACGAATATCGGCAGGCGATTGTTCGGCGGTCGCGGCGGCCTGCGCGAGCGTGCCGCGGTGGCCGGGCTCGGCCGGCATCGGCTCGCTGAAATCGGGGGTTCTGTTTGTACGCGGGTCTCCAGTGATGTTGTCGCCAGGGCGAATCGGTGACTCGTCGAGTGAGGCGTTCGGCGCATCTGACGCTGCGGGTGGGGCGGGGTTCCGCGTGCCCGATTCCTCGGAGGTCGGCTGACGGACCTCTGTCGCGGTGCCGTCGTCTGAGGATGGCCGCGCCGACGACTCGGTTGCGTCCGCGTCGGCGACTGGCGCGTCACTCGACTGCTCACGCTGCGGTGCGGGGTCGGACTCGTCGGGGTCGCCCAGGATGATGGGGAGTGGAACAGCCTCGGGCGCGCGGAGCTGGTCGAGTTGCTGCCAGAACATCGGTGGGAACGCCGACCTGCTGTCAATTGGTCCGGGCGGCACTGACGCTGATGAATTGTCGTGGGGCGCTTCCGGTTCGGGCGGCTCCAGGGTGAGGTCCGGGGATGATGCGGTGGCATTGCGCTGCGCGTGGAGCCGCACCAGCTCATCGAGCACGAAACCGGTGTCGGGATTCAGGTCTGGTGATTGCAGTTCCGCGTAGGCGGCGCGGTCGGTGGGGGACATAGCGCGCCATGCCACGGCCAGGGACGCGGCCGGGCCGCCCGAGACGATGCTGGGGCCGGACGCGGCCGGGACCGGGCCGCGATAGTTCAGTTCCGCCAGGGCATTGCGCTGTTCGGCTTCCTCCAGCACCTTGGCGTACGGGATGTCGCGAAGCAGGGCCTGCAGGACGTAGGCGGGATGAGTGGGATCGGCCGGTGCTGTCTTGCCGAAGGCGTTGTTCGCCTCGGCCAGCGCTTCCGCCGGATCGAATACCTTCTGTGCGCCCAGCTCGAGTTTCTTCGCGGTCAGCCCGAGCTTCGTCGCATCCGGGTCCAGAGCGGCGCGACGTAGTATGCGTTCCTCGCCTGTCTGTATCCGGTGCCGAGCGTTGTCGCCGTGTTGGCGAAACCATGCGTTGTATACGGTCTCGAGGTCAACCCATCCCCGTCCGTCTTCGGTTTCCGGACGACCGTTGTCGGCCGGGCGCCGCGCACTGTGAACCTTGGCATCGTCTCGACGTGAGATTCCGGAAGCCCGCAGCCATGCGTCGAAGTCCGCACGGTTCTCGAATCTGCTCAACCACGATTCGAAGGCCTTGAACAGGCGGTCTTCCTCTACGTTCCGAGGCTTCTTCCTGCTGCTGCTGTAGGCGTCGAGCTGCCCCAGCCAATCATCGAAGTCGGTGTCCGGCGGCAGCGACCCGAACCTTTTGAATTCGACGAAATGCGTGTACAGGAAGCCGAAAGCCCGCGCCTCTTTCGAGTCCTGGTAGTTCTCGTCCTCACCCTCGACAGCCCCGTCTCGCAGATGAGCAATCGGCTTTTTGTTGTAGAGCTTCTTCCGGGCAGCTCGATCTCGAAGATGCGCCATCTCGTGGCTGATGGTGTCGTAGGCGGGATCGCCGGTCGGGGCCATCAGGCGGCCCGCCTCGACATCTTCCCGCATGGTCTTTCGGAACTTCTCCGGGTCACTGAAGAGGGTCTCGTTCAGGACCATGAAGGTTGGTGCGGGGCCAAGTCCGCCCGGGGTCCAGATGCAGGCCCCTACCTTGCCGCGCAAGGGGGCCACGAGTACGACGTCGAGCTTGATCTTCTGGCCCGAGGCATACCCATCGACTATCGCGTTCCTGATCGACAGCGCCGTATCGACGGAGATCCCCGGCTTGTTCAGCCCGAGCACCTTGAGCCCGTATGGCTCCTTGGACAACTGGTCGGCAATGCGCTCTTTTTCCTTCCGGTCATCTGCGGCCTTCCTTTCAGGGTCTGCTCCGTCGCGGTACCCGGCCGAGGACTGCCGTTGCCGACCTGTCGAATCGGCCGCCCTCACTGCGATCTCCTGTGCGGCCCACCCGATCAGTTCGACCTGAGCATCGGTGAGGTCATCGCGGGACCGGGATTTGAGCGCTTCGGTGACGAGTCGGCGGACTGTGGGGTTGAGTTCATTGAGGCCGTCGGGAAGTACTTCGTGCACCGCCTTGCTGAGTAGCCGGTCGCCGACGTCCACGCCCGGGTCGAACTGCCACCCACCGGCATCGGCCGCGGCGAGCGTGGCGCGGGCGACGGCGTGAGCCAGGACTTGGACGGGAGCGGGTGGCGTACCGCGCTCGCTACCCCACAACACGCTGCTGATGCCTTGGGCGGTGAGGGGGCCGAAATGACGGTCCAACGTCCGAGCGGCGGCCCGGTCTCCCTGCTGCGCCAATTGCACCGTCTCTGTGCGGTCGTCGGCGGACCACTGGCCGAACGGAATGGGGGCTACCGGTGCGGCCGCGAGCAGGTGCTGAGCGGTGGGTACGTGTCCGACCAGCTCGGCCACCGCCTCGGTGATGGACCGCATGACGCCCTTGCCATGCTCGGTGTCGAGCTGACGGCCTTGCTGCAGCGCCTGTCCGGCGTCGGTGACCAGCTGACGCTGCGCCGGATCGAGTTGATTCAGACTGGTATCCAACAGGTTTCGCGCGGTCTCGCGCACGTGGTCGGCGACGTCGGTCCCGATCGGGATCCCATGCGACTCGATATGTTCGAACAGCGCATCGTGAACGGCCCGCGCCACGGGCATCAAGGGCGCGGCCGCCTGCCCGCCCGGTGCGTCCAGCTGCTGCAGGAGGTGACGGAGGGCGTTGTCGCCATATTCGTCACGCAAGGTGGAGGCTGCCAGGTTACCGGAGGACGTGGTGGTCGCCGTCGCGACCGCAAGGCCCGCGATGCTCGGCGCGGAGACACCGTCCACAACGGCGGGGGTGTGCTGTGGCTGCGGGGCTGTATGCGCGGGTGCCGTATCGGTAGCTTGGGAATCGGGTGGGGCGTTGGGCGGGTTCCCGCGCCGCAACGAGCGCTCCACGTACGCGCGGTCGGCAGCCTCCTGCTGCAGGATGGGGGTCATCTCGCGGATCTGGTCCTCGGTTGCTCTCAGATCCGCTTCGGCGTCAATGATCTTCTGTTGCGCGGCCTCGCCGACCGTACGGACATTTTGTGTCCCCTCCGGTGCACCATCCTTGTGAGCGACTGCTGCGTATTCGGCAGTGGCCTCGGCATGGTTGGCCGCCGCGGTCCGATAGTGAGTGACGGCGATCTGTGCTCGAGGGCTCGGCGCGGCCGCGTAAAGACCGTCGGTGACCGCGACATTGAAGCAGTAGCTGCCGTTGCGGCCGTTGCGCCCGGCGCGCGCGGCCCATTGATGATCCTCATCAGGGTTGCGAGCCGACCGGCCCAGCATTCGCGCGTGCAACCCGCCCAGCGCGTTGACCTCGTCGGTGATCGACACGTCGAAGCCCCGGCCCAGCATCCCCGTGCCGACGGTCACCTTCCTTTTCTTGCCCGCCTCGTCCTTGACCGACAACAGGTGTTCCTCGGCCGCATTGTTGTCGCGATGCTCGGCGAACCAGCGACTGTGGATGGCGTCGTGTTCGACTCCGGCTTTGGTCAGCATCAGCGAGAAAATCCTCGCGATATCGTTGGTCGGGCTGATCACCAAGACCGGGCGACCTTCAGCCTGCAGCTTCTGTACCTGCGCTACAGCATCTTTCAATTTTTCCGGCCCGGTAAGGAATACCCGGTCTTCCTCGCCGGTCAGTTTCGACCTGGCGAAATCCTCCACCCGCGCTAGGCCGCCCTCGACCGGGAAACTCCCCTTGATTTCCGCGGCGCTCCGTTCCAGCGTGCCCGACATCAGGCTCAATCGCCGATAACTACCGAACACATCCTCGACAGTGACCTGTTTCAATCCCTTCCCATCGGAATATACGGTGACACCGAACATCGACTCGATCATTTTGTGGCGGCCACCGAACCAGCGACTGTCGGTGCCGACCTTCGGGTTGCTGAGTGGTTTTCCGTATCCGTCGAGGATCTGGATGGTCCCATCGAATATCTGGAAATCCCGGTTCAGCTTCACCCGGCCCGCCTTGACATCCAAGAACGCCCGAGCCATCTCGGTTTCCTCCGCCGAGAACGACCGACCGGCCCGCTGCTCCCACAATCGGCTGGCCTTCGCAAGGCTCCCGTCCGGATCGGCGCGTAGATCCGCGGAGGTGAGCTCCCGTTCCTTCAATATCCCGCGCAGAAAGTCGCGCACCCGATGCACACCGGCAGCTTCGACGTCCGATGCGATTTCGCGCTGCCCGTCGGACAGGTAGTGAATCGTCTGATCGTGGATCAGCACCGCGTCCGCCTCGTCGATCGTCGCGGTGTCTCCCGACGGGGAACGCTCGAAGAGCTGGGCCGTCGCGCGCTCGCCGTAGGTCATGTAGTAGACCGTGGGCACCTCCGGGTCGGCCGGGGGATTGTTGGTGTCCCAGCGCACGGCGTCGTAGCCGAGATTGCGGAACATTGCGACAATCTGCCCGATCCCCTGATTGGCCAGCACCTCGGTCGTGGTGATCACGTGGTGTACCCGCACCAGCCGCCCGTCCGCGAGTTGCACCGGTTCCCCGCGCGACAACTGCCGCAAGCCGTCTATGGCGCTGACGATCGACTTGCCCTGCGACGTACCCATCTGCCGCATATACCCGTGCTCACCGAGCAGCACCGCCTCGTTCTGATTCCAGCGCGGCGTCAGGCCCGTGGCCTCGCGCACGGTATCGATGCACCACAGCATCGACTCCAGCTCGTCACCGTTCTCGATCCCCTGCCGGCGCTGCGCCCAGGATGCGCCGGCGAACTCCTCCCTCCGCAGGCGATACACGATCTGCAATACCTTCGCCGCCGACTTGAATTGCCCCTGCTGCTCGGTGGTGAGATCCGCCTTCACTATCGGATCTCCGGACGACAACATGGTCAGCAGATCTTTGGCCATCGCCGACGCGGCGTCATTGCGCTCGGCCACTGCCTCCCGGTACGCGGTCTGGCTCTCGGTCAGGTCCTCCCGCGCTCGGCGGAGCTGCTCATGTGCCGCACGCGCGGCCTCGACGGCCACCCGATCCTCCGCCATGCCCGGGCCGAAAAGATCGCGCATCTTCTCGCCGGGACTGAGACGGGTGGCCCGCTCGTGCGACTCCGCCACACGGACGGCCTTCTCCTGCCGTTTCAGCTCGGCATACGCGACCTGCTCGCGCTCACGCGCCTCTTGGACACGCTGCCGATGGTGCTCCCACACCAGCTCGTACTGCCGCCGCTCTCCGGAAACCTCGGCTTTCGCATTTGTCTGCGCGGCGGCGGAGTCGTTCTCGCCGACGGACGGAGGCTCCGAATCATCCTGTGTGCGAGCGTGTTCGGGCTCGGGTGTTGACGCAGGTGCGTCCGTGTCGTCGGGGGTAGCGGGTTTAGTCTGCGCGTGTCGCTCCCCCGCACCGTCGTCGTCCGCGCGCCCATCGGCGACGTCATCGGGTGTATCGGACTCGTCTGGTTTCGGCCCTCTCGTTCCGCCGGCGTCGTCAGAACGCGCCGCGGCGGGCTGTTGCTCATTCGTGCGGGCGTCACCCACACGGCCCTGCTCCGGTTCCGTCCCTTGGTGCGGAGTCTGTGCAGTCCCGTCGCGTGTCGCGTCGGCACCGTCCGTTCCGCGGTCGTGCTCCGACCCGACGTCCGGATGCGGCGCTCGTGCGGTCCCATCTCCCGTTTCGTCGACACCATCGGCGACGCGCTCGTGCTCCGGTTTGCCGACGGCAGGCGATGTATTCCGGTGGTCGTTCTCGGTGGCATGAGCCGCCGCCGATCCCGTTGGGACAGAACCGTCCTCGGCCCGCCCACGCGCGGATCGGACTGGTTCGACGGCCGGCGGGCGCTCCGCTGCAGCATTCTTCGGTGCAGCCACGCGCGGCACCCGATTGCCTACGGGGCCGGGCGGCCCACCAGCGGCCGTGCCCGTCTGTGTGCCGACAGCCGGGCGCGTGGGGCCACCTGTCGGCTGCCGCTGCCCGGTCCCATCCCCGAGCCTGTCCCCGCCGACAGCGCGCGGACCGGAATCACCGCGTTGTACGGCAGGTGCCGGATCGGTCGTGACCGCCATTCTCGGGGACGCGCCGTCGGGTACTCCGTCAGCCGAATCCTTGTGCGACTCAGCCGATACCAGCTCGGGCCTTGCCCGTTCCAGCTCGGCGGTTGCGTCAGAAGTCCGTTGTGCCTCTTGATGTTCGGTCGCCGCGACCGGACTCTGTTGCGCCGCCGAGTCATTCGGCTCGGCCGAGACCGGTCTCGGGCCCGATTCCCCGTCGGGTGCGACACCGCGTTGCCGAGCCGATGGCGACGACCCGGCTGCCGGATCGTCGCCGCGAGCATCCGCGACGGCGCGACCTCGGCCGGGCTGCCCGTTGCCCACCACGTCCCGATCGGTGGGATGCGGACGCGCCGAAGCGGCAGCGTTGTCCGGAACCGCCGCGTGTTCCGGCGTGGAAAGCGGTGCCGCCGAGGCATTCTCGGACTCGGCCCGATTGCCGTCAGCCGACCCGGATACGACCTCGGCTGGTCGCGCGCTGTCCTCGCCAGTATCGGTGGGATGCGGGCGCGCCACGATGTCCAGGCCGGTCGCCGGGCGTTCGTGTTCGGAAGGCTGCCGCGCCACGCCAGCGTTCCCGGCCTTGCCGCCATCAGAGTCGTGTGGCGCGGGTGGCAGTCCACCGTCGGCGGGAACCGCTGTGGCACTGCCGGTCTCGGAATCCGAGGGTGCGGCAGCGGCATTCCGTGACCCTGGCCTCTCCGCCGACATCGGATCCGTCGTCCCGCCGCTCGGCGTGTCGACCGGGTTGGCAGCGGGCGCGACGACGGCCGCGGGGAACGCAATGCTCTTGACGGGATTGACGTTGTCGATCAGAGCGCCGGGCATGTCCGCAGGCGGCCGCCAGTCCATGCTGTTGTCCGGCACGGAGATCGGCGACTCCTCCGGTGGCTTGTGTTCCTTCGACGGCGCCACCTCGGATGGCAGATAGCCTCCGTCGGAGTCCGGCGTTGCTCCCGCGGGAATCGGATCCGCAGGTATTGCATCCGCGGCCTCGGCGCGTGACTGCCCCACAATGCCCAGCTCGGCACCGTCCGTCGGGTCGAAATATGTTACCGCATAGGAATTTTCGGTGATGCTGTCGGCTGTCGGCTGGATGTCCGGGAACTCGACGGACTTGACCGGGTTGATATTGGCGGTGGGTGCCACGCCCAGATCACCAGAATTCCAGTCGGCCGGGTTGATCTCCTCCGGAGAGGAGTCCCGCTGTGGTACCGACAGCACGTCGTCGAGTTGCCGCAGGAGGGTTCGGGCATTGTTCGAGACGTCGGCGGTGGCGTCCGCCGCCGGTGCCGGTCCTGCGGCGCGGAGGCCGGCGGCGCCGTACGCTGCGGCCCCGAGGAACCCGCCGGTCACGGACGGGAGAAGGATCTCACCGAAAGAATCGGCCGTGAATGCCTGGCCCGACAACCCCAGCGACACCGCCGCTCCGGCGAGACCACCGGCGAGCCCTCCGATTCCGCCGATGAGAACCGTGCCACCCAATTGAAAGGCGATCCGGCCGGAGACGCTGCTGGCGCGTTCGGCACGGGACACCGTGTAGGGAATAATCCAGCGATCGCCGGCCAATTTGCCTGCACCCGCGCCAACAACGCCGCCAACCCCACCGGAGATCGCGGCGATTCCGGCTTCCTTCCCATCCACCGAGTCGCGCTGGTCGTAGGCGACCTGTTTCGCCTGCACCGCTATGTTGATGCCGCCCATCTGGGCGGCCCCGACCGCCCCTGCGCGGCCGGCCAGTACCAGCACGCCGCGTTCCGCGGCCGCCTTCGCGCTTTGGCCTGCAAGATATTCCAGCAGTTTGCGCCAAGCGACCTGCAGGGCGGTTCGGGTCCGCATCTCGGCGATGTAAAGCTCCAGCGCGCCGCCCGCGCCGAACATGATCGCGGCATGGATCAGTGTCCATGCCAGGATCACCGCGAAGCCTACGGCCGTCCACTTCTGCATCTCGAAGCTGTTGGCGCCCTCGTACTGCTGTTCGGCCAGGCTGTCGTTGTAGTCGGCCTGTCCGCGATACTCGTCGGCCAGTCCTCGATACTGCTTCGCGACCTCGTCACCGGTGGTGCCACGCATGGCCTCGTGCACGCGATCGGCTTTGTGGCCGAAGTGCTCCGCCTGCTCGCGACACCACTCGGCCTTATCAGACCAATAATCTCCCGCCCTCCGCATTGCGTCTTCATCGGCAATCGGGAAAAAGCCGATCACGCATTCGACGACCCGGGCCGGCAACCACGTAGGAAGCGAGAGCGTCACGTGTCTCCTGCTCCTTCGAACGCCTTCGACAGACCGACCGGTGAGATCGAACCGTCACGCGGCCCCAGGTAGGCTGGTCGCGCCGCCCGAGACCATCGTTCCGGCTCGACGGAGCAGTCTCCGGTCGCCTGCGCCACAGCGATCTCAATCAGGGGCGGGTCCGTCCGCCGCGCCTGCGGAGCCCTGGACGTGGGCACGAATGTCGCGGAGCGGGGACGCATCGCCCAGGATGTCGGTGAGGTCAGGCAGATCATCGAGATCGGTGGCGATGGATGCCGCGAGCGCATCGCGCTCCGCGCGTGCGCGGCGGACCGCTTCCTGCGTTGCCTCGACGATAATGCGGGCGAGTTCATCTTTCGTCTTACGAAGCGCGGAGGTCGCCAGCGACAGGTCGGTGAGGACACCGTCGGAGTCGACAGTCGCCTGTACGGAATGGTCCGACGAATCGGCCTGCGAGCGGAGGGCTTCCATTCGCCGAAATGCCTCGGTCAGTTCTGGCTGCGCCTGCAGATAGGCATCCGTCAGATTCTCGACCTGATTGCGTAGTCCGCTGTTCGCCGACCGCAGCCCGTCTCGCGTCCATCTGTCCACTGTCGAGTCCTTCCTAGGATTTGATATTCCGTTCTGCTCACCGCGTATCCACCCGCGCCACGCCGATCAGCAGGCGGTGCAGCGCCTTCGCCGGAGCCGATGCCGCGCCTCCATACAGTTCGACCGCGGCGAAACCTTCGGCCAATCCGCGGCCTGGATCCAGAACGCCTCTGTCGAAGCAGTAGTCGCTGAGCTGACCTCGCCAACCCCGGTAGCCGGAAACAACCCGCGCCAGCGTCTCGTCCCCGCCGTTCGCCCGCAGGTATTCGGTAATCAGCGCACGCTGCGCCGTAGGACGGGCGCGGCACTTCCCCATCAGATCGGCAATGTGTCCGAATTCGCGCAGCATCGTCACGGTGATCGGCCGTTGCGGCCCGGCACGATCAATCCAGCGCGTCGACGCTTGCGCCTGTCCGGAGCGAAGCTGGGCGGGATCCGCAGCGGCATGGCTGTCCAGAACTATCCACAGTTCCGGAGCCTCCGGCGGCACAGCTTCCGATGCCCCTGCGTGACTTCGGCTTTCGGCACGTGACACCTGGCCGCCGAGTTCGGTGATCTCGATACCGTGCAATTCGATCCGGTACTTGGTCAGGACCATATCCACGGCGCGGGAAATCTCCTCGACCGTTGATGCGGCGATCCCCGCCGATTCGAATCCAGCGATCTGTATGTTGTGCCTGACCGCCATCTCGTGCGCGATACGCATCGCCTCGTCATCGGTGGCCCGCCGCTGCGCCGGACCGGATGCCGCCGGAGCCTTCCGTTCTGCCGGTTTGGCAGGGTCTTTCGGTTGGCTGGGGCGGGCGGGCGGGGACACACGCGGTGGTGTCTCCGACTGCGGAGGCGCCGTCACACCGGGCGACTGCGGCCGAGACGTTCCCACCGGGTTCTGTGGACGTGCATTGCCGCCAGTCGAAATCGCTTGTGCAGGAGCGGCCGCCGGCCGCGCATTCTTCGAGGTAGCCGCAGACGGGTTCGCAGCGCCACGGTCGGTCACCGAAGATGGCGTCGGAGGCTTGGCCGCATTCGACGCCGAGGGCGAGGTCGACGTTCCGGAATCCGCCGGTCGAGAAGGTACCTGGCCGTCGGACGGATTGAGACTCTCCGGGGCCATGCTGTCGGAGTCGGTTCTACCCGGACCGAAACCATCGCCGCTGTCGCCGGGCGCACCGGCCGACGATGACAAATCCGACTGATCTTGTGTCGCAGGGCGTCGCGAACCGGAAGCGCCCGGATCGGCTGCTCGGCTAGGAACCGAGCCCGTGACACCGTCGGGCGCCGGCACTGGACCCGCCGATTGCCACTCCGGCTCTTCGCGACCGGTCACTGCCGGATCGACATATCGGCGTGCAGCTTCCCCCAAGGTACTGTCGGCGACCCGATCCGCATTACCGATGGCGGTACCGCCAACGCGGTCATGATGCTCGAAGGCGTCGACGGCGTTTCGGAGGCCGGACCCGATGGCGCGAGCCTTCTCCGCCAAGTTCTCGAATCCCTTCAGCGCCTGCTCCGCACCCGGGACATAGGATTCGGCAAAGGTCCTACCAGCGTCGTCGTCCCCCCAGCACTCACCTTCGCGGGCAAGGTCAGCCTTCAACTCCCCGACCATTCGTGCCGTCTCGTCCGCGAGCAGCTCCAGCTCTGCCGCCACATCGCGCGACTCACCCGGGTCGACCCACAACGGTTGGCCCATACGATCTACCGTCCCTGCAATCCTCAGCTCCGACGCCGGTCCGAGAGGCTCGAAGAGCTGTACGACTCATTCCTGGAATCACTACACTTCGCCCGCATGACGAATCCACCTGCTTGCTCGAAACACGTCAGGCGAATGTCGTGTCTGCATTTGTATTGTTCCAGCCCCACGGCACACGACCGCAGGAAGAAAGGTCGAGCTTCAGAAATTCTTCATGATCGGCTCAGTTCATCGCTGACCCAAGGCGTTGCATCGGAGATACGGACTCCTGTTCACCGGACAATTCCGCCACGGGCAATAACAGGTGAAATAGGCCGCCCCCTTCACTACCTTCACATTCATGACACGTCAAATCACCACCATGTGCCCGCGCCAGCCCTCGCGAAACAGTTAGACCGAGCCCGGCTCCCATCGTCGCCTCGTCCGAGGATTCATCCAGCCGCACCGCCCGATCGAATATGCGCTCTCGCTCTGCGGCCGGCACCCCGGGACCGTTATCGGATACCGTAATCACGACTATGCCGACATGTCGCACGATATCGACGTGAATGCGACCGTTCTCAGCCGTCGCACGGCAGGCATTGTCGAGCAGGTTTGCCACGATCTGACCTACTCGGACCGGGTCGGCATCCACGACCACGGGTTCTGCGGGGGCGATCTCGATCTCGCGGTCCGGGTGCAGTAGTCGCGACCGATCCACCTGTTCGCCGACCAACTTACGGATATCCACCAGTTCTCTTTGCAGCTCGAAATTCCCCGACTCGATGCGTGCGAGGTCGACAAGGTCCTCGATCAGCCGCCCTGCCCGGTGCGTCTCCCCCATCATCAGCATGTGCAGGCGCAAGAGTTCCTCGCGGTCGGCGTCGAGTGGATGAGCCAGCACCGCCTCCGACAGTGCGCGAATCCCCGTAATCGGTGTCCGTAGTTCGTGAACGGCGGACGCAATGAAGGCGCGGACAGACTCCTCGGACACGCGAGCCGCCTTTTCCGCTCGCTCGAGATAATCGAGCATCTCGTCGAATTCGGAGGCGATCTGATCCGGTTCCGCATCATCCTTCGATGACCCTAGTCGTATACCTCGTATACCTCGCTTGACCTCCCGAGAAACTCTCACGATCGACTCCAGCGGCGTCAACACACGACGAATCGCCGACCCGAGAAATAGTGCAGCGGTTACAATACCTGCCAAGCCGGTAAGGAACGTTACCCCGACCATACGGGAACGGATCTCGGACAATGAGCCGGTACTGACGGCCAACGTCAGGTGCGCACCATCCAATGAGCCGCCATCGGCGCGCAGCTCCGCTCGCCTCACTTTCATTGTGTTATCGCGGTCACTCCGAGGATCGAAGGTGCCCAGCTCGCGACCATCGGCCAGCTCCAAATGCGCCAGGAAAGCCCCCGTTTCCAGATGGGAAGTGAGCTCTTCGGGGCCGATCCCCTGATCGACCAGCTGTTGAGCCAGCAGGGCGCGCTCACGGAGAACCTCATCCATTCCGCGGCCGAACGCCTCACCGAATATTGCGCTCGTCGATACGATGAGGAGGACGACAATAGCAACCAAGACCGTCGACGAAACCAGAACGGTGCGTAATCGCAAAGACTCCGTCGCCACCTGCGGCCGCTGGGAAGAGGAACAACAGCGCATTTTACCTGTCAACCCTCTATCACTGCTGGAGACCGCAGAATGTAGCCGCGCCCCCGTACTGTGTGGAGCAGCCGAGGGCCGTGGGCTTCGAGCTTGCGCCGTAGAAGACTCACATAGACGTCCACCAAGTTCTGGTCATAGTCTTCGTATCCCCAAACATTAGCCAGTATCTGATTCTTCGAGACGACGCGATCCCGATTCTCGGCGAGATAACGCAGGACCTTGAATTCCATAGTCGTCAGATCGATGAGTACGCCGCTCCGCATTACCGCACTGGCGTCGGAGTCTATCATCAAATCGCCGACCCTAACGGTCGCGGCGATCCGGCCCATCCGCCGTAGAACCGCGTTCACGCGAGCAATCACCTCCGCCAATACGAACGGCTTCACGACGTAGTCATCGGCGCCCACGTCGAATCCTCGCAATCGGTCGACCACCTCGTCGCGTGCGGAGACCATGACAACCCCAGCGGGGGACATGCGGCGTACGACGGTGAGCAGCGCAAATCCATCCCGACCGGGCAACATGACGTCCAGAACCACGACATCCGGCCGAAACAGGGCGATGTCACGCTCGAGCTGGGCGCCGCTACTTCTCGACGCTACTTCATGCCCGGCGATCCGAAGTCCTGATGCCAGAGCGTATTGCGTCGCCTTGTCATCCTCGATCACAAGCACGCGACCACCGGTCACGACCGCTTCTCGCTTTCTCGCCCGTTCAGGTCGTTCTGTTCGATCTTTGCAATCATGAACCGCTATTCGAGCTTCGCCTCGAGCTCCGACAGGGCCCGCATATATGAATCAGGATCTTCGAAATGAACCAGGTGACCGGATCCAACATTTACGACAGCGACATTGGTTTTCAGAAGCGAAGTAGCCTTGGCAACGTCATTGGCATCCATGGCCGCCATCAATATGCCGTTCTGGTCATAATAGGTACCGTTGCGCTCAAACCAGTAGTCGGTGTGGATAAGAACCGACGGAGCGGCGATGGCGGACAGATTCGCCTCGGTGTCGAAACCCTCGTACCAGGAGTTGTCATACCAGCGCGCACCGAATACGGGGTCGTAGTCGACAAGGCCGCGGAAGAATATATTCACCTCCGGTGGCATGAAGGGGACCTCCAACGGCTGCTCCGGGTGGCTATCGATATATCCCGACGAGTACATGGCCACAAGTGGCGCTGCGAGACCGAGGAATGAGAAGTAGTTGCTCCTCTCGACATAATACTTCTGAAAGTCCTGCTCACTGTCCTGCGACACGAAGTCGTGGGTCACCAATGCCAGGTTTCCGCCGACGGTCTTCGCTGCACGAGGCATGATCGACGAGAACAGTGGTGGATCTTCCAACACGATTCCGCGAACCAGATCAGCACGGTTCGCAGCGACCCATGCGGCGATCAGTCCTCCGGATGAATGGCCGGAGATGACCACGGGTTCGCCGATAATGCCGTCGATGAAGCTTGCGGTCAACGCGCCGACCCGGCGGTTGGTGTATTCGGAGGCAGGCAACCTGTCGGACTCCCCATGACCGTAGACGTCCACAGCGAAGACATGAAATCTGCTCGCAACTTCGGGAAGTACCCGCATGTAGTCTTGCCATCGCGAGCCCTGTCCGTGGATGAGCAGCAATGGCCGACCGTTATCCGGGCCCTCAGCATAGTTTGTGGTATACCCGTCGATGACGGTCTGCTTTTCCACGAATCCTGCCGCATGAACTCGATCCATGCCCTCCTGGTAATAGGAGGGGTCGGGTGAGGCACTGCCTGGACCAGAAAAAGCGACGACCGCTGCAGTAGTGAGCGCAATACAAATCGCAGCGCGCCACGCTCGCAACCGCAACCGCACTGTGGACAGGACCGACGAGAACTCACCAGATACTGCCGACATGACGACGATCATGCCGCACAGAAGACCGGATCCGAACAACCGTGGCGTGTTCGGTGCCGACCCTGTCGCGTATAACGCCATGGGGCCCGACGGTGTGCAACGGCGCGCCGGAAGCGGCATGCTGTACGCGGGCGACAACCCGAGACCCGCACCACTATGATCAGCGCGCACCACACCAACCACAAGGACACTCGGCTGCGCTACTCCGCCCACGCACCCGCATCGGCGTGCTACTGGGGAAATCTGTCACAGAGGCTCACACCTGTACTTCAAAAGACGATGCCTCCGTATCGACCAGCCCGCGAATCCGCCGATGCACCGATCAGCACTACCACCTCGTATCGCATGTCCGGCTCGCAGCTCTCGTCCATGTTCGCGATGAGCCATCAACGGGTCCGCGCTCGACTCACAATGCCATGTCATCCGAATAGACACTCCCGTTGACCACCTTTGTTCAGAATTTCTTCAGACACGCCTGGGATTCATGCACCGTAAATGAACCGTTGGGGTTCGACAGGGTCACAATTTCGCGCGTGATATACCGAACGTACGAGTTCGTGTCGCGCTCGACCGAAATACTGATCTCGTAATTTCGGTCGGGTCGAAGGATTGTCTCGGCACTCAAGGGAACCGCGACCGGCAGGACGACCTGCTACCGAGCAGACCACGGCACATTCGTCGTCGGACTGGCTCAGTCGGTTGCTCGCCGCTGTGAAGCTGCGCGGGCAGCGCCACCACCTTCGGGCGGTCGACCACGGCTGTGCCCGCTCCCGATCTCGTAGACTGTGTGGCCTCGTCGACACCGGTCGGCCCCGCCGACCAGAAAGATGATGGTGGACATGACGACGCAGGATGCGGAGTTCGAAGAGCTGCGGCCGCTGCTGTTCGCTATCTCATACCGGATCCTCGGCAGCGTGGTCGAGGCGGAGGATGCGGTCCAGGAGACCTGGATGCGCTACGAGACCTCTCTGACACAACCCAGGTCCGCCAGGGCGTTCCTTTCGACCACGGTCACCAGGATCTCGATCGACGTGCTGCGGTCGGCGCGCGTACAGCGAGAATCGTATGTCGGGCCGTGGCTCCCGGAACCACTGCTCGACGACCCCTACTCGGATCCGCCACGATCGGCGGAGCTGGCCGACACCGTATCCATGGCGGCACTATTGCTGCTCGAACGACTCAGCCCACTCGAGCGAGCGGTCTTCGTGTTACGGGAGGCGTTCGGGTTCGGTTTTCCCGAGATCGCTTCTGTCATCGGAAGATCCGAGGCGGCGTGCCGCCAGATCGCGGTCCGGGCGCGACGTCATATGGACGACGGGCGCCCGCGATTCGAAACGAACCGGCGGAAACGCGAGGAGCTTGCCGAGCGCTTTTTCAATGCGCTCCACCATGGTGATGTCGACCGGCTCAGGCAGCTGCTCGCCGCAGATGTCCGGCTGGTCGGGGACGGTGGCGGCAAGGCGCCGGCGCTGGCCAAGGGCTTGACCGGTGCGATCGGCGTGTCACGCCTGCTCGCATCGAACTTCCCACTGATGACCAAGATCGGGGTGACGACGGAACTCCGCGAGATGAACAGTCAGCCCGGAGCGATGCTTCAAGATCGAGACGGCAGGGTGGTCAGCGTCGTGATGCTCGATGTGCTCGACGGCCAGATCCAGACGATCCGATCGGTGAGCAATCCGGACAAGCTCCGGCACCTGGGACCGGTCGGGGATGCATGGGCAACCACACGTGACACGCTGCAGGCTCGCCGCCACAACGACTGACGCCAGATTCACCTCCGCTGCCGATCTGCGATCACCCGCAGCGCTCACCTCATGTCGATCACTCAGTACCGTCGAGAACCTATCGTTGAGCAAGCTCCGACTCCCAAACCAACGGTGTGGCCCTCACCTCGGCGATACTGCGGCCGCGGCGACGACGAAACAGCGAGCGCAACGTGCTGGCGTGCAGATACCCGACCTTGGCCGCGACCGAATCGACGGTGAGCGAGGTGGAGTGCAGCAGCTGAGTGGCCCGTTCGAGCCGGATCTCGTTGACGAGGTCTCTCGGCGCCATGCCGATCTCGGATTGCGTCGCCCGCTGCAGGCTCCGCACCGTAACTCCCAGCGACCGTGCGGCTTTGGTGAGATTGAAGGGCTCGGCAATGTGGTCCCGAACCCAGCGTTCGAACTCCGCGACCAACGAATCACCCCGCGAAATCACCTCCGGCACAACGAACTCCGTCTGGGTTCTGCGCCCACCATCGAGAAAGTAGCGGGACACCAGGGCAGCGAGCGCTGGACTCTGGGCCGCAATGAGCATCAGTGCCAAATCGAGATGAGCCAGCGAAGCAGCGGCAGTGACAATGCTGCCGGAACGGCACAGCAGGCGACTGTCGTCCAGATCGATCCGCGGGTACCTGCGTCGGAATGTCGGTCCGAGCCACCAGCTGATCGTCGCCTTGCCACCGTCGAGCACCCCGGCTTCGGCCAGAAAGAAGGTCCCGGTGCATGCCGAGGCCAGGTGCACACCGTCGGTATGCGCGGATGAAATTCGTTCCAGGACCGGCCGATTGGCACGGGAGGTCGCCAGTTCGATCAGTTCACGGCCATCGAGACCCAACACCGCAGGCACGATCATCAGACCGACATCCGACGGCAAATCGGAGAATGGCGTGGTCGGCACAACAAGTCCGAGTGAGCTCTGGACGCTGCTGCCGAGCGAAACCGGATGTATCCGCCACCCATCCGGAGGACTGTCCAGCTCACCCCGTAGCGCGTTGGCCGTCGCGAAGGCTGCCAGCACGGCAGTCAGACCGAAATCGGCAACGTTGTCCGTTACGAAGACTGCAACGTCCATGCCGCAAACTGTACTGAACGAAGGGATACGGTCACTCTGAAGAAATCCTTAGCATCGTTGTGGGGAACCCGGATTGATAAAGCGGTTCTTCGTCAGCGGTAACAGATCTCTGCACGTCCGTGCCAGCGATCCCGGCATGCACCGTCACACGATGATGCGAGTTCGACAGGACGGAGGGGATGCCAAGGCTGCCTGCCCAGCCACCAAGGCCACCCATCGTGAGCTCCTCTCCGGTATCGCTGCGATTCCCCACTACCTAGACGAGTCAGCCGGCCGGATTGTGACACGCGGAGGAGTGCCCGCCTCCGGCCCTGAGTGCGGGGCTATTGATCAGCGATACGAGCAGGGCCCGCCCGGCCGACGCCCATGCCCGCTGACCCGCGCGTCAACACGTCCAGAACCGACGCGACACTGCTTCAGCGGCTCGGCCGCCGCGTGCCCACAACGGGCCCGACGCGACCACCCGAACATGCCGGGCTCCGTCTGCACTGCGCCAAATCCGACACACCGGCCCAATTCTGACGAGTTCCCGAGACTAACGACGCAGTTCTCTCGCTGCCGGCAACATACCTTTCCTGTACTTCGCCACCCATTTTGCCTTCGGATCTGCCGGCGACGGCGGCGTCAGCTCGCTCCCTTGCGACGCACCGACCCCGGATGTGAAGCGATCCGTCTCCTGAGCGGCAGCCGCTGCCGCTCTGACGGCTCGCATATTGTGAATATTCGTAGGGTCCGCGACCAGCTTCTCAGTTGCTTTCATGACTTCAAGGGATTGGCGGTCCCCGATGTACCGAAGCACACGCCGGGCACCGACGTCATCGATGCCCTTGCCGATCAAGTACCTGGCCCGCGTCCCCCACTGACCACCCAGATCCGAATCCATCTTCTTATCAATCACCGCCTGCAATGCCTTGACCTGGTCCAGAGTAGGGTCGTTCAGATACGCTTTGGCCACATTCTCTTCGTTAGCGCTCAACCGCAGGCTACTCCGGCTCTTACCCTCGCGATACCTGAAAACCTTTGCGTTCAGGGTCGCGATATCTGCAGCTGCTACCGCGGCGTTACCGCTCCCCTCCACCAAATCCAGTGACGACCGTTCAGCATGCCTGACCGCCGAGACAACGTGAGCGAGGTCGCCGTCTTTGAACATGTTATTCTCTGCACTCTCCTCGACCTTTCCCCAAGAATTCTTCATAACGCTGTGGAGTTCTTCATCTCTACCACCTGCTCCCATGAACGCGCCCATCATGTCTCCGCGCAACCCACCGGAAACTTTCACAAGGTCCATTCCCAGGGCCGCCCCCATATAGCTGTCGACACCATGTCGACCCGCCCCGCGACGCATTGCCTCCCCAAACTCCTTGTACTTCAACATCGACTGCGTATAAATGCCCCTTTCCCCGCCGATTATGGACCAGGGCCCCTCCTGTCCGTCCGTAATTTTTGCCTGCTTTTTCTTCATCCGCCTTCCCAACCATGCCTGCGGCTGCCCAGCATTCGGCACTCCTCCTGCCAGCCATCCGGTAATGGGCGAGCCGCTGATCGTGCTCGCCGCAGCAAATCCGGCGAGTATATGGGTCGGCATCGAGTTCGAAGCACCGACCGTACCCATTCCCAAGGCGCGAGCACCTCCACCTCCACCTCCACCACCGGTTCCGGAGGAGCCCTGAGCTGTGAGCCCGAGCCGGTTGGCGATCCAGTCACCACCACCGTGCATTGCCCGGCTCAGGTGGCGAACCTGGACGATCGCGACGACATTGAAGATTGCGGAAAGAAACAGGATCTGCATCATGTACGCTAGCCACCCGCCTGCAGAAACAGATTGTTGAGAAAAAGCGTATACACACCGAGAAATATGGTGAATGCCGACATTCTACCGGCGGCCACAAACGCATCCACGACATTCCTGATCAGGAAGTTTTGCGTTGGTCCGTAAATGAACCCGCCTGCGGCAAAACCGAAGATCATCATGAATCCGTGGTAGATCGCATAGCAGCCGTCTCTGACAATCATGAAAGAGAGGATCACCAGTACCAATGAGGCAAGAGGGGACAGTAGTATGATCACCAAGCCGGATCCAACTTGGCCCCACGATGGTTCGGAGGCCCTCGCATGGGCAGCCGAATCGCCGCAGTCACGCATGGCTTCCCTGATATCGGAACCGTCGCCCACGACGACTGCCGCCGACCATGCCTCGCGACAGACCGGCGACCGATCGACCACGTGGCCGAAATTCCAGGTCTGCAATGGGTGGCGCACCAAATTGTCGACCAACCCGGCCTGCATGACCTCCACCTGATCTGCAGGATTCGGGTTCGCGTTGCCATTGAGCCCCGCCGCGACCGAAATCCCTAGATCGCGCCCCTGGGCCAAGAGGCCGTCGGGAGACAGCACCTCCGCCAGCGGCTCCGCAAGAAACACCGGGCTCAGCACCGCCACCAGCAGCATGAAACATATCTGCGTCGTAGCCCGGGAATAGAATCCCCGGGCAATGAACAATGCGACGATAAGCGAACCTATTGCGGCCGCGGTGATAAGGACCAACGGCGTTGCCACCTGCCTGGTTATCCCCTCCGCAACACCGATCATGGCACGGTGAAATGGATCCAGCCATTCATACCCCGCCGCAAATCCGACGAATTCGCAAGCGGGTATCTGCAGGAATAGCCAGATCTGGAGCTCGATATGGATCAGGGCAGATCTCATGGTGTTACCCGGCTCGAAGAGACTTCCCTCATCCGTCGAGAACTGGTAGCTCGTTGCTCGCACGCCGTCGGAATCCCGGATGTCCATGAAATCGAGAACGCCGATACCGTTACCGCCAGCATCCCCGGTCTGACCGAGTGCCATTCCATCGAAGATGCCCGGTATCGCCAGGAACGCGGCAACGGCGATCAGAGTCCAGACCACCCGACGTCGTCGGCGACCGGCATTGACCCACCTGATGCCTCGCCGTACCAGAGTTCCAGGCTTCCACCGTTCCGGATCCCAGAACTCTTCGGGATTCCACCCCGGCGAGCACCGCCGTGCTGCCGACGCCTGCGCCCGCGTCCGGCTGCCTCCCAGTCGCTGAGCCGACGACGCGGCGAAACCTCGCCGCAGACGTCGCACCGATGCCACCATGGCCGCCCGCTGCTTCAGATCTCGACCGGCGCGGCAGGGCCGGCGGGCTCGTCGCTGGGAGGTACCGTGGCGGGGACACCCGAATCCGATTCGGCGGCTGCGGTTTCGAGACCGCGCGGGTGGACAAAGCCGGCAAAGGGTCCGAATTCGCCTCCGCTGTCGGTGATCTCGTCGATCTGCTCAGCCACAAGGTGCTGCAGTTGGCCCTCTACGATAGCCTCCACCCTGTCACCGCCATCGGGACCCAGGACCCTGAGCAGAGCCGTTCTGTTCTTCCAGTCCGCCACGTCACCGGTCTTCAGTTCGGACGGACCAACTCGGTCGCCGATCTGCTTCTTGTCCGACCACTTGGCCGGTGTCTGCGCATATGCGGCCTGCGCATCTGTACCACTCGCGTTGCTGAACGCCGAGTCCAGGGCCTGCGCGACCACAGCGGGGACCTTCTGCACTTCTCCGTCCGGGAACGTGTAGTCGATCGCCCCGTCAGTGCCGGGTGTCCGCGGCGGCATACCATTGCCGGCAGGCTGCGCCGGCGCCCCGCTGGATGCAACAGCCGGTTGACTCGGAGGGGGTACCGGAGCGGCTGGGTTCGGCGGCGCGGCCGCCGGCGCCGGAGGAGGAGGTGCAACAGCCGGCGGTGCGACAATGGTCTCCCGCGGTTCGACTCCTTCCGGAGGGCGCGGCGGGTACTGCTCGTAAGGCTGCCTCATCATGGGGTTGTTCATCCCTGCGATCGCGGGCCACAGCGAATTCATCAACCCCGCCGTCGAGTCAAAGGCAGAACCCATCCCTTGACTGGATGGCATTGTCGGTTCCGACGGATCGGCCTCGAATTCGTCCGGCACCAACCCGAGACCGCCAGGGTCTTGCTCGCCGATTGTCTCGTCCGTAGAACCTGAATTCTCGTCCAGTGAACTCAGTTCATCGTCCATCGCCCAGTCATCCGATATCGCCGACCCACCTGATGCGCCCAGGCCGTCCTGCACGGGCCAGTCCCCGAGATCTTCCGGATCCCAAGAGGGTTTCTCAGCCCCACCGTCACCACTGGATACCTCCTCCAGCTGCTGTCTCGTCTCCTTCAGCTGTTGCGTCACCTTCTCGAGCTCGAGTGTCCTGTTCTCCAACTGCGTTGTCAGGCGGTCGATCTCATTTGCTTCCTCCTGCTGCTTGTCCTCGTATCCTGGCATTTCCCTATCGGCCTCTGTCACAGCCTCGTAGATCAAGTTCAGGCAATGCTCATTAATTCCGATACCCGGTTTGGGCCATTCACCAACCAGCGAGTTATGGTTTTCGATGACCGCCTCCACCCAGGTTTTCGCATTATCCGAATTACGAAGCGAGTTACGAACCTTATCGGGCACCGGAGTATGGGACTCATGAATGTCACGCCAAGCTACATCAAGCTTGTCCGCGAGGGCAGTGTAGCTGGGGATACCTACGTCTTTCTGCGGCACACTGGTGTCAACCTCCGGAAGTTCGGGCGGTGGTGGGGCCGATTTTCGAGCCAGTGTACGGAACCAATCACGCAAGAACACCGCAAACCCCTGCGATCCTTCATAGTAGGTCACCACAACCCGATGCAACTTCACATCCGGATGATCAGGATCTGGCATATATACTCGAGGCAACTCGCCTTCCGGCCACTGCGGTGCCATTTCCTAACCTATCAACTGGTTGGGTTCACAGCAACCAGAGGAACCTCCGGAGGACGAGAATTTTTCACATTTGCCGAACTCTCCGGCTGCCGGTTTGTGTATGAACCCCATAGTGCGTTGGCCCCAAATACCGCCCCACCACTGCCACCCCCCCGGAGAATACCCGCTTTAACCAGGTTCTCCCGTTTCACCGAAACTGGAAGCCCGCCGCCGGAATTCTTACGAGGAAACTTTCCCGAATACTTTAGAGCACTTCTTAAGCCAGCGGACCCCAATTTGCGCCCAAGAATGCTAGCACCCCATCCTCCACCGGCCCCGAGCGCAGCGCCCGCCACGCCCGCCGCAATGTACTCATTTACGCCGTGAAGATTTCCGTCAGTCGCACCATTGAATATTGTTGCGCCGGCGCCACCAATAGCACCGCCGATGTAGGCACCAGCAGCAGTACCCACGCCAGGAAGCAACGCGCTCCCCAGCGCTCCCCCAATCACCGGAGCCGCAATAGTCGAAAAATCAGCAATCCCACCAAGGATACCCATCAGTCCAGCCCTTCAGAAATCCGGCAGCCAGCGCTATTCGACCAACCATTGCCCGCCATCTCGACCTCCAATTGAGTCGCGTTGACCTAACGTGGACCTTCAGGACTTCGGGCAGATTAAGTTCCTACTCTTCATCTAACGTCTCTCCATCGCCAGACGAAAGCATCCAGATGCGATCTTCAGAACTCCCTCACAAAACGTCCCCAAGCATCATCAGCCAGCCAACCCGAATAGCGCCTGCCTGAGCAGTTCATCCCGTGGTCAATCCGGACTACACTGCCGCTGCTGCTGCGGGCACCGGTCCACCGTCCACCTCGATACCCGCGCCGCTCGGGCGGAAGAACCCCCGAAACTCGCTACGCCAGCCCTCGCCCTCGATCGGTGGGTTGTTCGTGTCCAACGGGACGAATCGACCGTTCACGACTATCTGCCGGCCAGCGTTGGTGTCGACGACCAGCGCCGTATGGTCGGTCTGTACGGTGGTGTCATCCTGCCCATTCGAGTTGTTGATCTCCGCCCACTGGAAGACATCGCCGGTTCGCACATTCGCGGTGTCCACTGCTGTCCATGGGCCTGCTGACGTGCCTGTATACGCCGCGCGCGCATCACTGCCGTTCGGATTGTTCAGCTCTTTGTTCACTGCTTCCGATACAGCCGGTGACACTTTTTGCGTCGAGCCATCCGGCAACTTCATATCCACGGTCCCCCACGACATCGCTGCCGAAGGTGGCGGACTTTCCGGCTGTCCGGCCGCGGCCGCATCCGCTGGCGGCGGTGCATCCGGAGGTGGGACGGGCTGCGGGGATGGTTCGGGTGGGGGCGTTTCCTTCGCAGTCGGGTCGGCATCGTTGTTCTGTTGGTCCGTGGGGTTCATGAGGTCGGCAAGCACGGGTTGTATCGCCGAGACCAATGCCGACAGCGCCGTCATCGCCAACATGGGCACCATCTCCAGTCCACCGCCGGTCCCGCCCTGCGGCACGGGCGTCCCGGAAGGCATGTCGGCATCGCCTTCGTCGTCCTGGTCCGGCTCGGAACCTGATGAGGACGATTCCTCATCTGCGCCCGAACCATCGGCATTGCTGCTGTCATCTCCGGCGCTGCCTTCGCCAGTACCCGATGCCGAAGACCCTTGACCTTCGGGCTGTTGCGCCTCCAGGATCGCAGCCACGGCCTTCTGCGCGGCTGAGGCCGCCGCTTGTTCTGCAGCTGCCGCCACGACCTCCTCCGGGGGTGTTGTCGAGGCTTCACTTGCGGCCGCCAAGGCCTCTTCCGCAGCCGCAGCAGCTTCCTCCGCAGCTACGGCCGCCTCCTCGGCCGCCGCCGCAGCCTTTTCCGCAGCCGTCACAGGATCTGTGGGTGAATCATCCCCCGTATCCGAATCATCGCCATCATTGCCCCCAGGAGATTGTCTATTGATACCTAGAGCGGCTTCTTTGGCATCTTCGGAAGCCTTACGAATCTCGATCGCTATCTCATCGACAGCATGAAAAAGCGAGCCCAGGATCTCGCCTTCTCTTTTAGGTGTCATCCTATTGAATTCTCCATCACCTATTTTACCCAGCCCTTCGTCAGCCGCCACCTCGAGAGTCTCGCCTAGGTCATTCAGAGTATTCTCCACGCGACGCCTGGCTGACCGAAGCTTCTTCGGAAGGTCCTCGGTGGATATGTGCTCCACACCCGTATCTCTGTATTCCAGATTGGATTCTATCCTGGTCAGTAAGTCGGCGTTGTCCCTGTATCTTTCGAGAGCTTCCGATACCCCAACGTCCTCGGGGTGAGGCAGATCTCTCTTTTTCAAAAAGTACTCAAGGTCTCTGAGGTCTTCGGTTATCCGATATGAATCCTTGATGCCTATCAGGCCGAGGCAGTTCTCTCCCCATTGCTCGACCACATCTACCAATGCATTCACACCATCTGAAGCACCACCCAACCAAGGATAGTGGACCCGGAAGGATCCGTTAGGTAGCTCGGTCACAAAGTCGTGACCGCTGCCTGACCCTCTAGGGCCGACGTCCGACCATCCTGAAGCAGGATCTACATAATTCCCCCCATTCCCTGACGAACCACCACCGGACTCACCCTCCCCACCAGACGAACCACCACCGGACTCACCCTCCGACCCCTTCGGACCGACGTCCGACCACACTGAAGCAGGATCTACATAATTCCCCCCATCCCCAGACGAACCACCACCGGACTCACCCTCCCCACCCCCTCCGGTCCCAGCGTCGCTTTGGGACTGATACAACGGGTCGTCGCCAGAGGGCTCACGAGGCTGATACAACGGATTATCGCCAGTTGGCTCACGAGGCTGAAACAGCGGATTATCGCCAGTTGGCTCACTAGGCTGAAACAGCGGATTATCGTCCGTCGTCTCCTCATCCGAGCTATCGGGCGGAAAGGAAGGGTTACCGAGCACACTCATCGACGAGGACCTTCCACGCACGAACCAGGACTCCGCACTGCGGGCATATACATGCCGGTGCGCCGCGACCATCACCAGCTTCGGCCCACCCGGACACCGATGGACCGAGCACGCGCTCAGCCGAGAGAATAAGCTGACTCATCGGACACCGATTTCTTAATCGAATGACAGACCAGACAACCATGACCAAGCCGATTGCCTCTCGACCGAGTACAGCTTGGTTCGATACTAGATGGCAAGAATTCGCACCGATCTTCAGAATTCCTTCAGGCCACTACAAAATACGGTGTTCGATCCACTGCCGGGGTCTGCACCCTGTCGGCTGCCAGGAGAAAGCATTCTGGCGCACAAAGCGTGACGTCGCTGGTCGAGATTTTGCGATTGGACGCTCCTGCTGGTAGCTATTCCGGACGTGCGTTGGTGATCTTGTGCGAAAGTTGTTGCCGCACTTGGATGCTGTCGTTATCGGCGATGTCCGCAACGAGGGCGAGTCGGTGATCGTGGCTGGCCGCGCCGGAGCGAGGCTGGCGCGCCGACTGGGACTGTCGGCTAGTCGGGACACCCTGGTGCGCCTGGTCCGTGCAATGCAGCATCCAGCGCATGAGCCATGCATCTGTTGTGCCAGAACCTGTTTCGTGGCGAACTCGACCGCGTCGGGCACCCCGGCCTCCCGGCAACGGTCCCGATCGGCGGTCCACGACTTGGGCCGATACAACTCCCCGGTCGATCAGCGTGCGCCCCTTCACGGTCGTGTACGCACGGAACACGCAGAGCTGACAGTTCTCCACCCGGCCCGCGGTCCCCAAGTACTACCGCTGCAACCCCAGCCGATTTCGTTCCCTTCTTCAGGAACCCGGTCTCGTCGACAACCAGCGCACCATCCGCATCGCCAAGATGCTCGGCATGCGCGCGCGCCTCATCGTGGACTCCGTCGACGCCCCACGCCACCGTGTTCAGCAGCCGCTGCATCCCATTCGGCATCAGATCGTCCGCGGCCTCAGCCAAGATCCAGCCGTTTTCCCGCCAGCGGAGCCAGCAAGCCCCGCACATACGCCTGCGCCCGCAACCGCGGCTCCACCGCTGAAACCACCCCGCAGCCCGCGCGAATAACTCCTTGAGCCCAGCCGACCACGCAGCTAGATCCTCATCAACCAGCACGAAACCCTTCGGCGCTCTTGACCTGGCCACCGGTGAGCACTACTACCGCATCCGAGACCGCAGGCGCTGGAGGGAGTCTAGATCCTTCCTCCAATCACTACGGCAACGTCGGCCAGGCGAGAAGCTATACGTCATCGTCGACAACTTCTCCTCGCACAAGCGGGTCGAGGTCCGCGACCGGTGCGCGCTCAATGACGTGGAACTGGTGTTCCTGCCGACCTACTCGAGCTGGTTGAACTGGATCGAGTCCGAGTTCGCCGCGCCGCGGTACTTCGCGCTCAACGGCACCGACCACCGCAGCCACGACGAACAGGACGACGCGATCGGCGCCTACATCCGCTGGCGCAACCAGCACGCCGAACCCAAACGCGAATTCGCCGTCAACTCGAAGATCCGACTGCCGGATTACCTACCGTACGTTGCCTGACGGAGCACTAGCGTCAAACATCCAAATATCCTGGATCCAATCCAACCCGAATCGCGATAGCCAGGCGAGTGGCAAGGGGCTATCTTCAGAACTTCGTCACGATAGCTGCGAAATTCTGAGGGAATTCTGAAGATGCCGGCCCAACACTTGCGTATTTCTTTGTACAAAGACTTAATAGTCCTATCGGCTGGGTACACAATCCAGCGTTGTCCCTCAAAGGGTAGATGAGCACGAGGATGCACAGCGAACGCTCCGAGAGATTTAATCTCCCAACGGCATCGCCGTATCGAAATCGGACACAGCCTCCGATTCCACAGATAGCCCATTCTTCAGGATAGAGGTTGGCCATGGTGGTCGTGAAGCTCCTGAAGCACGGGACCCGATGCGCGTAGATAGAGGGGATGAGTGTGACCGCTACTCGCGATCAGCTGATCGGCTTCCTCGATAGCTTATATATACCCCAGGCCCCCAGCGCCGGTCTCACCAGCACGATCCACGCGGCACAGAAAGCCATTGCGGCGTCGATTCTCCTGTTCGCGTCCGGGGACGGTGAGCAGCAACCGGATCTCGTGGGTTGGCTGGACGAGCAGGATTTGCTCAGCGATGAGGGGCTGGATGAGCCGCCGGGTGAGTCCGTGATGGCCGAGAACTACGCATCGCACCGAAGCCAGATCAGGGCGAAGTCGGCGGAAATGCAGCGGCAGAATCGGCGCGTTGATGACTCCGTGTTCGAGACTTTCAATCTCGCGAACGAAACCTATATGTCGATCAGGGACCGGGTCGGCAAGCTCGACAATGATCTTCGTCAGATCAATCAAAGAATGGACCAGGAGGGAAACTATCTGCCACTGACGGCTGCAGAGGAAGGACGTGCGCTGTCGTTCGTTCTGCGGACGGTCGACGATGTGTACGACGCGGTAGATGCCGCATCGACCCAAGTCCAGGCCCAGGCTGACGGTATCGACAGATCGCTCCCCTTAATCCAGAGCATGGCTGGTGATAGTGGCTCCTCCTCAGCAGGTACGTGGAGTCTCGTGAGCCCAGCCGGCTCGTTGCCGATGGAGAACGGTGCCATCTCGGATTTGATCGTCGGAATCGCCCAGAACGAGCTGGATATGGGGGTCCGCGAAGAGTATGGAAACAATGTTGTCGACCGGCCATACAATATCAACGCCCCTTGGTGTGCATCTTTCGCCACCTGGGTGTGGGAGAAGGCCGGATATCGAGTAAACTGGACCAATAAGAACTACGTACCGGATATCCTGTCTGACGCGAAAGTGAACGGTTGGTGGTCACCCGGCGTTTCGAATGCCAGCCGCGGCGATATGATAATCTTCGATTGGAATGGCGACGGTGAACCGGATCATATCGGAATAGTGGAATCCGTCACCAAGGACTCGATAACCACAATCGAAGGGAACACGCCTAACAACGCGGTGGAAAGCAAACCCTACACCAGAAATAATGCGGATATAGTCGGTGTGGTAAAGCAACCATCAACAAGCTCCCCAGCACAATACGTAGCTGTCTAGAGACTAATTTCATCGGTCCTGCACACCGGAACTGGCATCGCGATACTGAAGGATATCTGAAGATCCAGCGGACCGCCTTCTTCTCCGCACCTCACAAGAGGTTGAATAGCCGAGAATCTGGCTTCTCGCTTCCAACACGGGATGCGTTAGAGCAGCTGGACTGGATCGGCCGATGACACGGAGATTGATTTCACGGTCAAGATGAAAGAGGGAGCTCTGGTGATGATGGAAGTGATCTCAGTCGGCCTCTCTCACAGCCCCTTGACCACGTCTATATCACCACGGGGCGTATCTCGAATGACATCGCACACACCCGGCTCCGCAGGTCGGCTGCCGACGCCGGACAGGGAGTGATCGAGGATGCCCGACGGACGAGACAGAATCAATATCGATCCCGCCGTGCTACGCGACCAGGCAGAACACCACAAACGTGCGGCCGACAACATTCGAAAGTGGGTTGAACCGCCTTCGGAGTGGCTGAGAACCTTCCCTGATCAATATGGCCGGATCGCCGATCCTGTGCATAAGTCCTTGGAGAACTACTACAAGGCTAGGCAGAGAGTGGGCAACGCGCTTGCCGACAAGCACGTCGAAACCTCGAACGCTTTGCGCGATGCCGCCGACGCGTACGAACTGGCTGACAGTGACGGCGGTTCGAATATTCTCCGCGCCTCCGAGGGATTCGAGCGGGGTTTTCGGACTCCTGGACTGCAATCTCCTGTCGACGACATACCCCCGAGCCCGCAGTCGAGTGCCGTTGCACCGGATGGCGATAGCGCAGCGCCCGCACTGAATGGTTCGACTGCCCCGCCAGGTTCGTCGTCGCTCGAAGGTGTCGACGCACCCGCCCCGGGCGACGCAGAAGCTCCTGTCCCCAACCTGACCACCGGACTGTCGACTCCGGAGACTCCGGACGACGACGCAAACGCAGCCAGCTCCGCGGCTGCCGCAGAGACGCCACCGCCTCCGGTCGCCGTGGGTTCCACGCCTTGGTCGACGCCCGTCGCGCCGGGCCCAGCCGTTCCGGCGAACGGGCTGACAGGAGATCGTCCCGGTGCGGGGAGCGGTTCCGAACGGATCGGTCGGGCCCAGCCGCTGCCGGCAGCGGCCTCCACCCCGTTTGCCGCGGCAGTCGCAGCCGCGAACGACAAGGCCATGGACGACGCCCAGGAAACGGGAGAACTGGTCAACGAGGACTTGATAGCCGCTCGTACGCTCCTGAGCGGCGTCCTGGCCGCCGTCGGCTCGTCCACGCCGGGACCGTCCTGGGCGGTATCGGTGATGCGAGATGCCACCGGCCCTCGCCTGTTCATCACCTCGAACGAGGGGCGAGGCTGGCTGCCTGCCGGATTGTTCCTGCCGCAAGAGGTGTCGACGCCATGGGTCTGGGCCGAGACCATCGACCTGGGCCCGGACGGTGCAGGCTCTTCGTGGGAGGCAATCGCCGATCCGGCACGAATACTCGCGGAATTCGGGCTGAGGCGGGCAGCCAGCGGTGCCCAGCTGTCGGCATTGGTTTCGTCGGGGCCGATCGATCCCGCATTGCGTGCGCAGCTCGGCGACGTGGCGATGGAAGGCTCCGTCCAGCCGTCGTCCGGAGTCGACCTGCGCGTGCCCGGTCCCGAGACCGTGGATCGGCTCGGCTTGATCGGTTCCGCGGACGCCTCCGAGCGGCTGACTGCCGTCACCAACGCACAGATCCGATCGCAATGTGTCGAGCTGGCATTGGACGCGCATATGCGCGTCGGCCGGTCTGACTCGAGGCCAGAGCAAGCCGACGACCTGCCGGGGTTGCGGGACCGAATCCTGGCGACCATCCAGGCGGATTTCGAGGTGCTGCCGCACTGGTGGGAGGAGCTGCGGAAAGCCGATAATCAGTTGGCAGCCCGCATAACCTCGGGCGGAATCGGTCGGAGCCAAGTAGCTGTCGGCGCGTCGCAGACGGACGACAGCTCGGCATTGCGCGGGGCGATGTTCGAGCGTCGATGTAACGAGCTGGTTCTGCTACTGGCGGAGCAACCGACAACACAGCGATTGCGTGATTCGATCTACGCGCATGAGCAGATTGTGAAGCATCCACTGTTCGGCATGCCGCGAGCCGCGGTATCGGCGGCGCCACATACGGGCTATGCGGACAGGCCTCGAATCGCTGATCCCTCCCACACCTCAGCGGTCACCGCTACGCCCCCGACCGACCCCGCTCCCGCAGCCAAACTCCCCCGAGCAACGGAGTCATCCGTCATTTCGCCGGACCAGTCGGACGGTGCAAGGTAAATCTGATCGACAGGCTGTCAAAATTCCAACGACATCTTCTATATCTTGCTTCCGCAAGCCACGGTACTGAACGGTCAGTAGCCTTTAGGAGACCGGTACGGGTCGGCCTGTTGCACATTGGAAGCCAGGTTCGACCCATCCCGGGACACCTCATACCGATTCATCACGTAGTTCATGCTGGCCGCGATGTTGGCGGTCGGATCAGTGATCGACCTGGAGGTTCCGGCCACATGGTAAGCCTCGAAAGTGCTGGGAATGGTCTGAGTGAGTCCTTGAGATGGATGTCCAGCGGCCGCATTCGAATCGGAGAGATTTATTGCTCCAGTATCACCGCCGGACTCGCGCTTGATCAGGGTCAAATAGCCTTGTGTCCAGCGTTCACGCGCTCGCGGATCTGTGATACCCAAAGAATCAAGGGCCTTGCCAATATAGTACTCAAGCTCGGCGTGACTGAGAGTATCGTGTTCGGCATTGCCACCCAAGCTGTCAACCGGTTGAGTATAGGAGCTGTCGTATCCCCCCGTACCATCCACGGGTTGAAGTGCGACGGGACTACTGTAATTGGCAGGTATTCCTCCAACAGAGTTGCTACCATCACCGCCCGAAGAATGCCCGTTTCCCGTGTCCGACGGAGTCGACCTGCTGATTGCCTCGGCCTGCCGCTGTATGTCCGCCTGGGCCTCGGCCACTCTGTCGTGGGTCTTGTCGACGGCGTCGGCGACAGCCGACATGAGCCTCATCTCGGTACTCGCCGTCAGGTACTTCGGAGGGTTCGGCCGCTCGGGTGTGGGTTCATCCTGAAGCGGCGCAGGGGCATCCTCCAACGCTCTTCTGAGTTCTTTGGCATAGCTCTTGACATCATCGAAAGCATTGTCCGCTATCCCGGAGGTCGCAAAAGCCGAGGTGTCCACGCCTCGATCGCTCACTCGTATCGATTCTTCGGCCGCGCTGATGGTGGCGGCCAATTCTTTGTAGTTGTTGACCGTCACCGAGTTCGACTGATCATCGATTTCAACGACACGACGATCTCCCTCCAATTCGTGCGTGTAGTCGGGAAGCGTGGCGTCGCCCGAGCCGAGAATGCTCAATATGGCCTCGATCACCCGGCCGCCCCAATCGATGAAGTCGTCGAGCGCCTCCGAGGATCCCTCGGGATGCGGCAGCGGTTTTACCTGATACCACCGCTCAGCCATCGTGACCCGCCCGCCTGGTTCGTTGGACGTACGCTTCCCGAGGGCGGAGCCCGGAGGACAGATCGGTGGTATGCAAGTCGCAGTCGCCTTCCAGAGAGCCGGAAATATCGCCAGCGCCCGAGGGCCACAGCTATATGCAGAACCCGCTCGGTATCGAGGCGCCGACGGCGCGTACCGACGGAAGCCAGCGACTGCCCTCGGCACCCTGCCGCTCCGGCACCTTCCAGTCAACGCCCGAATGCCACGGAAGCGAAGCTCTTCTCGTCCATCTTCAGGGTTTATTCACCATCCATCCCTCAGAACATCCCGCTCGGAATCTCATCGGCCTCCGGAACGGGCTGGAAGGCATCACAATGTTCCACGATCTGCCCGGCCGAGAGCCGCCAGATGTCCCCCGGCGAGCTCGCGCTCATCATTCCTCGGCATCACGCGGTAATGCATGACCACGTAGTCACGGCGAAGACCCGCACGAGGTCCAGGCGCGCGCCGACGACCGGGGCGGTGACGATGTACTCGATAGATTGGTCTCGTCCGCTGGGGTTGCCTGGCTTGTGCTCGATGAAGTTCTCATGCAGGAGTGTGCGGAGCACGTCGATGTTTCCCGACGCGAATGCTCGGAATACGTCGATAGTGAGTTGCTTGTTGGTCTTGTCCATGGAGATGACTGTCGCGGATATGTGCCAGGCGCGTCGATTACATGCCGGGTAATGGCTACCGATGTACCCGCTGCCTGGCACCCGAAGCCGGGCTGCGTGCGAATCCGAAACATACACGCTCACAATTGCCCACCGAAAAGTGGCAACAACGACGCGGTTCTCCTGCGCAACCGTCAGGGAGTCAGCGTGAGAGTCGACGGCCGTGAGGTGCTTCGCGACTCATGTCGGCCTGCGCGCTGTTTTGCAAAGAACAGCAGACCGGCAAATATCGGCAGCGGAGCCGCGCCCATAGCGGAAATGTAGTAAGCCTCGGCCGAGGGTACACCCGAAATCTCTACTACTGTCATAGCGACGTTGACCACTGTCGGCACCAAGGCTATCGCACAGAAATAGATGGCGTTCTGCCACCGATGCGCAGACAAGCTGGTCCGCTTCGTCGCGTACATCACGCCGAAAACGATCGATAGGACGGCAACAGGCAACAACTGACAAAGGATTAGCCGACTGTCGAACCCAGGGATATTTACAATTCTGAAGCCCAGGATGAACGAAGCTCCGAGGCCCGTCACGCCGGTCAGCACCATGACGATGCGGAGGTCTGGGAGTCTTTCCGACAGACGTCGTGCTTCGGCACCGACGGGCAGGACAATTTGCTGAGCGAGCGCGGCTCCCCCGGTGGACGCTACCGCCAGCACCACCGCGCCCCACCACAAAGCCTCGACCATATGGACGTCATTCCAGACAAGCCCGAACATCAGTTCGAAGAAACGGAGAAGGGGTGCGGTCAACAGCATGGAGAACATCAAGATCATCCATGCTTGATGGGAAAGGTAGTCCTTCCTCCGGGCAGATACGTAAGCCAAGGCGGCGGATCCCGATGTCGCCGCCCACAGCAGCCACAGTTGGGCGGTATTGCCCGGCGAGCCCGTAAGACTCATGTCCGGCGGTGACGTACACAGTTTGACGGCGCCGAAGACCATGCTCACCGCTACCAATACAAGCGTCGACTGCCCGAGCCGACGGTGCAGAGCCGGACGCCTCCGTCGAAATTTTCCCATGAATTGCGGGACACACAGCATCAACGCCAACCCCCCGGCTACTGTATGCAGGAGCATCACTTCTCGCTGTGCTGAGAAGGTTCCGCCGGCAACCTCGGAGACCGAACCGTGTCCGTAAGCGAAGTCCGCTGAAACGACCGCGGAATACAACGAGTCTTGAATCCGAGGAGAGCTCGGGACAAAATCCTTCCACATATATTCGATCGCAACCAGGCCGTACGAAACGGCCGTGAGTGAAATTATCACCCATATCGCCAGCTTCACGGCCTTCCCAAATCGTGCCGTAGACTCGCCTGGGCGCGATCCACTCGGTCTCGTCATCGCACGACCCGATCACTCATGGTCGCGGCGAAGCCCTCGCGCCAATTGGCATATCTCGGAGTCCAATCGAGTTCGCGACGCGCTCTGGCATTGGATGCACCTCGTAGCGACGTCGCATAGTGCACGGCGACCGGCCCCGCGGCTACCCGCGCCAACGCGACCGGAATCCGGTACGGCCTTCCCGCACCGAGCAGGTGGGCCATCTCGGGCAACCAATCGTCGACACGCGCCGGCTCGTCGTCACAGATGTTATATATACCGCGGACGCCTCGAGTGATTGCGGCAATTGTTGCATCGGCGGCGTCATCGACATGAATGAATGAAAACTGGCCGTTGCCCGATCCGATAATGGGATATTGCCTCTTCCGAAGCATATCGGCGACATACCCGTCTCGGGCGTACCCCGTACCGGGTCCGTAGAACCATCCGTACCGCAGCACGATTCCGTTCAGCCCGTCGACCGACAGTGCCGACTCCTCGAGAGCCGAACATGCAAGGATTGCCGGCCGTAGCTGCCTGGGGGCGTCGAAGTACAGCGGAGCGGATTCGTCACATACCGGCATCTCACCGGGCGCTGTCGCAAAAGCTATGCTCTGAACGGCTACGGTGTGCGACTCCGCCATGCGCGCGGCCTCCACAATCCTCGGAGCGACCTCTTCGCGCAAGCGATTCGTCTCGCGGGACCATTTGTCGAAACGACGCACGTTCAACGGTGCCGAGAATGCTGTCAGCTGGTTGACCACGACGTCCGGCCGGGCAGACACTATCGCATCGCACAGCGCATCGAGATCGAACGCGTCGAGCACGACGGGATCGACTCCCTCCCCCGCCAGCTCCTTGGCCCTCCATGCCGATCGGGTCGTTCCGACAATGGTATGCCCACTGTTGATGAGACGACGTACGAGCGGCCTGCCGACAGCGCCGGTCGCACCGGCCAGAAATATCTTCATTTCGGAACTCCTCTTCGATCACTCCCCGAACCGTCGGCGCGACGCACGAGACAGAACACGAACAGCACCAGAACCATCGGGACGGCGAGGGTGGCCTGGCCGAGAAGGCTGTCGACCGCCGGCAAGGCGTGCAGGTGCCGCAGGTGGTAGACGAAGTGCGACGTGGACTGCACGAGAGTCAGCACCAGTACGACCAGGGTGAGATTGCGCTCCAGAAGCACGGCCGCGAGCCACAACGCCGCCGACACGCCCAGGAGCGCCCCGCCGAGATCGGTCACAAGATGCTCGTTGTAGGGCCCGAGCGGCGATACCCAGTGACGACCCAGGCCGGGGAAATCTCGGTAGAACGAGTGCGGAAAGAACAGCATCCACACTGCGGTGATGGTGTACATGCCGGCCAGTGCCAGCAGGCCCGCTCGCATCAGCCCGCGATCGCGGGTCTTCCGTCCGCGCCGATCCATGGCGCCCTCCTCGATCCTTACCGAACGGTGATTCGGTAAGGCCGATGCTAGCATAACCGAATCATGATTCGGCAAGACTCGAACCGGAACCCGACACGGCGACGGCGGCTGACCGCGGCGCAGCGACGCACCATGGTTATCGACGCGGCCGCCCGGACATTCGCCGACCACGGCTTCACCGCAGCCTCGATACAGCAGATCGCCGCGCGGGCCGGAGTGGTGCCCTCGGTGGTGTACGACCATTTCCGGTCGAAGCGCGAGTTGTATCTCGAGCTGCTCGATACCCGCGGCAGTGCCTTCATCGAGCGAACCGTGCGCCCGGTCGAATCCGGCGGCGCGGAGGAGCTGGTGGCGCGCAGCGTCGATGCGTTCTTCCTCGCCGTCGAGGAGGACCAGTTCATGTGGCGCGTCCTCTCCCGGGAAGCACCTCCCGACGCGGCGATCGCGGCCAAATACGACGAGATTCAGAGCAGCGCGACAGCGGCCATCTCCGCCCTGGTTCAGTCGTTCCGACCCGATAGCGAACTGATCGAGGGAATACCGCGCGCAACCACCAATGCCCTTGTCGCCCAATCGGTCAAGGCGACCATGAACGGAGCCGCGAGGTGGTGGTTCGACAATCGCGACACACCACGCACGCACGTCGTCGCCACCGTCAACGCCCTATTGTTGTCCGGTTTGTTACCCCTCGCCAACCACTGACCTCAGTCGTCCCTGGTCGACCGATACCCCGCGACCAGTCAACGAGGCGACCGGCCAGTTCTCGGCCGAGCGGCGCGTCCGTCTGTCATCCCATCGGCGACTGCCGCTCGGCGCGACGGCGGTCAGGTGGTGCGACGGTCAGCGTCGCCCGCAATCCCTCGGGCTTGATCGTCAGCTCCGCCAAAGGTCGTGTCCCTTAACCTGCCGCTTTCACGGAAGTGAGGGTCGGTGGTGGGCCGTTAATGAAGAATGGCGCTCTGAACTGCGATAATACGGCTTTTTCGAAGATCGAATCGGTCGCAATTTCAGGAGCACCTTCGGGTGGGTCAGTGTAGTTCGCGGCTGGCCGCGGACGGTTCGGGTGTCATGTCGCAGGCGCGGCGGTCTTGCTGCTGCGTGCCGCCGAAACGGTGGGGCTGCCCAGCGGGTTGCCTGAGGAGTTGGCGCCGTGGCGCAAACAGCTGGCGGTGCATGATCTGGGCAATGTTGTGCTGGATCAGGCGATCGCCGGTCGCGCCGGGCGGGGATTGCCTGGCCGATGTCGATATGCTGCACACCGAGCCGAGCGTGTTCGGTGCGGTGGCATCCGATCCGACGGTGTCGCGCATCATCGCCGCGCCGGCTGCCGATACGCCGAAAGCTCTGTCCGCCATACGATCTGCCCGCGCGGCCGCCCGGGCAGTGGCGTGGGACCGTACCGGTCACTGTTCACCCAATCACGGCATCGATACCGAGCATCCGCTGATTATCGACCTGGACGCGACCCTGACGATCGCGCATTCGGACAAAGAGTTGTCCGACATCAACATTCAAGATGACCATCGGGCATCACCCACTCGGTTCCTGGGTCGACCCACGGCGCTGGCGGCACTGGCGAACCCTGGTCATGATGCTGTGAGCGGTGAACGCCGGCTCGAATACAGCCGCCGATCACAAGCAGGTCCTAGCCGAGGCGTTGCGGCAGTTGCCATAGCAGCCGGGCTATCGAGCCGGGCGGAAGGTGCTGGTGCGTACCGACTCCGGTGGCAGCACCCCACGAATTCCTCGACTATCTCACCGCCCGGCACCTGCAGTACTCGGTCAGGTTCACGCTAACCGAAACCATCGCCGCAGCAGTCGATCTCATCCCCGACACCGCGTGGGCCGAAGCCTACAACGCCGACGGGAAAGTCCGCACTGGCGCCCGGGTGGCCGAACTGACGGACTGCTCGACCTGAGCGGATAGCCGCTCGGCATGCGCGTCATCGTCCGCAGAGAACGCCCGCCCCCGGCGCGCAACTGCGGTTCACCCACCGAGACGGACACACGCTGACCGCGTTCGCCACCAACACCCGCAGCGGTCAGTTGCCAGATCTCGAAATGCAACACCGCCACCGCACCCGCTGCGAGGGCCGCGTCAGAAATCGCGAACTACACTGATCCACCCGAATGGTGCTCCTGAAACTGCAACCGACACGACCTTCGACAAGCTGCATTATCGCAGTTCAGAGCATCATTCTCAATTAGCGGTACACCGCCGATCCGTCACTCCATGAAAGCGGCAGGTTAGCGGCACAATATTGGGTTCGAACGCGACGAACTCTTCTTTCCCTGCGAAGTAGCGGAAACTGTACTCGGTGCAACCTCCGCAGACGTCGCGATCTGTTCGATTGTCGTTGAGGTGTAGCCTTGTTCCCGGAATAGCCGCGGGGCGTTCTGTTGAATAGCCGCCTTGGCCCGGGCCTTCTTCCGTTCACGCAGGCCGTCGGGCTTCTTTCGGGGTTGTCCAGGTACTGCAACGTTCGGGGCCTGGTGATCGCCGGGATCCGGTATCGGCATTTCGTAACCTCGGTATCTGAAGCCGAAAATTCCAGCTTTGCACATAAGGGTCAAGCGGTCTATCCGAATTCGAGGACTTCTGGATTCGGGGACCGAGGCTAGTAAGTCTCGTCGTGGCCGCGATCGACAAGGGCTGGCTCCGGCAGCGGAATCGTCTTCCTGAGTTCTCTGCCCAGAAGGAAGTCGGAGAGGAAACGGACCGCCATCGCCCGCGTTGCGAGGTCGCGCGCAAAGATCCCTAGCCGAGTCTTGGGTACGAAAGCACTTGCCAAACTACCGGCACTTTTCTGCTTTTCGGCAATGAACGGACGAAGCTGAGCTTCATAGCGCTGCATCGCCCCTGCTAGATCGCTGCCTGTGACACAATCCGCAAGCTCTCTGGCCAGTATGTATGCCTCAGTAATTGCCAGACCGGAACCTTCGCCCGACATGAGGGATGCGCAGGCTGCGGCGTCTCCGACCAGGACAGTTCGCCCTTTGCTCCATTGCCCCATCTGAATCTGATCCGCGCGGTCAAAATAAATATCCGTAGCTGTCTCGAGTGCGGCCAGAATGGAAGGCACTTCCCAGCGTCCCCCTCGGAATTTATCGGATAGTGTGGCCCGTCGTTCTTCATCGTTTGCGGGAAGGTCATCGCCCGGACGGTCGTCTCTCGTGATGAACAGCAGGATCGTCCTCCCCCCACGAACCGATATTCTAGACACTTGCCGACCCGGCATGGTATAAGTCACATACGATCCCTCCTCGCGCGGGCGATAGCCTTCGACTTCAGCGACGGCGACACGGTAGCCAAGATGATGGGCAAATCGCTCTTCTTCTCCGAAAATTAGCTGCCGAACACGTGAATGCAACCCGTCGGCCCCGACCACGAGGTCGAAGTTTCGCGGTGAAGCATGTTCGAAGCTCGCACGGATATGATCCGCAGATTCGTCCAGAGCGACAATGGCGTCGTCGAAAATTGTCTCGATCTCACCGTTGAGGGCGCTGTACAACGAAGCGGCAAGATCGCCGCGCCGCAAGGTAAGGACACGTCCTTTGGTCATGTGATGCAGGGAACCACTGGAGAATCCGCCCACTCTACGCCCGCGGCCATCGACGAGGACCGTCCTTGCAATGTCGTAGGCCACATCTTCAAGATTCGGCAGCAAGCCCATTTTCTCTATCACGTCGTAGCCGACGCCCCAGCAATCGATCATGTATCCGCCTGTACGTACCGCGGGTGCTCGCTCCACCAGAACGACTTCGTGGCCATAGCGCCGCAGCCAGTATGCAAGGGCAGGACCGGCAACGCCGCAACCGCTGATGAGAATTTTCACTGGTCAACTCCTTCGAAACCGCTGGATGTAGGGGTACCTCGATCCAACTGAGCACGTAGCCGAGGCAACGACTCTGTGGACCGGCCGTGCCGCACCTACTAGACGTCGGTTGGCCCAGCATGGAAGCCGTTCTAGATGTAACTCCGATTTCGGAGTCAACTACTAAATGAGACCCTAATGCCAATCGGATGTCAAGGTTCGGGATGCTCCACGGGCCAGACTCGCGGGTCGTGGCACACTGGCCTGGCGGCTTGGGCTGTAGACGTCGCGGTGATGACGGCGTAAGGAGTGCGTCGTTCGCCAGTGAGTTGCAGTGCCGCGCATCTGATGGGTTTGAACTACGAGTCCTAGTTGTCGGCCGATGCGACGGTGAACGAATCGCCCTCTCGCGCGTGGGAACCTGGACGTCCTCACCCAGGATCGCTCCCGCAGCTGCAGTCGGGGCCAGCCCGATCCTTCCGTGCTCTGCGATCCACGCTTTCGCCAGCACCAGCGACCTCCTCCCCTCCTTTCGACGCTGAGAGTCCTTGCAGAGCAAGGGGTCAGTGAATTTCACCGAGGTGTATTGCCGGCGTCGGTATGGAAGACCAGTCGGGGCTCGATCGGGTGCCCATGTCGAACACGAACGCCACATACGCCCAGCCGCTCCAGGTCGACACATACGTGAAGTCGGCTACACACGCCAGATTCGGTGCCGCTGCGGTGAAGTCGCGATCGAGTTTGTCCCCGGCCCGCACACCAGCCAGCGCCACCGATCTGTGGATATATCTGCACGCGGTGGTCACCGTCGGTCCGGGCGACGACCGCGCGGCGGTCGATGCCGAGCCCGGGCCATCGGCCGGACCCCGGTCGGCTGGTGTGCGTGCTTATCTGCACCAGAGCCTAGTGTCGGTCGGGTCATCCAGTGCGGCCATGTCGGCAGCCGTTCGGCGGCCGCTGTTCCGTGGTGACGACCTGAGCATCTCAGCTCTGCCGGTGCGGAATTCGGCCGGAGGTGGAAGGGCCGGTGACGGGGAATAACGGGTGGTTGTCGGTGTCGTAGACGTGGTCCCCCCACGGCCGTCCAGCCCGGGCCGTCAACAGGCGAGATCATCGTCCACGGTGACCTGGTAGTCATGGTCTATTCTGCGCCGACCGGTCCCCGAGACACCCTCAGGTCGCCAGACGCGCCGTGATGCCATCGAGGACAGAGTCCAGACCGGTCTCGAACTGCCACTGCACGTCGTCCTTGCGGGCGGCGTTTTGGATATAGCGTGCGTACATCGGGTAGCGTCCTGTGTTCATGAGCCACGTCATCTGTGTGGCCAGTCCCGTGCGGGCCTCCTCTCGGGTGGACCAGCCGCGCGCGTGGAGCATCTGACTCAGCCTGACCTCCGAGTCAACCGCGCCGTGTACATAGGCGGTCACGGTGCCGTAGACCGCCATGGCGGTGTCCACGTCGAGCCCGAGGCCGTCGAGCGCTACGAGAGCCGCCTCCGTCACGGCCAGCTGGTTCGGGGTCGGCGCGCCACACCCCACCCGCGTGACCCATGAGTGCACCAGCAGAACCTCCCTGATGCGCAGGGCGACGGACCGTATGGTCGCGCACCAGCCGTCCCTGCTGTCGGGCAGATCCAGCTCCCCGTAGACGAAGTCGACCATCAACTCGAGCAGCTCGTCCTTGCCAGTGACGTAGCGGTACGCGGCCATGGGGGCGACACCGAGTTCGGCGGCCAGGCGGCGCATGGTGACCGCGTCGAGCCCCTCGGCGTCCGCGATAGCGACAGCGACCTCGGCGATCCGTCGGGGAGTGAGGGTCGTGCGGGGAGCCGGCGTCGGCCGTCCGAGGCGCTCCCACACCGAGACGGGGTCCCTGCTCTCGCTCGCCGACTGTCTCTCCCGGGGGGCCATCGCTTGGATCCTTCCGCCGAATGCTGTTGTGTACAGCGTACAGTAAGTAGACATCGTACACATGGGTGTATACGATGTACATTATGGATACAGCGTACACATGGTCGAGGGGTTTTCGTGGCTGACTCGACCGCCGATATCCTGCGCACCGCAGTGATCACGGGAAGCACCCGGGACGGACGGTTCGGTCCGGTCGTCGCCGACTGGATCGGCGGACATATCGCTCAGCGTGAGGACATGAAGGCCGACCTGATCGACCTCGTCGAGACTCCACTGCCAACCGTTTTTCCGCCGTTCGGGCAGGCTCCTTCCGACGAGGTCAAGGCACAGCTGGGCGCCGTATCGCCGCGGCTGGGCCAGGCTGATGCCTTCGTGATCGTCACGCCCGAGTACAACCACAGCTTCCCTGCGTCGCTGAAGAACGCTCTCGACTGGCACAACGAGCAGTGGCACGCCAAGCCGGTCGGATTCGTCTCCTATGGCGGCCTAGCCGGCGGACTGCGCGCCGTTGAGCATCTTCGTGTCGTGCTCGCCGAACTCCACGCTGTCACGATCCGCAACACCGTCAGCTTCCACAACTACGGTGAGGTCTTCGGTGTCGACGGCAAGCCGTCCGATCCCGGGTGTGACATCGCGGCCAAAGCAATGCTCGACCAGCTCACCTGGTGGGGGCAGGCACTGCGCGAGGCCAGACGCGTCAGCCCGTACGCCGTCTGACATCGCGCTAGCGATAAACGATGCTGGCTGACACTCCCGCGCTCCTCCTTCGCGGCGCCGGACGGACAACAGATCCTCGCAAGCAAGCTTCCCCTGACCGAGGGCGACCTCGAGCGCGACTGCCCCGGACTCCTATCAGCGACCGAGGCGGAACTCCAGGCAACTCCTGGTTCCCACACCAAGCCGCCGACCGCATGGCCCGAATCCCTCGTCGCAGTACGGTCGGCCTCTACCGAAAGCGAACACCGATGCCCACCAATCCCCTCGAACGTGCCAGGGACATCCTGGTCCGTCCTTTCTCTCTGGGCAGGTTGACGCTGCCCAACCGCGTCGTGATGGCTCCGATGACGCGTGAGTTTTCGCCCGGAGGGGTGCCAGGCCACGACGTGGCGCAGTATTACGCCCGCCGAGCGGCCGCCGGTATCGGTCTGATCATCACCGAAGGCACCTATATCGGCCACGACTCAGCGGGTAACAGCGCTCGGGTCCCGCACTTCTACGGCGACGAGGCTTTGGCGGGTTGGTCGGCCGTGGCCGAAGCGGTGCATCAGGCGGGAGGCCGAATCATGCCGCAGTTGTGGCACGTCGGAACGGATCGCATCGTTGGCAATCCGCCAGTTCCCGACGCCCCGCGGATCGGCCCCTCCGGCATCGCCCTGGACGGCACAAACTCGGGCAGGGAGATGACCCGGGCGGAGATCGACAGTGTGGTCACCGCGTACGCCTCTGCAGCGGCGACTGCCGAGGCGTCGGGTTTCGACGGGGTCGAGATTCACGGTGGACATGGTTATCTGATCGACCAGTTCCTGTGGGCCCACACCAATAGGCGCACCGACGCCTACGGAGGCGACATCGTGGGCCGTACCCGTTTCGCCGCCCAGATCGTGGCCGCCTGCCGGGACAGCGTCTCCGGCGATTTTCCGATCTCCTTCCGTTTGTCTCAGTGGAAGGTAAACCACTACCAGGCGCAGATAGCCGACACGCCGCAGGAACTGGAGATCATGCTCGGCCTGCTTGCCGACGCGGGCGCCGACGCCTTCCACTGTTCCACCCGGCGGTTCCAACGCCCCGAGTTCGAGGGCTCCGGCCTGAACCTGGCGGGCTGGGCCAAGAAGCTTTCCGGAAAACCCGCCATCAGCGTCGGCTCGGTGGGCCTCAGCAACGAGTTCCCCCAGATGTCACTAGGCGAAGTCGCGGACATCGGCGAGCTGCTCGACCGCATGGAACGCGACGAGTTCGACCTGGTCGCGGTCGGCAGAGCCCTGCTGGGAGATCCGGAGTGGCTAGCGAAGGTTCTCGCCGGTCGCATCGACGAACTCACACCCTTCCACGGGGGCGTCCTCGGCAGTCTCCACTGATAGCGGATCCACGATCTGGTAACGACAATCGAAGAATTGGAGCAAGTAAGAATGCAAACACGACCCACTCTCGGTGATCCATCGCGCGCTACCACAGCTCAAGAGGTAGCCTCACGATTCGCCGAAGGGTTACAACAGTCAGCCGCAGCAGGCGACGCGGACGGCTACGACGTTGCTTTCGCGGCAGACGTGATGTGGGGCAGTCCATATGGTGCGTCGGTAACCGGCTACTCCGAATTGAACGCCATCCACCGCCGCTTGATGAACGCACAGGTCGCGCCACCGTCACACTTCGAAGTCGTCGGCGCGACTTCGCCCACGCCAGGGGTCGTGCTGACCCAGATCCGCAGGCTCGCCGCCGAGGCGGGCGGATTCTCCGAGATTGCCATGTACGCACTGGTCGAGAAGGACGGCAGGTGGTGGCTCGCTGGGGCCCAGAACACGCCAATCACGGATCCACCCCAACGAACCGAATCCAGTTCATGATCTACTCGTGTCGGACACGTCGTGGGTTCTCGGTATGCGGGGCTGCTACTCGCGTGCCCGGCGCCGTGGGTCAATTGGCTCAAACTTTCTCTTACACTTCGGGCGTTTGAGGACGGGGTAGGAGATCGCGTACCTCATCGATGGGCAGGTCGGCGTTCGGATAGCCGTCCAGTCGTAACCAGTCGTCGCCGAGCGAGAGCGTTCTGCGCCATTGCTCGCCGGAGTCGAAGCAGGCCGAAAGTCGATGTGGAGACGCTGCGGATCTCACGGACCAGGGTATTGAAGCGACGGGTGGCACCGCCATGCGGTGCTGCCCTTCACGCTGTAGGAGCAGCTGGTGTCATTCCGGGGGATACGACCGGCATATCTGAGCGGATATCCGGTGGCGCGCATCCACACGTGCACTACACGACACCCGGAAAGTGAGCCGCCCTATGGCCTGTACCACCGACGCCCGCTGAAATACCGTGCGGGACGTGCGGCGGCTTGTCGCCGCCCGCCTCGTCACCTCTTCCTCTGTAGCCCCAGGACAGGAGAGCCGATGGGATACTGCACCGCGGTCCTCGTCACCGGCGCCACCGGCCTGATCGGGAGCGATGTCGTCGTTCGCTTGGTCATTCGGGGTCGCCGCCCCGTCCTCGCGGTCACTCACCGCAACCACACATCGCGCTCGGCGACGGCGGCAACGTAGACGCCGGACGATTGACCGGAGCGCTGAGTTACGCCAGTCGTCGACGCCGGTCGAATCTGTGCGCGGCGACATCAGAAAGCCGAGTTTCGGTCTGCAACAACATCTTCCGGATGAAATCGGCGCGATCGTCAACGCAATCCTGCACAGAGCAGGCGCCACCGTATTCAATGCGCGCAGTCTCGCCAAGATGGACTCAATGTCGGCGGTACCGCACACGCTATCGCGCTGGCAAGTCCCCTTGACCTATGTCAGCACCGTCTACGTGGCTGGTACCCGGGAAGGCACTGTCACCGAGAACGACTACGACCACAAGCATCAGTTCACCAACGGCTATGAGCGCACCGAGTTCCGGGCCGAAGCACTGGTCCGGGCCGTAAAGGGGCTGCGGTGGGGGCCACCGTGCGATCCGCGATCGTCACCGGCCATTCCGAAACTGGGCGATCCGCGACTACAACAACATCTGTACGATGACCAAGTTGATCGCCGAGAACATGCCGCGCACAATTCCGGGCAGATGCTCCGCCACGCTCACACTGGCGCCGCCGGTTTACGTCGCAGATGCCGTCACCGCCGTGATCGACGATTTGACGAGGCCGAGGGCCTTGTCTTCCACGCGGTCGGTGCGCCACCGAACTCGCTCGGCTACTCCGCCACCAGCGGAAACAATTATGAGACGACGAAATACAACTGTCGTTTTAGGACTGCCCCAAGGCGAGCAGCGGCATCCACGCCAGCAGGTCCGGGGCGACTGGAGCGAGCTGGATCCGATTCTGTAGGCGGCGGGCGAGCGCCCTGTGGCCGGAGAGCCTGCCCGGATACTTGTCACCAAACGCTGAACGTCACGACCTTGGGGCCGACACGTACCTACTCGCGATCGGATGACACTCACCCACAGTGAGAAGGCCGAGATCGCCATCCCTCGGATTCCCTGAAACCAGTAGCCCCACCCCATTCAATACACTCTCCGGGGGCGTCGATTTTGACAGGGCCAGCGTAGTACTTGTAATGGTTTGTATCATTGACAGTTCCCCTGCCGCCGGTAAAGCTCACGATGGCCTGGGTATACGTTGCATGCCCGATGTCCTTCGTCTTCCATGTGACAACGCAATTCGTTTTGCCATTGTAGAGCAGGTGGATGCGTGCGCCAGGGATATCGCGGTGGTCGATCTCGTGATAACCGCCACCGCAGGCTTCGATCGGTGATGATGCCGCATTCGCGAGACCTGCCGTAAGCAGCGAGTCGGTTAGAATAGTCACTGCGGCAAGGCTCAGACTAGCAGCAACACGTTTGAAAATATGCATCTGTTCAGCATCCTATAGCTTCTGCTAAGAATTTGACATCGAAAGGGGGCATACCGCTTGCACATATGGACATATAATTGCCCTTTAGTCGGTTGTCGCTTAGCCTAGCCAGCCCGTGCAGCTAACGCATCGACTGGACGCAAGTTAGCTTAAGGTTGAATCGCGCCATCTTCCAATCAAAGCTGATCATTTCAGGGTATCTTAAGAATCTGCGGTGTCATGCCGAGGTGGGGTGGAGTCGACTGCGGCGGTGGTGGTCGTTGCGGCAGACGAACTAAGCTTGTCAAGGTCTCATTCCAGACCGCTTGTCCTGGTTGAGGGTTCGCGGGACAAGTGGGTGACCTTGGCGCGGGGGCGGTTTCGGCGGCCGGATGACGTCCTTGACCGGTCCCAATGACGGGACCACCCGGCAATTGAGTCCGGCATATATCATCCAGATTCAGTTGATACCGCAGGCCAGGGGGTAGTAGGCGTGGGTGCAGGCCGCAGCGTACTCGGCCGGTGCCCGGTAGCCCAGTGTCGAATGCCGGTGCCGCCAGTTGTGTTCGTCCTTGAAGTCGCCAATCACCACCCGGGCGGCGAGCAGGCGGGCCCAGGTGGTTGCGGTTCAGGCATTCGGTGCGCAGCCGCCGGTTGAACGATTCCACGACTCCGTTGTTCCACGGACGGACGACATACATGCGGGCGCGGGTTCCGAAACCTCCGCCGCACCAGTGCCGGAGTCAATGCGTAGCGGCACGCTGCCGGTGTTCCGCGTTCGGATGGGCTCTCGATCCGGTCGTCGAACAGGAACGGAAACAGAAACACCATCCATGCCGACACCAGCAGACTTCCCTCGACACTCCCCAAGGGAGAAACCATCGGCCGCAGCCGGGCCAAACCCGCACCCCTGGCGCCTGCCTCGTCCTCGAGTCCAGCGATGTAGCCGACCCGCGCATCCATTCGTACGTGCGTTTCTCGACTCGCCCAGGCATGGATGGGGTGTCGGCGGGGGCGGGCAATACAATTCGCCGATCTCCACATTCAAATCCACCGCGGCGTCCTTCCCTCCTTCGACCGGTCCGCCTACTCCCCTGACGAACAAAGAGAAAGCGCTGCGGAAAACCACCGCTCCACCAGCCCGTTCGCGTCGAAATGTCATCCTGCGTACATCCAGGCTCACACCCCCAACGCCCCTCCCGGCGGCCGGTAATGTGGGCTCCGTCGGATACGTGGCCGGTGCATTGGCGTCATGCGGGGGAGGCCGTCCGAGCGCCGTAGGAGCTGGCACCACTGACGACTATCGTCTGGCAAACTCCGGCGCATGTTCGGCACGGACACCCACACCGATCAAGTACGCCGGAACAAACGACGCTTGCGGTACACACCGCATCAGCCAGATCGCAAGTTTAGGCGGACCGATACGCTGGCGGGTCAGCACTGGTTCGACCACGTTACGGTGGAGTGCCATCTGCAAGCCCTGCGATAGCACAGTCGCCAACCGGCGGCGGCGCCGCACTCGTGCCAAATCTCGAGTGCGCAGACCGCCACTCCGCAACGGAGTGGCCAGCAATCGAGCTGTAGCGACCGCGTCCTGGATCGCCAGATTGATACCGACGCCAGCTACGGGCGACATCGCGTGCGCGGCGTCACCGATGCACAGCACACCCGGCGAATGCCATTTTTGCAATCGATTGAGTCGCACATCCAGATGTTTGACATCATCCATCGACTCGAGGTGGTCGACACGGTCTGCAAGTTGCGGCAGGCAGTCGACGATCCGATCACGGAAGGCGGCAAGGCCCGCCTTGCGGATCTCGGCGTCGCTGCCCTTCGGCGCAAAATATGCGATTTGGAAGTAGTCCGGGCGCGGTATCGCCACCGCGACATGGCCGAAATTGCTGTTCGGCCGGAGCGACGCAACGTCATCGCCAGGGCGACGCGGCAACCTCAACCACCATGCATCGAAAGGTACTTTCGACTCTTTGGTCCTCATCTTCATGGCCTCACGAACCCGCGAGGTACGGCCGTCGGCGCCTACAGTCAGCTCGGCTCGCAACTCGCTCTCCAAACCCGTCTTCCGATTCCGGCAGCGGACTCCCACGACCACTCCGTCCTCCCGAACCAGGTCGGTGACCTCCGTATCCATCCGAAGCGTGAAGCACTCCTCCTCGGCAGCGGCACCGGCCAACAAGCTCAGCAAATCCCATTGCGGTACCATCGCAATGTATGGATGAGGAACCGGCAGTCGCTTGAAATCAACGAACGTCAAGTACTCACCATCCGCAGTCGGAAATGCAATCTCCCCCAGTCGGCTCTGGGACAATTCGGCAAACTGTTGTCCGAGACCGAGCTCGTCCAGCAATTGCAAGGTGGATGGATGCACCGTATCACCGCGGAAGTCTCGCAGAAAGTCTCCGTGCTTCTCCAGCACGGTCACCGCTACCCCGGCACGGGCCAGTAGCAATCCAAGCACCATACCTGCCGGCCCTCCGCCGACAACTACGCAGCCCGTACGCTCGATCATTATTTCTCCTACATAGTCAAGCCACCGCTGCAGACCAGTGTCTGAGCGGTAACATAGTCGGATTCGGGGATGCAGAAGAGGTAGACGGCTCCTGCTGCATCGGAAGGAGTCCCGCCACGACCGAGAGGAATCGCCTGCTCCGCTGCGGTCAATACGTCCGGATTCACCCCGACCTTTACCGTTTTGCCTGCGATTTCAATGGTGCGACCCGTATCGGCAGAGGACGCGGTGAGACGCGTCCTGATCAACCCGAACGCCACTGTGTTGACGGTGACGTTGTACCTACCCCATTCTTTGGCCAGAGTCTTGGTAAGACCGATTACACCGGCCTTGGCTGCCGAGTAATTCGCTTGACCCGGATTACCTCCAGTCCCTGCCAATGAGGAAATATTGACAACCTTGCGGGTATAGACTGCGACGCCCGTTGTTCTAGCTCTTTTCACCGCTTCCGAGATCACCGGCTGCGCCGCTCTCAGAATCCTGAACGGTGCCTTAAGATGGACGTCCAGAATCGCGTCCCACTGATCATCTGTAGTTTTCTGAATCACACTGTCCCACGTGTATCCAGCATTATTGACAATAATGTCGAGCCCACCGAAGTTGTCCACCGCAGTCTGCACGAATCGCTCTCCGAATTCCGCATCGGTGACGCTGCCGACACACGATACAGCGGTCCCACCGACGGACTCGATCGCAGCGACGGTTTCCTGCGCTGGTTCGGCGTCGAGATCGTTGACCACGACACTCGCGCCTTCGGCCGCGAGCTTCAACGCGATTGCCTGCCCAATACCACGACCTGAGCCGGATACGATCGCAGCTTTCCCATCCAAGGTTCCCATGTTTCCACTCCTTCTCGTGCTATACGGCGACGATGGCATCGCCGACGAGAGTCACGGTGCCGTCTTCGAGGGTCACCGCCAGCTCGAGCCGCGCGCGGCGTTCACCGTCCACATTGTCGATCGAAACGATTCTTCCCGTCGCCGTTGGCCGAGCGTGGACAGGAGTAACCGATACGAATCGAACGCGATAGCCACGGATCGACGAGGGGTCCGTCCAGTCCGTAAGCAATCGCCCGAGATACGCCATCGATAACATGCCATGGGCCACCACATCGTGCAATCCGATGCGTCGCGCCACATCGGTATCCAGGTGAATCGGATTGCGGTCACCAGATGCCTCGGAAAAAAGTCCGAGGGTTGCGCGCGAGATAGGGTCGATCCGCAACGGCGGCACCCTGTCACCGACTCGACAGACTGCGGAAGATTTCATGATTCATCCTCTACCCTGCGTAATACGATTACGCCCGTCAACTCGGCAACCAGCTCTCCTCGCTCGCGGGTGACCACGGATGTCTTCTTTATGAATTGAAGTGTTCCGTCCTTCTTGGTGTACACATCGGTAATCACAGGAGTAGATGTGAGGATCTCCTCACACATCGCGATCGAGTGGTACTCGAAAGATTGCTCGGCGTGCATGACATCCCGAACATCGACGCCTATATCAGCCAGCCAATCGAACGGATCCGGGCGTTGGAGCTCGATACAAAACAAGAATGTCGGAGGTACGGGAATGTGTGTAAATCCCATCGCTCTTGCGGCGTCGACGTCAATGAATATCGGATTGGTCTCGCCGATGCATTCAGCAAACCGGCGAAGGTGGGCGGGCGATACTCGCACGGTGGTGGCCGGAAGAACCGTCCCTATCAATCCCTCGTGCACTGGCATCCGATCAGCCGATCTTCTCGTAGAGGGTGACTATCGCTGCCCCACCGAGCCCGATGTTGTGCTGTAGCGCCAATGTGACGCGCTCGACCTGACGGGCCCCGGCCTGGCCTCGCAGCTGCCAGACAAGCTCTGCGCACTGAGCCAGCCCGGTCGCGCCGAGCGGATGCCCCTTGGACAAGAGCCCGCCCGACGGATTGGTCACCACGCGACCTCCGTACGTGTTGTCGCCGTCCGAAATGAATTTCTCAGCAGTGCCTACAGGTGTCAGGCCGAGTCCTTCATAGGTGATTGCCTCATTCGTAGTGAAGCAGTCGTGCAGCTCGACAACTCGAATATCCTCGGGGCCGACGCCGGCCATTTCATAGACTTGGTCCGCAGCAGCCTTGGCCATGTCATATCCGACCAGCGTCATCATATCACCACCCGAGAATGTCGATGAGAAGTCGGTGGTCATCGACTGCGCCCTGATGGCGATGGAAGTGTCGATATCATGAGTCTTCGCATACTCCTCACTGCAAAGGATCGCCGCAGCGGAGCCGCAGGTCGGCGGGCAGCATTGAAGCCGAGTGAGCGGACCGAAGATTCGCTGCGACGACAGCACCTCCTCCACCGTCACCGGGTCACGGAAAACTGCGAAGGGATTGTTAGCGGCGTGTTTTCTAGCCTTGACCGCGATTTGAGCGAATGATTCGGCAGAGATGCCGTACTTCTCGGCATACCTCTGGCCGGCCCCGCCGAAGTACTGCGCCGCCATTGGCGCTTCGAGTTCCCACCCTTGATGCTGCTCAGTAGCTGTGTCGAATTGTTCCAGGGGGCTCGGACGATCCTCCCACATGGCGCGCAAGGCGCCGCGCTGCATCTGCTCGAATCCGAGCGCAAGTACGCATTCTGCCGCGCCCGTCTCTATCGCCTGTCGAGCGAGGTAGAGTGCTGTCGATCCGGTCGAGCAGTTGTTGTTGACGTTGAAGACAGGAATCCCTGTCTGGCCCAGTCCGTATAGCACGGCCTGCCCGCATGTGGAGTCACCGTACACATATCCGACGTAGGCCTGGTCCATGCATTGATAAGTCACACCAGCGTCCTCGAGGGCAGCCTGTGCGGCCCTGAGCCCCATGTCTCGGTACGTGCTGCTGAATCTGGGGGTGCTGAAGGGGATCATCCCAACCCCCGCTACCATAACGCGGCGATTCATCTTTGGCTCCTTCTGGACTGTTCAGACCGTCCGTTCGCAAACTGCGGCCCGAACAAGAACACTTTCCTCGGTTTACATTCTTTATGGACTGACTCGAATTGGGCGTGAGGTACATCCCGAGAATCGACAACCGGCGTACTAGCCGATCGATCGTTCGCGGCCTCGCCAGTAGGGTGCGCGAAGCTCTCGCTTCAGTATCTTTCCGGTTGCATTGAGCGGAAGGGCGCTGACGAATTCGACGGACTGCGGACACTTGTACCGCGCCAGTAATTGCCGACAATGCTCGATTACATCGGATTCACGGAGATCCTGCTGTGGGTCGGCAACGATAAAGGCAAGCGGAACCTCTCCCCACCGTTCGTCGGGTACGCCGACCACCGCGGCATCGAGAACGCCTGCTAGTTTGAAGAGCACCTCTTCGATCTCGCGCGGATAGACATTCTCTCCGCCCGATACGATCATGTCCTTTACTCGATCCGACAAGAACAGGTACCCGTTGCTGTCGAGGTAGCCTGCATCTCCCGTGCTCAACCACCCGTCACGTAGCGAGGCCGCCGTGGCATCCGGCAGGTTCGCATAGCCCGACATCAGCTGCGGGCCCCGCACCATGACCTCACCAATTTCACCCGGGGGCAGTTCGCCGCCGTTCGAATCCACGATCCGAATCTCTGTCGCCAACATCGGTCGGCCGGCCGACAACAACAGGCCGGGATTGCCCCTCAACGCCAGTTCGTGATCATCCGGGTACAAGACCGTCGCCGTCGCGCTGGTCTCCGTAAGTCCGTACCCTTGCGCGAACCTGCAACCGAAGGTCGCTATCGCCTTGCGCAGGACGTCACTCGCAATGGGCGCTGCTCCGTAAGCGATAACGTCGAGATGCTCGTAGTTTCCATCCGTGACCGAGGGCACCTGAAGCAACATCTGTATCATCGAAGGGACAAGCGTGACAGCAGCGATGGGTTCATTCTTCAGCAGCTCGACTACGTTGTCCGGGTTGAATTCTCGCAGTATCCTAACCGTCATGCCGTGAGCTACGAACAGGAACGTGCTGATAGCCGCGCCACCATGGAACAGCGGCATCACCACGAGCCCCTGTGACCCTGCGATCTGCAGACCGGCCTGGATCTGAAGAACATTCGATGTCACAGCAAGATGCGAAAGTACCGCACCCTTCGGTAATCCCGTAGTGCCGCTCGTATACATCTGATACAGAGGATCGGTGATGTCTATCGCACGCTCGGGCACATCGGAGTCACCGGCGGATATTTCTTCTTCGAACGACTTCCAACCGTGCTTTCGTCCCCGCGCCAGATACACCGGCGCCTGGAGGTCGTTCCGTATCGACTCGACGGCGTCGGTGAACTCTTCTTCGGCTATCAACAGTTCGACGTTTGCATCATTGAGAATATATTTCCATTCAGGTGGGGCCAGTCTGACGTTCAGAGGCACGGCCACGGCACCGACCCGCGATGCCCCGAAGTAGAGGGCAAAGATTTCCAGGGAGTTCCTGGAAAGAATTCCGAACCGCCGTCCGGATTCCATTCGAGATCCAAGCCATGACGCTATTTTTCGGGTCCACACCTGCATCTCGAGCCAAGTAAGAGACCTCTCGCCGTCGGTAGCACACAGTTCGTGAGGTTTCCGCATTGCCCAGTAGTCGATATAGTCATGAATCAGCACAGCCACCTCCACGGATATACGTTTCTCGAGAGTCGTTTCGGCACTTCACAATCCCAGCTCCCTGCCGATTATCTCCTTCATGATTTCTGTCGTCCCCCCGTAGATTGTCGATATTCGCACATCTCGGTAGAGCCGAGCGATAGGGTATTCCTCCATGAAGCCATACCCACCGTGAATCTGAAGGCAGTGGTCGACCACCCTCCGGCACAACTCGGTAGCCCACCATTTGGCTTCCGCGGCTTTCACCGCAGTAAGAGATCGTTGATTGAGAGATTCGATCAGATGGTCGACGAAGACTCGGGCCAGATCGATCTCCGTGCGCATTTCCGCGAATGTGAACCGGTTGGCTTGAAATGATCCCACAGGCTGGCCGAATGCAGTTCTGCCTTTGCTGTATTCGAGACCCAACTGGAAGGCAGATTCGGCCTGAGCGACAGCTCCCGCAGCGATACTCAAGCGTTCGCGTGGCAGCTTGCCTACCAGGTGCTTGAATCCCTCTCCCTCTATCCCCAGTAGATTCTCGGTCGGCACTCGGACATCATTGAAATACAGCTCGCCGGTATCGGCCGCGTGCTGCCCCATTTTGCGCAGTCGCCGACCACGTTCGAACCCGCGTCGATCTGCCTCTACGACGATCAGACTGATGCCGTCGTGGCGCAGTGCAGGGTTCGTTTTACATGCGAGCACAACGAGATCGCAGTTGAACGCGCTGCTGATGAAGGTTTTCGACCCATTGATGATATAATTGTCACCGTCTCGGATCGCCGTCGTTCGCATACTCGCGAGGTCAGACCCTCCACCCGGCTCGGTCATCGCGACGGCCGTTACTAGCGACCCGTCGCACAATCCCGGCAGCCATCGCGACTTCTGCTCGCGGTCCGTCGCGTCGAGAAAGTACGGTAGGCATACATCGTTATGCAGCATCACGCCGGCGAGTGCGGTCGCGACGCCGAGTGCGCATGCTTCCTCCAGGAGGATGGCGTTGAACCGGAAATCCGAGGTGCCGCCACCGCCGAACTCTTCGGGAGCATCGAACGCCAGGTAGCCCGCATCGCCGGCTCGCCGGAACAATTCCTTGTCGACGATGCCCTCCGCTTCCCAGGTTTCGAAGCGGGGCACCACTTCCCGTCCGAGGAATTCCCGGACCCCCTCCCTGAACAGGTCGTGGGTTTCGTTGAATCCCATTCGAGGTGATGTCATGAGCTGCTCCTGGTGGTGTGAGCCGTCGACGGAGCAACCAGGGCGGAACCACTCTGCGCGGCGGAACTTGGACTGTCCATGCAGCTACCCCTAACGGTACTGAGGGCTACTTGCAGGTACCATAGAGGCATCGCCGCGCTACGTCCAGCCCCGATCCGCGGCGCCGCACCCGACACTGGGGTGATCGTCCGTTTTCCGAGGTGGCGAGATCGCCGATGGGCGGCCACCACTCCCGAGCACACTGGCCAGCGACCCACCGTCAGTGTCCACCCACCGCAGCGGCTCGACGCTTGACCGCCCGGCAGCCAGTTGCTACGGTACCCACAGATAAATTGTGGTACCGTATCAGGCTTCGCCCGTACCGGCGGAGACCGGTCGTAGATGACCAAATCAAACGGAGGTAGTCGGAATGAGTCGGAAACCGCGGACCAGTTTTGTCGAACCCGAACCGTTCGAGAGCTATCGGAAACGGTTCGAAGACCATTTTGTGATGGACCGATCCGATGACGGTATTCTCGAAGTTCGAATGCATACCGATGGCGGGCCCGCAGTGTGGGGGTTGGAGTTGCACAAGGCGGTCGGGCAAATGATCGAGACGGTAGGTGCAGACCGCGAAAATCAGGTACTGATCCTGACCGCTACGGGTGATGAATGGCTCGGCCAGATCGACGATGAAAGTTTCGGCATAATCGAGGACGACCGCGAGCGTTTCGAACGCGATACATACGATCTCTATTACTACGACGGCCTCCGGCTTCTGGAAAAGTTGATCTGGGATATCGACATTCCATCGATCGGAGTCTTGAACGGCCCGGGCTTTCATTCGGAATTCCCGCTGCTGTGTGATTTGACTATCTGCGCCGATGACACATGGCTGTACGATCCGCATCTTGCCGGTGGCCTTGTGCCCGGCGACGGACAGCTACTGGTGCTGCAGCACCTGCTCGGCCCGAAACGCGCCAATTATGCTGCTTACATGCTCGAGCAGATCGGCGCGCAGCAACTACTCGATTGGGGCGTCGTGAACGAAGTTCATCCGCGGGCCGACCTGATGCCCCGCGCGAGAGAAATTGCAGCGCGCATGCTGGCCATCGATCCCACGGTGCGGCGGATCTCGAACCACATCCTGAAACGCCCCTGGCGCCGTGCGCTCACCGACGACCTCGAGTTCCATCTCGCCCATGAGTTGTGGGGGGTTATGGTCCATAGGCCCAAACATGAATCATCGACGCTCCGGGAACTACAAGACGGCGCGAAACCCCATCCCGGAGGAACGGAGTGACTCAACAATGCAGCGCTGAGTTCGGCTGCTCGATTTGTTCCGTGTTCGTGGCGAGTTGCAGGAAGGTGACCTGGTGGACCGCGATTCGATCTCCTTTTCCAGAATTCGCTACGAGGTGCTCGACGGCCGAATAGCACGTATAGTCATCGCGCGCCCCGAGAAGAGAAATGCCCAGGACCGGAAGATGCTGTACGAGCTCGATCGGGCATTTCAGAGGGCCGCGCTGGACGACGGCGTGAAGGTCGTCATTCTCGCTGCCGAGGGCCCGCACTTCTCATCTGGTCATGATCTATTCGATTCCGCATCGCTGGAGTCCCTCGGTGGGCCGATCGGACTGGAAGGAGGCTTCGACCAGCCCGCCGCACACGGTCAGATGGCAACCGAGCAGGAGATTTACCTCGGGCTGTGCTGGAGGTGGCGCAATCTGCCGAAACCGACCATCGCACAGGTGCAGGGCAAGGTCATAGCCGGTGGACTGATGCTGGTTTGGCCTTGCGATATCGTTATAGCGGGGGAAGACGCGCTGTTTTCCGATCCCGTGGTCGCCTTCGGCGTCAATGGTCATGAGTTCTTCGTGCATGCGTGGGAAGTTGGGCACCGAAAAGCGAAGGAGATGCTCTTCCGCGGAAACTTTCTGACAGCAGATGAATGTCGGCAACTCGGGATGGTGAACCATGTCGTGTCGAACGGAGAACTTTCGGAGTTCACGCTCGAGATTGCGAGGGAGATTGCCACTCGCCCTGCCATGGGGCTTCGGCTGGCGAAACAATCCGTTAACAACAGTCTCGACGCCCAAGGACAGTGGACGGCGGTGCAATCGGCGTTCGCCTTGCATCAACTCGGGCATGCACATGCACGCTGCGTAAACGACGGACTTTCCATTGATCCGGCGGGTATCGAAATTATCCGCTCGATGTCGACACGGAAATAGTGTTTGTACCGGCGGCTTGCGGACAGGCCGAGACCGATGCGGCCTATTGCGTCGGCATTGACAGGGATCGCCCGGTGGACCGGTTGCCCCGGCCCACCGGCACCAGGCTCCTCATCGACCATAGTCGACACCTCCCGAAGCCGAGCGCCAAATGTGAATTTGGCTATTTGCCTTCAATGATGCACACCTTGCGTGGCTGAAAGAGTGAGGCCGAAACGAAGCAGCCGCGACAGCTCTATAGCGGCGTCCTCGAACGTCAAATTATACTCTCGCAAGAATCGCGGCTCCTGGAACCTCTCGAGGGCAGCGTCCCAGACTTCGGCGACTACTCCGCTGTGCACATCACCGAACTCGCCCAGTTTCTTTCCTGTTTCGATGATCTCACGGAGGAGCGCAACCGCGTAGCGATGGTGATCGGCGAACAGCCGCTGTACGGCGGGGTGGCTCGCGACGTCCTCCGCGAATCGCATCGTGCTGCGGCGCAGGTCCCGGTGACTCGGGGCGTGGAAGCGCTCCAAGAGTTCCACCGGATCATCGACCTCTTTCAGAGCGACCCTGGCCTCCCTGCTGATCTTGCGGAGCCGACGATCCAGGACAACGAGTACAAGCTCCTCCTTCGTCGGAGCGAGTTCGTAGAGTGTTCGCCGAGAACAGTGCACCCGCTCCGCCAGCTCGCCAACCTTGAACTGACTGAATCCTTCGGCGTGGAACAGATCATCGAGGTCGTCGAGGATTTCACGTAACCGAGGAGACAGTCGGTCCGAGGCCGGCCCGAGGCGCGGCGGTCGCAATGATTCGGCTCGACTGATGTCGATCACCAGCACCCCTTCGAGTTTCACAGCGGCGGTACGATAAATGGTACCACGGTACCAGCATGGAAGGCAGCTAGTGGTCTGGGGTAATGTTTGACAGACTCTGGTACCGCATCCAGTATAGGGTCCTATGGCAGTTACGCAGACTCCAGCGGCATCACCGGTTGTTCGGCGTAGCGGCTGGCTACCTACCCTGTTCATCGGGACATTCTCCGTGGCATGCACCGAGTTCGTGCCGGTTGGCCTGTTGCCAGAGATTGTGGACGATCTACACATCACCGCCGGATCGGCTGGTCAACTCGTGACGGTCAATGCGCTCGCCTTGGCTGTCGGTGCGCCTCTCCTGGCAGCGATCTTCGCGCGAGCCGACCGGCGCCGCGTACTCGCTGCCGCTCTGGCGGTCTTCGCCATCGGCCATATCGTGGCCGGCCTCGCGCCGAACTATCCGGTGCTCCTGGCGTCCCGCCTGATCAGCGGCGCGACAATGGGCCTATACCTGGCCACCGCCCTTGCCACCGGAGTTCGTCTCGCCGAAGAACCCCGACGTGCGCGGACGATCGCAACTATCGTCGCTGGAATCAGCACCGCTACCGCGTTCGGAGTACCGGCCAGCACGGTACTCGGTCAAAGTCTCGGCTGGCGGCTTGCGCTCGGTGGCCTTGCGGTGCCCGCGGTACTTGCTCTCGCGTTGAACATGGCCGTTCTGCCGTCGCTGGCCGGGGACGAAACACACTCGCCGATCAAACGATTCACTGCCCTGAAAAGCCGACCGGTCGTAATCGCGCTCGCTGCGATCGTCGTTTTCTGGGGCGCCACATTCACCGTGTACACGTACCTCACACCGTTGCTGCAGAGCCGCGCCGGATTCACCGATTCAGCGATCACGGGTGTGCTGTTCATGGCTGGGCTGTGTGCGATCGTCGGCAATATCTTCGGTGGCTGGCTGGCCGACATCCGGCCGCACTGGGCCCTGGTCGGGACTGCGACCGCGACCACCGTGGCGATCCTGTTCACCCTGCCCGCTACCACCTCTACCACAGGAGCGGTCGCACTTGTCGCAATGTGGCAGCTCGCCGCGTGGTCGTTCGTACCGGCTGCACAATCAGGGCTCTACCGGGTCGCCGGTACCGGCGGTGAATTTGCGCTGTCGTTCGCGGTGTCCGGATTCAATATCGGCATCGTGGTCGGCGCCGGCCTCGGCGGCTCGGCTCTCGACCTCGCGGGACTCTCCGCTATCGCGACCCTCGGCGGCGCGTTGTCGGTAACGGCGCTCGTATTAGTGCTAGCTCTTGTCCTGCACATCTCACGCACCCCGGCCCATCCCCTCTGATGAGAACGACGCCTCTCGGTTCCAGTACTCCAGCCGGACTTTATGGTCGGCGATATTGTCAAGGCCGTGGACCTCTCGGTCGACAGGCCCAGCCGTGAGCTGTCACTTCGGCTCGGGGGCAGAATCGCCGGCTACATGGTGACGGCGTCCTCGAGGCTCGCCAGTGCCCTGTCGAACTCGGCAGCGATGTCCAGGTCCGGTTCCCGGCCAGCGCGCTGCAGGACCTCGAGTCCGATTCCGAGCACGGCACCGGCGAGGCCGCGGACAGCAGGATCGTCGCGGGCGCGGCCGGTGCGGTCGGCGACGAGGTCCGCGATCGTCGCCATCGCGTCGACGACGACCGGGACGTTTGCTGCCCACAGCTCGGGGACCTCGAGCAGTCCTAGGTCCCGTTCCCGGCGGTCGGCGCGGTCGGTCGGGTCGAGGGCGGCGAAGGCGGTCGCCAGCGCGGAGCGCAGGGCCGTCAGGGTCGATGCCTCGGGCGGCTGCCGGACGAACGCGTCCGCGAGTGCGTCGCCCAGCGACTGGAACTCGCCGAGCCGGGCGAGGTCCTCCTTGCGCGGAAAGTAGCGGAACGCCGTGCTCGTGGCGACCTCCGCCGCGGCGGCGACCTGCTCGACGGTCGTCTGGTGGTACCCCTGCTCACGGAACAGCCGGAGGGCGTGGCGCTGGATCTCGTTGCGAGTCCGCTCCGCTTTCCTGGCCCGCAATCCGGTCGTCCTCGGGGAGCTGTCGTCACGGCCCATGGTCAGCGGATCCTCCTCGTCGGCGTCGGGTCGGTACTCGGCGACTGGGCGGAGCGCCGGGAGAGCGCAAGCGCGAGCGCGCCACCGACGGCCGCGCACACCCAGACCATTGTGCCGAATTGCTCGACGAGCTCCGCGCGGACAAGCCCCGTGCGTGCTGCCGCCGACCATAGTTAGGAGTATACTCCGATATCGGAGTAAGCTCCCCATATTTCGATTCCGAGAGGCGATGACGATGACCCGAACGCTCCCCGCGATAGCCGGACTACACCACGTCGGTCTGGTCGTGCGCGACATCACGGCGGCCCGCCGCGCGTACGCGCGCCTGGGCTTCGTCATTCCCCCTGCTACCTTCCCGGCCCTGCCTCCCGCGCCCGGTACGCAGCCGCAAGCGTTCGGAGCGGGGAACACACACGCCGAATTCCGGGGCACGTTCCTCGAGCTGGCGACAATCGTCGACCCGGATTCGGGCCCCGCGGCCGACGACATCGAACTCCACGTGATCGCAGCACCCGACGAGGTCCTGGTGCAGCTCACAGAGACCATCGAGGCGACCACCTCGCGCCTGCGCGCCGTGCTCGAGGTGCGAGAGGGGCTGCACATCCTCGCCTTCCGCACCGCCGACGCCGACGCCGCGGCAGCTCGACTGGACACGGTCGCCGTGCCGCACGGCGCGGTCCAGCGTCTGCAGCGCCCGATCGAGACCGACGACGGTCCCCGCAGCGAGCCCATCGGCTACTTCGAACTCGACGAGGCCGGCACTCCCGAGGGCCGTCTGGCGGTGGCCGAGGACGCCCCTGCCGAGATCCTGGCGGTGCAGCGGGTGCCGGCCCACCCGAACACCGCCGTCGCGCTCACAGGTGTCCATCTCGGCGTTCGGGACGACGAGATGTCCGCCCATGCGCAGCGGTACGGGTCGTACCTCGGCGCGCGGCCGCGGCAGGACGGTCCGACGCTGGTCTTCGACCTCGAGGGATCAAGCGTCACGCTCGTGCCGGCGAGCGCTGTGCCGGAGGCGATGCCGGACGCGAACGACGTGCCGGATGGGACGGGCTTCCTCGCCTGCACGGTCAGGGTGCGCGACCGCGTGGCCGCCGAAGCGCACCTGGAAACCAACGGGGTGCCGTTCCGAACGCGAGGGGGCGCACTGGTGGTGGCTTCGAGGGACGCGCTGGGAGCTGCCCTGATCCTGGAGCCGTGAAGCGGAGATCCCTCGATCGTGCACCCGTCGTCAGAACGAACACCACCCACCGTGAAGCAACTCTGAAGATCCCCCTCAGGGGCTGGTCACCCGATGCATGTTGCGGCTGGACTCGGACAGCACCCCGTTCCGAACAGGTCAGGGATCGGCTCGAGGCCGGGATGCTTCGGAACCATGCTTCGCGTGGGCTGGCGTAGTGCTCGGATTGGATGAGATGTGGTGCTTTTCGATGGACCCCGTTCGCAAAATGGACCGAAAGGCCGCCGAGCTGCCTGCGGGAGTCACCACCGGTCGGGGCGTCCCTTGTTCGACCAGTTGCTTGCCGCCGCGGTGGAGTCGGCGCCGGACTCGACAGCACTCCGCTACACCCCGGAACGCCACGCACATAGTCACCTATCGCGAACTGGACGCGACATCGTCGAGACTGGCCTGGGAGCTGATCCGAGGCAGCGGTGATGTGGTCGCCATAGGCGTTGCCGCGCACGACGCAGGAACTGGTGCGGTTGCGCGCCAGCCAGATCAACGGCTGTGGTCAGTGCGTCGATATTCACACCAAGGAGGCCGCGGCCGACGGCGAGACCGCGGTGCGTCTTCACCTCGTCGCGGTCTGGCGCGAGGCCACGGTGTTCACCGACGCGGAGCGGGCGGCGCTGGAACTGGCGGAGCAGGGCACCCGCCTCGCCGACGGCGCCGGCGGAGTGTCCGACGAGGTGTGGGCGAATGCGGTGCGGCACTACGACGACGAACAACTCGGCGCCCTGGTGGCGCTCATCGCCAATATCAACGCCTTCAACCGCCTCAACGTCATCACCCGCCAGCACGGCGGCGAATATCGGGCCGGACAGTACGTCGTCTAGCGTCGTCCCTTCGAATCTCTGGAGTTACCATGCATTTGCGGATCGTCACCATCAATGTTCAGAACCGGGAGGGTGATCCCCGGCGGCTCGGCATGATCAACCGGGAGCTGCGTCGCCTCGAGCCGGATCTCGTTGCGCTGCAGGAGGTTGTCGACACGCGGCACCTCGAGGAGCTGCTGGAGGGGACCGGCCTGCACGGTACTCACCAGTCGGAGGTCATGGCATACACGCCGCCGTTCGCGGATCGCTACGGCGGCAATGCGGTGGCCTCTCGCTGGCCGCACAGGGTGGTGGAGGTCCTGGATCTGCGCGTGGCGGGCGCGGCGGACGTGCCCTGGTGCACGCTGGCGGCCCAGGTCCCGCTGCCGAGTGTGGGCGAGGTGCTGTTCCTCTCCGCCACCGCGTCGTGGCGGCTGGATGCGGAAGCCGTCCGCGAGCAGCAGGCCGTCGCGCTGAGCGATCTCGACGCCCGGCACCGCACCGAGCTGCCGACGATCATCGCCGGTGATTTCAATGCCGCGCCCGACGCGGCCAGCATCCGCTATCTCACCGGGCGCCAGTCGATTTCGGGGCGCAGCGCGCACTATCACGACGCTTGGGAGGTCGCTGGCGAGGGACCGGGGCACACCTGGAGCGTCGATAATGCCAATGCCGCAGCGCTTTTCGACCAGATCGTGCGCCAGCCCGGACATCGTCGCCGAATCGACTACGTGTTCACCGGGTCGTGGCACGCCCACCCGCGGGCGCGCTGCGAGACCCGTTCCGCGAGCCTCGCTTTCGACCGGCCCGACGACGACGTGTGGCCCAGCGACCACTACGGGGTCGTCGTCGACGTGGAGATGGCGAAGGACGAGT
>NZ_BDBV01000037.1 GCF_001613165.1 Nocardia mexicana NBRC 108244
TGCTGCGCCTTGGTCGCCTTGTCGCGGTGCACGGCCGACGACGTCTCCAGTCGTCGCACGGCGTCGGCGAGGTCGTCGAGCTGCTGCTTGCCCTCGTAGGCGCTGGAACGCTGCAGCGTCTCGCGGTCGCTCAGGGCCTGCTCGTAGGCGCGGTCGGCCTCCTCGGCCCGCACCTCGGCGGCGGCGCGCTCGGTCTCGCGGCGCTCCCGCAGCGCGGTGGCGGCGAACAGTGCCGTACTGGTGTGCGTCACCGTGTCGAGCCGCCCGCGGACCTGGTCGACGTCGGATTTCGCCTGTACCCCAAGGTATTTGCGGTACACGTCGACGAAGGTGCGGGTCGCGGTGTCGGCCTGGACCAGGCCCTCCAGGGTGCGGCCGACCTCCTCCATATCGCTGAACGAGCGGGCGGCGTCGAGGATCAGCTGATCGTCGAGCGGGCGCAGGCCGTCGGTCAGTGCCTGCGACAGCCCGCGCGGGTCCAGGTTCTTGGCCAGCTGCGGGCGGCGCAGCGTCAGGATCAGGTTGATGAGCTGGTCGTAGCGCTGCAGCCCCAGGCCGAACATGCGGGCGTCGATGGCGGCCCGATAGTCGACGGGGCGGTCGGTGATGGCGTCGGTGCCGATCTGCTCGGCGAGCTGCTTGCGGGTCAGGGGCCGGTCGTCGGGCCCGATGAGCGAGAAGTCCACGCCCACCCGGCCGTCGGCGACGAAGTACCAGCGGGTGACCTTGTCGTTGGAGCGGGTGGCGCGCATGCCGATGCCGACGGTGACGACCTCCGGATCCTCCCAGCGTCCGCGCGCGAACTCCATCCAGACGTAGGAGTAGGCCGACTCCTGCTTGCGGTACAGCAGGTTCGACTTCATCGTCCGCTCCTCGCCGGCGAACGGATTGAGCCGCCGCGGCTCGATCCGCCCGTCGAACACGAACGGGAACAGCACCTCCAGCGCCTTGGTCTTGCCCGAGCCGTTGGGCCCGCGCAGCACCAGCCGCCCGTCGGCGAAGCAGAACTCCTGATCCCGGTAGTCCCAGAGATTGACGATCCCCGCCCGGGTCGGAGCGAACCGCACGCCACCATGAATGGACTCCATCAGCTACGCCGTCCCCTTCTCTGCTGTGCTGGATTGCTCCGCCGGCCCCGGGGCCGGTTGCGCGTGGGCGCCGAGTTTGGTTGCGGAGGCGAACAATTCGGATTCGGCGCGGGTGCGGACGGTGACGACCGCGCCCCGGTAGCGGGCCAGGGCGGGCAGGATGAGCAGGCCGTCGTCGAGGATCTCGATCAGGTGCAGGCGCTCGAGCAGGGCGACGACCTCGTTGGTGAGCCCGGGCACGTCGGCCTGCCACTGGGCGGCGAAGGTCGAGCCGTAGCGGTCGGTAAGGGCCTGCACGGTCTCGCGAACCCACTCGGTGGTGACGACCGGATGTTCGGGAATCTCGGGCCCCTCCGCGGGTTCGTCCGAATCCTCCTCGGCGGCATCGGGTTCCGACTCCACCAGCAGCGGCGTGAAGACCGTGGACTCCGGTATGGCGGCATCGAGTTGGTCGGCCAGCGCGGTGCCGGGCGGCGGCAACGGGCGGCGCGCGACGGGATTGTCGATGTCGAGGACGAGATCCGCGATCTCCCCGACGAGCAGCAGGGCCACCTGGGCGAGCGTGCCGGTGCCCGGGAAGCGCACATCGGAGAACCGGCCCGAGACATCGATCAGCGCGACGCCCTCCGCGCGCCGCTCGGCGCGCAGCCCGGTGAGCAGCTCGACCTCGGACACCAGCTTCTCGGTACCCAGCAGCGTGCGCTCGTCGGCGGGGAGTTCCTCGGTGTAGACCACGGGCAGCTCCACGAGTGCCCGCCGCACCCGGCGGGCGGCCGCGGCGCGCGTCTGCGGCCCGGAACCCGTTGCACCGCCCTCGGATTCGTCGGTGAGCAGCCCGCGCACGCTCTGCAGGTGCTGCAGCACGCGGGGCGGCCGGAAGATCGCGAACACCACCGACCGGTCGATGTCGTAGAGCGCCTCGCCGGCGTCGGGATCGGCCGCCCAGCCACCCGCGTCGCCGTCGGCCAGCGCCACCGCCCCGCGCGCGGCCAGCCAGGCGACCGCGTCGACGAACGCGTCACGATCCGCGGCCCGGTCGGTGGCCAGCGCCAGCCCCTCCACCCGGGTGGCGTACGACGCGACCTGGTCGGCCAGCTCCGACAGCGTGATCTGATCCCCGGCCCGGCCCAGCGCGGCCAGCGCGAGGGCGAGGTAGGCGTAACGACGCCGGTCGAAGACGCGTTCGGCGGGCGTGCGCGCGGGGCGGTCGGCGTCGAGCCGATCCTGCACCGGGAACAGCCGCGCCGTGGTCTCGGTGACCTCCAGCCGATAACCGAACAGCTCGGCGAGATCCTCGCGCAGCTCGGTGGCCCAGCGCCGGAGCAGCGGCAGCGCAATGCGATCGGGGAAAGTGCGGGTCACCAGGTGATTGGCGAGAATCACCCGGGCGGCGCGCTGGTAGCTGTCCAGCGCGAGCGCATCGATCGATCGGGCATGCATCACGACCGCCCGGATGCTGTTCGGGCGCGGCCGTTCTCGCGCACCTCGAGCCGCCGGTGGTTCAGATGCAGCAGGCCGCGCGACGTGCGCACGACGGTGGAACCGGTGTGCTCGCGGACGGTCAGGGTCACCCCGCTGTCGGAGCCGGTGGTTCCGCTGACGCGGCCGCTCACCGGCACCCACGCGGTCGAGGCGGCGTCCAGCAGGCGCAGCAGCACCTCGGTCTCGCGCTCGTCGAGTTCGCGCTCGTGCACGTCGGCGGAGGCCAGCGCCCGCGCCGCGTCGGCCCGCGCCCGCTGCTTGTCCAGCTGCTCCTGCCGCAGCCGCCGGACGCCCGCGTCGTTGCGCTGGATGCGGGAGGGAGCACCGGGCGACGGCGGCCGCCCGGTCTCGGCGAGGGTGCGGGCGATCTCCAGCGGCGGTGCGTCCCACCAGGATCGGTTCGGCGGGATCACGTCGGCGTCGGGATGTTCCATGGCCAGGTGCCGGGGCTTCCCGAGCCCGAACACCGCGTCGAACAGCGCATGCGCGCTCTGCGCGGTGGGCGCGGCGGTGAACCAGCCGGCCAGATGCCGCAGCGCGGACTCCCGGCTCACCCCGCCCTTGCGAGTCTCGGTGACCCGGCGCAACAGCGACAGCACGGCCGCGATCGCGCTCATCGTCGCCTCCCGCAGGCGCTCGGCCTCGGTGGCCGGACTGCCTTCGCCCGCACCGATATCGGCGGCGGTGGCGACGAACCAGCCGCGCAGGCCTCGCCACCGCGCCCGCCAGTCGGCCTCCCGCTCGGGCACGCTCAGCAGCACGCGCTCGTCGCAGGCGCCCGCGCGGGCGACGAGTTCGTCGACGCCGGTGTCCTCCACGTCCGCGATGGCGGCGGCCAGCCGCGGCGCGAACCGGGCCAGGTCCATGCTGAACTCGCGCATGTGCGCGAGCAGCGCATCCTTGTGCGCGAGAAACGATTCCGGCGTCGCCTCGGTGGTGCGAACGAGATCGCCGAGGGTGAGGTAGAAGTGCGCGGCCCGGTCCGCCAGCTCCGACAGCGCCGTGTCCAGGCGTTTGAGGATGCGGTAGACGCGTTCGGCGTCGCCGGTCCGGTTCGCCTGCGCCAGCGCCTCCAGATCGGCCAGCAGTTCGGGCAGCACCAGCCGCGAGAGCGCGGCCTCGTCCAGGCGGGCGCCGAGCACCTCGGCCACCGCGCGGTAGGCCTGGTATCCGGCGCGGGAGAACTGATAGACGAAGTGCCGGTTGCGGTATTCGGCGAGCGTGGCCGCCCGGCTGCCGTCGTAGCTGCGCTCCAGCACGCCCCACTGGTGCAGCTGTTCGAGCAGCGGCCCGACCTCGGCGGCGGTCAGCCGGGGCGCCTCCGGGAATCGGCCGAGCGTATCGGTGACGTCGCTGGCGTGCAGCAGCACCACGTAGGCGGCGCGCGCGTGATCGAAAGCCCGCAGCACCCAGAGGTATTCGCCGCGCTTCTCCGCGGTCGCGAAGGAGAACAGCCGCAGCCGCTCGCCGATGGCGGAGCCCTCGATCGGGACCGGGTCGGCCGAGCCGTCGAGCCCGAGCGGCGCGAAGACGACGCGGCCGCGGTCGACGGTGGAGCTGTCGAACAGCGCGGCCGCGGCCTGGGCAGCCGCCGCGGACACCCCGGACGCCGCCGCGGATACGGCGGAGTCGTCGGGCAGCAATCCTTCAGCGGACTCGGTCACCGGGATGAGAGTAGTACCGACATCCGACAGCGCGACGCCGTGCCCGGCCTCGGCGTGCCACGGTGGCGCGGCACCCCTGGGACGCGGGCTCACCCGGCGGCCGCGGCGGCCTCGGCAACCGCCGCGCGCTCGACCGTCAGCAGGCTCTCCTCGCTGTGTTCGGCGTGGTATGCGCGCCCACCTCCGTTGAGACCGAACAGTCGCTTGGACCACAGCAGCCAGATCACCGCGGCGAGATTGACCGCGAGCGCCCCGGCGCGCAGCACGGTGACCTTCTCGGTGAGCTCGTAGATCTCGAGCGGCAGGAAGATGCTCGTCGCCACGACCGCGAAGTATTCGCCCCAGCGCTTGACGTACCACAGCCCGACCGCCTCGACGATCTCGACCACGGCGTACGCCAGCAACCCCACCGCGATCCAGGTGAGCGTGGCGGGCGACAGCGTCCAGCCCTGCTCGATGAAGCGAATGATCCTCGAATTGTCCGGATTCCAGCCGATCTGGTCGGCCAGCGGCCGGATCAGGGGCATCTCCCGATCGAACGCCTCGTGCAGTCGCGCCTGCGAATTGCGGACCTTGAACACCCCGGCCGCGAGCAACGCGAACACCAGGCCGCGCAGCACCCGCTCGGCCGCCAGCAGGCGCATGATGAAGCGGTCGCGCAGCAGCCGCCCGCGCGGCACCTCGGGCGCCTCGTCGGCCGGTCCGCGCTGCCGCGGCGCCCCGACGACGAAGTCGCCGCAGCGCAGGCACCGCCAGGCCTGCCCGGCCGGTGTCGAAACATGCAGGCGCGCGGCCAGTTCCGGTTCGTCGGGCGCGTAGGTGGCATGCCCGCGCCAGGAGCAGGCGCGCAGGCCGAAATCCACGCGGGGAAATCGCACCGCCATCCGGGATCAGCTCGCCGCGAGCGAACGCAGCTGGTCCAGGTACATGCGGGTGCGGGGCTCGCCCGGGAACTGCTCGATCATCTCCCGGGCCGTCTCCCCGGCGATCCACAGCAGCGACGGCAGCGAGCGCCGCGTCCCGGCGAAGGCCCGCGTCCCCTCCTCGACCGCCAGCTCCAGCTCGCGCGCCCGCACCGCGACCACCGCCAGCGTCAGCTGCGCCTCCGACACCCGCATCGGCTTGCGCACGGTGCCGTCGAGCGCGGTGGCCCCCTCGATCACCTGACGCGCATAGCCTTCCGCGAGCCGGTCGTCGCCCGCGACCCGGCAGCAATCCATGGCGTAGAAGTCGAACTTCTGCGGATCGACGACGAAATGGTTGTCCAGATCGGCCGGATAATCGAGTCGCTCGAGGATCGCCCGGCCCTGCCGCAGTGCTCCGTCCATCTGTGCGCGATCGCCGAGCCGGGCGTAGGCCTTTGCCCGCTGCGCGCTCAGCTGGACGCCGACGCCGAGGCGCTGCGTGGTTGCCAGGGCCGCGTCGACCGCCTCGATCGCGCCTCGATAGTTGCCTTGGGTAAGAGCGAACCAAGCGGCCATTTCGGCTCCCCAGCCGATGATTTCGCCGTGTTCGGCCTCCTGTCCGAGCGACAGCGCCGCCCGGCGGGTGGCCTCGGCGGCGGTCCGCCAGCCCAGGTCGTAGTCGACGCAACCGACCAGTAGGGCAACCCATCCGGCGAGTACCAGCACCTCGCGATGCTGGGCCAGCGTGAGCCGACCGTCCAGTAGGGACGTGATCCGGCGCAGCCACGAGGTGCCCTCGGCGTGCAGTTCGTGCGGGTCGGCACACGGATACTCACTGCACAGTCGCTCGGCGGTGATGCGGATGGCGTCGAGGGTCGCGGAGGAGACATCGGACATCCGCAGCCGCCCGATGAACTCCAGGGTGTCCATGCCGGTCGACGACAGCAGTTCGTCGTCGCGATTGGGGCGGGCCTTGGGGAAGAACGCCGCGGTCACGGTGTCGAAGGCAGCGGCGATGATGGGGGAGTAGAAGTCGTCCGGCCGCGATTCGCCGGATTCCCAGCGGCGCCAGTTACGCAGCAGAGTACTGTCTGTCGGCAAGTTGTGGGATGACTTCGTGCGCATGGCCCGGACGGCATCGGCCTGTGACCACCCCCTGGCGTCGCGTTCGGAACGCATCCTGACAGCCCAGACGGGTCGATCGTCACCAACGGCCACCTCTGTAGTATCCCACCAGTTAACGCAAGATGGCCCGGATAGGGCATCCGGATGTCACCGCATTGACATCTGCAATTGCATTTGCGAAGAGTGCATGCTCGAAGTGGGCAGTTTGCCGGCCCGGTGCAGTACAGGCGATACCGAGCACCTGCAGTACCGAACAACGCAGTACCGACAAGAGAACAGCGAGTCCCTGTCCACATCCAAACGGAGGTTCGGGTGGAAGCGTTGATCTATGGATACGTGCGTGACGATCTGGCCGATGGCCACAGCGATGAGCTCGAGGACGCGATGTGCGTTCTCGCCGCCAACGAAGGCCTCTGCTTCGCAGCCACGTTCCATGAATCGACCCAGGGTGACGGCACCGCATTCGCGGAGCTGACGGCCGAACTCAAGCGCGCCGACGCCCACCACGTGGTGGTGCCGTCACTCGAACACTTTGCCGGCCAGACGATTCCGCGCGAGATCCTGATCGCGAAGCTGCTTCAGGACGCGTCGGCGCGGGTCTGGACGATGGAGGCCGAGGGCGCGGTCGAATTGGCGCCGGACCACAGCGAACCAGCACTGTAATCCGCAGCGGTCAGAGGCTGAACCCGCCGGGGCCGCGGCGGCGCAGATACTTCTCGAACTCGGCGGCGATCGCATCGCCGTCGATCTTGGCCATGGCCTCGTTGAGGTCGATGGCGGCGTCGCCGCGCTCCTCCAGCGAGCGCACGTACTCGGTGACCTCCTCGTCGCCGGCGGTCATCTCGTCGACCGCCGCCTCCCAGTCCTCGGCCTGGGCGGGCAGTTCGCCCAGCGGGACCTCGAGGTCGAGCGCCTCCTCCACCCGGTGTAACAGGGCGATCGTGGCCTTCGGGTTCGGGGGCTGCGAGACGTAGTGCGGCACCGCCGCCCAGAACGAGACCGCCGGGACTCCCGCGCGCACGCACGCGTCCTGCAGCACGCCGGTGATGCCGGTCGGGCCCTCGTAGCGGGTCTGCTCCAGGTTGAACCGCTCGGCGGCGTCCTTGCTGTACGCGGTGCCGGTGACCGGGACGGGCCGGGTGTGCGGGGTGTCGGCGAGCAGGGCGCCGAGGATCACCACGGTCGAGACGTGCAGCTGCTCGATCAGCTCCAGGATGTCGTGGCAGAAACTGCGCCAGCGCATATTCGGCTCGATGCCGTGCAGCAGCACGATATCGCGAGTGCTGCCCGACGGCGAGCACACCGACAGCGTGGTGGACGGCCACTGGATCTCGCGGGTGACCCCTTCGACCTGCCGGACGGTCGGCCGGTTCACCTGGTAGTCGTAGTAGTCCTCGGAATCCAGCTCGGCGAGCGGTTCGGCGTCCCAGATCAGTTCCAGATGCTCGACGGCACCGCTGGCGGCGTCGGCCGCGTCGTTCCAGCCCTCGAAGGCGGCGACCAGCACCGGATCGCGCAGCGTCGGCAGGTCCGGATCGGGTGATGCACTGGGGTTCACCCGGTCAGCCTACGGTGTCGGGGGCATGCGGTTCATGGCATATGAACCAACGCGCGTGTCGTCCCGCGGCGGGATGGGTGCCGTTCGCGCTGCCTATCGGGTGTGGCGGGGATCACCGGATCCGCCGCCGTCCCCGCGGTCCTCCGGAGAGAACTGTCCGGGTCGGCATTTACTCTTGAGTACATGTCTGTCTCCTCCCGCGCCGAGTTCGATACCTCCCTGCTCGACACGCTTGCCCGACGCGTCGTCGTCGGCGATGGGGCGATGGGCACGATGTTGCAGGCCGCAGATCTGACGCTGGACGATTTCCGGGGCCTGGAGGGATGTAACGAGATCCTCAACGAGACCCGCCCCGACGTGCTGCGCGACATTCACCGCGCCTACTTCGAGGCGGGCGCGGACGCGGTGGAGACCAACACCTTCGGCTGCAATCTGCCCAACCTGGCCGACTACGACATCGCCGACCGGATCCGGGACCTGTCCGAGCGCGGCACCCGGCTGGCACGCGAGGTGGCCGACGAGATGGGCCCCTCGGCGGACGGTTCGGCGCGTTTCGTGCTCGGCTCGATGGGCCCGGGAACCAAGCTGCCGACGCTGGGGCATGCGCCGTACGCGGCCCTGCGCGACGCCTATACGGAGGCGGCGCTGGGCATGCTCGACGGTGGCGCCGACGCGATCCTGGTGGAGACCTCACAGGATTTGCTGCAGGTCAAGGCGGCGATCACGGGTAGCCGGCGGGCGATGGTGCAGTCCGGGCGGCGGATCCCGATCATCTCGCACGTTACCGTCGAGACCACCGGCACGATGCTGGTCGGCAGTGAGATCGGCGCCGCGCTGACGGCGATCGAGCCGCTCGGCGTGGACATGATCGGTCTCAACTGCGCCACCGGCCCCGACGAGATGAGCGAGCATCTACGGTATCTGGCCAAGCACGCGCAGCTGCCGGTCTCGGTGATGCCGAATGCCGGCCTGCCGGTGCTCGGCGCCAACGGGGCCGAATATCCGCTGACGCCGGAGGAATTGGCGATCGCGCTGCACGGCTTCGTGACCGAATTCGGGCTGGCGCTGGTCGGCGGCTGCTGCGGGACGACGCCCGAGCACATCCGGCAGGTCGCCGAGGCGGTCCGGGGCGTGTCGCCCGCGCCTCGGGAGCCGGTGCACGAGCCGAGCGTGTCGTCGATGTACACGGCGGTGCCGTTCGAACAGGACGCGTCGGTGCTGATGATCGGCGAGCGCACGAATGCGAACGGCTCCAAGGCATTCCGCGAGGCGATGCTGGCGGGGGACTGGCAGAAGTGCCTGGACATCGCGAAGGACCAGATCCGCGACGGCGCCCACATGCTGGACCTGTGCGTGGACTACGTGGGCCGCGACGGCACGGCCGACATGTCCGAGCTGGCGTCGCGGCTGGCGACGGCGTCGACCCTGCCGATCATGCTGGACTCCACCGAGACCCCGGTGCTGCGAGCGGGTTTGGAGCATCTGGGCGGGCGCTGCGCGATCAACTCGGTGAACTACGAGGACGGCGACGGCCCGGAGTCTCGGTTCCAGCAAACGATGCAGCTGGTGGCCGAGCACGGCGCGGCGGTGGTCGCGCTGACGATCGACGAAGAGGGACAGGCACGTTCGGCGGCGGGCAAGGTGGAGATCGCCGAGCGCCTGATCGCCGACATCACCGGCAACTGGGGCCTGGCCGAGTCCGACATCATCATCGACTGCCTCACCTTCACCCTCGGCACGGGCCAGGAGGAGTCGCGGCGCGACGGCATCGAAACCATCGAGGCCATCCGGGAATTGAAGCGCCGCCACCCGGATGTGCAGACGACGCTGGGCCTTTCGAATATCTCGTTCGGCCTGAACGCGGCCGCGCGGCAGGTGCTGAACTCGGTGTTCATGCACGAATGTGTCGAGGCCGGACTGGATTCGGCGATCGTGCACGCATCGAAGATCCTGCCGATGAACCGGATCCCGGACGAGCAGCGCGAGACGGCGCTGGACCTGGTCTACGACCGCCGCACCGAGGACTACGACCCGCTGCAGAAGCTGATGTCGCTGTTCGAAGGGGTGTCGGCGTCCTCGTCCAAGGCGTCGCGCGCGGAGGAACTGGCCGCGCTGCCGCTGTTCGAGCGTCTGGAGCGCCGCATCGTGGACGGCGAGAAGGCCGGGATGGACACCGATCTCGACGAGGCGATGACCGAGGTGCCGCCGCTGCAGATCATCAACGAGACGCTGCTGTCGGGGATGAAGACCGTCGGCGAGCTGTTCGGCTCGGGCCAGATGCAGCTGCCGTTCGTGCTGCAGTCGGCCGAGGTGATGAAGTCGGCGGTCGCGCACCTGGAACCGCACATGGAGGCCACCGACGACTCGGGCAAGGGCCGGATCGTGCTGGCCACGGTGAAGGGCGATGTGCACGACATCGGCAAGAACCTGGTGGACATCATCCTGTCCAACAACGGCTACGAGGTGGTGAACCTCGGTATCAAGCAACCGATCTCGACGATCCTCGACGCCGCGGTGGACAAGAAGGCCGATGTCATCGGCATGTCCGGGCTGCTGGTGAAGTCGACGGTGGTGATGAAGGAGAACCTCGAGGAACTCAACACCCGCGGCATGTCCGACCAGTTCCCGGTGCTGCTCGGCGGCGCCGCGCTGACCAGGTCGTATGTCGAGAACGACCTCACCGAGGTGTACGAGGGCGACGTGCACTACGCGCGCGACGCGTTCGAGGGCCTGCGGCTGATGGACCACATCATGACCCGCAAGCGCGGCGGCGCCACCGACGACGACAGCCCGGAGGCGGCCGCCGAGCGGGAGAAGGCGGCCGCGCGCAAGGCCCGGCACGAGCGCTCGAAGCGGATCGCCGCCGAGCGGCGCGCCAACGAGACCCCGATCGAGATACCCGCCCGCTCGGATGTGGCCGCCGACCTGCCGGTCGCGGTGCCGCCGTTCTGGGGCACGCGGATCGTGAAGGGCCTTGCGGTGGGCGAGTATTCGACCCTGCTCGACGAGCGCGCGCTGTTCCTGGGACAGTGGGGGCTGCGCGGGCAGCGCGGCGGCGACGGCCCCAGCTACGAGGAGCTCGTCGAATCCGACGGGCGGCCGCGGCTGCGCTACTGGCTGGACCGGCTCACCGCGGAGGGCGTGCTGCAACACGCCGCGGTTGTCTACGGGTATTTCCCGGCGGTGTCGGAGGGCGACGACGTGATCGTGCTCACCGAGGCAGATCCCGCTGCGCCGGAACGTTATCGGTTCACCTTCCCGCGCCAGCAGCGCGACCGATTCCTGTGCGTCGCCGACTTCATCAGGTCCCGCGAACTCGCGGCGCAAATGGGACAGGTCGACGTTTTGCCGTTCCAGCTGGTCACCATGGGCCAGCCGATCGCCGATTTCGCCAACGAGTTGTTCGCGGGCAACAATTACCGCGACTATCTCGAGGTGCACGGCATCGGCGTGCAGCTCACCGAGGCGCTGGCCGAGTACTGGCACCGGCGCGTCCGCGAAGAGCTTGTGCTGGAAGGACATTCGGTCGCCGAGGACGATCCCGCCGACGTGCAGGAATACTTCAAGCTCGGCTATCGCGGCGCCCGCTACTCGTTCGGCTACGGCGCGTGCCCCAACCTGGAAGATCGCGCAAAACTGGTGTCGCTGTTGGAATCCGAGCGCATCGGTGTGACATTGTCGGAGGAGTTGCAGCTACACCCGGAGCAGTCGACCGACGCGTTCGTGCTGTTGCATCCGGAAGCAAAATACTTCAACGCGTAGAATTTTCGAGGGTTTCCGGGTTTCACACGCAGCGTGGCGGTGGCCCGAACATGAGCCGTCAGGCCCGGAGACGGCAGCGGAGCGTCACCACGCAGGGCCCCGCTCATGGCACGAGTAGACACTGCGTGAGCGCAAGAGGGGTACAACAACATGACGTCAGACCGGCTGATCGCGGGACGCTACCGGCTAGGTGATCCCATCGGGACGGGGGCGATGGGCGTGGTGTGGCGGGCCACCGATGTCCGGCTCAGACGCACGGTCGCGGTCAAGCAGTTACTCCTGGCGCCGGGTCTGACGCGCGCGCAGGCGCTCGAGGCGAAGCTGCGGGCCATGCGGGAGGGCCGGATCGCGGCGCGGCTGCACCACCAGAACGCGGTCACCGTCTTCGATGTCGCCGAGGAGGACGGCCAGCCCTGGCTGGTCATGGAGTTCGTCGACGCGCAGAGCCTGGCCGCGCTGATGCGGGACAAGGGCCCCCTCGACCCGCGGGAGGTGGCGCGCATCGGAGCGAAGGTGGCCTCCGCGCTGACCGCCGCCCACGACGCGGGCATCGTGCACCGGGACGTGAAACCGGCGAACATCCTGGTGGCCGACAACGGGACGGTGAAGATCACCGATTTCGGCATCTCCCGGGCCGTCGGCGATGTCACCGTCACCTCCACCGGATTCCTCGCGGGAACGCCCGCGTACCTGTCGCCGGAGGTGGCGCGCGGCGAGAATCCGGAACCGGCCTCGGACGTGTTCGCGCTCGGATCGACGCTGTACGCGGCCGTCGAGGGCAAGCCGCCGTTCGGCGAGGGCGACAACCCCCTGGCCGTGCTGCATTCGGTCGCGCGGGCGCAGGTGCCCTACCCGCAGCACGCCGATGCGCTGGCCCCCGTGCTGATGGAACTGCTGGCCGCCGATGCCGGGAATCGGCCCAATATGCGGGAGTCGCAGGCGGCGCTGGCGGCGGTCGCCGAGGGCCGGGCCGCCCCGGCGCCGAAATCCGCGACCAAGGTGTTGCCGAAACCCGGTGCGCCGCTGGATGCGGCGGCGGCCACGACCGTGCTGTCCGGCACCGCCGCGGGCAATGCCGAGGATCCGACCGTGCACGTGCCGACGGGTGCGCCCCCGCCGCCGAGCGGCGGCACCGTGCCCGCGGGATCGCCTGCGCCGCAACGGAAGCCGCCCGCGATCCTGCAGAACCGGCGCGCGCTCGGCCTGATCGCGGCGGGTGCGGTCGTGGTGCTGGTGGTCATCGGCCTGATCGCCGCGCTGAACAACGGCGGAGGCGGGGGCGGCACCGTCGCGAGCGAATCGCCGCAGCCGAATCCGGGCGGGCCGGTGTCGTCGGCGGTCGTGGCGCCGCCGGGGCAGGGGGAGCAGCCCACGCGCGGGCAGGCCGCGGCTCCGTCGACCGCGCCCGGCGCCGTGCCGTCCAGCGGACCGAGTCCCACGCCTTCGGCGCCACAGGGAACGACCACGGTACCCCCGACCACGACGGCACCGCCGCCTCCGCCGCCGGTCGGTGCCAGCGCGTTCGTCGCGAACTACTACGGGATGCTGCCGGGCAATGTCAGTGGCGCCTGGTCGATGCTGTCGCCGTCCTACCAGGCCCAGACCGGCGGGTACGACTCGTATGTCAGGTTCTGGAGCCAGTTCAGCTCGGTGAGCGCATCGAACATCGTGCAGAACGGTGACACGGCGGTGGCCACGATCACCTATCGGTACAAGAACGGGCAGCAGGAGTCGGAACAGCGGTGGTTCCGGGTCGTCAACGACGGCGGCCGCCCGTTGATCGTCGGCTCCGAGCGGGGCTGAGGCAGGCGGCGTCCGCCCGCCCGTCGTGGTCGATCAATTAGACTCGCGGACTCGGCCGACCGCACGGTCCGTTGTCGTCGGGCCGGATATGACGGTGATCAGCGAAGGAAGGTCGAGAGCACGTGCCAGCGTTGACGGCGGTCCTCTGGGATATGGACGGCACCCTGCTGGATTCGGAGAAGCTCTGGGATATCGGGGTGCGGGAGCTGTCGGTCGAGCTGGGCGGGGAGATGACCGAGGAGATCCGGCACGCGCTGATCGGCTCGGCGGCGCCCGACGCCCTGCGCATCATCTTCGCGGGCCTCGGCCTGGAACCCGATCCGGCCGCGGTCGCCGCGGCCCACGACTGGCTGCATCGACGCGTGACGGAGCTGATGGCGGGCCCCATTCCCTGGCGGCCCGGGGCCAAGGACGCGCTGGCCGCCGTCCGCGCCGCGGGCCTGCGGACCGGGCTGGTCACCAACACCACCCGCGCCATCACCGAGCTCTGCCTGGACACGCTCGGCCGCGACTACTTCGACATCACGGTCTGCGGGGACGAGGTGGCGCACGGCAAACCGGCGCCCGGCCCGTATCTGCGCGGCGCCGAACTGCTCGGGGTCGCCCCGGAACAGTGTGTCGCCGTGGAGGATTCGCCCACCGGGTCGCAGGCCGCCGCCACCGCGGGCTGCGCGGTGCTCGTGGTGCCGTGTGAGATCCCCGTGCCCGAGCGTGCGGGCCTGGTCTTCCGGGACTCCCTGGTCGGGCTGACCGTCGAGGATCTGCGCGCCGCGCACCGGACGGTGGCGGCGTGAGGGATTACCCGCTCGCCGCCTGACTCGGGCGCGGCGCCACACGGAGCGGCCCGGTGTGTTGCGCACGGCGAAGCGCGATTCGCTACGCGAGTGTGGGGCTCGGGCGGATCGATCCATGGAGGTGTCGGTCCGAGGTATCGGACCGGACACGATCTCCCGCGCCGTGCTTCCGGCTGGGAGTAGCCGGGGCGGTATCGCGCGGTCATGATCGCGTGCCGGGCTGCGTCTCCGGCGCTGCAGGCGGCGCATTCGCAACCGTTGTGCGTGGGAATAGCCGTGTCGCACACCGTTACTCGCTGGTTTGTGAGGTTTGACAGTGATCTTGGTGAATCCCGGGCGTGTTATTCCCCGGCAGTACAGAATGGGCTGCATGACTTCGACCGGGAAGCGGGCCGATGGATACGAAACGGATGATGGCGGCCCCGAAAGCGCAGGGAGACACGGCTTTTCACCGGCCATGCACCGAATCATCAATACCGGTCGGTATCCATTGGACGAGCCCGGAACCGCCGGCTGGGATCGCGTGGTGGAGCAGGCGCGGGGCGAGCTCGCGACCGACGGCTGCTGCGTACTGAGCGGTTTCATCCGCCCGGAGCTGCTGGACACCCTGCGGGCCGAGGGCGAGGCGCTGGCGCCGCACGCGTACTACACGGTCGAGAAGGTCAACGCGTACAACATTCCGCTCGATGCCGACCTGCCCCCGGACCACCCCGGCAATATCGTGCTGGAACGCGGAAACGCCTTCGTCGCACGCGATCTCATCCCGGCCGAGGCCCTGATCCAGGTGCTCTACACCAACCCGGTCTTCCAGCGTTTCATCGCCGACTGCTTCGGCCTCGCGGAGCTGCACGAGTTCAGCGACCCGCTGGCGGGGCTGTGCCTGAATGTGGTGGCGCCCGGCATGTCTCATCCGTGGCACTTCGATACCAACGCGTTCACCGTCTCGATGCTCACCCGGGCGCCGGAGGCGGGCGGGGTCTTCGAGTACTGCCCGGGCATCCGGACCCCCGAGGACGAGAACCTCGGGGACGTCCGCGCGGTGCTGACCGGCGCGGGCGCGCACCTGATCCGCCGGCTGGAACTACGGCCGGGCGATCTCCAACTGTTCCAGGGGCGGTTCTCGCTGCACCGGGTGTCGCCGGTGGAGGGCACCACCCAGCGGCACACCACGATCTTCGCCTACAGCGAGCAGCCCGGCGTCGTCGGCAATGTCGAACGCACCCGGCAGCTGTTCGGGAGGGTGCTCCCGGATCACATCGCCGCGGCCGGCGCCGTCCGCGGCGACCGACTACTCGACTGAGAGGAAGCGCCCGTGCCGGTTTCGCTGCACAGTACCGGAAAAGCCTCGTTCGACGATATCTACGACCGCCCCGATCCCTCGGCCTACTACAGCCGGATGGCCGAGTTGGACTACTGCATCCCGGAACTGGCGAAACCGCACTTCGAGCGGCTCATCGAGGACTATCGCGCCGCGACGGGCACCGTGCCCACGGTGCTGGACATCGGCTGCTCCTACGGGGTCGCCGCGGCGCTGATGCGTTTCGACACCACCGTCGCCGAACTCGCCGATCACTACCGGACCGGTGACACCGCCGCGCGGATCGCCCGTGACCGGGCCCGGCTGGCCGCCGCCGGGCCACACCCCGAGGTCCGCTTCATCGGCATGGACGCCGCCGCCCCGGCGCTGGAGTACGCCGTCGCCGCCGGTCTGCTGGACGACATCGTGCACGCCGACCTGGAGGCGAACGACCCGACCGAATCGCAGCGCCGCCTGCTGGCCTCGGCGGATCTGATCATCTCCACCGGCTGCGTCGGGTACATCACCGAACGCACCCTGCTGCGTGTGGCGCGGGCGCACGACACGCGGCGGCCGTGGATGGCACACTTCGTGCTGCGGATGTTCGACTTCGAGCCGATCGCGAAACAGCTGGCGGAGCTCGGGTACCGGATCGAGCGCGTACCCGGCACCTTCCGGCAGCGCCGCTTCGCCTCGGAGGACGAACAGGCCCATGTGCTGAACACCCTGTCCGCCAACGGGATCGATCCGACCGGCCTGGAGGCCGACGGGTGGCTGCACGCCCAATTGCATCTCTGCGTACCCGACGACGACCACCGCCCGACCAGAGACGAGGACCGCCCGTGACCGACCGCACCTTCGCCTTCGACGACCAGCTGCCGCGCGTGCCGCTGCCTACCCTGGAGGACAGCTGCGCGCGATTCCTGCAATGGAGCGCGCCGCTGCTGTCCGAGGACGAAAGGGCCGCGACCGAGCGGGCCCTGGCCGACCTGCAGCGTCCGGACGGGCCGGGCCGCATCCTGCACGCCGACCTGCAGCGGTTCGATGCGGAGCCGGGGGTGGCCAGCTGGCTCGACGAGTTCTGGCCGTCGCGATACCTGGGGCGTCGGGACCGGATCGCGCTGAACGCGAACTTCTTCTTCCTGTTCCGCGACGACACGCCGCTGGCCCGCTCGACCTCCGAGCGGCAGGCCGAGCGGGCGGCCGCGATCGTCACCGCTGCGGTGAACTACAAGCTGCGGCTCGACGCCGAGGCCATCCCGCCCGTCACCCAGCGCGGGCAGCACCTGTCGATGGCACAGAACAAGTTCCTGTTCTCCGAGACCAGGATCCCCGGCGATCCGCAGGACACCGTGCGGGTGCCCTACAGCCCGGAGTGGCCGGGGCATTCGCAGGCCCGCCACATCGTGGTCCTGTTCCGCGGCAACCTGTTCCGGATGGAGGTCGTCGGGCCGGACGGCGCGCCGCACAGCCAGGACGACCTCGTCGACGGCCTGTGCGCGACGATGAAGGCCGGGACCCGCCCGCCCGCCACCTACAACGCCGTGGGGCACCTGACGACCATGCCGCGCGCGGAATGGGCCGAGGTCCGTTCGGGCCTGCGGGCCGAACCGGTCAATGCCGCGGCGCTCGATACCATCGAGACCGCCCTGTTCTGTGTCTGCCTGGAGGATTTCGCGCCCCGCGACACCCAGCACGCCTGCGATCAGCTGCTGCACGGCGACAGCGGCAACCGCTGGTTCGACAAGGCCGTATCGTTCATCGTCTTCGGGGACGGCAGCGCCGGTATCAATGTCGAGCACTGCGGCCTGGACGGCACCACCATCCTGTCGTTCGTCGACGCGCTGCTGGAGACGCCCGTGCGCGAGCACGCCGAACAGTCCGGGGCGCAGCCCCAGGGGCTGCCCGCCACGGAGCCGATCGAATTCGTGCTCGACGACGGACAGCAGGCCGCGGTATCGGCCGCGGCGGCGGCGTTCGCCCAGTTCGCCGCCGACAATGCCACGCGCACAGTGTCGTTCGAGGACTTCGGGACGAAGCGAGCCAAGGCGCTGGGCATCTCGCCCGACGCCTTCGCCCAGATGAGCTACCAGCTCGCGCATCAGCGCAGCAAGGGCCTCATCGGCGCCACCTACGAGTCGATCGCGACCCGGCAGTTCCGCAACGGCCGCACCGAGGCGATGCGGGTGGTGACCCCGCAGATCCTGGATTTCGTTGCGGCCATGGACGATCCGCAGGCCGATGCCGACACCAGGCGGGCGAAGCTGCGCGCGGCCGCCGAGGCGCATGTGCAGCGCGCCAAGGAGTGCCAGCGCGGCGAGGCACCCGAACAGCACCTGTGGGAGCTGCAGATGATCCAGCGGCGGCGCGGTGAGCGGCTCGGCGCCACCGAGCCGATGCCGTTCTACGACAGCCCCGGCTGGACCATCGCCCGCGACGACTACCTCAGCACCAGTTCCGCCCCGTCGGCCAATATCGAGTACTTCGGTTTCGGCTGCACCAGCCCCAAGTGCATCGGCGTCGCCTACGTCCTGCTGCCCGACCGCTGGAACCTCTACCTCGCCACCCCGAAATCCGTTGCGGCCCAAATGCACGACTTCGCCGAACAACTGACCGTGGCCGTGCGGGAACTGCAGGACCTGCTCGGCGCCGCGGAGTAGGGCTCGTTCGCATCGGTGTGCCCGGGCCTCGCCTCGGGCACACCGATCGCCGAATCAGGGCAGTCGGTCGAGAACCGCCTGCAGCATGGTCGTCGTCGCCGTATGCCGCGCGTCGCCTTCTCGCTTCAGATCAGCAACCGAGAGGGCCAGTGCGTCCAGCGCCTCGGAGTGGCGCGCCTGGGTTGCCTTGATGTCGGCGAGTTCGGTGGTGTGCCGGGCGAGGGTCTCGCCGTGCTGGGCCAGGGATTCGGTGTGCTCGCGCTGCGTCGACTTGATGTCTGCGAGGTCGACGGCGGTGTTCTGCGCGAACGTCTCCAAACCCCGCAGGCGGTTCTCGACCGTGGCTTCGTTCATGGAATGTCCCCCTTGGCTTTGGTGCGTAGTCCCCGGCGAGGGCTGGCTCGCCTGGGTGCCGTCTACGGTAGCTACGCGGCTGCGACTCGCCAAGCGCGGCCGCGTTCCCGCACCCCTTGGGGCGTGCCCCAGCGGGGACAGTGCTATGACCTGCAAAAACCAGAGGTGGTCGGCGACCGCGGTTGCTAGCGTGCACGCTTGTGAACGACACGCGCACACCCGAATTCACCTGGCGGCAGGTGACCTCTGCCGACTTTCCCCTGCTCGCCACGTGGCTTGCGGAACCGCATGTGCGGCGGTGGTGGAATCACGAGTTCACGGCCGAAGCGGTCGAGCGTGATTTCGGGCCGACCGCGCGGGGGGAGGAGGCGGCCGAGGATCTGCTGGTTTTCGCCGACGGGGAACCCATCGGTCTGGTGCAGCGGCTGCGGTGGGCCGACTGGCCGGAGTACTTCGAGGAGCTGTCGACGCTGACCACCGTGCCCGCCGAAGCGGCCTCGCTGGACTATCTGGTCGGCGATCCGGAACGCGTCGGACGCGGGCTCGGATCGGCGATGCTGCGCGCGATCATCGCGGCCACCTGGATCGACTACCCGCTTGCCGGATGCATCATCGTTCCGGTGACCGCGGCGAACCTCGGCTCATGGCGGGCCTTGGAGAAGGCCGGGATGCGTCGGATCGCCGAGGGCACCCTGATCCCGGACAACCCGGTCGACGACGGCCGGCACTTCGTCTACCGCATCGATCGTCCGGCCGCTCTCGGCTGACGGTCGTGGTCGCCGCGCGTGGCGCCGAATACTCGATTGCGGAACGTACGCGGGTATCTGAAAGAATGCCCTCTCGTGAAGACTTTCGAAGCCCTGTTCGCCGAGCTGCAAGATCGTGCGGTCAACCGCCCCGAGGGGTCCGGGACCGTGGCGGCATTGGACGCCGGTGTGCATGCGCAGGGCAAGAAGGTGCTGGAGGAGGCCGGCGAGGTCTGGCTGGCCGCCGAACACGAGAGTGACGAGGCGCTGTCGGAGGAGATCTCGCAGCTGCTGTACTGGGTTCAGGTACTGATGGTGGGCCGCGGCCTGCGGCTCGAGGACGTGTACCGACATCTGTGACGGATAGCCCGCCGGATGCCCGGCGGCATAGCCAGCCCTCCGTCACGAGTCCCGAAAGGACACCCTCATGCTCCGCGTCGCAGTTCCCAACAAGGGCGCCCTGTCCACCTCGGCCGTCGAGATCCTCGGCGAGGCCGGCTACCGCAAGCGCACCGATTCGCGCGAGTTGTCGGTGCTCGACAACGCCAACCAGGTCGAGTTCTTCTTCCTGCGCCCGAAGGACATTGCCATCTATGTGGGTTCGGGCGAGCTGGATCTGGGTATCACCGGACGAGACCTGGCGCTCGATTCGGGTGCGCCGGTACAGGAGCGGCTGAGCCTCGGGTTCGGCCGCTCCACCTTCCGGTACGCCGCACCCGCCGGTCGCGAGTGGAAGGTTCAGGACCTCTACGACAAGCGCATCGCCACCTCCTACCCGAACCTCGTGCTGCGGGATCTGCAGCGGCACGGTGTCGAGGCCGAGGTGATCCGCCTCGACGGCGCCGTCGAGATCTCCATCCAACTGGGCGTGGCCGACGCCATCGCCGACGTGGTCGGCTCGGGGCGCACCCTGCGCCAGCACAATCTGGTGGCGTTCGGCGAATCGCTGTGCGATTCGGAGGCGGTCCTCCTCGAGGGATCCGGATCGAACCGCGACGACAAGGCCCGGAATCAGCTGGTCGCTCGCGTACAGGGCGTCGTCTTCGCGCAGCAGTACCTGATGCTCGACTACGACTGCCCGAAGGAACTGCTCGACGCCGCGGCGCAGATCACCCCGGGCCTGGAGTCGCCCACGGTCTCCCCGCTGGCGGACCCGGGCTGGGTCGCGGTGCGCGCGCTGGTGCCGCGCAAGCAGGGCAACGACCTCATGGACCAGCTCGCCGAGCTGGGCGCCAAGGCAATCCTGGCCACCGATATCCGGTCCTGCCGGGCGTTCTGAGCCGGCGGCGGCCGTGTCGCGCGGTCGCCGACATTCACGGACTCCGAGCGGTGGGCCGGACTACCGGCGTCTGCGGACCGGGCGCCCGAGGTCGATCACGAGCGGGTGGCCGCCGTCGAACCATGCCTCGTGCAGTTCGATGATCTTCGACCGGCTCGGCCGGCCGCGGCGGTGAAAGGCGTTCTCCACGTAATCGAACGGGTGCACCCTCCCGCAGAAGGCGTCGTAGGCCTGACGCCGCTCGGCGTCGTCGCGCAGTTCACGGGCGCGGCCCTCGAAGCCTCCGCCGGGCAGGTGCAGCTCGACCCTCGGATCGTGCTGAATGTTCTTGTACCACAGGGCATGGACACCGGGGATGGAGACGAGATACGCGCGGTCTCCGTCGCGGATCGCCTTGACGTAGGCGCGGCGCAGTCGTCCGGTTCGCCGACCGGTCGTGAACAGCACGCCGACCCCGCGCGGTAGCCGGACGGCGAACCACGGCCGGTGCACCGCATGCAGCGTTCGCGAGAATATCCGCCTGCCCCGCAGCGTGGGGGGCCGTGTGGACCACCGCCGGAATCGTTCGGGGATGTACTGGCCGTCGGTGTATCGCAGCGCCGACCCGGAAACGGGTTCCCCTGTGCTGTCGCTCATCTGCGCCTCCTCCCCGCGCACCCGCCCTGAGCATAACCCCGTTATGTTTCGGCGGCAACGGGCCAGCCCGGATACGGCGGCGGTGTGCCGCCGAACGCCGGGCACAGCGGCTTGTAGTCGCAGAATTCGCACAGCCAGCTGCGGTTGGGCAGAAATTCGCCGGTGCGTCCGGCCTCGGTGATCGCCGCCCACAGCGCCGACAGGACGCGCTCGAAACGCAGCAGTTCGGCCTCGTCGGGGGAGTAGGTGAGGATCTGGCCGTCGGCCAGGTAGATCAGCCGCAGCTGGGCGGGTATCACGCCGCGGGTGCGCAGCATGATCAGCGCGTAGAACTTCAGCTGGAACAGGGCGCGGGTCTCCCCGGCGAGGGAGGGGGAGCGACCGGTCTTGTAGTCGACCACCCGCAGTTGCCCGGTGGCGGCGACATCGATGCGGTCGACGTAGCCGCGCAGCGGGGAACCGTCGGCCAGGTGCACCTCGATCAGTGATTCGCAGGATTCCGGGTCGAACGCGGTCGGGTCCTCCAGGCCGTAGTAGGCCCGCACGAGCTGGTGGACCTCGTCGAGAAAGGCGGCGGGGTCCGCCTCGGTGACCAGCGCCCCCACCTCCGGGCGATCGGCCAGCAAACGCTCCCAGGTGGGCGCGACGAGCGCCGCGGCGCGTTCGGGAACGCGTTCACCGCTCGGTAACCCGTACAGCGATTCCAGTACCGCGTGCACCACCGTTCCGCGCACGGCATGCCGCGTCGGCGATTCCGGAATGCGATCGATCGCGCGTAATCGATATTTCAGCCCGCATTGTTTGAAATCCATTGCCCGTGACGGTGACAGCGCCGGGCTCTGCCTGACGGCCTCGTCGTCGGAGGCCGGGGTCGTCGTCGGGGGCGCTGCCATACCTGGCAGGCTATCCGGCGGTACCGACACATCGGACACCGCCGACGAACAGAGCAGAAACGGAGATCCATGACGGCCAGACGGACCGGACCGTTCACCGACGGGGACCGGGTGCAGCTGACCGACGCCAAGGGCCGCCAGCATACGGTCGTCCTGGAGCCGGGCAAGGAATTCCACACCCACAAGGGCCCGATCCGCCACGACGATCTGATCGGCGCCGACGAGGGCTGCGTGGTGCAATCCGCGAACGGCACACCGTATCTGGCGCTGCGCCCGCTGCTGGTCGACTACGTGCTGTCGATGCCGCGCGGGGCAGCGGTGATCTATCCGAAGGATGCCGCCCAGATCGTGCACGAGGGGGATGTATTCCCCGGCGCGCGGGTGCTGGAGGCGGGCGCGGGCTCGGGCGCGCTGACCTGCTCGCTGCTGCGCGCGGTCGGTCCCGAGGGGCAGGTCGTCTCCTACGAGATCCGCGACGATCACGCCGAACACGCCGTTCGCAACGTGGAGCGGTTCTTCGGCGAACGGCCCGCTAACTGGGATCTGACCATCGGCGATGTCGCCGAGTACGACGGCGCGCAGGTCGACCGCGCGGTGCTGGACATGCTCAAGCCGTGGGATGCGCTGCCCGCGGTGTCGAAGGCCCTCATCCCCGGCGGTGTGCTGATCGTCTATGTCGCGACGGTCACGCAGCTGTCGGAGGTCGTCGAGGCATTGCGGCAGCAACAGTGCTGGACCGAACCGCGGGCCTGGGAGTCGCTGGTGCGGCCGTGGCACGTGGTGGGCCTGGCCGTGCGCCCGGAGCACCGCATGCAGGGCCATACGGCCTTCCTGGTGAGCGCGCGCCGCCTCGCCGACGGTGTGGCCCCGCTCAAGCCACAGCGCCGCCCCTCGAAGGGCTGAGCCGCCTCCTGTGCCCCCGCAAAACCACGCGGGGGACAGGAGGAAGCGTGCCGGGGGACAGGGGAAATCAGCGAAGGGGCGCGCGTAGGTGTACCCCTACCGTGCGCGTAGGTGTACCCGCACGGTAGGGGTGCGGGCAGGTGTGTACCCGCACCGTGGGTGGAAACTGGTGTAGCGGGGCGGTGCGTGGGGAATTATGCCTGGCAGGGTGCCTTGCCCATGGCGAGGATCTGGCAGGCGGAGGCGTCGGAGAGTTGCCAGCCCGCGTCGTCGTGCTCCCAGGTCATGGGCATCGCAGGGGCCGCGCCGTGCGGGGAGGTGACGACAACTTGGGCGGTGGCTTTCTCACCCTCGGTCTTGACGTCGGACACGGTGAAGGTGATCTTGCCGTAGTTCGCCAGACCCTGGGTCATGGTGTCGATGTTCGCCGCGCGCTTATCGCCGTCCTCGATCAGTTTCTGCTTGTCGGCGGTGGATTTGGCCGGGTCGACGAAGCCGTCGAGGGTGGCCTGCAGCGCCTCCGGCGTGGGCGCGGCGGTTCCGCTGTGGTCGTGCGCCGAGGCGCTCGTGGCCGCGGCGGCGGTGGTGCTGCTCGCCGCCGCGCCGTCGGAGTTGTCGGAGCCGCATGCTGTCATTGCCGTAACGGCCAGCGCGGCGAACGCGGTAGCGGTGACAAGACGAATCCGGGAAACACGAACAGAGTGTGCGACGTTGCCACTACAACGGGTACGACCGGTGGGAAGGAGCATCGAGTAACACACCTTTCGGCTCGGTCCGGCGTATCGGCTCGCCGGAAACGGGTTAGGGGAGGCTAACATGGTCATCCCGGCCGCTGACCGCAGCTGAGATGTGATCACGACGAAACCATGTCGGAAAGCGAGAACGGTTCGCGCCCGGTAGCGTTGATAGACCGGGACTGGGAGGAGCAGCATCATGAGCCCCAACGAGAATTCGGATTCGGCGGCCTGGAGGGAACTCGAGGTGGTACGCGCCGAGGCGGCTGCACTCCGAAGGCAACTCGCCGACACGCCGGATCGGTCAAGGGAATTGGAAGCGCGCATCGATTCGCTGACGATTCGCAACACCAAGTTGATGGACACCCTCAAAGAAGCCCGCCAGCAACTCGTCGCCCTGCGCGAGGAGGTCGACCGGCTGGGCCAGCCGCCGAGCGGCTACGGCGTCCTGATCGGTGTCTACGACGATCAGACTGTCGACGTGTTCACCTCGGGGCGCAAGATGCGGCTGACGTGTTCACCGAATATCGAGACGTCCACGCTGCACTACGGGCAGAGCGTCCGGTTGAACGAAGCACTCACGGTCGTGGAGGCGGGCAGCTTCGACCAGACCGGCGAGATCGGCTCCCTGCGGGAGATCCTCGATGACGGGCGCAGGGCCCTGGTGGTCGGCCATGCCGACGAGGAGCGGGTGGTGTGGCTGTCGGGCCCGCTGACCAAGCTGGTCGACATCGATGACCTGGACGACCCGGATCAGCCGATTCGCAAGCTGCGGCCCGGCGATTCGCTGCTGGTCGACACCAAGGCCGGCTTCGCCTTCGAGCGCATCCCCAAGGCCGAGGTCG
>NZ_BDBV01000038.1 GCF_001613165.1 Nocardia mexicana NBRC 108244
AGATCGAGCAGATCCGCGACGCGGTGGAACTGCCGTTCCTGCACAAGGATCTGTTCCGCGAGTACGCGCTGCGGCCGCCCAAGGGCGTGCTGCTCTACGGCCCGCCCGGCTGCGGTAAGACGCTGATCGCCAAGGCGGTCGCGAACTCGCTGGCGAAGAAGATCGCCGAGGCGCGCGGTGAGGATGCCAAGGAGGCCAAGTCCTACTTCCTCAACATCAAGGGCCCCGAGCTGCTGAACAAGTTCGTCGGCGAGACCGAGCGCCACATCCGGGTCATCTTCCAGCGAGCGCGCGAGAAGGCCTCCGAGGGCACCCCGGTGATCGTGTTCTTCGACGAGATGGACTCGATCTTCCGCACCCGCGGCTCGGGTGTGTCCTCCGACGTGGAGACCACGGTCGTCCCGCAGCTGCTGTCGGAGATCGACGGCGTCGAGGGCCTGGAGAACGTCATCGTGATCGGCGCCTCCAACCGCGAGGACATGATCGACCCCGCCATCCTGCGGCCCGGCCGCCTCGACGTGAAGATCAAGATCGAGCGTCCGGATGCGGAAGCGGCGCAGGACATCTTCTCGAAGTACATCACCGAGGAGCTGCCGCTGCACGCCGACGACGTCGCCGAGTTCACCGGCGACAAGTCCAAGTGCATCAAGGCGATGATCGAGCGCGTCGTCGACCGGATGTACGCCGAGAGCGAGGACAACCGCTTCCTGGAGGTCACCTACGCCAACGGTGACAAGGAGGTCCTGTACTTCAAGGACTTCAACTCCGGCGCCATGATCCAGAACATCGTGGACCGCTCCAAGAAGTACGCCATCAAGGCGGTGCTCGAGACCGGCAACCCGGGCCTGCGCATCCAGCATCTCTACGATTCGATCGTGGACGAGTTCTCCGAGAACGAGGACCTGCCCAACACCACGAATCCCGATGACTGGGCCCGCATCTCGGGCAAGAAGGGCGAGCGGATCGTCTACATCCGCACGCTGGTCACCGGCAAGAACGCCAGTGCCAGCCGCGCCATCGACACCGAGTCGAATACCGGCCAGTACCTGTAAACCGGGAAATCGCAAGGGCCGCAACCCCGTCGGGGTTGCGGCCCTTTTGCGTTCGGTCGCCCGCGAAAGACCATGAAATCGGGGGCCATCGATTGTCTCCGCCGCCGCTGTCCGCGCTGCTAGAGTCCGAATTCGGAGGCCGGTACCTGTCACAGGTTCCGTGGTGCGGAAGTCGCCGCGCCGGCTCGGGGATCGCGGGAAGGGGAGCCCGTTTGGAAATCACCACCGGTACGACTCTCGGGGGATACCGCATCGAGCGCCGGCTCGGTTCCGGCGGCATGGGCACGGTGTACCTCGCCCAGCACCCGCGGCTGCCGCGCAAGGATGCGGTGAAGGTGCTGTCGGATGCCGCGGCGGGCGACGGTGAGTTCCACGCGCGCTTCCTTCGGGAGGCGGAAATAGCCGCGCGGCTGCATCATCCGAATCTGGTGGCGATCCGGGACCGCGGTGAGGACGACGGTCGGCTGTGGATCGCGATGCAGTACGTCGACGGCATCGATGTGGCGGAGCTGATCCGTCGCGAGGCCGGTGCACCGGATGCGGTGCGTGCGGTGCACATCCTCACCGAGGCGGCGCGGGGCCTCGACGAGATCCATCGTGCCGGCCTGGTGCATCGTGATGTGAAGCCGGCCAACATCCTGCTCGCCGAGCAACCGGACGGGGCCGATCGCGTGCTGGTGACGGACTTCGGAATCGCCCGTCCCGCGGACGATTCGGCCACCTTGGCCAGTACCGGCGGGATGGCGGCCAGCCTCGCCTACGCCTCACCGGAGCAGCTCAGCGGTGAGCCGCTGGATCGGCGCACCGACGTGTATTCCCTGGGGTGCACGCTGTTCCAGATGCTCACGGGCTCGGCGCCGTTCCCGCGGAACAGCCCGGGCGCGGTGATGTACGCGCACCTGTACGAATCGCCGCCGCCGGTCTCGCGGTGGAATCCGCGGCTGCCGACGGCATTCGACACGGTCATCGCGACGGCGATGGCGAAGGACCGGGACGCACGCTATGCGAGCTGCGGTGAACTGGCCGCGGCGGCGCGGGCGGCTCTCGGCCTACCGGGTCCGAGTCCCGTCGCGATGGCGCCGGTCCCATCCCCGGGAAACCGTCGCCTGCGCGCACCGGCGATCGGCGCGGCGCTGGCATCGGTGCTCCTGGCCGTGGCGGTCCCGGCGTGGCTGTGGTTCGATCGCGACGAGGGCGTTGGCCTGCGACTTCCGCAGCCCGTGCCCGCACCGCCGGTATCGCCGGACTGGGGTGCCCACGCGTACATGGTCGAGCCGTTTCCGCAATTGCTGCCGTACTCGCCGGACGACATCGGGTACGGCGAGCTGACCCTCTGCAAGGCCCTGGACGAGCGGAACGGGGCGGCCTCCTTCGACCGGCGCGGGCCCGACGGCCACGTGCAGTGCTTCGGCGACCGGGATCCGCTGGTTCTGCTGCGTGTCCACTGCAATGCCGACCGGACGGCGATGCGGCCGGTGTCGAGGACACGGGTCGAGGGCGAGGAGCGTTGGTCTCGTTCCTCGGGATCCGGAACGATCCGGTGGAGCAACTTCACGAATACTCGCAACGATGTCGTGGGGCGAGTCGAGGTGTACTTCGACACTCCGGACCGCAACTTCTGCCGGTTGGAGGGGATCGGCGGCGTCTCCGGCAGTGAACTGCAGGCAGGCTGGTGGCCTGATGTACCAGTGTGACAAGGGTATTCGGAAGACCGCGGAGCGGTGCGGCACCACGGTGGTCGTGGCATGCGCCGCGATGCTGCTCGCCGGCTGTGTCGTGTCCGGAAGTCCGGTGCCGTTCACCTCGCAGCTGGCGACACTGGAGGTCGGCAGATACCCTGCCGAGCCGCCGCCCGAGCCGCACGGCAGCGACGAAAAGTACGGCCGCGTCGTGGAATCGGTGCGGATGGGTGAGGCCGTGATAGATCCGGTCGAGGCCGATCCGGACCTGGCCTTCGGGCCGCCCGCGGGAGCGCAGCCACTCCCGGCACCGGCGAAGACCCTGGGGCTGCTGGCCGCGCCGACGCGGACGGTGCTGGAGCAGCGCGGCATGCTGGCGGGATTCTCGGTGACCGCGAGCGACCGGAACCTGTCGACAGGTCCGATCGTGGGCGCCTCCAGGCTGTTGACCGTGGTGTTGCTGCGATTCCCCGATGCCGAGGCCGCACGGCAGGCGGCCCAGGAGATCGACTCCGCCGACGCCGCCGTGAATACCGACAACGTGCCCCTGGCGGTGCCGGGATTCGCGCAGGCCCGGGCCCATTGGCGGCCCGCCGTGCCCACGCTGGCCGCGACCATGGCGCACGAGTCGATGGTGATCAGCCTGCTGGTGGGACACACGGCCCCCGACGCATCGGCACTGGGGGCGCTCGCCGGCCGGGCCTTCACGGCCCAGCTGGCGCGGCTGAAGAGCTTCGTGCCGACGCCGCGGGACCGGTTCGCCACCTTGCCCTTGGACCGCGACGGTATGCTGCGGCGTCTGGTGCCCGAACGACCCGGGGGGTGGCCGTATCCCGTGGTGGCAGAGCTGGGTACGGGGCCGCATGCGGGATGGGCCAGCACGGTGTGGGCGAGCGGTGTCGTCTTCGGCCCGCACGCGGTGCGGCTGCGCGGCGCGCGCCCGAGGACGGTACCGACCGTCGAGCTGGGCGCCGTGAGCGGCCATTCCTCGCTGGCCCGGTATCCGACCGCGGCGGTCGCACGCCGCGCGGTCGAGAGCGAGGATGGAATCGGGCCGCTGCGCCGTGCGGCCGCCGCGCCCAAGGGTCTTCCCGAGGCCGTGTGCGCCGAGCGGATCGATCTGCAGGAGTCCTTTGCCAAATACGAGTGCCGGATCCACTACGGCCGCTACCTGGCGCGCGTCGCCGGCCGCGACCTCGTGCGCACGCAGCAGAAGACCGCGGCGCAGTACGCGCTACTGGTAGCGAGCGGACCGGGATGACCGGGAATCCGGGTCCGGGCGCCCTGTTCGCGGGTTACCGCCTCGAGCGTGTCCTGGGCAGGGGCGGGATGGGGACGGTGTTCCTGGCGCAACACCCGCGGCTGCCGCGGCGGGATGCCGTGAAGGTGCTGTCGGACGACCGTGTGGGGGACGAGGCATCGTGCGCCGGGTTCGTGCGCGGCGCGGATCTCGCGGCGCGGCTGGACCACCCGAATGTCGTTGCCGTGCATGACCGCGGCGTGGAGCACGGTCGGCCGTGGATCGCCATGCAGTACGTCGACGGCTCGGACGTCGGCGCGCTGCTGCGCCGCGCACCGTCGGGGCTTCCGCCGCGGCGGGCGGCGCACATCGTGGCCGAGGCGGCCCGGGGGCTTGATGCGGCGCACCGGGCCGGGCTGGTGCATCGCGGCGTGAAACCGGCCGACATCCTGGTAGCGCCGCGTCACGCCGGGCCGGATCGGGTCCTCGTCACCGATTTCGGGATCGCCTGGGCCGCCGTGGAATCGGGCGCCCCGCGGGCCGAGTCCGGGTCCTCCGCGGTCGCCTGCGCCGCGCCGGAATTGTTCACCGGGCAGCCGGTGGACCATCGCGTGGATGTGTACGCCCTCGGATGCGTACTGTTCGAGTTGCTGACCGGCGTGGAGCCCTATCCTCGCGCGAATTCGGCCGCGGTCGTCCGGGCGCATATCGCGGATCCACCGCCGCGGCCTACCGCAGTGCGTGCCGGGCTGCCGCCGCATATCGATGGGGTGGTCGCCCGTGCGCTGGCGAAGCAGCCGGACGAGCGCTACCCGTCGTGCGGTGCGCTGGCGGATGCCGCGATGGTCGCGCTGTCCGGACGGCTGCCGGTTCCGGCCGGGCCGGCGAAGCGGGACCGGCGGGCGGCCCGCTGGATCGCGGGCGGGCTCGTCGTGGCGACCGCGACGGCCGGCGGCGCCGTCGCGGCGACCATGCGGTCGCCCGAGGTCGGGGTACCCGCTCCTGCCCCGACGTCGGCGGGTCCCACCGCATCGCCGACCGCTCCTGCCACCGGCGTCGTGCTGACGTGGGGCAGCCACGGGGTCGTGGCGGCGAGGTTCCCCGGGCTGCTGCCTGCGACCCCGGCCGACAGTGGCTATCAGGGAATCAGATGTGCGGCGGTGGATCCCGCGGGGCGACCGATGGACCTGACCGCGCCGGCGGGATCCGAGATGCGGGTGCAGTGCACCGGAAATCACGAGCCGGTCGACCTGCTGACGGTGCGGTGTCAGATCGGCGGCGGTGGCTACGAGGTGCCGACGGAAGCCGAGGGCAGTGAGCGATGGCAGCGGGCCTCGGGTACCGGAACGGTGACATGGGGGACGGTCCGTGACCGCGGCGCGGTGGTCGTGCGGTTCGAGACCAGTCCGCGCAACGAGTGCGGGATGGTCGTCACGGGCGGGAGCTCCGGACAGGATCTGCTCGAACGCTGGTGGCGAGGGGCGCCGATCTGACGCCGCCGTGGCACGCGATGTGACCGCGACCGGCGGAGATGACATGACCTGACCGGTCGCGCTAAAATTTGGCCATGCGGCCAGAAAATAGTCCGAATGGACAACGGCGGTCGTTCATCGAGGAGGCGCGGCGGCGGCAGATCATCGCCGCCGCCGTGGAGGTGATCTCCGAGATCGGTTACGGCAACGCCTCCTTGGCGAGGATCGCCAGGCAGGCCGGGATCTCCAAGGGCGTCATCTCCTACCACTTCGACGGCAAGGACGACCTGATGACGCAGCTGGTGATCCAGCTGTACGTCTCCGCCGCCGAACAGATCGCGCCGCGCGTCGGCGCCACCGAGGGGGCGCGCAATCAGCTGATGGCGTATCTGTCGTCGAATCTGGAATTCATCGACGCGAACCGGACGTACGTGGCGGCGATGACGGATGTGGTGCTGAATCTGCGCGACGACGAGGGGCGGCCGCGTTTCGCGATGGGGGAGGGCGAGCGCGCGATCATCCAGCCGCTGATCGACATGCTGCGTGCGGGACAGCGCACGGGGGAGTTCGGCGATTTCGATCCGGTCGCGATGGCGAAGTCGATTCGCGATTCGATCGACGGCGCGGCCGGGCGCGTGATCCGGGAGTCGAACTTCGACATGCCCACGTACTCGGCCCATCTGTGCCGGCTGTACGACGTGGCCACACGGAAGGAGAACGGGTGAGCACCAGGATGCTGGAAGACGAGCTGCCGCAAAAAGATACGCGTGCGCCGTCACCGCGGTACGCGACGGGTGCGGTCTCGGCGGTGGCCGCGATCGGGACGGCGGCCATGCTGGTATCGATCGGCCGGTACGGATTCTTCGGCGACGAAATGTATTTCATCGCCGCGGGGCGCCGGTTGGCGGTGAGCTACGCCGACCAGGGGCCGCTGCTGCCGGTGATCGCGCGGCTGATGGATCTGGTGGCGCCGGAATCGATGGTGGCGCTGCGGATTCCGGCGGTGCTGGTGACCGTCGCGGCGATCTTCGTCAGCGCGCAGATCGCGCGGGAGTTCGGCGGCGGGCGGGCGGCGCAGGTGCTGACCGCCCTCGCGTACACCACCTCACCGTTCCTGCTCGTGCAGGGAACTCAGTTGGCCACCAACACGATCGACACCGCGCTGTGGGTGCTGATCAGCTGGCTGCTCATCCGCTGGGTGCGGACGCGGCGGGACGCGCTGCTGCTGTGGGCGGCCCTGGCGACGGCCGTCGATATGCAGGTGAAGTGGCTGATTCCGTTCTTCTGGCTCGCGGTCGGCGTCGGCGTGCTGATCTTCGGGCCGCGGGAGTTGCTGCGGCGTCGCGCGCTGTGGGCCGGTGCCGCGCTGGTGGTCCTGACGATGATCCCCAGCCTGATCTGGCAGGCCGCCCACGGCTGGCCGCAGTTGGGCATGGGGGCGGCGATCGCGGCGGAACAGGACGGGATCGGCGGTCGTCTGACCTGGGTGCCGATGGCGTTGATCGCCGCGGGCCTGCTGGGCGGAATCCTGCTGCTGGGCGGAATATGGGCCCTGTTGCGCGCGGAGACGCTGCGGCCGTACCGATTCCTGGGGCTGGTGCCGCTGGTGCTCACGGTGGCGTTCCTGATCACCAACGGGCGGCCGTACTACGCGGTCGGATGCTACGCGGCCGTGATGGCGGCGGGCGCGGTGTGGTGCACGCGCAGCCCGGTGGCGCGCTGGCGGAAGGTCGTGGTGGTGCCGCTCGTCGTGGTCTCGGCGGTACTGGTGGCGGCCTCGCTGCCGCTGCGGCCGGAGGGCGATATCGAGCCGGTGCCCGACGACGCGAATTTCGCCGCGGCGCTGGGTGCGAACGGGAAACTGGGCTGGCCGGAACTGGCGGATTCCACCGGCGCGGCCTACCGGTCGCTGCCCGAACCGGAGCGCGCGCACGCGGTCGTCGTCGCCGACTCGTATTGGCAGGCAGGCGCTTTGGCGGTCTATCGGCAGGATGCCGGACTGCCCGAGATCTACAGCCCCAGCCGCGGTTTCGGCTACCTCGGGACGCCGCCCGATACGGCGACGACCGTGGTGTGGGTCGGCGGTGACGGCAGCGAACCCCGCTCGCGGTGCGCCACAGTGACCGAACTCGGCCGGGCAGATGCGCGGCTCGGGATCCCGGAGCTGACCCGCGATGTGCCCATTCGGCGGTGCGACGGACCACGGGAGCCGTGGTCGCGGGCATGGCCGGATATGTTGCGACTGGGCTGATACCAGGAGCGAGTGCGCGGCGTCGATGCCGGGCCGGGCGGCGGCCCGGGTCCGGACCCGACCACCCGTGTCCGGATCTGCGCCCGAGTCCGGATTAGTGGCCGGGTCTGGATCTGGGACCGAGTGTGGATCGGTGGTCGGGTCCGGATCTGCGACCGTGTTCGGATCGGTGGTCGGGTCCGGACTTGCGCCCGAGTCCGGATCGGTGGCCGGGCCCGGATCTGCAACCGGGCCCGGATCTGCAACCGGGCCTGGATCGGCGGCCGCGCCCGGCTTCTGCGGCCGGGTCCGGGCCGGTGGTTCTCAGCCCTGCCCGGCGGTGACGGACTCGAGGGACACATCGGTGGCCGGGGGGCCGTCGGGCGCGCCGTCCCTGGCTCCGCCCCCGGCGATGTTCTGCAGCACGTCCATTCCGGCGGTGATGCGGCCGAACGGGGTGTACTTGGGCGGCAGCGGGCTGTCGGCGTAGACGAGGAAGAACTGGCTGCCGTTGGTGTTGGGGCCGGAGTTCGCCATGGCCACCGTTCCGGCCGGATAGGTTGCGCCGGTGAGGTTTTCGTCATCGAACCGGTAGCCGGGAGTGCCGGTGCCCGTGCCGGTCGGATCGCCGCACTGCAGCACGAAGATGCTCTCGGTGGTCAGGCGGTGGCAGCGGGTGTGGTCGAAGTACTGCTCACCGGCCAGGAAGGCGAAGGAGTTGACGGTGCGCGGCGCGCGGGCGGCGTCGAGGGACAGGGTGATGGCGCCGCAGTTGGTTTGCAGCGTCGCGGAGTAGGGGAAGCCCTGGTCGATCGCCATCGCGGGTTCGGCGGGCCACTGTTTGCCGTTGGGCTGCGCGCCCGAATCGGTCATGCAGCCCGGGCCGGCGGTGTGCGCCGGCAGAGGGGCCGCGAAGGCGCGGCCGGTGACCACGATCGCGATCGCCACACCCGCGGCCACGAGCCCGATGCGGCGCAATGTCTTGCGCTGCTTGCGAATCCGGCGTTCCGGACGGTCGATACCGGGCTGTTGAGGTTGCGCGACGCTGTTCACCGGGGTTGGCCTCCTACATCAGGGTGGTACGGGGACGATATCGCCCGGCATCATTCCACGCCCGGCCGCCGCTGTGGTGGGGATGGGCGGATCGGTCCGAGTTCGGCCGGATGCGCGGACGGGGTGCCGGGCGCGGTTCCCGCGGTGCGGGGTGTGGCGGAGTTACAGTTGCTGCGCAATTGCTCGTATCCGACGGTAAGCGGCGCTGCGGCGCCGGGGCGAGAAACGGAGCAAGGGATGAAACGCGTCGCTTTCGGTCTGGCGGGGGTCTGTACGGCGATGGTGAGCGCGGGGGTGCTCGCGGCGGGCCCGGCGCCCGCCGTCGCCGTCCCCACGGGCGTCTACTGCTTCCAGACGATCTGTTACAACAGCACGCCCGATACCCAGGCCGTCACCGGGACCGTCGTGTGCCCGTGGACGGAGTTGCCGGTCACCTGGGCCATCCCGCCGCACAGCGCCGCCTCGGTCGACGCGGCGTGCCCGGCGGGCGAGCGGTCGGAGGGCGTGCGGTTCTGACCCGCCGACGCTGATTTCGGTTCCGGGGACCGCCGGAGAACAAACCGGCGGCCCCGCGGCGGAGTGATCGTTCGGCCGCGCGGGAACTGGGTGAATGCGACACTGGGCACGACGACCCCGACGCTTACGGGAGCCCTGATGACACGCATACTCGTTCGTGGCGGGACGGTGGTGTCCGCCACGGGATCTCAGCCGCTGGACGTGATAATCGACGGTGACACCGTCGCGGCGGTGCTCCGGCCGGGCTCGGCAGTTCTCGGTGCGGACCCGGCGGCGAGCGTGGACACCGTCATCGAGGCCGCCGGGAAGTACGTGCTGCCCGGTGGCGTGGACGGGCACACGCACATGCAGATGCCGTTCGGCGGCACCGAGGCGTCGGACACCTTCGAAACCGGCACGCGCGCAGCGGCCTTCGGCGGGACCACCACCATCGTCGACTTCGCGGTGCAGAAACCCGGTGTGCGCGTCCAGGATTCGATCGCCGCCTGGCACGACAAGGCGGCCGGGAACTGTGCGATCGACTACGGATTCCATCAGATCGTCGGCGACGTGAACGACGAATCCCTGAAGGGCATGGCGGAACTGGTGGCCGAGGGCGTCACGAGTTTCAAGCTGTTCATGGCCTATCCGGGCGTGTTCTACTCCGACGACGGACAGATCCTGCGGGCCATGCAGACCAGCGCGGAGCTCGGCGCACTGCTGATGATGCACGCGGAGAACGGCATCGCCATCGACGTACTGGTCGCCCAGGCGCTGCGGCGCGGCGACACCGCCCCGTACTATCACGGAACCACCCGGCCCTGGCAGCTCGAGGAAGAGGCCACGCACCGGGCGATCATGCTGGCACAGGTGACCGGGGCGCCGCTGTATGTGGTGCACGTATCGGCCAAGCAGGCCCTCGAGCAGATCGTGCAGGCGCGGAGCAAGGGGCAGAACGTCTTCGGGGAGACCTGTCCGCAGTATCTGTACCTGTCGCTGGAGGAGCAGCTGGGCGCGCCGGGCTTCGAGGGCGCGAAGTGGGTGTGCTCGACGCCGCTGCGCTCGCGCGCCGAGGGGCATCAGGACGAGCTGTGGCGGTACCTGCGCACCGGAGGCGTCACCACGGTCGCCACCGACCACTGCCCGTTCTGCATGAAGGATCAGAAGGATATGGGGGTCGGCGATTTCAGCAAGATTCCCAACGGCATCGGGGGTGTGGAGCATCGCATGGATCTGATGTTCCAGGGCGTCGTGGACGGGCGGCTGTCGCTGGAACGCTGGGTCGACGTCTGCTGCACGACGCCCGCGCGCATGTTCGGGATGTATCCGAGAAAGGGCGTCATCAGCCCGGGCGCCGACGCCGATATCGTCGTCTACGACCCGAACGGGCATACCAGCATCGGCGTGGGCAAGACCCACCACATGAACATGGACTATTCGGCGTACGAGGGCTTCGAGATCGACGGGCACGTCGACACCGTGCTGTCGCGGGGCCGGGTGATCGTGGACGGGGGCCGCTATCTGGGCCGTCCCGGCGACGGGCGGTTCCTCGAGCGCGGGCTTTCGCAGAACCTGCTCTGAGCACCGGAACGGAGTGTGCGACATGGATATCGGTGTGGTCCTGCAGTGCACGCCGCCGGCCTCGCGCGTGGTGGAGCTGGCCAGGGTGGCGGAGACACACGGGTTCTCGCACGTGTGGACCTTCGATTCGCATCTGCTGTGGCAGGAGCCCTATGTCATCTACAGCCAGATCCTCTCCGCCACAAGGAAAGTCGTGGTGGGGCCGATGGTGACCAATCCGTCGACCCGGGACTGGACGGTGACCGCGTCGACCTTCGCCACGCTCAACGACATGTTCGGCAACCGGACCGTGTGCGGTATCGGCCGCGGCGACTCGGCGGTCCGGACCCTCGGCGGACGACCGGCCACGCTCGCGACGCTGCGCGAATCCGTCGAGGTGATCCGCGAATTGGGCAACGGGCGCAGCGCGCGCGTCGGCGAGACCACGATCCGGTTCCCGTGGGCACACGCGTCGCGGCTCGAGGTGTGGGTGGCCGGATACGGGCCGCGCGCACTGGATCTCACCGGTGAGGTCGCCGACGGGTACATCCTGCAACTGGCCGATCCGGACATCACCGCGTGGACCGTCGGCCGGGTGCGGGCGGCCGCCGAGCGGGCGGGCCGCGATCCCGCCGAGATCACCGTCTGCGTGGCCGCGCCCGCCTACATCACCGACGGCACGGTGGCCGCGCTGAAACACGCCCGCGAGCAGTGTCGGTGGTTCGGCGGTATGGTCGGCAACCACGTCGCCGAGATCGTCGCGAAATACGGTGCGGGCGGCGAGGTCCCGGCCGCGCTGACCGACTACGTCGCCGGGCGGCGGGGCTACGACTACAACCAGCACGGTCGCGCGGGAAATACCCATGCCGACTTCGTACCCGACGCCATCGTGGACCGGTTCTGCCTGCTCGGCACCGCGGACGACCACCTGGCCCGGCTGGGCGAGCTGGCGGAACTCGGCGTCGACCAGTTCGCCGTGTATCTGCAGCACGACGCGAAGACCGCGACGCTCGAGGCCTACGGCGAATCGGTGCTGCCCCGCCTGGACGCACCCGTCGTCGCGACGGAAACGACCGGCACCGCGCCGTGATTGTGTCCGGTAGACCGGACAGTGGATCTGGTGAGAAGGGGAATGTGATGGACCACGTCTTCTATCCGTGGAGCGCGCAGGCGAGCGTGGACCCGGTGCCGATCACCGGCGCCGAGGGATCGTGGTTCTGGGACGCGACCGGCAAGCGCTATCTGGACTTCTCGTCGCAGCTGGTGAACGTCAATATCGGACATCAGCATCCCGACGTGGTGGAAGCGATTGTGGCGCAGGCGAAATCGCTCACCACGATCTCGCCGACCGTCGGCAACGAGGCGCGCAGCGAACTGGCGCGGCTGATCGTGGAGCGTGCCCCCGGCGACCTGAACCGGGTGCTGTTCACCACCGGCGGCGCGGAAGCGGTCGAACACGCGGTGCGCCTGGCGCGCAGCTACACCGGGCGCACGACGATGCTGTCGGCCTACCGCTCCTATCACGGCGGCACCGGCACCGCCATCGGACTGACCGGCGAGCCCCGCCGCTGGGGAGCCGAACCCACCAATGTGGACGTGGTGCGCTTCTTCGGTCCCTACCCGTACCGATCGGCCTGGGGCGCAACGACTCCCGAGGAGGAGTGCGACGCGGCGCTGCGGCATCTGCGTCAGGTCGTCGAACTGGAAGGGCCGCAACACATCGCGGGCCTGATCATGGAGACCGTGGTGGGCACCAACGGGGTACTGGTGCCGCCGCCCGGATACCTGGCCGGGGTGCGGGCGCTGTGCGACGAATTCGGCATCGTCTACATCGCCGACGAGGTGATGGCCGGATTCGGCCGCGTCGGTGAGTGGTTCGCGGTGCAGGCCTTCGACGTCGCGCCGGATCTGATCACCTTCGCCAAGGGCGTGAACTCCGGCTACGTTCCGCTCGGCGGCGTCCTGATCGCCGAACGCATCGCCGAGCGCTACGACCACGCCGTCTATCCGGGCGGACTCACCTACGCGGGGCACCCGCTGGCCTGCGCGGCCGGGGTCGCCTCGGTCGAGGTGTTCGAACGCGAGGGCATCCTCGACCACGTCCGCGCCGTGGGCGCCGACGTGCTCGGAAAAGGACTGCGGGACTTGGCGGCCCGGCATCCGTCGGTCGGTGAGGTGCGCGGGATGGGTTTCTTCTGGGCGCTGGAACTGGTGCGCGACCGCGGCACCCGGGAACCGCTGATCCCGTTCGCCGCCGCGGGCGCCGCGGCGGAACCGATGCAGCGCGTCACCGCCGCGGCGAAGGGACGGGGCGTGTGGCCGTTCAACGTCGCCAACCGCTTCCAGATCGCGCCGCCGCTGACCACCTCGGCCGAGGACCTGCGGCAGGGCTTGGACATCGTCGACGAGGCGCTGACGGTAGCCGACGGCTATGTGAGTTCGACCTGATCGACACCTTGCGGTGCTAACGTTCGCGGATGTGAAGGTGGAGTTGCGGCACAACCCCTCGTCGACGATCGCGCGCTGCGTACTGGCCGGCGGCGAGCCGATGCGGGTGGAAAGCGGTGCCATGGTGGCGCATTCGGCCGGGGTCACGCTGGCCGCCAAGGCGGAGGGCGGGATTCTCGCCGGGCTCAAGCGGTCGGTGCTGGCCGGGGAGTCGTTCTTCGTGTCGACGTTCACCGCGCCGCCGCAGGGCGGCTGGGTCGACGTCGCGCCCGCCCTGCCGGGCGATATGCTCGCGCTGCCGATCGCCCCGGACCGCCCGTTCTTCATCAGCCGCGGCAGCTGGTGCGCCAATTCCCATGGCGTACAGGTGGAGACGCAGTGGGCCGGGTTCGCGAACCTGTTCGGCGGCGAGGGCGGATTCGGACTGCGCGCGCACGGGCAGGGCGAGGTGGTGCTCGGAGTGTTCGGGGCCATCGACGTGATCGATCTGCAACAGGGCGAGGCGGTCACCATCGACAGCGGACATGTCGTCGCCTACGACCTGGCCATGAACTTCAGTATCCGCCGGGCGGTTTCGGGCCGGTCGCTGCAGTCCTTCAAATCGGGGGAGGGCCTCGTCTTCGACTTCACCGGCCCGGGTCGGGTGCTCCTGCAAACCCGCAACCCGGGCGCCTTCGCGGCTTGGGCGGGCGCGGTCACCTCCTCCGGCTGACGCCAGCCACTCTTATTACCGGCACGCTCTTGGCCGGAATCCGATCGAGACGTAGGGATTCCGGCCAAAGGCGTGCCGGTAATGACGTGGTCGAGCGTGCCGGTAATGACGTGGTCGAGCGTGCCGGGATGGCGTGGGTGGGTTCGGCCGGGAGCTCAGTCGAGTAGGTCGTCGATGAGCTGACGGGTGTCGGGGACGAACGGCCAGCTCGGATCGTCAAGGCGGGCACGGAGTTCCGCGTCGGTCCACCACCAGCCGTCGGCGATCTCCTCGGGCTGGTGCCGGATGGGGCCGTCGTAGCGCAGCTGGTAGGCGAACAGGTGGCAGCGCATCGGCGCGCCCTGCCAGACGCCGTCCCACGACGCGGTGGCCAGCGGGAGCGGCCCGTCGTCGGCGCCGAGTTCGATGCCCAACTCCTCGCCGAGTTCGCGCACCGCCGCCTCGGCGGGGTCCTCGCCGGGGCTCAGTACGCCCCCGGCGAGGCAGTCGTGCATGCCCGCGAACACCATCTTGCTGTCGGTGCGCCGATGGACGTAGAGCCGCGCACCGTCGCCCGACCGCACCAGCACTCCCGCACTGGCGTGCCACAGCCCCTTGGCGTAGACCACCGACCGCTCGGCGCTGCCGATCTCGCGCCCGGCCCGGTCGTAGACCGCGATGACCTCGCCCATGTCAATAGGCCTGATCGATACCGGCGTAGGCGGCGAGGATCTGTGACTCGGCATCGCCGAGATAGTCGGCGAGCATATCGGCCGCGTCCGCCGCCCGTCCGCCCGCGAGGGTGTCGAGCACCTCGTGATTGCGGCGCAGATACGGGTGGTGGAAGGCATTGGGATCGGCCACCACGTGGAAGATCAGCCGCAGCTCGTTCCAGACGTTCGACATCAGCGCGTCGAGCAGGCGGCTGTCGTTGAGCGCGGTGACGGCGCGGTGGAAGTCGACGTCGGCCGTGCCGACACCTGTCCAATCACCCTGTGCCGCACACTGATCCGCGCGCACCAGGGTGGCCGCGACCGGGCCCAGATCGGCGCCCGTGCGCGGATGGTCACGCAGCGCGGCGCATTCGACGATGCGGCGGCACTTGTAGACCTCGGCGACGTCCTCGGCGCTCGGAATCCGTACGAACACACCGCGATTGAGCTCGTGTACGACGAGCCGCTCCTCGATCAGCGTGCGAAACGCCTCGCGCAGGGTGTTGCGCGAAACTTTCAGCGCCGCACATATATCGGGCTCCGACAGCCGGGTGCCGGGCCGGAACGTGCCGTCCAGGATGCGGTCCCGGACGATATCGGCCACCTGGGCGCTGCGGCTGGCGCGATCGAGGCGCCCGCGGTGCGCGGCCAGCGCCGCATAGCCCTCGACCGCCGCGCCGGGCGGTGTGCTGGCAGACGCCGACGTCATCGAAGTCCTCCTCGTGGTGCCGACCGATTGTGCGGGATCGACGTTACCCGCTCGGCGCCACGATTCCAGAACGATCCGTTCGTGGTATTGCAGGATCGTTGAACGATTTCGTACGATCGAGACCTGCACCACACCCTCCCCGAGATGCCCGAGGGGTCATCATGACGGATATGCCCACCACCACCGCTTCGGCCGGTACCCGCGCGTTCGCGGGCTTCTTCGACTGGTTCCGCAGCTTCAGCGCCACCGGGAAGCGTGCCTTCTTCGGCGCCTTCGGCGGGTACGGCCTGGATTCCTACGACTTCCAGGTGCTGCCACTGTCGCTGGGCGCGATCGCGTCCTACTTCGCCATCAGCACCGGCCAGTCCGGGTTGCTCACCACCGTCACCCTGGTGGTGTCGGCGGCGGGCGGCGCTATCGCCGGTGTGCTGGCCGACCGGATCGGCCGGGTTCGCACGCTGCAGCTGACCATCGCGGTGTACGCGCTGTTCACCGTCTTGTGCGGCCTGGCCTGGAACTTCGAATCGCTGCTGGTGTTCCGCGCGCTGCAGGGCCTCGGATTCGGCGGCGAATGGGCGGCCGGGGCGATTCTGGTCGCCGAATACGCCAAGCCGGAGTACCGCGGCCGGGCGGTGGCCTTCGTGCAGAGCGCCTGGGCGGTCGGCTGGGGCCTGGCGGTCTGCGTGTACACGGTCGTGTTCCAGATGTTCGACGAGTCGCTGGCCTGGCGGGTGCTGTTCTTCACGGGTGCGCTGCCGGCGCTGCTGATCGTGTGGGTGCGCCGCAGCGTCACCGATGCCGAGGCGGTCACGGCCAAGCGCGAGCGGGCGGTCGGCGAGCGCGGGCGTTTCGGCGTGATCTTCGGGCGCGACCTGGTGCGTACTACGTTCTTCGCGAGCCTGATGGCCACCGGCGTGCAGGGCGGCTACTACACCCTGGCGACCTGGCTGCCGACCTATCTGAAGAAGAGTCGCGACCTCACCGTGGTCGGGACCGGCGGATACCTGTTCTTCCTGATCGGCGGCGCGTTCCTGGGCTATGTCACCGGCGGCGTGCTGACCGACCGGATCGGTCGCAAGCGCAACATCCAGCTGTTCGCGGTGCTGTCGGTGGTCTTCATGGTCGCCTACACCCAGATTCCGGACGGCGCCAACACCCTGGTCCTGGTGCTCGGTGTGCCGCTGGGCTTCTCCACCTCGGCCATCTTCTCCGGCTTCGGGTCATACTTGGCAGAGCTGTATCCGACCGAATTCCGCGGTACCGGTCAGGGATTCACCTACAACATCGGCCGCGGAGTGGGCGCGGTCTTCCCCACCGCGGTCGGCTACCTGGCCTCGACGACACTCGGGCTGGCGGGTGCCATGCTGTTCGGGGCGCTCGGCTACGCGATCGCGGTGCTGGCGCTGTTCGGCCTGCCCGAGACGCGGGGCCGGGAACTGGTGTGAGATAAGCGATTTCGCGAGGCGGTGAGTGTGATGATCGATCTGAACAGCGACCTCGGCGAGGGGTTCGGCGCCTGGTCCATGGGTGACGATGCCGCCCTGCTCGAGATCGTCACCAGTGCCAATATCGCCTGCGGGTTCCACGCGGGCGACCCCTCGATCATGCGGCGCACCTGCGAGCTGGCCGTGGCGCGCGGGGTGCGGATCGGCGCGCACATCTCCTATCGCGACCTGGCCGGGTTCGGCCGCCGCGCGATGGCCGTGCCGCCGCGCGAGCTGTCCGACGAATGCCTGTACCAGATCGGCGCGCTGGACGCGTTCGCGCGGGCCGCGGGGGACCGGGTCCGGTACGTGAAACCGCATGGGGCGCTGTATCACGCGGCCTCGGCGGACCGGGCCGTCGCCGACGCGGTGGCCGGTGCGGCGGCGAGCTTCGGCGGGCTCGGACTGCTCGGACTGCCGGGGTCGCAGCTGGCGGCGGCCGCGGCGGCGGCCGGAATCGAGTTCTACGCCGAGGGATTCGCCGATCGCGCGTACACACCGGCCGGGACCCTGGTGTCGCGCTCGGCGCCCGGCAGCGTGCTGGACGAGGAATCGGCACTCGCGCAAGCGGTTTCGATCGCCGTCGATGGACAGACCAGCGACGTGGACGGGGCTCGGGTCGCCGTGCATGCCCGCAGCCTGTGCGTGCACGGCGATTCGCCGGGGGCCGTGGCGATGGCGCGGGCGATCCGGGATGCGCTGGTGGGCAAGGGTATCGGGGTCGAGGCATTCGCATGAGTGAGACATCGACGCTACGCGACGTCCGAGTGCTACGGATCCTGCCCGCGGGGGACCGGGCGCTGCAGTTGGTCCCGGCCGATGCCGACACCCTGGCGGGGCTGGTGGACGAGCTGGCCCGCCGCCCGATCGAGGGAGTCCGCGACTTTCTGCCCGCGGCACAGACCGTGCTGGTCACGCTGGACCCGCGGGTGCGGGTGGACAAGGTGGAGGCCCGGCTGCGGGAGGTGGCCGAGGCCGCCGCGACGCATCGCCTCGAACCCGCCGGTGCGACCGAGGCGGTGCGGATTCCGGTCCGCTACGACGGTGCGGATCTCGCGGAAACCGCCGCACTGCTGAACATTTCGGTACCCGACCTGATCGAGCGGCATACCGGGGCCGAATGGCGGTGTACGTTCATCGGTTTCGCGCCGGGATTCGGATATCTCGAATCCCCCGAGGCGGGGCTGACGGTTCCCCGGCGTGCGCAGTCGCGCACGGTGGTGCCCGCCGGATCCGTCGCGCTGGCCGGTGGATACAGCGCCGTCTACCCGCGCAGCACGCCCGGTGGCTGGCGCATCATCGGCACCACGGAGCTGCGGATGTGGGACCTGGAACGCCCCGAGCCCGCGCTGCTGCGTCCCGGCGCCCGGGTCCGGTTCGTCAGGGCGGGGGAGGCATGAAAACGATTGCACGCGTTGCGACCAGCGGCCGCGGGCAGGAACGGTCGCTGTGTGAGGAGGTCCGGTGAACGGCATGGCGGTGCGCGTCGTCGCCCCCGGGTTGCTCAGCACGATCCAAGACCTGGGGCGGCACGGCTGGTTTCACGCCGGGGTCGGCGTATCCGGCGCCGCCGACCGGCGCTCGTTCACGCTGGCCAATCGGCTGGTCGGCAATCCCGAATCGGCGGCCGCGATCGAATGCGTGCTGGGTGGGCTGCGCCTCGAATTCCCGGAACCGGCGATGGTCGCGGTCACCGGCGCGCCCGCGCCGATGAGCGTCGACGGCCGCCCGGAGGCGACGGCGTCGGTGCTGTTCCTCGACGCGGGCCAGCGGCTGGAACTCGGCATCGCCGAGGCCGGGCTGCGCTGCTATGTGGCGATGCGGGGCGGCATCGATGTGACGCCGGTGCTCGGCTCCCGCAGCCGCGACACCCTCGCGGGGCTCGGGCCCGCACCGCTGCGGGCCGGAGACGAGCTGCCGCTCGGGCATCCGCCGCGGACATGGCCTTCGGTCGAGGTCGCGCCGGTGGCGGCGCTGACCACCGACACCGTGACGGTGCGCGCGCGGCTGGGCCCCCGGGACGACTGGTTCGGCAGTCCGGCGGATCTGTTCACCGGATACTGGCAGGTCTCCACCGATACCGACCGCGTCGGCGTGCGCCTGGACCGGGCGGACGGCCCACCCTTGACGCATGCGGGCGATGCGGAACTGCCGACCGAGGGGATGCCGCTGGGCGCGATCCAGGTCCCGCCGTCGGGACAGCCGGTGGTGTTCCTCGCCGATCATCCGATCACCGGCGGCTACCCCGTGGTCGCGACGGTGATCGACCCGGACGTGGACGTGCTGGCCCAGGTCCGGCCCGGGCAGCGGGTGCGGTTCCGGGAATGGCTGCCATGACGCGCTGCCGAATGGGGTTGCGTGCCAATGGCATAGGCGGTTGCCGGGCCGAACGCGACGCGGATCCGAGGGTGTGGGCGTAGCCTGTGCAACGCAGGACATCCGAGAGGGGAAGCTCATGCCGTTGCCGCAGGCGCTGGCGAAGTTCAACCGACGGGTCACCAACCGGGTCGCGGGGCTGGTCGCCGGGCGCGCGCCCGGACTGGCAATCATCGTGCACAAGGGCCGGAACTCGGGCCGGGTCTACCGGACGCCGGTCACGCTGTTCTCGCAGGATGGCGTCTACCGGGTCGCGCTCACCTACGGCCGCGATGTCGACTGGCTGAAGAACATCCTCGCCGCGGGGGAATTCGAACTGGAAACCAGCGGGCACACGGTCACCGGCCGCGACCCGATCGTGCGCCACGACCCGAAGGTCAGCTGGGCGCCCCAAGGCGTCCGCCAGGCCCTGAGCGCCATCGGCGCGGAGTTCTACGTCGAATGGCACCCCGCCTGACCCTCGCGCGGGAAGCTATCGGGGTGGTTGGTCGGGGTGGCAGGTGATGTCGGTGGCGGGGAGGGTTCCCGTGGCGAGGTAGCCGTTGATGGTGTCGTTGATGCAGGTGCTGAGGTCGGGGCGGAAGGTCATGTGGATGCGGACGTCCTGCAGGGTGGCCAGGCGGGAGGCGGTCAGGTGCTCGTGCAGCCGGACGCCGTGCGGGTAGGGGGTGCGGGGATCGCCGGTCGCAGCGAGGATCAGCGCGGGTACCGGGTTGCGGACCACGGTCGCGGGCTCGGCCGGGCGCGGCCAGAAGGCGCACGGCTGAATGTTGCCGGCCATCGCCCCGAACACCGGCTGTGACTCGCGGGTCGCCTCGATAGTGTTCCAGTACCACGCCGGATCCTCCGGAGCGGCGGCGTCACCGCAGGCGATGTAGGCCAGTTCCGAATTCTCCTCGTCGCGCAGCGCCTCGAGGAAGGCTTGCAGGCGTGGCGTCTGCGCCGTTCCCGGCGGACGGCCCGCCGCATCGGCGAGCTCCCGAATGCTGTCGGCCAGAGCCTGATTCGAGCGGAAGCTGTTGAGGAAGTTGTGCAGCAGGAACGGGAGCCAGTGGTCGTCGACGCGGAAGCCGTCGAGGACGATGGGTTCCCCCGCCGCCGAACGGATCAGGTCCTCGATCGTCGTCCGCACCTGCTCCGCCGTGCTGCCGAAGTGGTAGGTGTCGTCGCGGGTCGCGGCCCAGGATGCCCAATCGTCCAGGGCCGCTTCGTCGGACGGGCCCCAATCCTGCACCAGGCCTTCCCAATACCGGTCCGGATCGATCGCGCTGTCGAACACCATGCGGTCGCTGTGCTGCGGGAACAACTGGGTGTACACCGCGCCGAGGTAGGTGCCGTACGAGACGCCGAAGTAGCTGATGCGCGGCTCGCCCAGGGCCGTCCGCACCACGTCCATGTCCCGGGCCGTATTGCGGGTGGTGAGTTGCCGGGCGGTTTCCGGGTCGGGGGTCACGCAGTCCCTCGCCATGGTGGCGGCGCGGCCGGTGTCGTGCAGGAAGCCGTCGAGGTCGAGGCCCGCGGAGTGCACCATCTCGCCCGCCGCCCAGCCGCATTCCCGCCCGCCGTCGGACTTCCCGACTCCGCGCGGATCCATGCCGATGAGATCGTATTGCGCCCGTACCTGCGGGCTGAGCACATCGCCGAGCAGCTCGATGCTGTCGCGACCCGCCGCGCCGGGGCCACCCGGATTGGAGAAGAGCACGCCGCGCCGCTGTTGCGGATCCGCCGCCCGCACCCGTGAGATCGCGACAGTGATGGTGCGCCCCAACGGATTCGCGTAGTCCAGCGGAACCGGCACGGCCGCGCACTCGGCACCGGCGGCGTCCAGGCTCTCGCTGTGGCAGGCCTGCCAGTCGATCTGCTGATGTGCGAACCAGTCCGCCTCGTCCCAGTCCGATCCGAACCGCGCCCCCGGAGCCGCCAGCACCACCGCCAGCACCGCCACACCAACCGCACACCGAACTAGGTTCGCCAACAACCGTCTTAGCCTCTCCACCATCGAACTCGCAGCCACCGTAACCGCTCCACCCCGCTGCCGCCGAGTACGGGAAGCCGCACAGCGCCGGATGAAGCCCGCGCCCCACCGCACCGCAATCCCCGCCCGCGCAAGTCCCGCTTCACCCGCTGCCCGTCCAGATCGTCTCGTTGCACGCGTGACCCGTGCAGGTCTCCCTATTACCCGCTGTCCGGGCGCCCTGGCGCCCGGACAGCGGGTTACCGCAGGACCGATACCAGGTCCGGCCATAGTGGCGGCGACTCGCCTGGCGGGTGGACGTCAGGGGGCCGGGGGACCGATAGATTCGGCGGGTCCGTTGATCCGACTCGTGGAGGCGCCGGTGACCGACCTGGTGGATCGTCCGCTCGACGCAGCGCGCGCTGAGCGGCCGCCCCTGGCCGTTCCCGCGGTGGCGGTGATTGCGGTGGTATCGGCGGCGGTGCTGGTGTTCTCGGCGTCGCGGTACGGGTACTTCGGGGACGAGCTGTATTTTCTGGCGGCAGGGCGGCGCCCGGCGTGGGGGTACGCGGATCAGGGTCCGGTGCTGCCATTGGTGGCCCGGCTGATGGACGTCCTGGCGCCGGGGTCCTATCTGGTGCTGCGGCTGCCCGCGGTGACGCTGACGGTGGCGGCAATCGTGTTGTGCGCCATGCTCGCTCGGGAGTTCGGCGGCGGGCGGGCGGCGCAGGTGCTGGCGGCCGTGGGGTACGCGTCGTCGCCGTTCCTGCTGTTGCAGGGGGCGATGCTGACCACGAACGCGGTGGACACCGCGCTGTGGGTGATCATCACGTGGCTGCTGGTGCGCTGGGTGCGGACCCGCCGCGACGTGCTGCTGCTGGCGGCGGCGCTGGTGACCGTCGTCGACTTCCAGGTGAAGTGGCTGATTCCGTTCCTCTGGGTCGCGCTGGCCGCGACCAGCCTGGTATTCGGTCCCAGGGATCTGGTGCGGCGGCCGCTGCTGTGGCTGGGCGGGGCCGTCGTGGTGGTGTCGGCGATCCCGGAGCTGCTCTGGCAGGCACGACACGACTGGCCGCAGCTGTCGATGGGCACCGAGATCGCTGGCGAACAGGACGTGCTGGGCGGGAAACTGATGTTCGTGCCGATGTCGGTCATGGTGGCCGGACTGCTCGGCGCACCGCTGCTGCTGTTCGGCCTCTGGGTGTTGCTACGCTGGAAATCGCTGCGGGACTTCCGTTTTCTCGGTGCGACGCTGCTGGTGCTGTTCCTCGTGTTCATGGTTACCGGGGGCCGGATCTACTATTCGGCGGGCATGTACGGCGTGGTGATCGCGGCCGGGGCGGTGGGTGTCGTCACGGTGCTCCGGCAGTGGCGGCCGCGCTGGCGATACGGGGCGAGCGCCGTGGTGATCGCGCTCGCGGCCTGGGCGCTGGCGGTGACCCTGAACTCCACGTCCTGGCGCCCGGCGGACGAGGTCGCGCCGCCGCGCGACGATGCCGAGGCGGCACTGGCGATCGGCGTCTACGGCCGCTTCGGCTCGCCCGAACTGGACGACGCGGTGACGGCGGCGTACGACGCGCTCCCGCCCGACCGGCGGGAGCACACCGTCATCATCACCGACACCTATTGGCAGGCAAGCGCTCTGGACCAGCTCGGCCGCGACGACCTACCGCCGATCTACAGCCCCAGCCGCGGCTTCGGCTATTTCGGCACGCCACCAGACGACGCCGACGTGCTCGCCGTCGGAGGCTACGAGGCGGTGCTGCGCACCCAGTTCGAGCACGTCGAACCCGTGGGAAAGCTCGACACCCGCCTCGGCTTCCCCGGCAACACCCAGAACGTGACGATCTGGAAATGCACGGATCAGCGCAAGCCATGGTCACAGGTATGGCCGACCTGGCTCCACCTGTAGCCCCACCACGCCACCCGCCATTCCGACATACTGTCGCCGGGATCCACCCGGTGGCGGTGCGCTGGATCCCGGCCAAAACACGCCGGGACGACGAATGCCGTCGCGGCCCTGCGGCCGCCCAGTATCCCGCGCCTCGCGGCCCCGGGGCGCCTAGTATTCGCCGCTTCACAGCCCTGCGGCTGCCTTGTATTCCCCGCCTCACGGCCCCCTGGGGCCGTGAGGCGGGGATCGGGTGGATGCCGGGACGAAGTAGCGAATATCGCGGCGGTATCGGATCAGTCGGCGGGGGCGTAGGCCCGCGCTGGGCCGAACCAGCGGGTGAGTGCCGCGTGGAGGCCATCGCAGCTGGAATCCGTTGCGGCCCACGCTACATAACCATCAGGACGGATGAGGAGGGCGGTTGCCGAGGCCTCCGCATCGGTGGCGGTGATGGTGACCACATCGACACGATCGTCCCACCCCTGCGCGGCCTCGCCGAATGTTCCGGTGAGGTCCAGCAGCACCGGCCGCGCCGTCCGCAGCAGTTCGGCGACTGGCATCCGCCGCTCATCGACGGTGACGGTGAAGTCCGGAACGAGGCGCCCCGCCAGCGGATGGTCGTCGCCGATGTCGTAGCGGACATCCGATCCCGCAAGGAGATTCGCGATGTGCGCGGTGACCTCCGGGATGTGCAGCAGCTCGCCGAACAGCTGCCGCAGCGCGGTGACCTCGGGCCCGGGGGCCATCAGGGCGGTCTGCGAGAGGCTGTGCATCATGACGCGCTCGGCCACCGGATAGCGTTCGGACTGATAGGTGTCGAGCAGTCCCGCCGGCGCCCGGCCCTGCACCTCGGCCGCCAGTTTCCAGCCGAGGTTGATCGCATCCTGCAGGCCGAGATTCAGCCCGGGACCGCCCATCGCGGAGTGCACGTGGGCCGCGTCGCCGAGCAGAAACACAGCACCCTCGCGGTAGCGTTCGGCAAGCCGGGTGTTCTGATCGGCCATGCGGCGCAGCGCATGTGGCCCCGGGCCCTGCGGTGGAGTCATGGGGACCGGAACACCGAGCACGCGCTCGACGCTGTCGTGCAGTTCCTGGAAGGTGATCGGCATGTCGTCGGGAGGCGCCTCGCCGCCGTACTCGGTCACACCGATCATCGGGCGCCCGGGTACCAGTTCCGCGAACACGAACATCCCGCGCTCGACCCTGTTGTGCCCGAACGAGAATCGACCGGCACCGGGGATCTCGATCCCGCCGTCGGCGGTCCGGAGTTCGGACGGCACGGTGGCGTGGCCGAATCGTGTGATGTGGTCGTCGGCGGTGATACCGGGGAAGCCGATGCCGCTTCGCTTGCGGACCTGGCTGGTGCCGCCGTCCGCACCGACGAGAAACCGCGAGGTCAGCTCGTAGGGCCCGTCCGGGCCGGAAACGGTGATGCGCACCGTGTCGCCTCGGGTGTGGAAGTCGGCCAGGGCGTGGCCCCAGCGGACATCCACCGCCAGCTCGGCCGCCCGCCCGGCGAGCAGCCGGGTGAGGCGCGGTTGGGGAATCCCGGTCGCATACAGCGGATTGTGCTGTAGCCCACCGAGTTCCAGCGACAAGCCGCTGAAGATATAGCGGGGGATCGGTTGTGGCCGTGCGGGAACACCGGCGAGGTCGGTGAATTGATCGGCATCGGACAGCCCCCGCATATCCAGCAGCCGGACGGCCTGTCCGACAATGCCGTTGGCCTTCGGTTCGCTACTCGGCTCCGGTAGTTGCTCGAGGACGACGGGTCGCACCCCGGCGAGTGCGAGTTCACAGGCGAGCATGAGCCCGTTCGGGCCCGCGCCGGAAATGACGACGTCGATGTGTGTTTCGGGCATGGCGAATTACGCCCCCATTCGTGTCGGTTATTCGTTTGTCGGTTGTGTCAGTGGGCCGGTTCCGGGATCCCGTCCGCCATCGCCGAAAGGGCTTGGCGCAGCACGGTTGTGATGACCACCGGGGGGTCGGAGTGGACGTAGATCTCGGATGCGGCCTGATAGGCCGCGGCGACCGCTCCGGCCATCAATCGGGGGTAGAGGTCCCGGTTTGGATCGGTGCCGCTCCGCTCGGCGATGACCGCGGCCATGTCGTGAAAGGTGGTCCCCGCCAGCACGCTTCGGATCTCGGGAGATTCGACGATCTTGCGAACCTCGGCCAGTTGCGCCCGCGTGGGCCGCGCATCGGGCACCTCGTCGGCATGGAACGGTTCCAGTACCGCCGCCGTGATCGCCGCCCACATCGGTTCCTCGGCGGGCCGGGTGCGCAGCAGTTCGATGCTGCGCCGAATCCGCTCGATCTGCCGGTAGCCCAGCGCCTCGTGTTTGTTGGCGAAGTAGTTGCTGAAGGTCCGCACCGAAACCCCGGCCCGTGCCGCAATATCCTCGCGCACAACGTTTTCCAGGCCGCGTTCGAAGGTGAGCTCCAGCGCGGCATCGCTCAGCGCCCGGCGGGTGTCGAGCTTCTTCCGATCGCGGAGCCCGAGGGTACGTTCGTCGGCCATGCACCCAGTATCACCCAAAAATGCCCACTAGGCAATATTGCCCACAAGGCACGTTTATGTCAGCCGTGGCCCCGGCTCCCCGCACTCCCTGCGCGTTCCCGCACTCCCTGCAGCACGTGTAGGGAGTGCGGGAAGAGGCGAGGGTGCGGGAAGTATGGCCCGTGTGAGGGCCTGTCAGCCGCGGGCGGAGGTTTGAACAAGATCGGTGAGGACACAGAGGAATTCATCGACCACAGCGCGCGCCACCCCCGTGTCGGGAAATCGGGTGCGCAGTGTCAGGCCGTCGTCGGTGCGGGCGAACCACAGCTGGACGTCGTCCACCGGGGCGGAGCGGCTGATCTGGGTCGCCCGCCGGGGCAGCGCGCGCCCGGTGTCGCTGCGCGAACCGCCGGGGAGATGCCGGTAGTCGGTGTAGGAGACACTGAACAATCCGTCCCTGGTGCGGCGCAGGCCGGTCGGCATCGAGTCGAACACCGTGAGGGCGGGTACCTGTGCGAGCCGCTGCCCGGTCCGGATCGCCGCGTCCGCGCCCGGCACCGTCGCCGCCGGATCTGCCTCGGCCCGGATGCGAGCCGGAGCGTTGGCCACCAGCCAGCCGAATGTGTTGTGGTTGCGCGGTTCTCGCCGGGTGTGTACCGGAAATACGAGGTCGGTGTGGCCGGGCCCGCCGAGTTTGGCCACGGTGTGCGCCACCGCCGCGAGCAGCGTGGCGAATACCGAATGTCCGTCGGCGCGCGCCTTGCGGTGCAGCGCGGCCATGCTGCTCGGTGCGAGTATCGACCGGACGTCGCCCGCGGGCGGGGCGAGGGTTCCGGCGGGCACGCCGAGATCGAGTGGGAAGTGCGGCAGATCGTTTCCGGCGGCCTGCAGGAACTCGTGCCAGTCGCGCAGCAGGGGACCGGTGGTCGCTCGGGGCGCGGCCGCTTCCCTGGTGCAGTAGCACAGGAAGCTGCCCGGCTCCGGCAATCTCCCGGCGGCCGTCGCGACCGCGGCGTGCCCGTCGTCGGAGGCGACCCGGTACAGCTCGGTCAGCTCGGTGACGGCGACGGTGATCGACCACGCATCGCAGATGGCGTGATCGAATCCGCAGATCACCGTGGAGGTTTCTGGCCTGCTGATCGCTCCGAGGAAGTACGGCGGGAAGGTGAACGGCGCGCACGCCGCATCGAGCCGTTCACCCAGCAGCTCGCGCAACTCGCTGCCCGACGACACCGGCACCGCCGGTAGCGGAGTCAGCCGAATCTCGTCGTCGGCCACCAGGTGCACGGCGGGTCCGCCGGTGCCGGTGTCCGAGAAGCAGCAGTGCAGGGCGTCGTGACGGGGCAGCCAGGCGGCGAATGCGGCCTGCAGCGCCGGTTCGTCGATCGGGCCGGGCACGTCGAAGGCGGCGGCCAGCCAGGTGGTCGGGCCGCCGGTGGACAGATGCAGGGTCTGGTTGGCGGTGGGCGGCGTCGGATCGGGCGCCGCGCCGGGCTCGGCCGACACCGCCCACTCCAGCAGGGTGCCCGGCGGCACGGCCAGCTGGTCGAGAAATGCGAGATCCATTAGGTCACCTCGGAACCCGATGCCGCAGAGGTGAATTCACCGGTGGCCGCGACCTCGCGCAGCACGGTGCGCAGCCGTTCGAGATAGTTCGTGACCGAGGCGTGCGCCCGCTCGGTATCGGGGAACATCACCGCGACATGCACCCGGTCGGCCTCCCGGTTGAACCACAGCGGAGAGGGTTGTGCGATCCGCGAGGAGGACCCGAGTCCGCGAATACCGTGCAGGCCCGGCAGCGACCGCTCCAGCATGTCGCCGGAGATCGGCCGCATATCCATGTACGACACCCAGGGCCAGTCGCGGACGGGCGGCAGTTCCCGCCCGGCGAGTTCGGCGGCGCGGGGGAGCGCGGCCAGCAGTGGTATTCCGGTCAGCGGTTTGATGTCGTTGAGCGCGGCGCGGGCGCGGGCGGCGAGCTCGGTGAACCGTGCGTCGTGGCCGACCTCGAAGGCGACGGGCAGCAGATTGATGAACCATCCCTGGGTGAACTGGAACCGCGGATCGTTGCGAGTTCCGACCACATTGAGGCCGAGATACTGTGTGCGCCCTGCCAATTCGAGTTCGGTGAGCGCGACGGCCGCGTACAGACCGGAGGCGAACGATCCACCGGCGTCCGCGCAGGCGGCGGTGAACGCGTCGCACTGGTCCCCGGTCAGCAGGTCGAATCGCAGGCCGGTGCTGTCGCCGAACTCGCCGGGCTCGAGACCCAGATCCCAGGGCGTGGGCCGGATGTGGTCGGCGTTGTCGGCGAGCAGGCGGGCGAGCCGTTCCAGCTCCGGGGGCCGCCCGGACACCAGATCCCGCTCCTGCCGGGCATATTCGGCGTATCCGGCGACGGCGGGCAGCGCGGGAGCGGCGTCTCCGAGGTACGCGGAATAGAGCTGATGCAGTTCGAAGATCGCGGCGACCAGGGAGGTGCCGTCGGAGAACGCGTGATCGACGCTGAAATAGACCGTGAATCCGTCGGTTCCGTGGTCGATGGCGCCGAGCGCGAAGGCGGGCCACGCGGTCGGGTCGGGCGCCTGGAACCGGGCGGCCAAGCGGTCGCGCAGCGCCTCGCCGGAGGCGTAGGCGCCCACGAACACCGTCTCCAGTTCGACGGTGTCCGCGTCGAGCAGGTGCCGCGTCATCGTCGTGTCGTCCACATCGAACCAGCAGCGCAGGCTGTCGTGGCGGCGCAGGAACTCGGTGAACGCCTGGCGCAGCGCGGTGCGGTCCAGCGGTGTGGCGATGCTGAAGCAGAGCGACAGCTCGGTGCGGACGCTGCGGGCGACCTCGTCGGGCTCGGCCGCGCGGCGCTTCTCCCGCCAGTACCGAATATGGAATTCCTGAATGTAGGAGGGCGGGATCGGCGCGGGCGGCGCCGCGGCCGCGGCCAGCGAAGCGGTTGCGGTGGGCACGAATTCGAGTAGTTCGCCGGGCTTGGGCAGCCAATCGGTGAGGTGGATCATCTCCATGTCGACGCTCCTTGTCCGATGCTCCGGGAGGTGGGGGTGGTGCCGAACGGGTCGTGCGATGCGATGCGCAGGCGGGCGTCGCCCCGGCGGGCGTAGTCGTCGAGCAACCGGCGCACGCGCAGCACGTGCCGGTGGACGTCGCGGGTGGCGCGAGCTGTCCCGGGGTAACGCATATTGAGCGTGACGCCGGCGGTGGTGCGCAGGAACCAGAAGAAGAACTCGTCGGCCGACCGGGTGCGGCTACGCAACCACCGGGTGTCGGTGCCGGGCCAGTCGTCGGCGCCGATCATGGCGCGAATATCCATGTAGGACACCATGAGCGAGATGCGCGGGCGGATGTCGAGGAGTTCGCTCACCCGTGCGAAGGGCACGGTCGCGGCATCGCGCACGCGGCGCAGTTCGTCTCCCGACGGCGCGATGAGGTCGGCGAGACCCCGTGCGTCACAGTCGATTCGGTACGGCGCCAACCCCACGAACCAGCCCAGGCTACCCGCCCAGCGCGGTTCGTCGCGGGTGTGCATCGGCACCACGGACCGGAATTCGGCGGCGCCGGTGGGCTCGGTACCGGCTGCGGCGAAGGCCGCGAGCAGCGCGGCGACCAGGCCGTGCCCCTGCTCCCGGGTGGCGGCGGCGGCGCGCTCGGTCGCCGCGGCGTCGAGCACCTCGATCGCCAGTGTGCGTTGCGGCGCAGCCGCATGCACGGCGTCGTCGGGCAGTACCGGTGTCACCGGCCGGGCGGCGGCATCGGCCAGTACGCCGGGACGCGGGCGCTCGCCGGCAGTGCCGGACAGGAATTCACGCCAGCGGGCCACGGCCGGGTGGTCGGTGCCGGTGGCGTCGGCGCGCTGCCGCTCCTTACCGCAGAAGTCCACGTAGCTGGCGGTTTCGGGGAGTTCCGCTCGGCCGCCGGAGCGCGCCGCGGCATAGAGGGCGCGCAGCTCGCCGCCGATCGAGGTGGTCGAATACCCGTCCATCACCGCGTGATCCGCGGCCACGATCGCGGTGAACGAATCGCGCCCGTCGATGGTCACGCACAGGTGCGCGGGCCAGTCCAGCGGTGAGGTGCGGTCGTCGAGCAACTGCTGCACGAGCCGGTAGGTGGACATCGCGGTGGCGGGCTGCGCGGCCTCGACCGGACGCACCCGGACCGCGCCGGGGCCCAGGGTGTAGCGGGCGGTGCGGCCGCCCTCCACGGCGACGTGGCTGCGCAGCACCTCGTGGCGGTCGACCCACGCCTCCAGCGCGGTCTGCCAGGCCGGGCCGTCGAGCGGTCCGTCGATGCGCAGGACGTGGCCGAGCCAGCTGTGCTCCCGGGTGCGGACCCGGCTGTGCTCGAGGGCGTTTCGCAGGTGATATTCGTGGTTGTAGGAGACGGCGCGAGAGTCGCGCGGCCAGTCGGCCCAGTGTGTCCGGGCGGTGGGCAGCCATTCGGTCACCCGCCCGGCCCGCACGGGGTAGTCGGCCAGTTCGATGAACTCCATTAACATCCCTCATCCGATGTGTTCAGAAAATGTCGAACGGACGGTGATTTCCCGGTTCGGCACGGGAAATATGGGCGCACGTGTCGGGGCGTGCGCGGATTGTCGGAATTTACCGGTGACCTCGTCGTTCGCCGGAATGCGGATGACTCTAGGACATTCGACCAGTGGATGTGACGGTGAGTTCGATCACCGTAATCGGCCGTGCCGCAAAAGAAAGAGAGCTACCGACCAGTTAATTTCGGACGGTAGCTCTTCTGCCTTACCTTATGACGTGTCATGTAGTCCGATTGTGTATTCGGTTGTCAGATCGGGGGCTGAATCCGACAACCGGAATTCACCTCGGCTTCGCGCGATTTTTACGGTCGCCGATCAGCGCCCGAACGAGCGCGCGGGCGCCAGCGGCACCACCAGCTCCGACGGCCGCGCCGCATCCCGGTGGATCTGCTGCGAGGAACCGAGCAGGCGCGGCAGGTCGGTGGGGATCGGGATGGTCGACGGGAAGGTGCCGCTGGTGATCCGCAGCCGCAGGGCGTGCCCGGGTTCCAGGCGGTAGAACGTCGGCCGCAGCTTGATCTCCAGCGGCACCGTCTCGCCGGGGGTGAGCAGTCGCTCGTTGTCCTTGCGCACCGCGTGTTCGGGCGCGTAGACCGTGCCGTCGGCCGTCCGCCAGGTCTGCGCCTCGTCGAGGGTGCGCTGGCTGGCCAGCTGCGACCCGCCGGTGATGTTGACCGAGCTGCCGTCGGGGGCGACGTCGTCGAGCCACACCTGCAGGGCGGCGTCGGTGCTGGTCGAGGACGCGTGCACCGTGACGCTGGCGGGTCCTGCCAGGACCGTCGGCTCGGTGACGGGATCCATGGTGTACTTCGGTCCGGCGGTCGGCGGCAGCACCCGCTCGGTGCACGGGTTGTACGCGTTGAACACCCGGAACAAGAAGTCCAGCAGGCCGCCGGTGTACTGCGCGAGGGTCTGCCTGTTGCAGATGTTGTCGATTCCGGTGTAGTCCAGGCGATCCGACGCCTCGGCCACGGTCGGCGGCTGCGCGACCAGGCGATCGCCGTCGAGGTATCGGCGCTGAATTGTGCTCTGCTCGAACGGATATCGCGCTGTATCCGCCGCGACATTGTTCGGATCGATGACATGCAGTGGAGTATCGGTGTTGTCGACGCCGTTGGGAATGTCCTTGAGCCAGCGGTCGAACCAGGCCAGCACGATCTTGTCGGTATCCAGCCGCGATCCCGGCCCGAAGCCGAGGCCCACGTGGTACCAGGGGCCCATCAGTAGCTGAAAACGCCCGTCCGCCTGCTGATCCGGTGCCATCGGTGCGAACTGGTCGCGGCCGGCGGCGAGGTTCTGCAGCTGGGAGTAGTTGCGCCACGGGCCTTCCTGATAGAGATCCCAGAGCCCGCCCACCTGGTACATGGCGATCCCGTTGTCGGTCAGCTTGTGCAGGTCGGTCTCGAAGCGGCGGTCGGTCCAGTACTGCTCCTCGTAGGCGGTGGGCCCGCCGGTGTAGGCGTCGAGCAGCATCCGGACCGTGCTGTCGGATCCGGCGATGGCCTGCAGGTGGTCGACCAGGGACTTCAGGAACAGCTGCGGGGTGATCGGCGCGGACAGGAACGGGCCGATGAGGCTCATGTACGGCACCATCAGCGCGATGACCGTCAGCAGCAGCGGGCTCATCATGCCGTCGTGGCCGAGCACCTCGTTGAAGATGTTGTTGGGCATGGCCATCGGCACGATCGCCTTCAACGGCGAACCGGGGCCGACGGTTTCGGCCGTGCGCAAGGCGTTGAGCGCCGGGAACGAGTAGCCGTACATGCCCACCTTGCCGCTGGACCCCGGCAGTCTCGCTGCCCAGTCGACCAGTTGCGCGCCGTCGGCGCCGTCCTGCGCCGACGCCGGATTCCACGCGCCGGTGGAGGCGCCGGTGCCGCGGACGTCGGCGACGACCTCGATATAGCCGTGCCGCACCAGCATGTCCTGCGCGCTGGTGGCCTGGTTGATGATGCGGCGGGCGTCCTTCAGCTGATCGGGCAGCGGGATGTGCAGTTCGTCGATGACGCTGGTGACGGCGGCGGTCAGCGCGCTCGACACGGCACCGTAGGTGGTGAAGTTCAACACGACCGGGAACTCACCCGCCGCGCGCTGCCCGGTGGCGGGATCGGTGGGGTAGCGCACCTCGGCCTGGATCTGAGTGCCGTCGGCGAGCGGAACCACCTGTCCCAGTTGATATCCCACGCCGTACGGGGCGGGTGTGGGCTGGTAGTCGGCGGGCAGGCCGAAATTCGCGGGGGCGTCGGGCACCGGTCCCGCGGCGGGGACCGCACCGGCCGTCGGCGCGCACTGCACGGTGAGCGCGACCGCGGTGACTCCCGCGGCGGCGAAGGTGACGATGCGGCCGCGCCGGTGCGGCCGGGTCGAACTTCTCAACGAATCCACCTCTACTGAAATCCCTCTGGCCGCGCGCGACCGCGCGTGACCTCTTCGTCGGTTTCAGCACACCGCACAGAGATATGTGTCGGGTACCGGCAATAGCCAAGACCGGGGCGGAACGGGTTGTGCATCCGAACAAGATCGCCGAGGTTGTGGGGCCTAAGCGGGCGCATCTCTGGACGTCTCGCAATGCGCCGCGCGTCGGCCTCCTCGCGCCGCCCCTCGATGGCGCCGTGATCTCCGAATTATGGTGCGAACGAAGCGGATTCGAGCTTGCGCGCGATCCGCGCCGCGGACAGCGTCATGGCGTCGGTCGGCCGGTGCGGGTCGAGGCCGGTCAGCTCATGGACGCGGGCGAGCCGGTAGGTGACGGTATTGCGGTGGATGTTGAGCTGGCGGGCCGTGGCGAGCTGGTTGAAACCGCTGTCGACGAAGACCTCCAGGGTCTCGGCCAGCAGTGGCTGCGGATCCAGCGGGGCCAGGACAGTGGCCAGGCCGGGCCGGGCCGCACCACTGGCCGCGACCGTGTACTCGAACTGCAGGTCCCGGCGGTCACAGACCAGCTCCGAGCGGTTCAGGCAGCGGCCCAGTTCGGCCAGGGTCCGGGCCTCGGCGAATACGGCCGGGATATCGGCGCGGGATCGGGCCGAGCCGACACCCACCCAGAACGGCGGCGCGGACTGGCCGGTGCGGGCGGGCAGCCGCCCGGACAGGCTGGCGACCGTCGCGGTGCCGTCGTCACCCGGCTGCAGCGGCACCAGCGCCGTCCAGCCGCCGCTGTCCAGGCGCAGGAACACGCCCGGAATCGACTCGATGCAGTGCCGCAGTTCGCTGGTGTCGCCGCCCGTGCGGCCACCCGCGCCCGGCCCGAGGCGGAACACCGCGACGAGAAATGCCTCCGGTACGGCGATGGCGGGCTCGTCCGCCCACTCCACCGGATCGCGGCCGGTGAGCAGGGCGTCGGCGATGCCGCGGCGGCGCTCCAGCAGTTCCCAGCGCGGATCGTGGGCGCGGCGCACACAGGCCGTGGCGATGCGTTCCACGACCAGCGTGACGTACTGCAGCAGCGGCAGCGCGGCATCGGCGAGCAGTTCGCGTTCGCGCGCGCTGGCGGCCGCGCGCAATCGGTCGAAGATGAACTCGGCGCCTTGGCGATAGCGGCCCAGCACCTCCTCGAGGGGTTCGCCGTCGCGCACCCGGTCCAGCGCGAGCTCGACCAGCTCGCGAGTGTCCTCGGGCCCCGGCATGTTCCCGTGGCGCAGCAGGTCGAAGAACAGTTCGATATTCAGCTTCGCGCCGCGCTCCCAGCCGGGCATCACCAGCGAGCGCGGGATGCTCCGATACGGCGGAATCGAATCGGAATAGTCCCGCATGAGCGCGCCGGCGCGCAGATACAGGGCCTCGAGGGCACGGTCCCGGGTCGGCGTCTCCACTGCTTCCTCCGTCCCGCCTCAGCCGGCGTACAGGGATTCGATGGTATCGGCATAGGCCGCGGCGATCGGTTTGCGCCGCAGCTTGCCGGTGGCGGTGAGGCAGTCGGTGCCCGGCTGCCAGACCTCGGGGAGCAGCGCGAACTTCTTCACCTGCTCCACTCGTGAGAGCTTCGCATTGGCGGCCGCGATGCCCCCCTCGACCGCGGCGCGTACCCGCGGATCCCGCGCGAGGGCGGCGATGCTGTGATCGGGTAGCCCGTGCCGCTGTGCGAACGCGGTCGCGAGATCGGGATCCAGGCAGATCAGCGCGGTGTTGAACGGGCGGTTGTCGCCGATCACGGCCACGATGCCCGCGAGCGGGGTGCTCTCGGTGACCGTGTTCTCGATATTGGTCGGCGACATGTTCTTGCCCGCCGCGTTGATGATCAGTTCCTTCTTGCGGTCGACGATCTTCAGATAGCCCTCGGCATCGAGTTCGCCGATATCGCCGGTGTGCAGCCAGCCGTCGGAATCGACTGTCTCCGAGGTCTTCTCGGGATCACCGCGGTAACCGCGCATCACCATCGCGCCGCGGATGAGCACCTCGCCGTCGGGGGCGATGGAGATCTCGGCACCCGGCAGGGGAGTGCCGACGGTGCCGATCTTGACGCGCTCGGGACGCGTCACGGTGGCTCCGGCGGTGCATTCGGTCATGCCGTACCCCTCGCACAACGGCAGGCCGATCCCCAGGAAGAACTCGTGGGTGTCGCGGGGAATCGGTGCGGCCCCCGTCACCGCGATCCGCACCCGGTCCATGCCGAGCTTGGCCCGGATGGTGGACAGCACCAGGCGGTCGGCGAGCCGGAACTGCGCGGTGGCGAGCGGTCCCGGGGTCCGGCCGTCGGAGATCGCGCGCGCCCGGGCGCGGCCGGCGCCGATCGCCCAGGCGGCCAGCGCGCGGCGCACCGGATTCTCGGTGGCCAGCCGATCCTCCAGCGCCGCTTTGACTTTCACCCAGATGCGCGGCACGCCGAGAAAGACCGTCGGGTGCACCTCCGTCAGCGCCTCGGCGACCTGCTTCAGATCGGGCACCGTGGTGATCTGACCACCCTCGAGGAGGTTGAGGTAGTGCGCGAACCACCGGTTCGCGGCATGCGCGTCGGGGAGGTAGGACACCACCCGGTCGTCGATGCTGCCGCCGCCGAATTCGTCGACGATGCGGGCGTTTTCGATGAAGTTGGTGTGGGTGAGCTCCACGCCCTTGGGGCGGCCGGTGGTGCCGGAGGTGTACACGATGGTCAGGAGGTCTTCGGGATCGACTGCGCGCCAGGCGGAATCGAAGTCGAAATCGGGTGTCTCGGCGGACTCGAGGTCGGCGAGCGAGAAAGTGCCGGACGGGGCGCCGTCCACGCAGACCACATGTTCGACTCGGTGGCCCTGTTCGGCGGCCCGCGCCACCGCGTCGAGGATCTGCGGGACGAACTGCTGTTCGCAGATCACCACGGTATTGCCCGCGTTGCCGAACTGGTAGGCGAGCAGCTCCGCCGGATTGGTGTTGTAGACCGAGAAAGGCGTTGCGCCCGTGTGTAATACGGCGGTGTCGCAGAGGTGGAACTCGGGGCGGTTGGTGAGCATCAAGGCCACGGTGCCGCCCTGCCCGACGCCCAGGCCGGCGAGCCCGGTGGCGAGGGCGCGGACGCGGGAACCGTACTCGCGCCACGTGATTCGCGTGTCGTCACCGAGGGTCCGCAGCGCGACGGCGTCGGGATGGCGGGCGACATTGTTCTGGAATGCCTCGCACAGGGTGCGGGGCCGGGCTGCTGAACTCACAACCTACCTCTGGCTCACGGGTGGTCCGCGGTCACGGTGGTGGCCGCGGTGTGGTGTCCAGCACACCGCAGTGCGGCGGTCGTCGGTACCGGCAATAACGCAGAGCGAGCCCGGCTGGTTTGTGCACCGTGCACTACCGACGAGCGGCGGCCGGTCGCGTGAGCAGTGATGACGCGGTTCAACAAGGGCTCCGATCTGGCGAAACGGCGGAACTGGTCAGTAATGTTATCGGATTGTCGTCCGTTCGTCCGGAATTGCCGCAGATTGGAACCCTACTGTCCCGGACAGCTCGGGGTCGAGTGCTGTGTGCCCGGCGCTCCAGTCGAGTCGGGGTGTCCCTTGCCGTGCTTGCCGCACATTCCGCAGCTCGAGGCGGGTAGGTGCGCCGCGACCGTTCCGCCCGATCGCGGTGATCTTGAATGATCTTGGTACACAATGCGATTCGTACTCCGTAGACGATCGAGAAGTCGTATGGTGGACCACGACGAGGAGACTGCCGGACCCCGACCGGGGCGCAGCCGACCGGGACCAGGCCGCCTCGCGGAAAGTGCGCGTACCGCGAGTTCACGAGGAGTTACCGGTGATCAGCCCCACCACCGACGGAGTATCCGACTACATCCACGCCGAGAACGTCGAATACGTCGACGTGCGTTTCTGCGATGTGCCCGGCGTGCAGCAGCATTTCTCCATCCCCGCCAAGATGTTCGGCGCCGATCTTGTCGACAACGGCATCGCGTTCGACGGCTCGTCGGTGCGCGGCTTCCAGCAGATTCACGAATCGGACATGCTGCTGCTGCCGGACCTGCGGACGTGCCGGTTGGATCCGTTCCGGGCGGCCAAGACGCTGAACGTGAACTGTTTCGTGCACGACCCGCACACCCGCGAGGCCTACAGCCGCGATCCGCGCAATGTCGCGCGGAAGGCCGAGGAGTATCTGCGCAGCACGGGCCTCGCCGATACGGCCTATTTCGGACCGGAGGCGGAGTTCTACATCTTCGACGCGGTGCGCTACAAGACGACGATGAACGGCGCCTTCTACGAGGTGGATTCGAAGTCGGCGGACTGGAATACCGGCGAGAAATACAATCCGGACGGCACGGTGAACCGGGGCTACAAGATCCGGGCGAAGGGCGGCTACTTCCCGGTGGCTCCCTACGATCACGACGTCGATCTGCGCGATGTGATGTGCACGAACCTGCAGCGTGCGGGCCTGGAACTGGAGAAGGGGCACCACGAGGTCGGCACCGCGGGGCAGGCCGAGATCAACTACCGGTTCAATACGCTGCTGGCCGCCGCGGACGATCTGCAGCTGTACAAGTACATCGTGAAGAACACCGCCTGGGAGCACGACAAGACGGTGACCTTCATGCCGAAACCACTGTTCGGGGACAATGGTTCGGGCATGCATGTGCACCAGTCGCTGTGGAAGGACGGGTCGCCGCTGTTCTACGACGAGGCGGGCTATGCCGGATTGTCGGATCTCGCCCGGCACTACATCGGCGGGCTGCTGCATCACGCACCGTCGCTGCTGGCGTTCACGAATCCGACCGTGAATTCCTACAAGCGCCTGGTGCCGGGTTTCGAGGCGCCGGTGAATCTCGTGTACAGCCAGCGCAATCGCTCTGCGGCGGTGCGCATTCCGGTGACGGGAACGAGCGCCCCGGCCAAGCGCCTGGAATTCCGCTGCCCCGATTCGTCCGGCAACCCGTACCTGTCCTTCGCGGCGATGATGATGGCGGGCCTGGACGGCATCACGAACAAGATCGAGCCCGCCATCCCGATCGACAAAGACCTCTACGAACTCACCCCGGAGGAATCCGCCGAGGTAATCCAGACACCTCCCAGCCTGGACGCGGTAATCGACCGCCTCGAGGCCGACCACGACTACCTCACCCAGGGCAGCGTCTTCACCGACGACCTCATCGAAACCTGGATCCGCCTCAAGCGAGAGGCCGAAATCGGCGAAATCAACGTCCGCCCCCACCCCTTCGAATTCGACCTCTACTTCGACGTGTAGATTTCACACACCGTTCAACTCCGGCAGCTCACCGTTGCCCCACCGGGCATAGGTGGCCTCCGGCGACACGGTGATCACGTCTGCGATGGCGACGAGGTCCGCCGGAATTCGGCCGTCGAAATGGGCGGCGCTGGGTACGAATACGGCGTCGACTTCCAATCGGGTTGCGACGATGCCCAGCCGGTACACCGGGTGCACAGTGTGCGTGTCGAAGGTGATGGTCTTCCGCAGGTTGTAGCCCAAACGCTGTGCCAGGGAACGCATCTGGATCTCATCCCATCGCTGGTGAATCCCGGAGATGTCCTTGCGCAGATAGCCGATAGCGTCCGGCGCGGCATTCATGTCGTGCGCTCCTTCTGTCGGATCAATGGTGGTGAGCACCCGCTGCCGGGAACGCCGGGCTGCGGGATCGACCTGGCGGCGGGGCCGTTTCGAGCATTGCCCGAATCGGGTGGGAGTCGACGAGAATTCGCGTCCACAAGCGTCTACAGCTGCGGTAATGCGCATAGGCTGGACTGGTGGAACCCGATCCGGTCACCGGTGCCCGCCTGCGTGCCGCGCGCGAGGCGGCGGGGCTGAGCCTGTCGGCATTGTCGGCGCGAACCTATCTGAGCAAGCCGCTGCTGGGGATGTTGGAGACCGGGCAGCGCCGGATACGGCCCGAACACATTGCCGCTTACGTGTCGGCGCTCGGTCCGGGCTCGCTGGTGTTCACCGAGGCGGCGGACGGTGAGCAGGCGGCCGCGGAATGGCTTCGGCGCGTTGCCGTCTCCGATGTCGGTGGCGACACCCTCGACCGGTTGGAGATGGCGGTAGACGAACTGGCGGCGGGCTATCCGACGATCCCGCCGGACGATCTTCTGGTGCAGATTCGCGCGCATCTCGGCTATGCCGCGCGCTTGCTGGACGGCAAGAAGACCCTGACCCAGCATCGCCGGCTGTTGGTAGCGGTCGGATGGCTGTCACTGCTGGCGAGTACGTGTCATATCGACTTGGGCGAGCTACCGGCGGCGGCCGCGCGCGGGCACTTGGCGTGGGATCTCGCCGCCGAAGCGGAGCACCCCGAGATATCCGCGTGGTGCCTGGAGACGAGGGCGTGGCAGCAACTCACGGACGGCAGGTTCGTGGCGGCGGCGGAGCTGTCGCGCGCCGCTCAGGCCATCGCGCCGGAGGGCAGTTCGGCGTTCATTCAGGCGACGGCGCAGGAGGGCCGTGCATCGGCGCGACTCGGTGACAGCGAGGGCACCTACGGTGCGCTGCGCCGGGTCGCCAGACTGGTATCCGGATGGCCGATGCCGGACCGGCCCGAGCACCACTTTCACTACGACCCAGCCAAATCCGACGCCTACGTGGCCACCACCCTGGCCTGGCTCGGCGACCCGGCCGCCGAGTCCTACGCCCGGCACGTCCTCGCCGATCTGGCCGCGGCACCATCGGCCCGCCCACGCCGGATCGCCTCGGCGAACCTGGATTTGGGCCTGGCACTGGCCGCCGCCGACAAACCGGACGAGGCAGCAGACGTCGCCCTCGCGGCCGTCACGTCCGGCCGCCTGGTGCCGTCGAACTACTGGCGCATGTCCGAGGTGGTCACCCATATAGCGTCCCGCGACCAGGCCGACGCCGCCACCGTGCGCGAAGCGTTCCACGACACATACTTGAACCAGGGCAGTGTCGGTCGTGTGCAGCGATCACGGATCCGGCCGCTCACCATCGCCCGGCCGGTTCGGGGTGGCTTACAGCCCTAGCCCGTCGTTGTCGGCCAAGGCCGTGGAGATGGCGAGGACGTCTCGATCGACCGCGGTTCGGACGGCGGTGAATTCTGCGATATGGCGGGCAATCTCGGTGTCGGCGAGGACGATTCGGGCCCAGTCGGCGAGTTCCTGTTCGGGGCTACCGTGGTCGTTCAGGATCCGTGCGTGGGAGATCGGTATTCCGAACAGGACCGCCCGGACCGCCTGCACGGCTTCGCGGTGGCGTTCGTTCAACCGGGTGATCGGGATGTGCGGCGGGCGCAGCCTGCGGACGGCGCCGACCACCTGCTCGTCGACGACCGCGGTGATGTGCGCGATGCGGTTCAGGTTGCGTTCCAGGCGCACCAGTGCCGCCAACGTGGGATCAGCCAGGTCGCGCGCCCATTCCTGGATCGGCTGCCCCTCCAGCAGCAGCAGGATCCGGCGAATTCGCTCCTCGTCGATCCAGCGTCCGACTTCGGGTTGCATCCGCCCGTCGAACAGCGGGCGCAGTGGCGCCTGCAGGCGGTCCCAGGCCCGCCGGGTGTCGCGCCGGCGCTGGCCGAGATCGCGGCGGTGCTGCGCATAGGCGAGTACGACGCCGATGACCAGGCCGGTGCAGGCGCCGACTAGGAGATCGGGTACGGCCTGTGACCAATCGGGCGGAAAGGGGCCCGCTGCCGAGGCCCAGTCGGATTCACCCATCGCACGCCACCTCCCCCAGACCCTCGCGCCGGTACTCTTCGTAGAGCATGCCGAGCGCGGCGCGCAGCCAGCCGATGCCCGCCATCGTATGGTACCGGGCGGACATCGGAATCCCCTGTCCGACAACGAGACCGGACACCGACCGCAGCGTGCCGCGCTGAATCAGCAGCAATCCGACCAAGATCGCCCGCCCGCGCGAGTATCCGTCGAATCGCATGCGCAGCCGTGCGATGAGCTGGCCGTTGCGCAGTTCGCGCCGCAGCAGCCACCGCCGGGTCGAGCGCTGCAACGGCAGGCGGGTGGTCACGATCGCGTGCGGTACCCATACGCTGCTGGCGCCCGACTCCTGGAGGCGCAGAAAGAATTCCAGATCGGAACCGCCACTGAGGGAGAAGGATTCGTCGAATCGGAGATCGGGACTGTCGGCGAACCAGGATGCCAGCACGATCGTATTGTTGGTCGCCACATACTTCACGGGAGCGCCGTCGTCGCGCACCAGGGTCTGGGAATACGAGGACTGCCGCACCTCGGCATCGGCCGTGTACGGCACCAGATAGCGCACCGGGCCGGTGGCGATATCCGCGCGGTGGCGTTGCAGGCCCGACACCAGCGCGTGCAACCACCGGGAATCGGCCACCTCGTCGTCATCGATGAATGCAATGGCCCACGGCCGCAGGGCGAGTGCGACAGCCAGGGCCGTGTTGCGCGCTGCGGCAATGCCCGGTCTCGCCTCGACCGCGTAGTGAGCATCAGGGGCGAATCGCGATGTCACACCCTGCGCGGATCCGAGCGGATCGTTGTCGACGACGACCACCCGGATCGGTTGTTCGATGACCTGATCGGCCAGCGACCGCAGCAGCGCGGTCAAGCCCGCTGGTCGCCGATAGGTGGCGACGGCGACGACCACCAGCCGATCGTCCGCGACCGGTGCTGCAGCGGTGCCCACCTGTCCTCCCGGAACCCGTTGTGGATGAGACAATTTCATCATGCGGATTATCGAGCCGATGCCGGTACCGAAGGAGTTGCGGTGACTGTCACCCACGCCCGGCGTGTCGTCGTTGTCGCGAGCACCTGGCACGACGAGGCTGCGGGTGGTCTGATCCGGGGCGCCGAGGGCGCGCTGGGGCGGGCCGGTGTCGACTATTCACTGGTGCGGGTTTCGAGCACCTTTCACCTGCCCGTCGTGGTCAAGACCGCGGCGCGATCGGGTGCGGATGCCGTGGTCGCACTCGGCGTCATCGTTCGCGGGAACAGTCCGCGATTCGAATTCTTCTCGGAGGCAGTGACATCGGGTTTGATGGCGGTAGCCGTCGAGACCGGCACGCCGGTCGGATTCGGCGTGCTCATCGTCGATGACGAGGCCCAGGCGCACGACCGGGCGGGGTTTGCGGATTCGCGGGAAAGTAAGGGCTGGGAGTCGGCCGAATCCGCACTGGACGCGCTGCGCGCATGCGACGAATTGCGCGCGGCGAGTGGAGGTTCGGATGTCGTATGAGTGCCGGTCGCGTCGATTCCGCGAATAACGCACTCAGAGTGGCCGAATATCTTCCGGCTGGTCGTCTGCGCCCGGCGGGGGAGGCACCTCTGTCATTGCAGTAGGCACAGTGAGGTAGTCGCTCGGTCGATGGCGTGGGCGCGGAGCGTGGCGTTCGAGTGACCTTCGAACGTCGGCGGCGTAGGGGCCGGTCCACCACGGTTCGGTCTTGATCAGTACCGGGGCCACGCCGGGCGCGAACAGCACGGCTCGCTCGCGCGGCAGTGATCGCAGCTCGGACACGCCGAGCGTGTTGGCCGTTCCCATCGATGTCGAGTAGCTGGGACCGCTGGCGGCGAGGCCGACACCGCGCGATTCGACATCGTGGCTGCCGATGCCGTCCATCCGGTCGCGCAGGAAGGAGACATCGTCGGTACCGCCGCCGATAACCTTGATGGTGGCGGCGGACCAGAGTTCGTTCATGCCGGTCGGCCCCCAGCACCGGACGCCCTGCACCCACGACTGCAGCATGGTCATCAACCCGATGCCGTACGCGCCGTAGTAGCTACTGAGCTGTGGAAAGTCCCGCCAGGTAAGAACATTCGCGGCATCGTCGAGTACCGCCAGCAGGGGGACGGGGAGGATGAAATCCGGTGAATTCTGCGCACGGCGCACCGCGGTGTCGAGCACTGCCTCCAGGAGTGCACTCACCAGTGGCGCCGCCGCGGACCGGCCGGGTACCGACAGCGTGTACAGCGTCCAGTTGCCTTCGATGAATTCGGACTCATCGAGGCGGTACCGGGAATCGCGATCCGAGGTCAGCCACCTATGTATGCCGGGAGACTGTAGGCAGCGAACCATCCTCCTGGAAACTCCGAGAATCCGCTCCAATTGATCGAAGTCGGTGCCGTAGATCGCGCTGAGTGCCGACGCGGCCGCATGGAGTTCTCCGCCCGCGTGCATGCCGAAGCCTCCGGCGGCCACGTGCAGCGCCTCACTGGGTTCACCGCGAATCGGGTTCACCAGCCATTCCCACACCTGAGTTATGGGGCGATTGTCGACCGATGCGGCCAGAAAGAGCAGGGTGAGAAGTTCCTCGGCGATGCTCTCGGCGTAGCCGCGAGCATCGGTGTATCGATCCGCGTCCGCGAAATGTCCGGCGAGGCGGGCGGCGCGCGTCTCGCAGCCCCATCTCGGGGCATCGACCCATATCAAGGGATCCCAGTACCAAGTCGGCGACTCGCCGGCCACTCCTTCGGGGTCGAACACAAAGGTCCTACTGCCCTTTTCGTCGCGAACGCCTCGTGTCGTATCGACGACATCACGCTTGGTCGAGGTCACGACGACCGGTCCGACGGCGTCGAGGATCGCCGGGATCGCCCGGCAGGTCGACTTGCCCTGTCCGGGACCCCAAATGTCGACAGAGAGATTGTTGAACGCTCCGTACAGCCGCTGCCTCCCCGCGACGGCCGTGCCGATGGCGATGCCGGGTGGATCCTCCACCCCGAGCCGGATACCGGCCGCTGCCGCCTGCTGTCGTGCACCGTCGGCGGTGAGCGGCCGAAGCGACGTGCCGGTGCCCATGAATTTGGCGCTCGCGTCGATGACGTGTCGTCCGCGCGTGACGACGCGACGGATTACCGCCAGGACACCGAGTGCGAGCACGACGACGACAACCTGCTGAATCACTACTGTGGTGGCCGGTTGTGGCCATTTCAGTTGTCCCTGAACAAGTCCCGTGATCGCGGCGATCGGGTTGGCGGGTATCTGCTGACGGACAGCCGCTCTGGCATTCCCGATGTGCAGTGCGGCGGTCACGATGCCCAGGGCGAGACCACCGCAGAGCGCCGCTCGAACAATGAGCACGGCCTCGAGACTCAGTCTCCGCCTGACCTTCGCCATCCCACCCCTACTCGCTACCAGCAGGTAGATCAGGGTGCCAGTGAAATGCGCTTCCCAATAGGGTCTTTGGGAACTTCCGTACCGCGGGCGCGGGTATGCGGCCAGGCGGCTCCGATGAGCGTGATTGCGAAAAGTGCGATGGCGATCCAGCCGAACCAGTCGCCGAAACGAGCGTAGAGAGTTGGGGCGGATGGCTGGGGGATCGTTGCGAGGACGGTTGTGGTGCGGGAGGTGTCGGTTCGGGCCGAGGCCAGGATGTGGCCGCGGGCGTCGCTGGCTACCAGTTCGCCGAGTTGCGGGGCACGGGCTATGGCCAGGCCGGATTCGATGCCGCGAAGCACCGCCATGCGGCTGTGCAGCCAGTAGTCGTCGGTGAAGTCGAGGGCGGGGACCAGGAGCATTGTCGAGCCGAGGTTGCGGTTCGCGCGTACCAGGGCGGGGTGGTCGAGGTCGAAACAGACTGTGAGGGACCAGGGTTCGCCCGGGACCTGCCGATAGGCGGTGCCGGCCGCGAACTCGTCCTCGAGGCCGGGGATGAGGTAGTGCTTGGCGTACACCGTCCGGGACGGGAAGTCGATGGCGGCGTTGATGGTCTCGCCGGTGCGGGTGAGGACCAATCCTGCGATTACATGAATATCGCGCCGAGCTGCCACCTCGGTGAGTGGATCCGCCAGCAGTGGCAGGGTGGATTCATCTGCGCGCCAGGACTTTTCCGGAAGGACGACAACCCGCGCGCCCTGGTCTGCGAGGCGGTCGATCTCGGCGACGGCGCGGGTGACCATGTCCCGGCCTTCGGGGGTGTCGACAGGGACGAAGTCCGGTGGCTGTGCGACAGCGACCAATCCGACCCGGACCGTCTCGCGCTGCGGCTCGGTGGCGAGGCGCCAGGCGCCGAATGCGGCCACGCCGACGGCGACGACGGCCGTCGCGCTCGCGATGCGAAGTCGTTGTGCGGCAGTCACAGCCGGATGCACGAGCACTGCGATCGCCGCCGGTGCGAGCAGGATGAGGAAGGTGATGCCCCAGACTCCGGTCAGCGACGCCGACTGGATGAGTGGGCGCACATCGGCCTGCGCGTAGGCGATACTCCACCATGCCCCGGTCGAACTCGTCAGCGACACCACGAATTCGAATGCGGTCCATCCGGCGGGCAGCGCCAGGGTCGCGGCAGCGGGACGTCCGCGCGTCAGCAGGATGCCGGTCAGCGTGACGAGGCCGCCGAATACGGCTGCCGAGCCGCCCAACAGCGCGACCGTGAACGGCGCCGGCTGTTCGAGGGTGTTCGTGAGATACGTCCACATCTGCAGTTCGCCGGTCAGCCATGCGACCGTGCCGGACACGAAGGCCACGGCGGGGGAGACCCGCCCGGCGAGCAGCAAAACCGGCAGCGGTGCGAGGAACGCCAGACCGGGAACCGGGCGCAGGCCGCTGCCGAAATGCCACAGCACCGCCGACAGCGCAACCGCCGCCGCGATCACCGAAAAGCGTTTCACCCGTACAGTATTCGTCGCAACTCGAGCGCCGGTCCATAGTGCTGCGGGGTGAGCCGGGCATGCCGCCGGAGGGGGAGCGCCATCGTGCAATCACTCCGTGGGATGAGATTTCCGCAGGCCTGTCGCGGTGGCCGCGCAGAGACACTATCGTCCGCGGGGAGCCGAATCGACATCGATACCGGGAGTTGCCATGTCAGCCAAGGACCATCCCGACAACGCCCCGGGTCTGCCGATGCTGTTCCCGGCCTGGCTCGACCGGCTGCAGATGAAGTACGTGAACCCCGTGTTCAAGCGCGTCGGGCACCGCCTTCCCGCATTCGCGATCGTCGAGCATCGAGGCCGCAGGTCGGGCCGAGACTACGAGACCGTCGTGAACGCCTTCCGCAAGGGCGGGGTGCTGGCGATTCTGTTGGGGCACGGCAAGACCGACTGGGTGAAGAACGTGGTAGCCGCGGGCGAGGCGGAGGTGCGGCTCTCCGGGCGCACCGTGCGCATCACGAATCCGCGAGTACTGCCCGCCGGCACCGACGACGAGCGGCTGCCGCGGGTCGCTCGGCTGGGGGTCCGCCGCATGGGTGTGTTCATGGCCGATATCGCCTGACCGAAACACCGCTCGGTATCGTTCCGCCCATGACTTCCGAGCAGATGGAGATCTGGCACAACCCGCGGTGCACGAAGAGCCGTGCCGCGAAGGCCGCGCTGGACGAGGCGGGAATCGCGTACGCCGAGCGGCGGTATCTGGAGGATCCGCCGAATGTCGAGGAGATCCGCTCCGTGCTGGGCAAGCTCGGCCTCGAGCCCTGGGACATCACCCGAACCGGCGAGGACGAGGCGAAGGAACTCGGCATGGGCGGCTGGTCGCGCACGCCCGCCGACCGCGAGCACTGGATCGAAACGCTGGCGCACCACCCGAAGCTGATCCAGCGCCCGATCGTCGCCACGGCGGACGGCCGCGCCGTGGTCGCCCGCGACGACCAGGCCCTGAAGCCGTTCCTCTAACTCCGCCCTGATTCATTGTGCGTAATCGTGGCTGTGCCGCAGCGTAATTCGTGGCGCAACGATTACCTGACGCGTAATCGACTCCGGTATCGCGGTCGATGAAGCTGGGTGCATGAGCGAATACGACACCATTGCACAGCGGTACATCGACTCCTGGAACGAGCAGGATGCGGACAAACGCAAGGCCTTACTGGAGGAGGTCTACACGGCCGATGCCACCTACACCGACCCGCTCGCCGCGGTGGCGGGCCGCGAGGCGATCGACCAGGTGGTGGCCGGAGCCCAGCAGCAGTTCGCGGGCCTGCGGTTCACCCTCGGCGACACCGTCGACGCCCACCACGACATCGCCCGATTCACCTGGAATCTCGGCGCGCCGGACGCCGACCCGCTGGTCGTCGGCTTCGACGTGATCGTCGTCGACGACGGCCGCATCCGGCACGTCCACGGCTTCCTGGACAAGGTTCCCGGCTGATCGGAGGGAGGTGGAATATCGGCGCGCACGGGGACCCCTCAGCGACTCCGGTCGTTCCCTGTTCGCGCCGAACTGGTCCCTCGCCGTTACCGACGCGGCGTGGTCCCCGGCCCGATCAGTGAATTGCGGCCGGTTCCAACGGAAATGGCGGCTCCCCGATCCCCACGATGCGCAGGTTGCCCCACGGGTCGCGTTCCTGCAGCTTCGCGGTGGCGGGTGCGCCTCCGGGCAGGGTGAGCGACACAGACCCGCGGCCCGGATCCGGAAGGTCGGATCCGTCGGCCGCGGAAACCCGGCCGTACCAGTGGTAGCGGCCGTCGATCGGATCCGGATGCCCGCTCAACGCGACCGTCACCGGCAGCTCCACGCCGGGCGCGTCGAGCAGCGCGGGGCCCGAATACTCGTGCGCCGGTTCACGTTCCGCGGGCACCGTCAGATCGAAGTGACCCGGGTCCGGGCGACGCATGGTCCGCCAGTACGACACGCTCGACCCCGGCCAGGCGGCGCGGTTGAGCCCGTGCTCGTCCAGGTACCAGCTGTGGCAGCCGCCCGAATTCCACACGGTCCCGGCAAGTTTCGCCTGGAGGCGCCGGTTGAACTCGTGCTGCGTCGCGGCCCGGACCTCGATCCGGGTGCCGGAGGTGCGCCGCATCCGCTCCACACACTGCCGGATATAGCGCGCCTGCGCCTCGATCATGAACACGATGGACTGATGTCCGCCACCGGAATTCGGGCCCACGATCAAGAACAGATTCGGGAAGCCGTGCACGGCGACGCCGAGGAACGCCTCCATCCCGCCGCGCCAGGCCTCCTGGATCGTGCGTCCGTTCGCGCCGACGATGTGCTGTCCGGTGAAGCGGTCGGAGATCTTGAATCCGGTGCCGTAGACGATGGCATCGAACTCCCGCTCGCGGCCGTCCGAGGTCGCGATGCCGGATTCGGTGATGCGATCGACGGAATCGGTGACCAGCTCGACGTTCTCCCGCTGCAGTGCCGGATAGTAGTTGTTGGACACCAGGATTCGCTTGCAGCCGAGCCGATAGTCCGGAGTCAGCCGGCGCCGCAGCTCCGGATCGCGAACCTGCCGGCGCAGCTGCCCGCGGGCGACCGACTCGACCCGCCGCATCAGCGCCGGATTCATGAATGCCGGGATCATCGACTCGTAGCCCCAGTAGACCGCCCACCGGTACAGCCGCTGCGCACCCGGTACGAACCGGAACGCCGCATGCTCCGTCCCGGACAGTCGCCGGTCGGGTTTCGGCACCACCCAGTGCGGGGTGCGCTGGAAAACCGTCACCTGTGCGGCCTGTTTCGCGATCTGCGGCACGAACTGCACCGCGCTGGCGCCGGTTCCGATCACCGCGATCCGCTTACCCGTGACGTCGAAGTCGTGATCCCATTGCGCGGAGTGGAAGCTGGTGCCGCGGAACGAATCCCGTCCGGGAAAGTCCGGAATCGACGGCTCGTGCAGCGGGCCGGGCGCCATCACCACCACCCGAGGGCGCACCTGCCGCCCGTCGGCGAGGGACACGGTCCAGCGGTCGGCCGCGTCGTCGAAGTCGAGCGCCACCACCTCCGACCGCAACCGGATGTGCCGCCGCAGATCGTGACGATCGACGGTGCGGCGCAGGTAGTCCAGGATCTCGGGCTGTCGGGCGAACATTCGCGTCCAGCGCCGATTCGGCTCGAACGAGAATGAGTACATCAGCGACATGAAATCGCAGCCACATCCCGGATAGGTGTTCTCCCGCCAGGTTCCGCCGATCTCGTCCGCCTTCTCCAGGACGACGAAATCCTCGATCCCCGCCCGGCGCAGTTCGATCGCCGTCCCGATGCCCCCGAAACCGGCGCCGACGATCACGATCTCCGGGTCGGCGGACTCGTCCCTCCGCCGCTCGCTCATGCCCACAGTCCCCGGCGCTGCCAGATCCACTTGCCGACCGGCCCGATCATGCCCTGCTTATCGAGGAACGCACCGAGATTCGCGGCGCCGGTGCCCAGCGCCCGCTTGGCATCCGGGTTGCCGCGCGCGATCCGCGCCGCCGCGCGGCCGTCCAGCCCGGCCCGCTCGTACATGTGCCGGTTGGTCATCAGATAGACGAACAGCGGCGCCGCCACCGCGACACACAGTCGTGTATAGGCGAATTCGGCCCGCGACATGGTCGGCGCCCGGCGCGCGAGGGCATCGCGGGCGAACCCGATGTGTCTCGCCTCCTCGGTGACGTGAATCCGCATCGCCCGCGAGACCAGCGGCTGCAGCTGCGGATCGTCGAGGGTGCGGCGCTGCAGCGCGTCGAAGATCTCCTCGCCGACCAGCGCGCCCACCCACGTCATCGACCCGCGCAGGAACAGCTGCAGCGACGAGATGACCAGGCGCGCATACGGCTTCGGCCAATAGGGCCGGGCCTCGATGCGGTCGATGAGCTTGCCGAACATCATCATGTGCCGGCATTCGTCGCCCATCTCGGTGAGCGTGTAGTGCGAGTGGCGGGTGGTGGGATCGCCGTTCATCAGCTCCCGCAACAGCAGCCGGTTCAGCAGGTTCTCGAACCAGATGCCGACCGACAGCACGTTCGCCAGCTCCTGGCGGGACAGCTCGCGGCGCTGCTGCGGGGTCATCGACTCCCACAGGTCGGTGCCGTAGAGCGAGATCACCTCCGGCGGCAGGAACAGTTTCTCCGGGTCCAGCGGCGCATCCCAATCCAGGTCGACCACCGGGTCGTAGGACTTCCGCACCGACCCGGTCAGCAGGCGCTGCGCGAAGGACTCCTGGGGGAGCAGTGTGGCCTCGTTGCCCATGACAGCTCTCCAATGTGCTCGATTACCGATACAAGCTGTAACAGTCAGATTAGTGAGACAGGGTGTATCGGTCAAGGGTGCGGCGGGTATCGTTGCGGTGTGACCGGAACCAGCGGAAAGTCCGTATCGCCGCAGGCGGCGACGGCGTCCGTCGACGGCCGCAGCACCCGCTGGAACGGCCACAAGCGCCAGCGCCGCGCGGAGGTGCTCGACGCCGCCGTCGCGGTGATCGAGGAGAACGGCGTCGATGTCTCGGTGCAGCAGATCGCCGACCGGCTGCGGCTGCCGCGCCCCGTGGTGTACCGGCACTTCGACGGGCGCGCAGACCTGGACGAGCAGATCCGCCGCCGGATCCTGGAGTCACTGCTGGCGGAGCTGATGCCGACGCTGCGCGGCGACGGGACGCTCAAGGACGCGGTGCGCGGCGCGGTCGGCACGTACGTGGGCTGGGTGGAGCGGCATCCGCACCTGCACCGGTTCCTGGCCGGCGGTGCGCCGCAGGGCGATACGTCGCAGGCCCTGGCCGGTGCGCGCGACCGGATCGGCGGGCAGTTGGCCGAGCTGTTCGCCACCACGCTGTCGCGCTTCGGAATCGATCCGAACCGCGCGCGTCCGATGGCCTTCGGCATCATCGGCTTCGTCGACGGCGTGGTGAACAGCTGGCGCGCCGATTCGGCCACCGGACTGACATCGGAGCAGGTCGAGGGCATGGCCTCGGCATCGGTGCTGGCGATCTTCGAGGGTAACGCGCGCAGCCTGGGGGTGCCTCTGGAGCGCGACACCCCGGTGGCCGACCTGCTGGCGCGGTCGGAAGAGCCACGGGTCCAACAGGTCTCGTGACCCGTCGGGCGGCGTGATCCGGCCGGTTTCGCTAATCTCACCCCGGTGTCCGGATTGCCCACCTTGATCGGTCTGCTCGATGATGCCGCGCTCCTCTCGCTGGAGCATCAGTTACACCTGACCGACCTGCTCGGCGAGCATTCGTGGCAGTGCGATCTCGCGGGCGGGCGGCTGGAATTCCTCGCCGCGGACCGGACGTTCGTATGCACGGACTTCCACCTGCTGGGAACCGCGGCGGAAGGGTCGTGGCTGTGGTCGTGGGCGAATCCACGCGGCTTCCCGGCGCCGGTGACCGCGGTGGCGGAGGCGGTGCGCTACTTCGGGGTCCAGCACGGCATCGACGAACTCGCCACGGCGGAGCTGCCTTTCACCACCCTGGCGATCGTGCCGCCGGAGCCGCCGCTCGTGGTGGGCGTGATGATGGAGGCCGCGAAGATCATCTCCGGGCACTGGTGCGGGTACAACGCGGTGCTCGGCGACAACGGTGGCCGCGCCGCGTTCCTGGTCGAACACCCCGATTTCGCCCTGCCGCAACCGGAACCGGCCCGCATCGAGGCGGTCCTGACCCGCGCCATGACCGGCCCGACGCTGTCGGACCACCGTCGCGCCGTCCGCAGCTATCTGCGCCGCCGCGGCCTCACCGCCGACTTCGACCCGGACCGGCGGCACCTGACCTTCTCCGGCCCGGAACTCGGGGGAACCGTCGACTTCGACGAGGACGGCCGGATGACCGCGGTGCACGCCGAGGAACCCGAAAGGGCCGCGCTGTCCGAATAACCGACCGCTCAGATCCGGACCGGCTCGGTGCGCGCGGTCGTACGGCGGCGGGTCGTCACCACCGTGACGCAGCATCCGAGCGCGGAATTGTTGGCTGCCACCGCGATTCCGCCCCGTGCCTGTCCTGTCCCGGCGACCTGATCGTGCCACGACAGCGACCGCGTGTGTATCCCTTACCCGTAGACGCGTGCGGGAGTCGGTATCGGGTGCAGTTCGGTGACCTGGAGTGTGGGGGTCATCTGGGTTTCGGTGCGGGCGCTGTTCGGCTCGACGCGGCCGCGGACCGAGACCCAGGTGTCGTCGGGCGGGGGATCGAAGGCGCCGGACAGGTGGACGCGCAGGAGCTGGGCGTCGGCGACGCAGCAGGTGATGACCAGGCGGGCCAGGTCGACGCCGGTGCGGGTGCCGTCGGTGCGGGGCGCGCCGTCGTTCTCGGTGCGCACGACGAAGCCGAGGACGGTGATGTCACGGCGGTCCAGTGCGCCGCTCGAGTCATAGGAGGCGCGATCGATGAGTTCGTACATGCGGATGGTCGGGGCGTCGCCGACCGGCAGCGGCGGGAACGCGAACTTGCCGTCGCCGGTCTCCGCGGGCGTGCCGACACTCGCCTGGACGGCGGTCCCGGACTGCACGGATCCGGCGCCCAGCGCGGGCGGCACCACGATCAGCAGGGCCGTGATCGGTGCCAGCAGCAGCCACTGCGCGCGATCCGGATGGTGGTCGGAATCGGCTGTGGCCCAGCCCCTTCGGATGTCGCGCCCGATCGTGAGCAGTGCCAGCAGGGTGAGCGCTACGCCGCTGACGATCAGATACGGCTGCAGGCCGGGCTTGACGTAGCGCAGATAGGTGCCGTCCAGCGTGATCTTCAGTACGGCGCCGCCGATCAGCAGCAGGACGAAGTTCTGGGCCACCCGGTTCATCGCGCCCCCACGAAGATCAGGCCCGCCAGCGTGCCGCACCCGACGGCCACCACGAAGGTCAAGGGGGCGAAGCGGATTGCGAACCGCCGACCGAAGGTGCCCGCCTGCATGGCGAACAGCTTGACGTCCACCGCGGGCCCGACGACCAGGAAGACCAGCCGCGGCAACAGCGGCAGGCTCGACATGCTCGCGGCCACGAACGCGTCCGCTTCCGAACACAACGCCAGCACCACGGCGAGAAGGGCCAGGACGAGTATCGCGACGACCATCTGCCCGGCCAGGCTCTGATACCACCCGGCGGGGACCAGCACGTGCAGCGCCGCCGCCGCGGCGGCGCCGACCACGAGAAAGGCCGCGGCCTGCAGGAAATCGTGCCGCGCGGCCTCGGTGAACACCTCCCAGCGGGACCGCCCCGGGGTCCAGTGCTCATGCCCGTGCGGCCGCGCGGTGAACCACTCCGGCCGTCCGAACCGTGCCCAGAGATACCCCATCACGAACGCGGTGGCCAGCGATCCGGCGAACCGCGCCGCCACCATCCCCGGCTCCCCGGGAAACGCCACCGCCGTCGCGATCAGCACCACGGGATTCACCGCGGGCGCCGACAGCAGGAACGCGAACGCCGCCGCGCTGGGCACGCCCTGATCCATGAGCCGCCGCGACACCGGCACCGCACCGCATTCGCACCCGGGCAGCGCGATCCCCGCCAGGCCCGCCACCCCGATCGCCGCGGATTCGTTGCGCGGCAGAATCTTCCGCAGCAGATCCGGCGAGGCGAGCGCGGCGATCGCACCGCTGATCACCACGCCGAGCACGAGGAACGGCACCGCCTGCACGAAGATCCCGGTGAACACCGTCGACGCGGTCTGCAGCTTCGCATTCGACCCGAACCACCGTGCGAGCGGTCCCGCGAACACCACGCCGAGCACCAGCAGTCCGGCGAGCGCATAGGTGGACGACGCGGGTGTCGTCCTCGAAGGCCGGTGCGCGCGAGGAGGATCGGCGATCTGCATGCCGGGTATTATCCGTGCCGCAGCGCTCGGACGGCCCTCTCGGTCGTATCGCGGAGTGTCGCCCCCGGTCAGCTGGATCGCGTCAATGCCCGATAGCTGTTGTGCCACAACCATTCCACCGGGCCGCGGTCGAATCGGCGCAGCCACAGATGCGCGAAGACGAGCATGATCGCGCAGACCGCGAGGTAGATCGCGACCGTGAACGGGACCCGGGCGGCGGGGGAGACGTGCGCGGCCAGTCCGAGACCCCAGCCGTAGCACAGCGACGACGCCACCAGATTCTGCAGGATGTAGCAGCTCAGCGCCATGCGCCCGACCTCGGAGAAGCGGCGGCCCGCGAATCCGGTGCGGTTCCGTCCGACATAGAACTCGGCGACCAGTGCGAGGATGCCCAGCGCCACCAGCGGCGCGAGACCGTACCGGGTGAACAGCACCAGATTCCCGTTCCACACCCCGAGCACCAGGTCGAGCGGCGCGGCGATCGCGAAGCCCAGCACCATGAGGCGGCGGCGCAGCGGCCGTCCTGCCGGTTCGAACAGTCCGTCGCGAAACAGCTTGGCGCCCAACAGGAACAACGCGATCGACATCGGGAAGACGAACAGCGGCTCCAGCCGGAACAACCCGGCGTTCTCGACCCGGAACACCACCAGATCCCAGAACGAGCCGTCCGCATACGGATTGGGGTCCAGCGGTTCGGGATCGCTGGAACCCGACGGCGACGCGAAGGCCATGGCGGCCGCGATCAGCGTCAGCATCGCGATATGGATTCCGGCGGCGATCAGCAGCCAGCGCCGCTGCGCCCGCTCACCGGTCGCCAGCACGTACGCCACCACCCCGCCGGTGACCGCGTACCCCATCAGCACGTCGAATTCGGCGATGAACAGGAAGTTCACCAGACCGTCGAGGAGCAGCAGCCCCGCGCGCACCGGGTAGCTCCCGGGCCATGCCCGCCCGCCGCGCACCGCCGAGCGCTGCTGAATGGCCAGCCCGATCCCGAACATGATGGTGAGCAGGCCGAGGAACTTCCCCTGCGCCAGTTGCTGCAGGACCTTCTCGATCCAATCCCAGGCGCCCGTCGAGTCACCCCGGCCCTGGATATAGCCGATCAAGCCCTCGGGATTCGTGATGATCCAGATATTGGTGCCGAGCGTGCCGAGAATGGCGATGCCGCGCAGCACGTCCAGCGCGGGCAGCCGGCCCGGGCGCGCGGGTGTCGCGGCGAGATCTGTGCCGGGCGTCGTGGGCCGGGCGAACGATTCGGGCATGCCGATCATTGTCATACGCTCGTATGAACGACGTCCATCCGCCGCAGGGCTGATTCGCGATGCGACCTTCGGCCGACACGGATCGCCGCCCCGCCGAGCCACGCGGCGGACCCGGGATCGCCCGACAGCGGGCCGGTCGCACCGGCGCCCGCCTCGTCCCCGCCGCCGCCCTCAACGGAGACGCTGCGCGTCGCAGATAGGATTCGCATATGCAGCGCATCATCGGAATCGAGGTCGAGTACGGCATATCCACGCCTACCGAGCCGTCGGCCAACCCGATTCTCACGTCCACCCAGGCGGTGCTGGCGTACGCGGCGGCGGAGGGCGTGCCGCGCGCCAAGCGCACGCGCTGGGACTATGAGGTGGAGTCGCCGCTGCGCGACGCCCGCGGTTTCGATCTGGGCAGGCTCAACGGGCCCGCGCCGGTGATCGATGCCGACGAGGTCGGCGCGGCCAACATGATCCTCACCAACGGGGCCCGCCTGTACGTCGACCATGCCCACCCGGAGTACTCCGCACCCGAGGTCACCGACCCGCTGGACGCGGTGATCTGGGACAAGGCGGGGGAGCGGGTGATGGAGGCCGCCGCCCGCTACGCCTCCAGCGTGCCCGGGGCCCCGCGCATGCAGTTGTACAAGAACAACGTCGACGGCAAGGGCGCCTCCTACGGCACCCACGAGAACTACCTGATGAGCCGGGATACGCCGTTCAACCAGATCATCGTCGGCCTCACCCCGTTCTTCGTCTCCCGCCAGGTGGTGTGCGGATCCGGCCGCGTCGGGCTCGGCCAGTCCGGGGACGGCGCCGGATTCCAGCTGTCGCAGCGATCGGATTACATCGAGGTCGAGGTCGGGCTGGAGACCACCCTCAAGCGCGGCATCATCAACACCCGCGACGAGCCGCACGCCGACGCCGACAAGTACCGCCGCCTGCACGTCATCATCGGCGACGCCAACCTGTCCGAATGGTCCACCTACCTGAAGGTCGGCACCACGGCGCTGGTGCTGGATCTGATCGAGGCGGGCGAGGACCTGTCGGATCTGCAGCTGGCCCGCCCGGTCACCGCCGTGCACTCGATCAGCCACGACCCGACACTGCGGGCCGTGGTGGCGCTGGCCGACGGTCGCGAGCTGACCGGCCTTGCGCTGCAACGGATCTACCTCGACCGGGTGGAGAAGTTCCACGGCCGCGAGGGCACCGACGACGCCCGCGTCACCGACATCCTGGAGAAGTGGGCGCACGTCCTGGACCTGCTCGAGCGCGATCCGATGGAATGCGCCGACCTGCTCGACTGGACGGCGAAACTGCGCCTGTTCGAGGGCATGCGCAGCCGAGAGGGGCTGGGCTGGGCGGCGCCGAAGCTGCACCTGATGGATCTGCAGTACTCCGACGTGCGGCTGGACAAGGGCCTGTACAACCGCCTGGTGGCGCGGGGCTCGATGCAGCGCCTGGTGTCCGAGCAGCAGGTGATGGACGCGATGACCAACCCGCCCACCGACACCCGCGCCTACTTCCGCGGCGAATGCCTGCGCCGGTTCGGGGCGGATATCGCCGCGGCCAGCTGGGATTCGGTGATCTTCGACCTGGGTGGCGACTCCCTGGTCCGCATCCCCACCCTCGAACCTCGCCGCGGCACCAAGTCGCATGTCGGCAAGCTGCTCGACGGTGTGGACACGGCGGCGGAGCTGGTCGAGCAGCTCACCACCTAGCCACCACGAGATCGCGACCGGGGCACGTTGCGGTTTAATCCGGCATGTTGTCCCCCGGGCTGGGTAGTGTTGACGTACGAGCATCGGATCTTCTCCGATGCTCGCCGATGATCATTCACGAGGAGGTCGGCTGCTATGGCACAAGAGCAGACCAAGCGCGCCGGTGGCGGCGACGAGGACGACGACGCGGTCGGCGCGGACGGCGCGGGCCAGGAGCGCCGCGAGAAGCTGGCGGAGGATACCGACGACCTGCTCGACGAGATCGACGACGTGCTCGAGGAGAACGCTGAAGACTTCGTGCGCGCATACGTTCAGAAAGGCGGCCAGTGACACCAGGTGACCCCTTGCGGCTCCACACGGGGTACGCCCTGTCATCCTTCTCCGAATATCTGCGTGAGCATGCACCGGAACTGTTGCCCGGCAAGGGTTTCGGCCGCATCGCCGACGCCGCCCCGGCCGGGGCGGCGTCGCAGGATATAGCCCCGCACGGCACCACCATCGTCGCGGTCAGCTACCGCGGCGGCGTGCTCATCGCCGGTGACCGGCGCGCCACCCAGGGCAACCTGCTGGCCAGCCGGGATATGGAGAAGGTCTATCTCACCGATTCGTTCTCCGCGGCCGGCATCGCCGGTACCGCGGGCGTGGCGGTGGAGATGATCAGGTTGTTCGCCGTGGAGCTCGAGTACTACGAGAAGATCGAGGGCGTGCCGCTGACGTTCGACGGCAAGGCCAACAAGCTGTCGAAGATGGTGCGCGACAATCTGCCCGCGGCCCTGCAGGGCCTGGCGGTGGTGCCGATCCTGGTCGGCTACGACCTGGAGGCGACCGATCCGGACCGGGCCGGTCGCATCGTGTCCTACGACGTGGTCGGCGGCCGCAGCGAGGAGCGCTTCGGCTACACCGCGGTCGGCTCGGGCTCGATGTTCGCCAAGTCGTCGCTGAAGAAGACCTACCACCGCGATATCGACGAGGACCGCGCGCTGCGCATCGCCGTCGAATCGCTGCTCGACGCCTCCGACGACGACACCGCGACCGGCGGGCCCGACCTGCTGCGCGGCATCTATCCGACGGCGATCGTCATCAATGCCGAAGGGTCCGAAGAGGTTTCGGACGAGCGCCTGGCCGAGGTGGCCCGGACGATCGTGGAGCGGTCGGCGGAAGAAGGGAGCGCGACCGCATGACCGGTCAGCGGCCGGAGGCGGTAGCGGAGCGTAACCACGCAGGCCGCCCGGGCATGCGGAAAGGAATTGCAGCATGACACTGCCGTACTACGCGTCGGCCGAACAGATCATGCGCGACAAGACCGAACTTGCGCGCAAGGGCATCGCACGGGGCCGCAGTGTCGTGGTGATGGTGTACGACAAGGGTGTGCTGTTCATCGCCGAGAACCCGTCGGCGACGCTGCACAAGGTGAGTGAGCTCTACGACCGGGTGGGGTTTGCCGCGGTCGGCAAGTACAACGAGTTCGAGAACCTGCGCCGCAACGGCATTCTGACCGCCGACCTGCGCGGGTACCAGTTCGATCGGCGCGATGTCACCGGTCGTTCGCTGGCCAACGGATACGCCCAGCTGCTGGGCACCATCTTCACCGATCAGCTCAAGCCGTACGAGGTGGAGATCTGCATCGGCGAGGTCGGGTATCCGGAGCAGGCCCGGAATTCGGTGCTGTACCGGATCAATTTCGACGGCTCGATAGTGGACGAGCGCGACTACGTGGTGATGGGCGGCAACACCGAGCCGATCGTCGCCGCGCTCAAGGACACCTATCAGCCGGGCCTGGAACTCGGCGCGGCGATCAAGCTGGCGCTGCAGGCGTTGCAGAAGGGCACGCCCGAGGGCGACAAGGACAAACGGGTCCTCGGCGTCGGAACGCTGGAGGTGGCAACCCTGGAGCAGGCCCGGCCGCGCCGAGCCTTCCGCCGCATCTCCGGTACCGCGCTGGAGGCCCTGCTGTCCGAGGACAAGGGCGGCAAGGCCAAGAAGGCCGCGGCGAAGAAGGACGAGGGCGAGTCGGAACCCGAAACTCCTTCCGCGGGAGACCCTTCCGGCCCGTAGCAGTCCGCCGTCGGTCACGTCGTCCCGGCCGTCGGTCACGTTATCCCGGTCGTCCATCACGTCATCCCGGCAGGCTCTGCGCCGGGATCCACGCCTGGACGATGTGATTCCGGCAGACAACGCGCCGGAACGACGAGATGCGGGTGACCGATCAGACAATTGCCCTGGCGCTCGCTGATCGGCCGGACACAATTGCCCCTTGCACTCGCCCCCGGGCGAGTGCAAGGGGCCTTGTCATTCCCCCCGTTCGGAGCGGGTAGGGGTTTGCCCGCACGGCTAAATCGTTGCGAACCCGTATGCATCGGCTTGCTCGCACAGCCCATTTCGGACAGGGCATGGCTGTAATGTCGATGGTGTGCAGCGACGAATCATGGGGATCGAGACCGAGTTCGGGGTGACGTGTACGTTCCACGGCCACCGTCGGTTGAGCCCTGACGAGGTGGCCCGGTATCTGTTTCGCCGGGTGGTTTCCTGGGGCCGTAGCTCGAACGTATTTCTCCGCAACGGTGCCCGGCTCTACCTCGATGTCGGCTCCCATCCGGAGTACGCCACGGCCGAATGCGACAGCCTGGTACAGCTGGTCACCCACGACCGCGCCGGCGAGCGCGTGCTGGAGGAGCTGCTGATCGACGCCGAGCAGCGCCTGGCGGAGGAGGGTATCGGCGGCGATATCTACCTGTTCAAGAACAACACCGATTCGGCGGGCAACTCCTACGGCTGCCACGAGAATTTCCTGGTCGTGCGTGCCGGTGAGTTCTCCCGGATCTCCGACGTCCTGCTGCCGTTCCTGGTCACCCGCCAGCTGATCTGCGGCGCGGGCAAGGTGCTGCAGACCCCTAAGGCGGCCACGTTCTGCCTGTCGCAGCGCGCCGAGCACATCTGGGAGGGCGTCTCCTCGGCGACCACCCGTTCGCGCCCGATCATCAACACCCGCGACGAGCCGCACGCCGACGCCGAGAAGTACCGGCGCCTGCACGTCATCGTCGGCGATTCGAACATGTCCGAGACCACCACCATGCTGAAGGTCGGCACGGCGGCGCTGGTGCTCGAGATGATCGAGGCCGGGGTCTCGTTCCGCGATTTCGCGCTCGACAACCCGATCCGCGCCATCCGCGAGGTGAGCCACGACCTGACCGGCCGCCGCCCGGTGCGGCTGGCGGGCGGGCGCCAGGCCAGCGCCCTCGACATCCAGCGCGAGTACTACGCCCGCGCGGTGGAGCACCTGCGCAACCGCGAGCGCGATCCGCAGGTGGACGCGGTGGTCGATCTCTGGGGCCGCACGCTGGACGCTGTGGAGGCGCAGGATTTCGCCAAGGTCGACACGGAGATCGACTGGGTGATCAAGCGCAAGCTGTTCCAGCGCTACCAGGACCGCTACGGCATGGACCTGTCCGACCCCAAGATCGCCCAGCTGGACCTGGCCTATCACGACATCAAGCGCGGCCGCGGCGTCTTCGACCTGCTGCAGCGCAAGGGCCTGGCCAAGCGCGTCACCGAGGACGAGGCGGTCGACGCCGCCGTCACCACCCCGCCGCAGACCACCCGCGCCAAACTCCGCGGCGATTTCATCACCGCCGCCCAGGAGGCGGGCCGCGACTTCACCGTCGACTGGGTCCACCTGAAGCTCAACGATCAGGCCCAGCGCACGGTGCTGTGCAAGGACCCGTTCCGTTCCGTCGACGAGCGAGTGGACCGCCTCATCGCTTCTATGTGAGCCACCAGTCACAACGCGCGCCGATCGCCCCGGTTCGAGCGACCAGGCTCAATGCACGCCGATCGCCTCGATATAACCGAATCGATGGCGTAATCGTGCGCCGACGCGCATAGGTTTGCGCGGGCCGATTACTCTGTGTCGCGTGGCGATATCCAAGGTCGAACGGCTGATGAATCTGGTCATCGCGCTGTTGTCGACCAGGCAGTTCCTCACCGCGGAGCGGATTCGCGAGAGCGTGGCCGGGTACGAGGACTCCGCCAGCGACGAGGCGTTCAGCCGGATGTTCGAGCGGGACAAGAACGAACTGCGCGATCTGGGCATTCCGCTGGAGGTCGGCGCGGTCAACCGGTACTCCGGCCAGGAGGGCTACCGCATCAACCGGGACGCCTACGAACTCCCGGACATCGATCTGACCAGCGAGGAGGCCGCCGCGGTCGCGGTCTCCGTGCAGCTGTGGGAGTCCCCGGAACTGGCGACGGCGGCGGAGGGCGCGCTGCTGAAGCTGCGGGCGGCGGGCATCCATGTCGAGTCCGATGCCGCGCTGGCGTCGGTACCGGCGGTGCCCGCCCGCACCCGCGGGTCGGAGGCGGCGCTGGGCAAACTGCTGAGCGCGATCGACGCCGGACGCGCGGTGCGGTTCGAACACCGCATGTCGCACAACGCCCCGTATCTGATGCGCGATGTGGAGCCGTGGGGCGTCGTGACGCACCACGGACGGTGGTATCTGGTCGGGCACGATCGCGACCGGGACGCGACCCGCACCTTCCGGCTCTCCCGCATCGGCGATGACGTCACCGCCTACGGCCCCGAGAATGTCGTGCACAAGCCCGAGGGCCTGGATCTGCGGAAGATCGTCACGCAGGTGACCGGCGCCGCGCAGGTGACGGGCACCGCGACGGTGTGGGTGGCCGAGGGCCGCGGCCAGGACGTCCGGCGGCTCGGCGCGGCCGTGGAGGAACGGGAGATCGGCGGCCGCCCGGGCACGATCGTGGAGGTCCCGGTGCGCTCGCGCGACTGGCTGGCCCGCCTGATCACCGGCCTCGGCCCGGATGCGCTGGTCCTCGCGCCCGCTGATCTCCGGGCGGACGTGATCGAGCGGCTGCGGTCGGTGCTCGAGCGCACGGAGGTGTCGGCGTGATCGGGGGTGTTCGTGAGTAGTCGGCTGTCGACGCGGTTGTCGCGATTGCTGAATATGGTCCCGTACTTCCTCGCCAATCCCGGGATCAGCGCCGCCGAGGCCGCCTCGGAGCTCGGTGTGACCACCAAACAGCTGATGAACGACCTGAATCAGCTGTGGATGTGCGGCCTGCCCGGTTACGGCCCGGGCGACCTGATCGACCTGTCGTTCTCCGAGGAGAGCATCGAGGTCACCTTCTCCGCCGGGATCGACCGGCCGCTGCGGCTGACCTCCACGGAGGCGACCGCGGTCCTGGTGGCGCTGCGATCGATCGCGGACCTGCCGGGCATGGTCGACCCCACCGCCGCGCGCTCGGCGATGGCGAAGATCGAGTCGGCGATCGCGGGCGATCCGGACCGGTGGGCCGGTCCCGAACCGGCGCTGCCGGTGGAGGCCCCGGCGGTCACGACCGTGCGCTCGGCCCTGGCCCGCGGCCGGGCACTGCGCCTGGTGTACTATTCGGCCAGCCGCGACCTCGTCTCCGAGCGGGTGGTCGATCCGATCCGAATCGTGCTGGTGGACAACAACTCCTATCTGCAGGCCTGGTGCCGCCAGGCCGAGGGCGTGCGGCTGTTCCGGTTCGACCGCATCGAGGAGGCCACCGAACTCGACGAGCCCGCGCGCCCGCCCAGCCACGCCACCGACGAGTCCGCGGCCCTGGACCTGTTCTCCGACGATCCCTCGATCCCGTTGGCGCGCTTACGGGTTCACGCCGACTACGGCTGGGTGCTGGACCAGTACCCGATGCACCGGGTGGCGGTGCATCCCGACGGCAGCGTCGAGGCGACGATGCGATTCGCGACGCTGGACTGGATGGCGCGGCTGCTGCTCGGATTCGGCTCGGGGGTGACGGTGCTGGGCCCGGCGGAGTTGGTGACCGCGGTGCGGGAGCGCTCCAGCGCCGCGCTGTCGGCCTACGAGACGCTGGAGAGCATCGGCGGTGCCGGATACGACCGGACCGCGATCGAGGAGGTCGGTCCCGCTTGACGTTTCGCGTGACGGTGCTCGGCGCCGGCAGCATCGGCATCTTCGTGGGCGGGAAACTGGCGGCCGCGGGCGCGGACGTCACCTTCGTCGGCCGCCCGCGGCTGCTCGACGAGATCTCCGCATCGGGGTTGCGGCTGACCGATCTCGACGGCGGCGACGACCGGGTCGCCCCGACGGCGTTCCATGTCGCCACGGAGCCCGACGATGTCGGCTCCGCCGATCTGGTGCTGATCACGGTGAAATCCGCGCAGACCGCCGAGGCCGCACAGCAGCTGGCCGAGCCGATCCGGCCCGGCACGGTGGTGGTGAGCCTGCAGAACGGGATCGGCAACGACACCGCGATCCGGGAGATTCTGCCGTCGTGCGTGGTGCTGGCCGGGATGGTGATGTGCAATGTCGTCCACCACGACGGCGGCCGGTTCCACCGCGGTACCGAGGGCGGGCTGGCCGTCGCGGACGATCCGGCGCTGGAGCGGTTCGCGCCCCTGTTCCGGCGGGCCGGGCTGGAGCTGGGCCGCTATCCGGATCTGCGGCCGGTCCAGTGGGCCAAGCTGCTGCTGAACCTGAACAACCCCATCAACGCGCTGTCCGGGCGGCCGCTGCGCGAGCAGCTCGGCACGCGCGACTACCGGCGCTGCCTGGCGCTGGCGCAGACCGAGGCGCTGGCGGTGATGCGCCGCGCGCGCATTCGCCCGGCCCGGCTGACCCCGCTGCCGCCGGGGATGATGGCGCGGCTGCTCACCGTGCCCGACGCCGTCTTCACGCGGGTTGCCGCACGGGTGCTGGCGGTCGACCCGATGGCCCGCTCATCGATGGCCGACGACCTGGCCCTGGGCCGCCGCACCGAGATCGGGTGGCTGTCCGGTGAGATCGTGACCCTGGGGGAGATGGTCGCGACGCCGACTCCCGTGAACGCGCGATTGGTGGAGCTCGTCGAGGCCGCCGAGCGCGGCGACCCCCGCAGCTGGTCGGGTCCGGAGTTGCTGGCAGAGTTGCAGGCGGCGAAGGACCGCCCCGCCGAACACCCGGCGAACGAGAGCTGACGAGCGCGTTCGCCCCGTACCAGGTCCGGTAGCATCGGACATACCACAGTCTTTGGAGGTAATCGATGGGTTCACTCAGCCCGACGCATTGGATCATCATCGCGGTGCTGGTGCTGGTGCTCTTCGGCGCCAAGCGGCTGCCGGATGCGGCCCGCGGCCTCGGTCGTTCGCTGCGCATCTTCAAGAGCGAGATGAGCGAGATGCAGTCGGACGGCGACAAGAAGTCCGAACAGTCGGCGCAGCCCGCCAAGCCCGCGACCCAGGAACTGCCCCCGGCCCAGCCGACGAATTCGGTGCCGCAGGCGAATCCGGAAACGCATAAGGCGTAGCAGAGGTGTCGATCCCGGGATGAGACGATCATCCCGGGATAAGTGCTGTCGTGCGCCGGGCGGTGGCGGGCGACGCGCGTGTCCAGGTAACGGGCCAGGCGACCAGCGAGGCAGTCACATCCATGCGCATTCCGTTCGACCCCCGGCGCAGCCGGCGCAGGGTCAATCCCGACGGCACCATGTCGTTGGTCGAGCACCTGCACGAGCTGCGGTCACGGATCCTGAAGTCGCTGTTCGCCGTCACGCTCACCACCGTGCTGGGGTTCCTCTGGTACCAGCACGGCTTCCTCGGAGTCGAGAGCCTCGGCGACATCCTGCGCGGGCCCTACTGTGAGCTGCCCGCCTGGCAGCGCGCGGCGCTGAGCCCCGACGGTGCCTGCCGCCTGCTGGCGACGGCGCCGTTCGAGCAGTTCATGCTCCGGTTCAAGGTGGGCCTGACCGCCGGCGTGGTGATGGCCTGCCCGGTGTGGCTGTACCAGCTGTGGGCGTTCATCACGCCGGGGCTGTACGCCAAGGAGCGCAAGTACGCGATCGGCTTCGTCGGCGCGGGCGCGGTGCTGTTCGTGGCGGGCGCGGTGCTGGCGTACTGGGTCGTCGCGCACGCGTTGAGCTTCCTGATGGGCATCGGCAGCAATGTGCAGATCACGGCGTTGAGCGGTACGCAGTACTTCGGTTTCATCATTCAGCTGCTGATCATCTTCGGCGTCAGCTTCGAGACGCCGCTGCTGGTCGTGGGGCTGAACATGATCGGCGTGCTGAGCTACGAGAAGCTCAAGAAGTGGCGGCGCGGGCTGATCTTCGGGCTGTTCGTCTTCGCGGCGATCGTCACCCCGCAGGACCCGTTCTCGATGCTGGCACTGGCGTGCGCGCTGACGCTGCTGTTCGAGGTCGCGGTGCAGATCGCGCGCCTGAACGACAAGCGGCGCGCCCGCCGCAACGACTGGAGCAAACTGTCCGACGACGAGGCCTCGCCGCTGGACGAGCGGCCGGAGGGCGTCGGGGGCGCGGCGCCGGTCGGCGCGCCCGAGCCCGTGGGCGCGGCCGAGCCGGTCGCGCCGCAGGCGGAGAAATCACAGCGACCCGTGTCGGACTACTCCGATACCCTCTGACAAGTGACACTTCGGTCGCTGACTGGCGAACTCGCGGCATTCGCCGCGGAGCTCAAATTCACCCTCGACCCGTTCCAGCAGCAGGCGTGTACCGCCCTGCAGGGCGGGCACAGCGTGCTGGTGTGCGCGCCGACCGGTGCGGGTAAGACCGTGGTCGGCGAGTTCGCGGTGCACCTGGCGCTGGCCGCGGGCGGCAAATGCTTCTACACCACGCCGATCAAGGCGCTGTCGAATCAGAAGTACGCCGACCTGGTCGAGCGCTACGGGCGCGGCGCGGTGGGATTGCTGACCGGCGACCAGTCGCTGAATGCGACGGCGCCGATCGTGGTGATGACCACCGAGGTGCTGCGCAATATGCTCTACGCGAGTTCGGATGCGCTGCAGGGGCTTTCGTACGTCGTCATGGACGAGGTGCACTACCTGGCCGATCGGTTCCGCGGCGCGGTGTGGGAGGAGGTCATCCTGCACCTGCCGCCCGATGTGCGGCTGGTCAGCCTGTCGGCGACGGTGAGCAACGCCGAGGAGTTCGGCGCCTGGATGGAGACCGTGCGCGGGGACACCGCGGTGATCGTCGACGAGACCAGGCCGGTGCCGCTGTGGCAGCACGTGCTGGTGGGTCGGCGGATGTTCGACCTGTTCGATCAGAAATCCGGCGACCAGAAGGTGATCGTCGACGAAGACCTGGTGCGCTACATCAAGCATCGCGAACAGCAGGACCGGATGGACGGCTGGGGCGGCGGCCCTCGCGGGCGGGGTGGCCCGCGCCGTTTCTACCGGCCGCTGCCGCGACCGGAGATGCTGGCCGTGCTCGATCAGGAGGGCCTGCTCCCGGCGATCACGTTCATCTTCAGCCGCGCGGGGTGCGACGGCGCGCTGAATCAGTGCCTGCGATCGCGGCTGGATCTGAGCCGCGAGGGCGACTACGAGATCGTCGACGAGATCATCGAGAAGCACACCGGGGATCTGCCCCGCACCGACCTGGAGGTGCTCGGCTACTGGGAGTGGCGGGAGGCGCTGCACCGCGGACTGGCCGCGCACCACGCCGGGATGCTCCCGGCCTTCCGGCACACCGTGGAGGAGCTGTTCGTGCGCGGCCTCGTGCGGGCCGTATTCGCCACGGAGACACTGGCTCTGGGCATCAACATGCCCGCGCGCACGGTGGTGCTGGAGCGCCTGGTGAAGTTCAACGGCGAAACGCACGCCGAGCTCACGCCGGGCGAGTACACGCAGCTGACCGGCCGGGCGGGGCGCCGCGGGATCGATATCGAGGGCCACGCCGTGGTCGTCTGGCATCCCGATGTCGACACCAGCGCGGTCGCGGGCCTGGCCTCCACCCGCACCTATCCGCTGCGCAGCTCGTTCCGGCCCGGCTACAACATGTCGATCAACCTGATCGACCGGATGGGTGCGGCGGAGTCGCGGGCGCTGCTGGAGCGGTCCTTCGCGCAGTTCCAGGCCGACCGGTCGGTGGTGGGCCTGGTGCGCGGGATCGAGCGCAACGAGGGGCAGTTGCGCAAGCTGAGCACGCAGATCGACGACGACGGCTTCCTCGAGTACCTGTCGCTGCGCGACCGGGTGAAGCAGCGCGAACGCGACCTGGAGAGGCAGGGCAGGGCCGACCGGCGGGGCGCGGCGGTCGCCTCGCTGACCTCGCTGCGCCGCGGTGACGTGGTGGCGATTCCCTCGGGCCGCCGCCAGGGCCTGGCGGTGATCCTGGAACCGGATGCGTCGCCGGGGGATCCGCGGCCGCTGGTGCTCACCGAGGACAAGTGGGCGGGCCGGATCTCGGCCGCCGATTTTCCGACACCCGCCCAGCCGCTGGGACGGATGCGACTGCCCCGCCACGTCGACCACCGCACGGCTCGCACGCGCCGCGACCTGGCGTCCGCGCTCCGCAGTACCGGCATTAGCGCGCCGGGCAGGCAGCGCCGGGGCACGCGCTCCAAGGGCGGTGACGACCGGGAGCTGCAGACCCTGCGGCGCGCGCTGCGTTCGCATCCGGCGCACACCCGGCCCGATCGCGAACAGCTGGCGCGCGTCGGCGAGCGCTACCACCGCCTGCAGCGCGAGACCGAGTCCATGCGACAGAAGGTGGCGGCCACGACGAACTCGCTGGCACGTACCTTCGACCGCATCGTCGGGCTGCTGGAGGAGCGCGGATATGTGGATGCGGGCGAGGTGACCGCCGACGGGCGGCGGCTGGCGCGCATCTACACCGAGGCGGATCTCGTTGTCGCCGAATGCCTTCGGCAGGGACTGTGGCGCGGGCTCGGGGCCGCCGAGCTGGCCGCGGTGGTGTCGATCCTGGTGTACGAGTCCCGGCAGGAAACCGGCGGCTACCTCGGCCCGGCCGGGCCGACCGCGCCGATCCGGCGGGCCGTCGGGGCGACGGTCGGGGTGTGGAGCCAGCTGCGCACCGACGAGGCCCGGCACAAGCTGATGCCCACCCGCGAACCCGATCTCGGCTTCGTGACCGGGGTCCACAAGTGGGCCCGCGGCGACGGCCTGGCCGACTCGCTGCTGGCCAGCGGGGATCAGGGAAATGCGTTGTCGGCGGGCGATTTCGTGCGATGGTGCCGGCAGGTGATCGACCTGCTCGACCAGATCCATCAGACCGCCGACGACACCGAGGTCGCGTCCACGGCGGCCAAGGCGGTGAAGGCCATCCGCCGCGGCGTGGTGGCGGTGGATGCTGCTTGAACGCCGCCAATCCGGACGCGGCGCAATCGACTGTGATTGGATGCTTGCGTGTACCGACCGTGATGAGGCTTTTCTCACGCGGGGGGCAAGCGTGTGTACGACGAGTGCGAGTGGAGGCAGGCAGATGAGCGGCCCGTACGGACCGAGCGAAACCCCTGGTCCAGGGGAGGGACGCCCGAACGATCCGACCCAGCAGTGGGGCGGGCAGCAGCCCCCCGGACAGGCCGGTCCCACGCAGCAGTGGGGTCAGCAGCCGGGCGGATCGCCGCAGCCGCAGCAACAGTGGGGTCAGCAGGGCGGTGCCCAGCAGTGGGGGCAGCCGCAGCAGGGCCAGCCGCAACCCGGTCAGCAGCAGTGGGGTCAGCCTCCTCAGCAACCGCAGTGGGGTCAGCAGAGTCAGCCGTCGTGGCCGCAGCAGCAACCGGGGCAGCAGCCGTGGGAGCCCACCCAGCAGCAGTGGAACCAGCCGCAGCCCGGTCAGCAGCAGTGGGGCCAGCCGCAGCAGCCCGGCCAGCAGCAATGGGGTCAGCAGCCGCTGCAGTTGAGCAGTCCGAAGAAGTCGAAGAAGGGCCTGATCATCGGCGGCGCGGTCGCCGCGGTCGTGGTCGTGGTGGCGGTCGTGCTGGGTTTCGTGTTCTTCTCCAGTGACAAGCTCGACAACGCGGCCGTGCAGGACGGCGTGCAGAAGGTGCTCAAGGACTCCTACGGCATCGACGACGTCCAGGACGTCAGCTGCCCCTCCGGCCAGAAGGTCGAGGTCGGCAAGACCTTCGACTGCACCCTGAAGGTGGGCGGCGAGCAGAAGAAGGTCGCCGTCAAGGTCACCAAGGACGACGGCACCTACGAGGTCGGCCGCCCGAGCTGAGGTTCCGCCCCGCCCCTTTCGTGAAGGCGGGGATCAGTATGGCCGCCGCCCTTTCGGCGGCATGACCGCGGGGATGTTCGGCGGCGCGACCGCCGGGGAACTGTTCGCGGCATGACCCCCGGCAGTGGTGGGCGGCGGCGAATGCGGTCGTCGCCCGGCCGGACGGCAGTCAGGACGCGCGGGATCCCAGGGCGGTGACGAGACGCTTGATTGGGCTCTCGGCGTTGTAGGCGGCGGCGAGGGCCTGGAGGCCGTCGGGATCGGCCGGGGTGGTGGGCAATACGTCCGGGCCGGAGAGTTCGACGTCGGCGTCGCGGACCACCTGGACGACGGGCGCCGCGGCCTTCAGATAGCCCTCGGCGGCCCGGAGTTTGGCCCGAACGCCCTGGGCGAGATCGGAATTCGGATCCTCGACGGCCGCGACCAGCGCGTCCAGGCTGCCGAAGCGGGAGATCAGGGTGGCGGCGGACTTGTCGCCGATGCCCGCGACCCCGGGCAGGCCGTCGGAGGCGTCACCGCGCAGGGTGGCCATATCGGCGTACGCCGGACCGGCATTGCGTTCCGGCACACCGTATTTCGCCGAAACGTCGGCGGGGCCCCACAGTTCGGCCTTGGCCAGGCCGCGGCCGACGTAGAACACCCGCACCGGCGGCGTCGGATCGTCGCGGACCAGCTGCAGCAGGTCGCGGTCGCCGCTGACGACGATGGTCTCGTCGGTGCGCTCGCGGGTGGCGAGGGTGCCGATGACATCGTCGGCCTCCAGGCCCTCGGCGCCCGCGGTCGCGATGCCCGCCGCGGCCAGCACCGCGAGGATCATGTCGACCTGCGGGGTCAGCGTGTCGGGGACCTCCTCGACATCCGGCCCGGCGCCCGCGCTGTGACCGCCCGAGTCGGCCAGCCGGTGCGCCTTGTACGACGGCAGCAGCTCCACCCGGAACTTCGGCCGCCAATCCAGATCCAGGCACACCACCAGCCGCGCCGGGGCGTGCCGGGTGATCAGCGCCGCCACCATGTCGGTGAACCCGCGCACCGCGTTCACCGGCCGCCCGTCGGGCGCGGTGATCTTCTCCGGAATAGCATGGAAGGCACGGAACCACAGGCTGGCCCCGTCGAGCAGCAGCAGCGGCCCGGTGGCAGGTGAGCTCATGCCCCAGACGCTAGCCGATCCACCCGACAATCCGGCGGCATCTCGCCCGCGGGGAGGCTTACGAGGCGGACTGCCGGAACTCACACCCAGGACAGCCCGACGGCCAGAGGTGTTCACCCGCGCACTCCCCGCACATGCTCGCACCCCCTGCAGCGCGTGCGGGGTGTGCGTGGGCGTGCGGGGTGTGCGTGGGCGTGCGGGGTGTGCGTGGGCGTGCGGGGTGTGCGTGGGCGTGCGGGGTGTGCGTGGGCGTGCGGGGTGTGTGTGGGCGTGCGGGGTGTGCGTGGGCGTGCGGGGTGTGTGTGGGCGTGCGGGGTGTGTGTGAGCGTGCGGGGTGTGTGTGAGCGTGCGGGGTGTGTGTGAGCGTGCGGGGTGTGCGTGAGCGTGCGGGGTGTGCGTGAGCGTGCGGGGTGTGCGAGAGCAAGCGGGGTGTGCGTGAGCGTGCGGGGTGTGCGTGAGCGAGCAGGGGGTGCGCGAAACCAGTGGGGTGGACGGATCCGGGGAATGGGGCGTGGGGTCGGCGTAATGTCGATCTACATGAGCGCGGATACGGAGGCACGGTTCGGGGCAGAGGTCTACGGGAAGCGATTGGAGCGGGCGGCGGAGCTGACGCGGGCGGCGAAGCTGGATGCGCTGCTGATCACTCCGGGGCCGGATCTGCGGTATCTGATCGGGTCGCGGGCACAGTCTTTCGAGCGGTTGACGTGCCTGGTGGTCCCGGCCAGCGGCGAGACGCCGTCGGTGGTGATTCCGAAGCTGGAGCTGGCGGGGCTGGCCGGGTCGGCGGCGGGGGAGCTGGGGCTGCAGGTGCTCGACTGGACCGACGGCGTCGATCCGTACCGGGTGGTGAAGTCCGCGCTGAACGCCGGGGCGCGGGTGGCGGTGGACGACGCCATGCCCGCACTGCACCTGCTGCCGATCGCCGACACGCTCACCGCGCTGCCGGTCTCGGCCACCCCGGTGCTGCGGCGGCTGCGAATGCTCAAGGACGCCAGCGAGATCGAGGCCCTGCGCCGCGCGGGCGCTGCCATCGACCGCGTGCACGCGCGGGTGGGCGAGTGGCTGCGCGCGGGCCGCACCGAGGCGGAGGTGGCCGCCGACGTCACCGCGGCGATCGTCGAGGAGGGGCACACCGAGGCGGCCTTCGTGATCGTGGGCAGCGGGCCGAACGGGGCGAATCCGCATCACGCGGTGTCGGATCGGCGCCTGGGCGCCGGCGATGTGGTGGTCGTCGACATCGGCGGCCCGGTCGAGCCGGGCTACTACTCCGATTCCACCCGCACCTATGTGCTCGGCGAGCCGGATCCCGAGATCGCCGCGCGCTACGGCGAACTGGAGCGGGCACAGGCCGCGGCCGTCGCCGCCGTGCGCCCGGGTGTAACCGCCGCATCCGTCGACGCCGCCGCGCGAGATCCGTTGACCGAGGCCGGTTTCGGGGGCAACTTCATCCACCGCACGGGCCACGGCATCGGCCTGTCGGTGCACGAGGAGCCCTACATCATGGTCGGCAACGATATCCTGCTGGAGCCGGGTATGGCCTTCAGCATCGAGCCCGGTATCTACTTCGGCGGCGAGTGGGGTGCCCGCATCGAGGACATCGTGGTGGTCACCGAGGACGGTTGCGAACCGATGAACCGCCGACCGCACGGACTGACCGTGGTCTGAGCGTCGGCCGGAACCTCTCGAGCGCTCGGCTGGTGACGGCCGAGCGGCTGTGGCGGCCGAGCGACGTACTCCTGCCGCAGCGGGATGCCACCGAGTCGGCCGTCCGGCCTCCCGTCGCGCTAGGACTCGGTGCGGTCACCACGCAGGGTGTTGCTGGACAGCACCCGGTCGGCGCGGATGGCGATGACGACGCGACGCGGATTCTCGCGCGGGGTGCGGTAGCGCTGCGAGTAGAGGTGTTCGGCCTCGGCGACGTCGGCGGGCTCGGCGAGCACCTCTGCCGGGCCCTCCAGAGTGAGCCATCGCCTGCCCTCGACCTGGCATACGACGGCGTGTCCCGACCGGCGCGCATTGCGGGCCTTCACCGAATCACCCGAGGTGATGATCCGCGCGATCCCGGCCTCGGCGTCCCAGGTGAATCCGACCGCGACCACGTGCGGGCTGCCGTCGGCGCGCAGCGTGGTGAGCGTCGCGAGATGCCGCTCGGTCACGAACTCGAGTGCGGCGGGGGACAGTTCGATCCGAGTGTCGGCGCTGGTCATGACCGTGACGGTAGCAAGGCGGGTCGCGGTGGCGGCGGCCGCACCCGGTCGGTTTGGCAGACTGTGGCCCATGGGTGTGCGAGGACACGACGTCGACGAGGGTGCGATCCTGCTGCTGGGCGGGCGCAGCGAGATGGGGCTCGAGATCGTGGAGCGACTGGCGGCGGGGCGCGTGGTGATCCTGGCCGCGCGCCGCAGCGGCGATCTGGACGCCCAGCAGTCCCGCCTGGAACAAGCGGGCGCGACCGCGGTGCACCGCGTGGAATTCGATGCCGACGACGTCGCGAGCCACCAGCCGCTACTGGAGAAGATCGCCGCCGACCACGGCCGCTTCGGGGTGGCGATCCCGGCGTTCGGTGTGCTCGGCGACCAGGCCCGGGCCGAACGCGACCCGGCCGCCGCCGTCGCCGTCGTGCAGACCGATTACGTCGCCCAGGTCAGCGTCCTCACGACGCTCGCGAATCTGCTTCGCGCACAAGGCAGCGGGCAACTCGTGGTGTTCAGTTCCGTGGCCGGATTCCGCGTGCGCCGCGCCAACTATGTGTACGGGTCGACCAAGGCCGGTCTCGACGGGTTCGCGAGCGGGCTCGCGGACGCGCTGCACGGCAGCGGTGTTCGTCTGCTGCTGATCCGCTGTGGTTTCGTCATCGGCGCCATGACCGAGGGCATGGACCCGGCCCCGTTCTCGAGCACGCCCGATCAGGTCGCGCAGGCGGTCGTCACCGGCCTGCGGCGGCGCACGGCCTGCGTCTGGGTGCCCGGCCTGCTACGCGGGGTGTATCTGGTGGCACGCTTTGTGCCGCGGGCGATCTGGCGGCGGCTCCCGCGATGAGCGCCGCATCGGGTTCACCGGCCCGGACCGCTCGCCGAATCGTTCCCGGGTCGGTGCCGAGTCGTGTTGTCCCGGCGGCGGATTCGAGGATGCGCACGCTCCACGGCGTCCGGGCCGTCCCGTCGTTCGTCGGCCGCCCGCCGTCGGCCGCCCTCGAATGCGTACCGGTGGCGGGCCTATCGATCAAGGACAAGGGACAACCCGCGATATATGGACAACCCGCGACGTGTGATGGCACCGCGAAGGAGCGTGGTGGACTCCGCGGCAACGATCATGCGGCCGATCGAGTCCCCCGACCGCGGCG